>CAMBDL010000007.1 GCA_945865365.1 Streptomyces griseus
TGGCTTCTTGGGCATGACGCGAACCTTAATCCGATTGGGCAATAGTTACCACCTGCGCCACGGCCATTCTTTATCTCGTTATGGCCTAGACTCTAGTTACTGACATAAACAGAGCAATGACGGGGCCATCACCTCACGAGTTCGTTGGAAGAACTGAGCGATGAGCTCATCTAGAACCAACAGTTAGTACTTTAAGTGGCGTACATCGTGCGCAAGGCGGGTGGTACCGCGAGATTTGCCCAACAGCAGAGCTCGTCCCTCCAGAGTTTTATTAACCTGGAGGTTTTTTCATGTCGTTTAAAGCCATCTCCCCCGCAGTGAATCTGCCTGCTCTGGAGCATTCGATCTTAGAGTTTTGGCGCGACAATCAAATCTTTCACGCAAGTGTTAATGCCCGCGCTGGCGCTACTGCGTGGACATTTTATGAGGGTCCGCCCACCGCAAATGGAATGCCAGGAACACACCATATTGAGGCACGAGTTTTTAAGGATGTTTTTCCGCGCTTTCAAACGATGAAGGGTTTACATGTAACGCGAAAAGCTGGATGGGATTGTCATGGCCTTCCAGTTGAAATCGCCGTTGAGAAAGAGTTGGGATTTGCTGGAAAAGGAGACATCGAAAAATTTGGAGTGGCCGCCTTTAACGATAAGTGTCGTGAATCAGTTCAACGACATGTGAGTGCCTTTACTGACATGACTGATCGAATGGGTTTCTGGGTGGATTTCGATGAGGCGTATTGGACGATGTCTCCTGAATATGTAGAAAGTGTGTGGTGGTCACTTAAAGAAATTTGGAAGAAAGGTCTTCTCGTTCAAGATCACCGCGTAGCTCCCTATTGTCCACGGTGTGGAACAGGTTTATCAGATCACGAATTAGCACAAGGCTATGAAACCGTTGTTGATCCATCAGTCTACGTCCGCTTTCCAGTGACATCTGGAGAGCTGGCGCAATTACAGGCATCACTACTTGTCTGGACTACTACGCCTTGGACGCTTGTATCAAATACTGCAATCGCGGTGCATCCGGAAGTTGAATATGTGGTTGTGCAGGTAAGCGCTGAAGAGAAGAGCGAAGTTCTGATTGTTGCTAAAGCTTTGATTGAAAGTATTAAGGGCGAAAAAGTAATTCTTAAAACTGTGCTTGGTAAAGAATTGGAACGTGTTACTTATAAACGACCATTTGATTACGTTGAAATCCCTGACGCACATTACGTCGTGCTTGCGACATATGTAACAACTGAAGATGGAACTGGGTTAGTTCACCAGTCCCCCGCTTTTGGTGCCGATGACCTTGCTGTCTGCCGTGGATATGGCTTGCCCGTTGTTAATCCAATTGCACCTGATGGAAAATTTCTCAGTGCAACCCCTGTTGTTGGTGGCATGTTCTTTAAAGATGCCGATAAAACTCTTGTGAAAGAGCTCAAAGCAAGTGGCGCGCTCTATAAACATCAGCCATACGAACACTCCTATCCGCATTGCTGGCGCTGTCATACCGCGCTTATGTATTACGCACAGCCGTCGTGGTATATCCGCACTACATCTATCAAAGATGCATTACTTCGTGAGAATGCTGCGACAGATTGGCATCCACAAACGATCAAGGAAGGTCGCTACGGCGATTGGCTCAATAACAACATTGACTGGGCGCTATCAAGAAATCGATATTGGGGTACCCCGTTACCAATCTGGCGCTGTGAAAATAAGCATGAAATCTGTGTTGATTCTTTGAAGGAGCTTGGGGCACTGGCTGGGAAAGAACTTTCCACATTAGATCCACATCGTCCATTTGTAGATGACATTACATTCGCCTGCGCAGAGTGCTCCCTCGTGATGACACGAGTTCCGGAAGTTATCGATTGTTGGTATGACTCCGGCGCAATGCCTTTTGCTCAATGGGGATATCCACACAAAGAAGGTTCAGTTGATAAATTTAAAGAGTCCTACCCTGCAGATTTCATCTGCGAGGCAATCGACCAAACCCGTGGATGGTTCTATACATTAATGACTATTGGAACTTTAGTCTTTGATAAATCCTCATACAAGACAGTTTTATGCCTCGGACATATTCTCGATAAAGATGGTCGCAAAATGAGCAAGCACGTTGGAAATGTTTTAGAACCAATGGAACTCATGGATCAACATGGTGCAGATGCCGTGCGATGGTACATGTTGGCTGCCGGTTCTCCATGGGCAGCTAGACGAGTTGGCCATGAGGTAATTAATGAAGTGATTAGAAAAACCTTATTGACTTATTGGAATACCGTTTCATTCCACGCTCTTTATGCCAATGCATCAAACTTTGATCTCGCGCAGTCTCCAGAACTAAAAGATCGAGCACTCATGGATCGATGGATTATCTCTGAACTAAACGTATTGATCGAGACTGTAGACAGCGCATTCGAAGGTTTTGATTCTCAAATTGCAGGAAAAGCATTGGCGGGCTTTATTGATGATTTATCTAATTGGTATGTACGTCGATCACGCCGACGTTTTTGGGATGGCGATCTAGCCGCGATGGCAACTTTGCATGAATGTCTTGTGACACTTACAAAACTTCTTGCCCCGATGGTTCCCTTCATTACCGAGCAAGTCTGGCAAGAGCTTGTTAGACCGACAGATTCAACATCTAAGGCATCGGTTCACTTGACTGATTTCCCTAGAGTAAATGCCGATGCTATTGATCTTGAGCTATCTCAACAAGTAGCCCTGACTCGGCGCATTGTTGAATTAGGAAGAGCATCTCGTGCAGAGTCCGGAATAAAAATTCGCCAGCCGCTTCAACGTGCTCTTATCGCAGCAACGGGCTGGGCGGGATTGCCTGAAGCGATGCGCGAACAAATTGCCGACGAACTCAATGTGATAGAGCTCGAAGATATTGCTAGCGCCGATGGTGACTTGGTGGATATTTCCGTAAAGGCAAACTTTAAAAGTTTAGGTGCGAAATTCGGTGGCGTTGTTCAGGAGATAGCCAAAGCAATTGCGTCAACTGATGCAACAGTTCTTGTTAAAGAGTTACGAGCTAAGGGCACGTCGACTATAGGAGCCTGGGAAATCTCACTGGAGGATGTTGTAGTTACTGAGGTTCCAAAGAGCGGCTGGATGGTCTCTTCCCACGATGGGGAAAGCGTTGCCTTAGACCTTGCGCTATCGCCCGCTTTGATTCTGGCAGGTAATGCGCGAGAGGTAATTCGCTTCATTCAAGAGCGTCGAAAGAGTGATGGTTTTGACATCTCAGATCGCATTAATGTCACATGGAATGCACGTGAGGAGATAGTCCAAGCTATTGAGGGCGATCGTGCACATATTCAAGATGAAACACTCGCACTTTCCATGGTTCGCGATACATCGCTGACGCTAGATCAAGGCGAACTTGGACTATCTGTACAGCTAGTTAAATCCCTTTAAGAAGGCCCATAAGAAGTTGTACGGCGAAGAAGAGCACGATGAAACTTAAATCTAGGCTTACTGCACCCAGTCGAAGTGGTGGAATGTAGCGTCCAACAAAGCGCATGGGTTGATCTGTAATTGCATAAATTGCTTCAACTACATATAAGGAGATTCCACTTGGTCGCCAATTTCGTGCAAACATTCGGACGTAATCAAGAATAAGGCGTCCAAAGAGGGCAAATAAGAATAGTTGAAGAACGCCCGCTAGTAGCGAACCGATTGCCATGAAGTAATCAGCTCTGATTGAAGAAACTTGCTTGAGCAGCAGCTGACTTATCTTCAGAACTAACTTGTAGGTTAGCTGGAGAGATTAGAAATACTTTCTTAGTAACGCGCTCAATGGTTCCATGGAGACCAAATGCAAGGCCACTGGCAAAATCTACAAGGCGCTTGTGCTCTGACTCATCCATGTCAGTTAAATTGATTATTACAGGATTTCCTTGACGAAAATGCTCACCAATTGTTCGCGCCTCATTATAAAAACGTGGATGCAAAGTAATAATACGATCTAAAACTGGAAGATCAAGTTGAGGAACAATGTCAACCGAAGAAGTGTGAACAGATGAAACCGAGCGAGCTGCTCTAGGCTTGATCCGTACTTCGTTGGAACTTTGTACCGCTGGAACTGATGGTGATAGCGGAGTATCAAACTCGGGATCATCCATCAAACCTAAATAATTTGCGACGCGCTTAAGGGCATTAGTCATAGTTAAAATATACCTACCCCGCTACCTGGAACCTAGGATTGAACTGCCAATTCGTACATGTGTCGCTCCATGAATAATCGCCTCTTCATAATCCCCACTCATGCCCGCAGACAGCGAGGTTGCACCCGCAAATTCGGCGATGAAATTACTGCGAATCTTCGCCAGCTGACTAAAAGACTCTGATGTGTTACTGGCTAAGGGGGCAACGGCCATAAGGCCTTTGAGCTGGTGCTTCTGGGAAGCCTGGACTAATGCAGCTAGATGATAGAGCTTTTCAATGTCGGCACCACCGCGATTCTTTGCTCCATCTAAACTAACTTGTAGGAATATCTGCAATGGATGCAGTGCAGATTTCTCGATTATCTCGAAGTGGCGTGCCTCATCAAGTGAGTGAATAACGTGACTCCAACTACACAGTGACTTAATTTTGTTGCTCTGAATCTGGCCTTGAAAATGCCATTGCGCGGCTACAGAAGCGGCTTTGAACGCTCCATCGGCATCTCTATTTTCACCAAAATCATTCACACCCAGCTGCTTCAAAATTTCGACGTCGCTGATTGGAAAAGTCTTTGTCACAACTATTAGAGTTATGTCTTTAGATTCTCTGCCAGAACGTGCCGCACTTTTTCCAATGCGCTCTTTAACATCAGCTAAATTTGCAAAGATTTCATCAAATCTTGTCATAACCAGATGACTCCAGCATTTCTTCCAGTTATGTTGTGTCGCCGATATGAAAAATAAAGTGGATCCTCTAGCGTGCATGTAGATGAAGCCTCGTAGGAAATTCCCATACTTACCAAAGCTGCCACCAATGCTCTAGGCAGATCAAGGGCAGGTGTGAGTTCACGTGTCAGCGAGAAGGCATCCGGGTGAGTTGCACACACTTCATCCTGTATTGCCTGCGAAACTTCATAGCATCGACCACATATCGATGCCCCTAATGTTGCATGAATATCCTTTGCACCTAAATCTTGCATCTGCGCAACGACTTTAGTTGTTATGTCATTGTGAAGACCTTTGCGCCCTACATGGACTGCTGCAACAACGCTCTTAGAAGCTAAAAGCAAAGGAATGCAATCGGCCACCATTACAGCAAGGGCGATACCCCGAGTTGTGGTTATTAATGCATCGCATGTTGGATCACTATCGCTAAAATGTTCAACTACTGTGACTGCATCACCATGCACTTGGTTCATATATTGGATCGGGCCTACTTGCGAAGTGAGTACGGCACGATTAGCACGAACGGATTCCTCATGATCACCGACGTGAAGAGCTAAGTTGAACGAGTCATATGGAGCCAGGCTGACGCCCTGACGCCGATCAGTGAAGAGCGCCGGCACAGCCTTACTTCATAAAGTCGGGGACGTCGACATCATCACTATCATCCTCGGCGACAAGCTCTTCAAAAGTGACTCGTCGCTTAGGGGTTGGATTGTCATTGAGCTCTAAGGCAACTGAGATTGGATCATTGCTGGCGATGGGATCGGCCACTCCACTCAGGGCTGCGGCATCAATGACTGGTGTTGAAACTCTTTTTGGTTCGCCACCTTCAAAGCCAGCAGCTACCACTGTAATTCTCACTTCATCACCCAATGCATCATCAATTGTTGTACCAAATATAAACTTGGCATTTGGATGAACTGCCGACTGCACTAATTCGCACGCCTCATTAACTTCAAAGAGTCCAAGGTCTGAACCGCCAGAGACCGATAGAAGCACACCCATAGCGCCATCAATTGATGCCTCCAGTAACGGCGATGAGATTGCTAACTCAGCCGCACGAAGTGCACGATTCTCACCACGAGCTGAACCGATACCCATAAGCGCTGAACCTGCACCTGACATCACTGCCTTAACGTCGGCAAAATCTAGATTGATTAAACCTGGTTGAGTAATGATCTCTGTGATTCCTTGAACACCAGATAGTAAAACTTGATCGGCGCTCTTGAATGCATCTGCCAACGTAATGGTTCGATCTGAGATTGCTAGAAGTCGATCATTTGGAATTACAATGAGAGTATCAACTTCAGCACGCAGTGCTTCGATACCTACATCGGCTTGCGTTGAACGAAGTTTTGCCTCGAATGAAAATGGACGCGTAACAACACCGATTGTTAAAGCACCAATATCCCGTGCGATCTTTGCAACAATTGGAGCTGCACCTGTTCCTGTACCGCCACCTTCTCCGGCAGTTACAAAAACCATATCTGCACCGCGCAATATCTCTTCAATATCATCTGCGTGATCAAGAGCAGCTTCGCGACCTTTTTCTGGATCCATACCAGCGCCAAGACCGCGCGTGGTCCTTCTTCCGATATCTAATTTCACATCGGCATCACTCATTAAAAGATGTTGTGCATCTGTATTAATTGCAATGAACTCAACGCCCTTAAGTCCGACATCAATCATGCGGTTAATTGCATTTACTCCACCGCCACCAATTCCAACAACTTTGATGACTGCTAAATAATTCTGCGGTGAAGCCACGTTTATCCTCCTTGTGAACTATAAACCTCAACTTGAGCCTTATAATTCAATCTTTATTGATAAGGCGAACGTAAAGTGCCCGCCCTTCTTAATCAAATACCGACTCGAACTATTTACTGTGTCGTTGATTAATTGCTATTTCACAATTGGTGCATGTGGAGCAGAAACATCGACTCGCTTGAGACGAGAATTTTCAGGTTGGAGCAATAAAGCTTGATAAACCTTGGCTTTAAGGGCATTTTCTTCATTTCTTCCCCACCGAAGTTCAAGGGAGGCTTTTTTTGATGTGATCTCCATGATGAATGTATCTCCACTGTGCACCTTCAGCAGCGTCACTTGTGAAGAAATCTCAACTGGAATTTCTCTAAAAAAGGCGGCGGCGATTATTGCCGAATCTACTGTTGGGGCCGCGATTTTCGGCAGATTCGCTACGTTCTGATCGCGTAGCAAGAAACTCTTTCCTTGTGCATCAATTGCAAGATTATTGTAGATAGCTATAGGTGTGCGTTCAGTTATTGTGATGCTCACTTTGCCATTTATCCAATTTCGAGAAACGTTTACACTCTTTACCCAATCGAATTTTTGATACCTAGTGGCGACTACTCTTGGCTCTACTCGCGCTAATTTCTCTCCCTTAATAATTTCTATTGGTAAATAATTGTTAGTCCCCTTGATTTCAATCACACTAACAGTAAATAGCGATGACCAGCCCAAAGCGTAAGCTGCAGCAGATAGTATTAGCACTGCAAGGGGAAGATAAATTCGACGTCTTTTCATTTAATCAAAGCGCCGACTTAAGCCATCGATAATAATCGGAGCAAGAGAACTCACGTCACCTGCGCCAAGTGTGATGATGACATCTCCCGGTTGGGCAGAATTGATAATCTGATCAGTTACTTCGATGAAATTTGGAATATATCTACCCTTAGTCATGGCGTCGGTAATTAACTGTGATGTCACTCCTTGAATGGGTTTCTCACTTGCGGCATAAATCTCCAAAACAATTACTTGGTCTGCAGCATCTAAAGTTTTAGCGAAACCCTCTGCAAATGCCTGCGTACGTGAGTATCTATGAGGTTGGAAAATAACCAACAATCGACCATCTCCGGCAAATCGCCGTGCGGCTGCAAGAGTTACTTGAATCTCCGTCGGGTGATGGCCATAGTCATCTACAACCCTAATTCCGTGCACAGTGCCAACTAATTCAAAACGTCGCCCAGTTCCTCGAAAAGTCGCTAGTCCAGTTAAGAGATCGGCCGGCGCAAAACCTAATTCGATACCAGTGGCTAGGGCTGCTGCGGCATTAAGGAGGTTGTGATGACCTGGAACCATCAACTCAATGAATCCAATGGCTTTGCCATGCCACACCGCCCTAGCTTGAGAGCCTGACGCGCCTAACTCGATGTGATCAACTCTTAAATCTGCACTCTCTGCAACTCCGTAAGAGATGAGAGCTAGGTTCCTCATGTGCCCCGCTAGCGCGAATGCCCCTGGGTCATCTGCACAATAAGTAAGAAATCCTTGAGGATTTATGGTCGAAGCAAAATCTTTGAATGCATTCTCTACATCAGCTGCAGTAGCAAAGAAATCCACATGGTCATGTTCAATATTTGTAACTATTGCCGCAAATGGATGGTATTCGACAAATGAACCATCTGATTCATCGGCTTCTGCGACAAATATATCTCCTGTACCGCGATGCGCATTAGAGCCTGATGCAGTGATAGTCCCCCCAATTGCAAATGAGGGATCCTCTGAACATGCTTGAAGTGCTACAGCAAGCATGGACGATGTAGTCGTCTTTCCATGAGTACCTGCAACTGCGATCGATTTAGATTCTGACATCAAGATTGCTAAAGCGCCAGCTCGCGTAAGTACGGGAAGTCCCAGTTCTCGCGCATAAACCAATTCAGGATTGTTGGCAGAAATCGCCGTGGAATAGACAACTAAATCTGCACCTTCTAGATTTTCACTCGCATGCTTTGTTGAAATTATTGCACCCAACGCTTGAAGAGCTTTGACCACTGATGAATCTTTGGCATCTGAACCGCTCACTCGGATTGAATGCGATAACGCAATACGCGCTAATCCGCTCATTCCAGCGCCACCAATTCCAATAAAGTGAATCTGCTTGTCGGTAAGAGATTTCAAAGGCATTCGACTCATGATGCTCCTAAAGCAAACTCACCTAAGGCGACGATTTTGTGAGCTGCATTAAGGTCTTTTGTGTCTCCAGCCGAAGAAGCAGCGCGCGACTTACTTAATAAACTATCTATGGACGACAATAAATACTGCGAATTGAAATCAGATTGGGCTACAACTTCTGCTCGACCACTGTGAATTAATGCGCCCGCATTATGGGCCTGCTCGCCATTTCCAACTGGTAGAGGCACGAAAAGAGCGTAGCGCCCAAGAGCGGCAAACTCACTGCACGTTACGGCTCCACTGCGTGCAATTAAAAGATCGCTAGCTAAGTAGGCAAGGGCCATATCCTGGACATAGGACACCGGCTTGTACCAAGGGTGCGCCTGAGGCAACGAGTTAAGTCGACCCACTGAATGCAAAATTGAAATATCTTTTAAATGTAATCCTTCTAGTGATTGCGCCACGATTGCATTTATTGCGACCGAACCTTGAGATCCGCCCATGATAAAAATTAACGGCGTATTTTTATCAAAGCCCAAGGCAGTCTTGGCTTGAACTCTGGCAGCCATCCAGTCGACACTAGATTCACGACAGGCTTGTGCAACATCTGCGCGTAAGGGAAGACCGGTCAGCAGAGCCCCCCTGAACTCACGACTCTGCACTGGATGTGCAACCGCTAGATGCGGAGTCAAGAGCGCACCGAGCCTATTTGACCATCCAGGTTGTCTATTAGCTTCATGAACAAGGGTTGGAACCTTTGCCAATCGTGCCGCCAGATAGGCAGGTGCACTTACATATCCACCAAAACCGATCAACAAATCAGCGGATTGTAGAATTGCATAAGACGCTCTGATTGAATTGAGTAAGTCAAAGGGGATTTTTAGCCAGGTTACTGAAGGCTTTCTTGAGATAGCAACTTTAGGAATAAGAAGCAATCTAAATCCATTAGCTGGAACTAGAGTATTTTCAAGCCCTTTCTTTGTGCCAAGAAATAGGATCTCATCGTCTGGGTGAGAGATATTCCATTCACGCGCAACGGCAAGTGCTGGTTCAATATGACCTGCTGTGCCACCTCCTGCAAAAACTATCGTAGCCATGTGAAACCATTTTCTTTCAACTCTTTATAGATTATTGGATCACGTCGGGCTGCACCAATTACAAAGGCGATTCCCATGTAAGTTGCAACTAATGCAGAGCCACCATATGAAACTAGCGGCAGGGTAACTCCAACAACTGGAAGAATACTTATTGCTGAGCCGATATTGAGAATGGATTGAATAGCAATCCAGCATCCTATTCCTGAGCAGACATAACGAACCATGGGATCTGCAGCCCTCAAAGCAATCTTAAAAATTGTAAAAATTAAAACAGAGATGAATACCAGCGTTAAAAGTGTTCCGAATAATCCCAACTCTTCACCGATGACCGAGAAAATAAAGTCGGTATGAGCTTCGGGTAGGTTTCCCCATTTTTGGCGACTTGCGCCAAGCCCGACACCGAATAAACCCCCGCTAGCTAAACCAAGCAAGCTATGTGCAGGCTGCCAACCGATATTTTTGTATTGATCATCTGCAAATGGATTCAAAAAGACTGAAAACCGAGCCATTCGATACGGTGCTGAGATTATTAAGGCTCCTATGCCGGCAAAACCAACCCCCATGAATGCACTAAATACACTCATGCGTAGCCCAGAAACCCATAGCAGTCCGGCCAGTACAAAACCAAAGACCGAAGCCGTACCTAAATCATTGCCAACCATCACCAGTAAAATACAGATTAAGAATGCGGGTGCAATGAGCTTGAGGACATTGCCTTCAATCTCCCCCGACCGCTCTCGTTTTGCCAAGACATATCCGGCCCAGAGAATCATTAGGAACTTAGCAATTTCGCTAGGCTGAACATCGACGAATCCCACACTGATCCAGTTGTTATTTCCCTTCACACTTTTACCAATTACTTGCACAATGGCTAATAACCCAAATGAGACTATGACTCCCAAACGGGCAATTACTTTCCAATGCGACAATGAAAGTCTAGAAAGTACCCAAGCCATCGGTATCGAAATAGATAGAAAAATAAACTGTCTGAGCACAATTGCATACGTCGTGCCTTTTGTGTCGAGGGAGTGAATAGACGATGCTGAAAAAACCATAATGAGGCCAAGTAAACTCAGTCCAAGTGAACTAAAGATCAACATGTAATAGAGATTTATAGGTTTGCTAAAAACATTCTGCCTTTGCTCAGCCTTCATGATGCACCAGTTTCTTCACAGCTTCTGCGAATCTATCGCCGCGATCGGCATACGACACAAATTGATCCATCGAAGCACATGCCGGGGCCATCAGTACGGTATCTCCAGCTTCTACATACGAAGCAGCAGTAGTGACTATCCTCTCCATCAAAGAATTAGATAGGCCCCCTCTTGTGTAATCAGCATCAGCGTCAATCATCACTCGCGGTGTTTGAGGAGAAAATTTCAGAAAAGCCGACTCAATCAGATCTCGATCAGCACCAATGAGAATCGCGAATTTAATGCGCTTGGCACACGTTCTGATTAAATCAGACATGTCAGCACCCTTGGCTAAGCCTCCAGCGATCCAAATGACACTCAGGTGAGACTTGATTGATGCAGAAGCGGCATGCGGGTTTGTCGCTTTGGAATCATCTATCCACATCGCTCCGTTGGCCTCCCGAATTAACTCGATGCGGTGGCGTCCTGGTCGGAAGTTACGAAGCGCACTTTGAATCATCTGGTGCGGTACTCCAACGCTTCTGGCTAACCCAGCTGCAGCTAAGGCATTTGAAATACTGTGAGGCAAAGTTGGCTGGATATCTGTGATGGCTGCAATCATTGCAGCCTCGCTTGAGTCGACCACGAAGGCTCGATCCACGAGTAAATCTTCAACAACGCCAAGTTCACCAGCAGTTGGAGTTTGAAGTGAGAAAAAAACTTTGCGCCCCGGCCATGCCTGCGCTCTTTTACAGATCTCTTGATCCTGCGCATTGAGGACCCCAATAGCTGCCCGATCTAAAATTGAGAACTTGTCTTTACAGTAATTATCAAAACTACCATGCCAATCAAGATGGTCTTCTGCAATATTTAATATCGCAGCGCTAACAAATTCAGCTTTCTTGAGCCAATGCAATTGAAAAGATGATAATTCTAGAATTAAATAATCGAAGGGCTCTTCTCGATCAACCGCATCGATGACGGTGTCACCAACATTGCCACATGCAACAGCATTGAATCCAGCATTTTGTAAAATTGCAGCTGTCATTTCAACGGTCGTAGTTTTTCCATTTGTTCCGGTGAGAGCTAACCATTTTTGTAAGGGTGACTTCTGGCGCGAGATGTCCCATGCAATATCAATCTCATTTTCAATTTTAAGTCCAGCCTCAATGGCTGCAACTAAGATTACATTTTTTGGATTCCAACCAGGTGAGACTACAACTGTGTCGTAGTTGTTGATATCAACATCCTCTGGTTTTAGGAGCGGGAACTCTGATTGCACTTCTGAGTTCTCATCAAGGAAACTTACTGAGGCCCCATACTTCACGAGGGTTCTGCCAATTGAATTGCCCGTTATCCCTGCCCCAAGTATTAAATAATTGCGACCAGCAAAAGATATGTCCATTGAATTTACTTAACTACCCACTGAGCATAAAAAAGTCCAAGCCCGCCAGCAACACTCAAGCCAGCAATAATCCAAAAACGTATGACTACAGTGATTTCAGCCCAACCCTTAAGTTCAAAATGGTGGTGAAGTGGCGCCATTCTAAATACACGTTTTCCACCGCTAATCTTAAAGTACAGAGTTTGTATCACAACCGACATGGTAACGATGACAAATAAGCCTCCTAATGGGATCAGTAGAAGTTCAACGCGAAGTGTTGCAGCCAGGCCTGCAATTGCTGCGCCCAGCGCAAGCGAGCCTGTATCCCCCATAATAATCTTGGCAGGGGCTGTGTTCCACCAAAGAAAACCCGTACACCCTCCTGCAAATGCAGCGGCAAGCACAGCAAGATCAAGTGGGTCACGGACTAAGTAACATCCAGCGGCTGCATTAATCGAACAGCTTTGTCCAAACTCCCAGACTCCAATGAGTACAAAGGATAGGAATGTCATTATCGTTGCACCAGTTGCTAAACCATCTAGGCCATCAGTTAAATTCACTCCATTGCTTGCCGACATAACCATAATGATGATCCAGATAATGACAAGGAATGAGCCTAAGTAAATACTGGTTTCACGTACACCAGATAGATACTGAGAAATAGGCGTCAATGAATCACTGTCTGCAAATCTTAATCCAAGATAACCAAAGATACCGGCCAGGATTGCTTGACCCATAAGTTTGTATCGACCTTTTAAGCCCCTTGAGTTTTGGCGTGAAACTTTTAACCAATCATCGATGAAACCTATTGCACCTAAACTCACTACTAATCCAATAACTAAAACTGCTGAAACGGTAAATAAATTACCTGTAATAATGTGCGCAGCTGTGTAGCCAATAATCGCAGCAAGAATGAAGATAATGCCGCCCATGGTTGGTGTACCGCGCTTGGTGTGGTGACTACTAGGTCCATCATCGCGAATAATTTGCCCATAGCCTTTTCTGGCTAATATTTTAATAAGAGATTTCGTGCCGAAGAGTGAAAAAGCTAGTGCGATTGCCGCCGCAATCAGAATCTGTCTCATTCGTTGACCCCATTCATCTCTTTCCAAAAGTGTTCTAGTGCCTGCGCAAGCTTTTCAAAACCCTCTGAGCGCGATGCCTTTACGAGCACTACATCGCCTTGAGCCACATATCCGAAAAACTCCTGTGCGCCTTCAATGCTTAGAACATGGTGAACTGCAAGTTCTCCCATTCCATCTCCATATTCGGGAGCATTAACTACGACTAAGTGGTCAATGCCAATCTCTTGGGCAAGAGTGCCAATAGCTGCGCTCAAGGATGGGCCTGACTCGCCGAGTTCATGCATTTTTCCTATAAAAGCCCATGACTGTCCACCCCGCTCTTGAGCAAATAGGGCAAGTGAGCGCATAGCAGCTGCCATAGAAACTGGATTAGCGTTATAGGAATCGTTAATTATTAAGAGATCCTCAAGTTCGACAAGCTCCATACGCCACTTACTTGAGCTCTCAGCAGTCGATAAAGAGCTAGCAATAAGCTCTAGAGGAAGATTGAGCGCTGTTCCAACTGCTGCTGCGGCAAGTGCATTGCTGATCTGGTGGGCTCCGACAAAACGCATACCTACTGCATCACGCCCTGCAGAAGTGACTATGTCAAAGTGTGGTCGACCTTCTCGTATTTCAATGTCAGCCGCGCGTACTTCTAAATCGGCTCGTTCACCAAACATAATAGTTCGACCCTCATGCAGTGTGGCCATGTGAGGCGTGAACTCATCGTAAGTGCCAAGTATTGCTATACCTGATTGGTCTAAAGATTGGATGAGCTCGGATTTTGTTTCTGCAATTGCTAAAGCCGAACCAAATTCACCTAAATGTGCACTACCGACTGTAAGGACGACACCAATATTTGGTGTTGCAATTTCGCACAAACGAGCAATATCTCCTTTATGACGTGCACCCATCTCCAAAATGCAAAATCTAGTTTTCTCATCGCACTCTAATAAAGTAATAGGAAGACCTAAGTCATTATTAAATGAACCCAATGGCGCAACTGTTGGTCCTACGGCACTGAGCATATGCGCTAATAAATCCTTTGTGCTGGTTTTACCCTGCGATCCCGTGATGCCTATTACCGTCAAACTAGATAATTTCCTACGAACAAAGCCAGCTAGAATTGAAAGCGCTGCAATAACATCTTTTACGACGATGCATGGTCCATCTATGACACGAGTAGTTAAGGAAAAAACCGCTCCTAATCGATAGGCTTCGGCAACATACTCATGTCCATCTTGTTTTTCACCCTGCAGTGCTAGAAAAAAACTCCCGGGAGTTGATAACCGCGAATCAAAAATAGGTGCCTTGGAAACCAGCAAGTCTTTATCGCAATGAAGTTCGCCACCCACTAATAGCGCGATCTCCCCTGCGGTCAATGTAATCATTTCTTATCCTCGATAGCTTTGGCGAGCTCTATGCGGTCATCGAAATCATGAATAACACCGGCTATTTCTTGACCTTTTTCATGACCCTTACCCAAAACAATAACAACATCACCATCGTGAGCTGAGTTAACTGCCAATCTAATTGCCGCAGCTCGATCTGGAATAATTTCATTCGGAAGAGTAATTTTAAGATCTAAAACCATTTGTACAAGAATGTCATCTGGATCTTCGCTTCGAGGATTATCGCTAGTAAAAATTGCAATGTCTGCGCCTTCAAAAAGCGCCTTTCCCATTAACGCCCGCTTAGTTGTATCCCGATCACCACCGCAGCCAAGGACAGCTATGACATTTCCATCGGTAATTTCATGTGCAGTTTCTAAAACCCGAGCAACCGCATCTGGGGAATGTGCATAATCAACTAATGCAGTGAAGTTTTGTCCAAGTCGGACAGCTTCTAATCGTCCAGTTGCTCCTGTGAGCCGGGGAATGATTGCTGCGATATCAATCGGATCAATTCCACTTTCAACTGCTATGGCAACAGCCATGAGCAAATTATCGTAATTAAAGCCTCCATGAAGACAAGTCTTTGCCTCAATAAGAATTCCACCACTGCCACGAATAGCAATCGCTGCGCCAACATAGTCAGAAATAATACTTGTGAAATGCCAATCTGACTGTGGGTTAAATCTAGAAAGCGTCACAACTGCGAGTTCAGTAGATTTGGATAGTCTTTCGCCGTAAATATCATCGATATTGATAACCGCTAAATCTGCATACTCAAAAGTAAATAGCTTAGATTTTGCTAAAAAATAATCTTCCATAGTCTTGTGGAAATCTAAGTGATCTTGCGAAAGATTTGTGAAGCCTACAACTGCAAAATGGCTTCCTCTTATTCGCTCGAGCATGATTGCATGGCTGGATACTTCCATTACTAGATTACGAATATGTCGTTCACGCATGACTGCAGATAATGAAGCTAAATCAGTACTTTCAGGGGTAGTTCTTTTACTAGGCAGAGTTTCAGATCCAATGCGTGTTTCTACAGTTCCAATCAATCCACTTTCTCGGCCAGCTAAACTCATTATTTGATAGAGCAATGTCGTGACAGTTGTTTTTCCATTTGTACCAGTTACTCCCACGCTGTATAAATCACGCATAGGTTCGCTATAAAACCACGCGCTAATGATGCCTGCTGCTCGACGCGGATTCGTAGTAACGATTACCGGTAAATCGCTTATCATCGCAGCGCCAGCAGTATCAGTTAACACTGCGACTGCGCCTTTAGCTTTTGCATCACTTGCAAACTGAGCGCCATGAAATTTTTCGCCTGGAAGGGCGATAAATAGATCGCCCTCGTAGATTGATTCAGTAGATTGCGATATTCCAGATACCACTATTAAAGATAAATCGTTGTGATCTATTTTTGTGCTCGCATCAATGACTTTACAGATGGCGGCTAGGCTTTTTGGGGAACTAGTGAGTGGTCTTAGCATCTGCAGCCTTCTTGGCTCGTAACTCTTTTTCATTGAGTGCAACTGGAATTATCTTGGTTCCAGTTGGTGGGATATGTCGGCTTTGAAGTACAAAAGACATAACCTTCTTAAAAACCGGACCACCGAGTGCGCCACCCCAGTGCACCCCTTTAGGATCTTGAATCGTGATGCTAATAACGTATGCAGGCTTATCGGCGGGTGCAAAACCAATGAACGAGGCTGTATATCCGCGGTAGCAACCGCAGGTGTCATCGATACGCATCGCGGTACCGGTTTTACCTGCTACTCGATAACCTGGAATTGCCGCGGTTGGCGCAGTTCCTGAGGTTGAAACAACGCTCTCCATCATGATGCGCATTTTTTGAGCGGTTGCAACACTAATTACTCGCTGGCTTGAGCGACCAGCGGCCGGAGTGTAATTTCCACTTGAATCTCTAGTACCTGCAATAACAGTTGGTGATACACGTACTCCATTATTAGCAATCGTCGCAAAGATACTTGTAGCCTGCATCGCAGTTAATGAGTACCCCTGGCCAAATGCAACTGTAGGTGCTGTGGTGCCCGACCAATCTGCCACCTTTGGCAAGATGCCATTTGACTCTCCCGGCAAGCCCGAACCGGTCTTTGTCCCAACTCCAAACTTTGAGAGATAGTTATATAAAGTTTCATGCGATAAAAGTTCGCCAATCTTGATTGAACCTGTGTTTGAAGATTCTGCGAGAATGCCTGAAGCAGTTAAATACTTAGTTGCATGACGTTCGTGGTCATGGAAAACCTTTGTAGAGCGCTTCAGTGCATAAGGAACCGTGAAAACTGAATCAGGAGTAATTTTCTTCTCTTCTAATGCCGCTGCCATAGTCATGACTTTTCCAGTGGACCCTGGCTCATATACATCTTGGACTGAAGGATTGCGCATAGCCACTAGTGAGACTTTGGATGTGTGATTTGGGTCAAATGTTGGAGCAGTTGCGTGTGCCAATATCTCTCCAGTTTTAGGATCCATCACAATTACTGTTCCACTAATTGCTCGTGAGGTTTTAACCGCATCTGAAATCGCCTTTGATGCAACCCATTGAATATCTCGGTCTACAGTTAAACGAACGGTAGTTCCAGCTTGAGCGGGAATAATCTCTGACTGTGAGCCTGGAATTTCTGCGCCATACCCATTGGCATATGAATATTTACCGTCGACTCCCGAGATTACTGAGTTCATACTCGATTCCAAGCCAGTTGCGCCTTTACCGTCGTGATTAACAAAACCAACTAATGATGCAATCAAAGAACCCGATGGATATTCACGAACATAACTGCGCTCAGGGAAAAAGCCAATGATTCGATCAGGGCTCATTGGAGGAAATTGCGTGTTGTATTGAGCAATCGCGGCATTGAGCTTCTGCCACTGTGCAGGCTTAGCATTTTGAAAAACCATACTCCACTTTCTAACTCCTGTGATGCTGGTTTGCACCTCGGAGACGGTTAAACCGAGGATTGGGGCTACAAAATTGGCAACTCGTGATGGATGAGAGATTTGAGTTTGGTCGACCACAATGCTTGTCGCAGCAACACTTCTGGCAAAGGCGACTCCATTGGCATCGGTGATTTCTCCCCGTGGTGCCAGGAGTGAACGTGTATTTTCCATCTCGGTCGCAGCCCGAGCTCGATAATCTCCTGCCTGTACCGCTTGAACTTGCACAAGACGCAGGCCGAAAACAAACATTGCAACAGCAACTAATAAAATCAATAATCTGATTCGATTGTGCGCTAGTGCAAAATTACCCATTACCGATACCCACTTGCGCAATGCTCACTTGATCAAGATTAAGGAAAGTTGGGGTCTCAGAGGGTTTCATTCCAAGTCGTACCGCCGCTTTTGATAGCGCTTCAGGTGAAGACTGCTTATCAATCTGCCGAGCGATTGCTTCACGTTCATCACTGACCATTTTTGCTTGAAGTTTGAGATGTGTGAGCGTAAAAGCATCCTGCGCCAAAAGCGTATTTATGAAAAGCAAAAAGAGTAGTCCGCAAACCCCAGCACAAGTGACGAAGGTTGCAAAGAACTTACGGCTGGCCTGCTTGTCATCTGAAATATTTGGAACGAGCTTAAGAGCGACCTGTGATGATTTTTCAGTAAGAATTTCTCGTGAGCGAGTAATGGCTGGGGCGAATACGGTCATAGCCATTATGCGGCCACTCTTTCGATTGCACGTAGTCGAACTGAGGCGGATCTGGAGTTTTCTTCTAACTCTTTTTCTGAAGGAGTTTCACTGCCCCGTATAACCAATGAAAACTTGGCAGCCAAC
This sequence comes from Streptomyces griseus, assembly GCA_945865365.1. Classification (GTDB taxonomy): domain Bacteria; phylum Actinomycetota; class Actinomycetes; order Nanopelagicales; family Nanopelagicaceae; genus Planktophila. Next base: position 18,654 of record CAMBDL010000007.1, read on the forward strand.
TCTGGAAGTTCGAATGGAAGATTGCGAGGCGTACCTGACGTTGTCGATGCCACAAAAAGCTCTTTCACAATTCGATCTTCAAGTGACTGGAATGACATAACGACTAATCGCCCGCCCACAGAGAGGAGTTTGAGTGCAGTGGGTAAAGCACGGGTAATCGCACCTAGTTCATCATTAGTTTCAATGCGCAGGGCTTGAAAGGTGCGCTTAGCAGGGTTTCCACCAGTTCGACGTGTTGCTGCAGGGATCGCGGCCTTAACCAGGTTTGCTAAAGCGCTAGTGGAGTTCAGAGGCGCAATTGCACGCGCCTTCACAATCGATTCGACTACGCGAGTAGCGAATTTTTCTTCGCCATAGGTCCGTAAAATACGAACTAACTGACCAGGTTCATATGTATTTACAATTTCAGCGGCAGTGAGGGATTGCGTGCGATCCATGCGCATATCTAGTGGGGCGTCTTGCGAATAAGAAAAACCGCGGTTTGCTTCATCAAGCTGCATAGAAGAAACACCGAGATCAAAAAGTGCTCCAACAATTGAGCTGTAGCCAAAGGAGTTAATAACTTCCTCTATCGAATCAAATGTTGCATGAGCCATATGAAGGCGATCTGAGAATGGAGCTAACCGAAGAGTTGCACTATCAAGTGCATCGCGGTCTCGATCAATTCCAATGACGGTGAGCTGAGGGAATTCTTGAAGTAACGCCTCTGTGTGTCCTCCTAAGCCAAGAGTTGCATCGACCACAACTGGGTTAGCGCAAGAATGTATTGCAGGAGTAAGAAGTTCGATACATCGATCACGCATTACTGAAATATGCTCACTCGTCATTACTCCCCCTTTCATTGAACGATCACTAACTAACTTTTACTACGTACTTTCATTTCAACTCTCATCTCTGGTCACCGCCGGCCGACGGATCTGTTTAGTAGCGGCACCGGGGAAGGGGCGCCGCTACGTTCGAAGGGTCGGCGGTGGCCACAGATGAGAGTCATTTAGAAAAGTCCTGGGAAAACCTCCTCTGATACATCGGCAAAACTCTTTTCGCGATCTGCTAAATATTCATTCCATGAAGTTGCATCCCAAATTTCAACGCGAGTATTTGCACCGATAACAACACAATCTTTTTCTAATCCGGCATATGTGCGAAGTCCTTGTGGAATTGTTATGCGTCCTTGACGATCTGGAATTTCATCATGTGCACCTGCAAACATCACACGGCTGTAATCGCGTGCTGATTTTGCAGTGACTGGCGCTTGTTTTAGCGTCTCTGTAATAACAGTGAATTCATTTGTTGGAAAAACATAAAGGCAACGCTCTTGTCCTTTAGTAATTACTAAACCTGATGCAAGTTCTTCGCGAAATTTCGCAGGAAGAATCAGACGGCCTTTTTCATCAAGGCGCGGTTCGTGGGTGCCAAGAAACATTTTCAGCGCCCCCTTCCCCAGGTTCGCCAGCCGTGTGGATCCTCGGCTTAGTTCCCCACTTTACTCCACTTTGCTCCTTTTTCAACCACCTTTCGCCACTTTTTGCCCTTTTCCACCCACTCTCCCCCACCCGTATGGCATAAAAAAAGACCCTCCAGAGGAGGGCCTAGAACGCATGGGGAGCTACTGGTTATTGCGCTCATCCCAGCGAGATTGCAGTTTGGTGTTTAAGCCTGCGCTCTTGCGAGCGCTTTTCTGCTTACGCGAGCCTGCACTGCTCCCAAAGGAGGAGAGAAGAAGGATGATTCCCGATAATGCGATAACGAAGCCGAGAACCCCGACGGGAGTTACCTTGGCGATGAGTCCAGTAAATAAAACGGCGATCCCCACCAGAACTAAGCCAAGTGCCGAGAGAGTTCTGGTGCGCTTGGGTGAAGGCCCGGTACCAGAGAGGGCTGAAAATAGGCGAGGATCCTCAGTTAATAGCGCAGCCTCCATCTCCTGGAGCATCTGCTTCTCATGATCTGATAAAGGCATGGGTGAACAATAGAAGGTTTTTTGCCGCCCCGCTACTCGTCCTCATGTGGCTTTATGAGTCGGGCCGGACGCACACTGCCCGCGCCAAATCGCGCTCTAGCTCTATCAATTGCGCCATCGGCCTGTCTCCACCCGCTCTCACGCGCGCCCAAGACCATCTGTTCTGGTGCCCCACTGCTTAAGTTCTCAAGTGATACACCCACCAAACGAAGGCGCGCTCTTTCAATTTTGAGTGCCCTATAGAGAAGCTTCACGACCTCATATATTTCATGAGTTCCATCTAAGGGCAGTGCAAGTGTCTTGGATCTATTGATAGTAGTGAAGTCTGCAAAACGAACTTTAATTGAGACCGTCTTTGCAAATAGCTCTTTATCGCGCAGTCTGGCCGATGCGCGTTCGGTTAATCGAAGGAACTCAGTAAGAATCTGAGTTGGATCATCTAAATCTTGTGGGAAAGTTTCGGCGGCGCTAATACTCTTTTCAGCATCCTGGGGTGATACATCTCTATAGTCACGGCCCCACGCCAGTTCATATAAGGATGCACCGCTAGCTTCACCTAATGCGCGGATGAGCGTTGTTCGTGGCAAGGTGGCAATGTCTTCAATTGTGCGAAGACCTAAGCGCTCTAATGTTTCGGCAGTCTTTGGCCCCACTCCCCACATTGCATTAATTGGTAGCGGATGCAGAAAAGTAAGAATGCGATCGGCGGTAATCTCTAACACTCCATTTGGTTTGCAGTGTTGGGATGCAAGCTTTGCAATGAACTTGGATGGTGCGATTCCAACCGAACAGGTTATTCCCTCTTGCGATTCAACCTTAGCGCGTATTGCCGCAGCGATTTCCCGTGGAGTACCTAATAGACGTTGTGCTCCACTGACATCTAAGAAGGCTTCATCGAGTGAGATGGGTTCGACCCATGGCGTAAAACTTTCAAAGATCTCCATAATGTGGCCTGATACTTCTTGATATCTAGGCATATCGACGGGCAGAAAAATTGCATGCGGCGCTAATCGCCGTGCGCGCCCTACTGGCATTGCTGAGTGAATTCCAAATTTGCGTGCTTCATAATTTGCAGCCGATACGACTCCGCGAACACCCATTCCTATAACAACCGCCTTGCCTTTGAGCTCAGGATTATCGCGCTCGGCCACAGATGCAAAGAATGCATCCATATCCACATGCAGGATTGAGGCCGTTGTCATATTGCCAGCGTACTTTCTTTAGCTCTCCAACTTTCATATGCCGCGCGTAAATCCCACGCGCCTGTTCCACGGATTGAAATCCCACGCGCACCCGTACGGCGAGTCTGTCCTCTCACCAGTAGCAGGGATGTCGAATACAGGGTGCTGGCATAATCACTCTGTACATCGGTGAAAAATGCCGAGTCACTGCAGCCATATCCATCATCGAGAGTTAAAAAGATAACGCGCTTTCCCGAACGCACTGGCGGAGTCTGCAGTGCAACCTTAATGCCAGCTACGAGAACACTAGAACCAGAGCGTTGGGCTAATAACTGTGACGATCTCACTGCGCCAATAGCGTTAAGGAACTCGCTATAGAACTCAATTAAATGCGCCGACATATCGATACCTAAGCGCTCTATTTCATGGCGCACGATTTCAGATGGCTTCATATCGGGTAGACCGCTACTGATGAGAGCTGGAGCTGCAAAAGCTAAGTTCATCTGCGCACCAGAAATCGCTTTACTAGGAGAGCGCTGTAGATCAGAGAAATGTAATAAGAGATCGCGGCGATTGACATCGGTGTGCAGGCGATCAAATGCGCCGGTTAAAATTGCGCTCTCTGTAACCGGTGCACTGCTTCCCGAGCGATGAACAAAATCACCAAGGTCGGTATAAGGGCGACCTGCAATAATAGATCTGATTTCACCATCGCTAATCTTTTCAATAGTCGATAACGCTATGCGAATAGCAGCGCCTTGATCTTCAACCCGATATACCGAATCAGATTCATTAACATCTAAAGGGGCAATGGCGATTCCCATCTGGCGCACTTCATCAACGATTAAGCGTTTGGGGTACATGCCCGGATCGTGCGTAAGAACTCCAGCTAAAAAAGCTGCTGGATAATGTGTTTTGAGCCAGGCCGATTGATATGTAGGTAGTGCAAAGGCTGCAGCATGTGCTTTACAAAAACCAAAGGATGCAAAGGCGCGCAGCAGATCCCAAATCTGGGTAATAACTGCAAGCTCATAGCCTTGTGCAGTCGCTGTCGGAAAAAACCAATCGCACACTTCTTGTTGACCAATCTTGTCCCCTAAGGCGCGGCGTTTTTCATCGGCGCTAGCTAGGGATGCACCAGTCATCCTGGCAATGATTTCAATGACCTGTTCGTGAAAGACAACAACACCTTCTGTATCCCGCAAAATCTCATAGAGATCAGGGTGAATGACCTGAGGCTGACTCCACCCGTGACGGGCCTTTAAAAAAGGCGTAATCATGTCACCTTTAACTGGACCTGGTCTAAAAAGTGAGATGTCGATAATTAAATCGGTAAATGTTTTAGGCTCTAACTTTCCCACTAACTCGCGCTGGCCTGGACTCTCTATCTGAAACATACCTAGAGTGCGCGTTGATTGGATTAAATCAAATGTTGCCGGGTCATCTATTGGCACAGCATCGATATCAACTTTTTCATTCTGTGCACGTTCGATTTCAGTGAGTGCATATGAAATTGCCGACTGCATGCGTACACCTAAGACATCTAGTTTTAATAGCCCAGTGGCCTCGACGTCATCTTTATCAAAGACCACCATAGGGTAACCGCTTGCGCTAGCCATGAGTGGAGTGCGATCGAGTAGACCACCATCAGATAAAACAATGGCGCATGGATGCATGGCCAAATGTCGTGGCAGACCATCAAGGCGTTCGGCAAGAGCGATAGTCATTGCAGTGAGCGGTGCAGAAATATTAAGAGACTTAAGTTCGGGCAGGTTTGCTAAAACGCTAGAAATATTGCGTGCACGTACATGTGGCATTGATTTAGCGAGTAAATCAATCTCCATTGCTGGTAAGCCAAGGGCTGCTCCTGCATCTCGAATTGCATGCCTAGCACGATAAGTATCAACCATCGCAACCGTGGCACATCGGGATTGATTATTAGGCGTATTCCAGTTGGTATCACCGTAACGCTTAAAGACCATGTCATATATCTCAAGGCGACGATGCGATTCAACATCAATATCTATATCGGGCAACGCTCGACGCAGCGGTGAACAAAATCGCTCCATCAATAGACCGTGCTGCATCGGTTCAACACCAGAGATTCCAAGTAAATGGCAGATCAGTGAGCCCGCACCGCTGCCGCGTGCAGCAACACGAATACCAGCACTTCGTGCCATGTCACAAATATCGGCAACGGTTAAAAAATAGGATTCAAAACCAAGTGTTGCAACCGTTGCTAACTCATCATCTAAGCGTGTACGTGCCTGCTTAATACTCTTAGCATCGCTGTAGCGCCAGTTGATACCTGCTTCACTGCGTGTACGCAAAAGTGTGCGCATCTGATGTGCTGATTCGGCGCCAACAACATGGGGTTCGGGCAAGTGTGCCCCACCTAATCCAATATCGCGGGCAGGCGATAACAGAGCGCGCTCAGCCCATGCTCGAGTTGTTGCCAGTAGTTGTCGTGGTGTGCGCTCCCCTGCTGCGCGTGCGATTTCGCCAGCTAAAGCGATCATCTCATCCCCCGATTTTAAAAAGCCTTCGGCATTGCTGCGTTCAACATGGCGTGGATGCAGCGGTACTAATTGACGAGCGCAATCTAAAACATCGGCTACTGGCCCATCGGTGCGATCTCGCATACGAACCGCATTGGTAATAACTGCATCGATGTCATGATCACGTGCAAAAATTAACGATTTAGCAGCTTGTGATGTAGAACGTGCGCCACGGCCTGCAGCTAAATGTGAAATACATTCAATGGCATTACCAGCAAATAGATCACGCGTGATATTAAATGTCGTAAAAGCTGCATCGATATGGTTACCGGTTAATAATCTGCCGACAGGTGATTCAGGGCCGTGCAGTGCATAGAGATTTGAACTGTAATGACTAAAGCGCTGTAAGAATTCAAGCGTCAGAATAGGGTTACGGTTATCGGCAACCATAGTGAGCGATGTCAGCAGACGACAGAGTGCACGCCATCCCCCATCGCTGTGTGCCAATAAAGTAATACGGCTTTTATCGCCTCCTATATCAATGCCCAGATTGACTCCGATAATCGGTGCGATGCCAAAGTGAACACAGCTCTGTGCAAAACGAACGGCCCCTGCTAAACCATCGCGATCAGTTAATGCCAGCGCAGGCATTTCAAACTCTGCGGCACGAGCTACTAGATCATCTGGTTGCGTTGTTCCGTATTTGAGTGAGTATGCACTTGCAACATTCAGGTGTATGAAGCTCATACCGATCGAATAATCCACTGACCGCTAAGTTCGTCGCGTTCGAGTTCAAATGTTGTCAGCGATCCAATCGGTGCCGCCTCTACGCGCCACACTGCACGTGCTTGATCATCGGGGCGATACGTGCCATCGCTGATTCGATTCCACCATCCCCCGGCTTCACACCACCTGGATAAAACTGCATGGATACGAAAGCGCCTGCCTTTAAAAGTAAATTCAATCGGTGTTGTAGCACCATCGATGGTGACATCGTGGGCAGGATTAATCTGAGGGACTGACATCGCTGGCAAAGACTCCTTTTGGGCTGTGGATATTCGAACAGATGTTCGAAAAATAGCCCCTAGGGCTGACAAAAGGCAAGTGAGCGAGCGTGTCGAGTCGGTAAGTAGTTGAAATTTCAACTACTATGCTCCATAGAACGTATTCACCAACCTAAGGAGTTCCATGGACGCAGTACTCGTAATCGGTCGCATCTTGTTTGCGCTGATCTTCATCAATTCAGGCATCAGCCACCTCACCAAGCTTGAGGCAATGACCGGCTATGCCACATACAAGAAGGTTCCAGCTGCCAAGCTCAGTGTCATCGTTTCAGGTCTGATGATCCTCATTGGTGGCCTCTATATTGCCTTCGGTGTCTATGCAGATCTCGGCGCGCTACTTATCGCGCTGTTCTTAGTTCCAGCAGCGTTCATGATGCATGCATTCTGGAAAGAGAGCGATGCAACTGCTAAGCAAAATGAAACTATTGGTTTCTTTAAAGACCTATCTCTTGCTGGCGCTGCACTCATCATCTTCGCACTCGTCGGCGCAGGCGCTGACTTTGGCCCAAGCATTACGGGTGCATTCTTTAGCTTCTAGTAATTACTCAATCGAGCCCCTGCAGATGAGAATCTGTGGGGGCTCTATTTTTTTATACTATGAGATTGATAGCCAGCAAGTAACAACATAAGAACTGGATAGGTCATAGCAATTGGAAGTGATGTTACTTGTGCAAGTGCGCCAGTTACCGATGGCCCTATAAAAAAACCAGCTAAACCAATAACACCAACGCGTGCAATTGCAACTGAAGAGGCGATGCCTGGAAGTTGAGATGCCGCCAAAATATAGGCAGGGAACATGGGGCCGATTCCAAGGCCAGCACATGCAAAGCCTGCATTGACAATTATGAGGGCCGGCAGGGGATGCGAATGCGCAAGCGGAATTCCTACCGCAAGCCCTAATGCCCAGCCCAGCCCACCTAAATAACCGCCAAGAAGTACTGTCTTTCTAGGCCCAAAATGATCAAGTGCTCTATCTCCTAAGAAACGTGCAGTTATCATCGCTAATGAAAAAGTTGCAAAGGCCGTTGCATTCACACCTTTACCAAAGCCCATGTCATCGCGCAGCAATATGGCTCCCCAATCACTTGCTGCACCTTCTGCGATCAATCCACCCAGAAGTCCAATACCCATTCCCCACAGTGGTAAAACACTTTTGCCAATAAAAGGGATCTTGGCCTGTGTCTCTTCTTCTCCGCCAGCATGATCATCTAGGTGTGGCGGCAATAACACCATGACCGATGGAATAAAAAACAGGCAGCCGGCGATGCCGATTCCAACTAAGTTATCGCGTGGTGAAACATGTTGAGAGATTGCTCCGCCAATAACAGTTGTAACAAATGCTCCCGTACTCCATAGGGCATGAAATGAAGACATGTATCTGCGGCCTAAATGTTTTTCAATAACTACAGCTTGAGTATTGGAAGAGATGTCCACCGATGAATATCCAAGCCCCATTACAAATAGACCAATAATGAGCGTGATCGGCGAGGTAGAAAGCCCCATCAGAATAAGACCAGCGGGCATGATCACAACTGCGCAAGCGATAACTGGTTTAGTTCCATAAGCGTGGACTAATCGACCCGCAGATTGAGCGCCTACAACGGCGCCGACAGTGCTGGCAATCAAAATAAGTCCAAGTTGACCATTGTTGAGACCATTGGCATCGCGAATTTCTGGAATTCGAGCGACCCAAGCCATTGAAACGACACCCATAAAGAAAAAACTCGCCCATAAACCATTACGGGCACGAGTGGCTATGCGAACTACATCAACGGTCATAGTGGCATTACCTTAACTGAGTAAGGCGATGTTGGGGCCTTACAATCAACTATGTTCTTAAATTCTGCTCTTTATAGCCTTCATCGCTACACCCTTGGTAAAGCCCTTCATGTGAATCTTGTCCGCTACTCTAAAAACCCTTCATCACTATAGAATCAAACCAATATTACTTAAATCAGGGAGCTACCGTGGACAACATCACTGCCTTTAACAATCACCTTCCAGTAAAGGTTCGCTTTGGTGAAGGTGTGGCGCATACTCTGCCGTCAGTAGTTGCTGAACTTGGCACAAGTAAAGTCTTCCTGATGGTTGATAAAGATATTGAGAAATTTAATCCAGCGGCAAAAGAATTAATTGACTTAATGCATGCCGCATCAGGTATCTCTGTAACCCTCTTTGAAAAGCCAGCTGGCGAACCAACAATTCACATGGTTGACGACGCAATCGCTGCCTTAAAAGCTGCAGGCTCTGACGTTGTAGTAGCCCTCGGTGGAGGATCGGTCATCGATACCGCTAAAGCTGCTCGACTATGCGCACAACTCAACTGCACTTTCGGCGAATTCCAATCAAAGCCACCTGTATATCCAGCACCGACTCTCGCGCTAATCGCACTTCCTACTTCGGCCGGAACTGGCTCTGAGGTATCGGGTGGTTCTGTAATCTCTGATCCAGAAGCTGGTCGAAAAGCTGGCATTGCCAATGGAAACCTGCGCGCACAAGTTGCACTCGTTGACCCAGTTCTTACATATTCAATGCCACCGTCAATGACCGCTAACACTGGAATCGATGCACTTGCTCAAGCAATCGCCGGAATCATTGCTAAGTGCTCAACTCCTATCGGAGATGCAATTGGTTATGAAGCAGTTCGCATCATGACCCCAGCACTTGTTGCGGCATTTAAAGATGGTAGTAATAAAGCGGCGCGTGCGGGTATGGCATCAGGCAGCATGATGGCTGGACTCACCATGAATATTTCAGATTGCACTGCCGAGCACTCATTAGGACAAGCCATCGGTGGCCTCAAGCATGTTCCGCATGGTTTAACTATCGGTTTAGTGTTAGTTGAAACTCTGACCCGCGAAGCAAAAATCGTTCCAGAAAAGATGGAGCGTGTTGCCGACGCAATGGGTGTGCCACAAGATGGCACCAAGGATGGATCTCGATGCGTCAATGCAGTTCGTAAAATCCTGGCAGAGCTGCAGTTCCCAGTTCTTTCATCTCTGGGCTTTGTCGAAGCCGACATCGATGAGCTTGCTGAGATCGCATTGAATGACTTCTTTATTACTCAGGCTCCAAAGCCGTGGAGTAAACAGGAAGTCATCGATGCATTTATGTCAGCGCTCAAGCTAGAAAGCCGCGTTGCTTAAATAGTGGAGCAAGTTCTTACTAATCCATCGGTTATTCGGGTAACTGCCCTGCTTAAAGAGTTGGGGTGTACAGGTGAAGTCACCGTTCTATCAGAGTCTGCACGCACGGCACTTGATGCAGCCAATGCCTTAGGAATTCAAGTCGGCCAAGTGGCTTCCTCTATTGTTTTTAAACTCCCCAGTGGCAATCCCTTACTAGTGATTACCAGCGGACGTCATCGCGTTGATACAGAATTAGTTGCTAGAGATTTAGGAGTTGAGAAACTACATCGCGCCGATGCCGATTTTGTTAAGAATGCATCGGGCTTTTCAATCGGCGGCGTCTCCCCAGTTGGCTGGGTTAATCAACCAGAGATTACTTTGATAGATGTCGCACTTGATGAGCATGAGGTCGCTTGGGCCGCTGCAGGTCACCCGCATTCGGTTTATTCAACTTCTTTTGCTGAACTGATGCGAGTAACTGCTGCTACGCCTATGGTCGTTGGAGATTAAGGCGATGAAATCAAGGATTTTTGAATGGCTCGGCGTTGTAACTGCGATCGTCTATTCGCTGCTTGTTGCGGCTAATATCGGCGCAGAGTTTATTGGTTTCTGCCTCTTGCTCACTTCTTCTGCTCTCATTGGAATTTGGGCATTCCTGGGAAAACATAAGGGAATTCTCTTCCTTCAGTTCTTTTATGCTGCCGCTGGAATCATCGGCATGATTCGCTGGTTCTAAATGATAGTTGCCTACTTTTGGAGAGTGAAGCCGAGTGCAGTTCCATTTGCACTTGTTGCTATGGCCTTGGATAGATTTGTTTTACGTTCCTCTTCCAACGTTGGTTTCTTTAAATCTCTTGGTACCGGGAAAGGTGAAACTTTTACGCCCTCCGATGCCGATGCATTGCGTTGGGGATTAATCGCTCACGTGCATGATATTGAAGCTTTCGATACCTCTTTCGTTATTAAACAGTGGCGCAAGAATAGTGTCAGTGAATTTCGCGCAGTGATTGAACCGATTTCATCACATGGTAAATGGTCTCAGCAAGAACCCTTCATCCCAACGGTTAAAGACTGGGATGGACAAGTCGTTGCCATTACACGTGCACGAATTGCTTGGCAACAAAACTTTAGATTTTGGCGTGCAGTTCCGCCCGTGACTGCATCTCTCAGGTCGGCATCGGGTTTAGTAGCTGCAATCGGAATAGGTGAGGCTCCTATTGGCCTGCAGGGAACATTCTCGATTTGGGAGTCTCCTGCTGCACTGCGTGATTTTGCCTATCGCGGTGATGCTCATTCTCAGGCTATCGCTGCGACCGCTAAGTACAAGTGGTATTCAGAGGAGCTATTTGCGCGTTTTGCGCTGCGAGATATGCGTGGCTCAATTAAGGACTAAGCCCTGAGATAGGGCAGACTTACATCTATGTCGATCCGCCATTACACACCACGCCGGAATCGCCGCGGAGAAATTTCTCCACGAATGAACGCTTTACTCACGACTGTAATGGCCATTGCGATTTCACTTCAAATTGCATATCCATTGCTAGATGGCGAAGCTTTACGGGTAGTAACCATTGCAGTGGTGTACTGGGGTGCAGGCGCAATGGTCTTGCATGCAGCCTTGGCTTATGGAACGCGATATGCCTTCACGTATATAAGTTTCACTTTTTTTTATGCGCTCTTTATTGAAAGTATTGGAGTAGCAACATCATGGCCATTTGGTGAGTATTCATACTCTTCAGGCCTAGGCTTTAAAATATTATCCGTGCCGCTTGTAGTGCCTTTTGCCTGGATCATGATTTCTCATCCAGTTCTAGTAATTGCGCGCCGCATCGCAGGTAACTGGGTCTTTTTATACGGTGGTGTTGCATTGGCGGCGTGGGATCTTTTTCTGGATCCCCTTATGGTGGCATCAGGGCGCTGGACATGGAAAGTAAATGGTGCGCATGTTCCATTTCAACCAGAGATTCCCTTATCCAATACCTTTGGTTGGCTCTTAACAGGTATGGGTTTGATTGCTTTACTGCATCTGATGTTGCCACGTGATAGACGTAAGATTAGTGCAACTTTCTCTGCAGTAGATATTTTTGTAGCGTGGAGTTTATTTTCTGGAATTATTGGAAATCTCTTCTTTTTTCATCGACCAGGAATTGCCTTCTTTGCTGGAGCAATCTTTGCTGCAGTTACGATGCCTTACTTTTTCGCCAGATGGTTGGGGCGGCCTTAATACTTTATGTATCTCTTAATTTCTCTACCCGTACTGCTTATAACTCTTATTTCGATTATTAACTTCCTGACGATTATTGAGCCAAAAACCAGCTTTCCTATCGAGGAGTTTGTGAGTGTCCTACTTCCAGTTCGCAATGAGGCGGCAAATATTCATGAATTAGTCGCTAGTCTGAAATCTCAGACTGCGTTAAAAAAAGTTGAATATATATTTCTCGATGATAATTCAGATGATAAAACATTGAGCTTGCTAGAAACTGAGCTCACTAGTTTAGAGAATTTCATGGTTATAAAAGGCTCCCCACTGCCTCAAGGCTGGATAGGTAAAACATGGGCACTTCACCAACTCATGGAGGCATCTCATGGTGAAATCGTAGTTTCTATCGATGCTGATGTTCGTATTACCCCTGATGCAATAAGCCGTTCTATTACTTCGATGAAGAGCCTGGATCTAGATTTTGTCTCCCCTTATCCTCGTCAATTAACTACGTCTCTTGCCGAACGCTTGATTCAACCACTCTTGCAATGGTCATGGATGTCGACGCTTTTGCTTTCGATTGCCAAGAACTCTTCACATCCGTCGATGGCTGTTGCAAATGGACAGTTTTTTATTGTTCGCAGAAGCGCACTCATAGCTGCAGGTGGGTACGAATCAGTTAAGTCCGATGTCTTAGATGATGTGTTCTTAGCGCGTAAGCTCATAAAATCTAAAGCCCATGGCATCGTACTGAATGGATCTTCAGTTGCTACGTGTCGCATGTACTCATCGTGGAGTCAGATTGAGAGTGGGTATGGAAAATCTCTCAACCGTGCCTTTGGTTCTTTTGCTGGATCCATGGCTGCAATTGCCTTTCTCTTTGCTACAGGTGTAGCTCCCATTGTTGTGGCGTTGACAGGTGCATCATGGGGATTCATTGCATACGCATTGGTTGTTCTAACGCGCATATTGAGCGCCATACGTAGTAAGGGGCGGATGAGTGATTCGCTCTTGCATCCAATCTCATCTATCGTTCTAATTTATCTCATTGTGTATTCATGGTTAATGCGTGGAACTATTGAATGGAAAGGCCGCACCGTATGAAAATTATCGTCATTGGTGCAGGTATGGGTGGCATGACGGCTGCAGGTCGCCTGGCCCGAAGCGGCCATGATGTAAGCCTGTATGAGGCAAGTGATACATATGGTGGAAAGCTTCGTACTGAATGGATTGGAAAGTTGGCATTTGATACTGGGCCTTCTTTATTGACTCTACCTGCCGTCTATAAAGACTTCTTTATCCGAACTGGAAAACCTCTGGGGCTTCTCTGTGACATTCTTCCCGTTGATCCCTCTTTTGATTATCGTTTTAGCGATGGAACTAGCGTAAAGTTTGCTAACTTGTCGCGTTTTCACACATTGAATGCGATTCGCAGCTCTTACGGTGACCATATAGCTGATCAGTGGGATGGCTTAATGCGTCGATCTGAGAAAATGTGGGACGTTTCGCGTGAGCCATTTGTCGAATCAGAGCTCGGCTCTGCGCTCTCACTTCTTAAAAGAACAAGTATTGTGAAAGATATATTTACTATCGCCCCATGGAAATCACTGCGAAAGCTTGCCGATGAGTTTTTACCCGACCAGCACCTGCGTTTTATCCTCGATCGCTATGCAACCTATAGTGGCTCAGATCCCCGCAGAGCGCCTGCAGTATTAGCAACTATCGCATTCGTAGAAGAGAGCTTTGGGGCGTGGCACATAAAGGGTGGGCTTGGAACGCTTTCAACTTTGGTTCATCAACGCTGTATCGATGTTGGCGTTAATTTTCATTTTGATTCGCACGTAGTTGAAATTACAACTAACAAGGGGCGCGCGACAGGGATCATGCTTGCAGATGGCAGCGTTGTTCAAGCCGATATAGTTGTTACAAATGCCGATGCTTCAATAACCTACAACAAACTTATCAAAGGCAACAAAAGTAAGTTGAAGAAAGCACGTAGAAATATAAGTAAGGCTGATCCATCTATCGCCGGCTTTACACTCTTACTGGGACTTCGCAAAGATGGCAGTGAAGGGCTATCGCATCACACAGTTCTTTTCCCTAAGGATTATGATGCTGAATTCAACGCAATCTTTTCTAGCAAGACTCCCGTTGAGAAGCCAACGATTTATATCTGTGCCCCGCATGACCAGGCTATGACGAAAGATGCAAGCCTTGAAGGTTGGTCAATATTAGTTAACGCACCCCACCATGGAGAAGGTGGGTTCGATTGGAGCGATCAAGAGTTCAACCGTGCCTATGCCAATTCAATTATCGATCAGATTGAGGAATACGGTATTCCAATTCGTAGTCGTCTGGAATCTTTCTCATTTAGGACACCAGCTGATTTAGAGAGTTCAGTGGGAGCTCCAGGTGGTTCGATCTATGGCACTTCTAGCAATGGAGCACGTGCAGCTTTCATGCGCGCTAAGAACCGATCGCCAATTAAGAATCTTTACTGTGTTGGCGGTTCGGCGCATCCTGGTGGTGGATTACCGCTTGTTGGAATGAGTGGAGAAATCGTGGCTAATGCAATTGGCGGCGCGCGTAAAGCACAACCATAAAGAAACTGATTACCTGCACTGTCAGAAATATAGATGCTACAAGAACCACACCGGGAAGATTGAGTAAGGCAAGAATCAAGATGATAAAAATAAAACTCGCTCGCATGGGTCGCTCGGCTGGAGTGACTATGCCTATGTCTGAGACTCCGAGTGAAACTAGCTTGGCTCGTGCATACTCCTGAAAGGCCGAGATACTCCACAATGTTATGGAAATCCAAGCAGGAACTCCGGCTGCATAGAGCGCATAGAGCCAAAAAGCTTCACTGATCCGATCAACAACTGAGTCAAGAGTTGCACCCCATGCACTGTCGCGCTTTTGAAAAATTGCAACACTGCCATCAATACCATCACAGAAAAGTGAAAATACTAAGAAGAAAACCGCCCACCACGTTGTAGCTGTGAGGGCAGTCATGCCGGCACTCAATAGACCAAGAATGGTCAAAACGTTTGGTGACACTCGAAGCAATGTTGCGAGCAAACCGAAGCGATAAGAGATCTTTAACCACCCTGCAACGACACCAGTGATTGCAGCGTCGCCATGTAGCGAGCTCCACTTTGCATAAAACTCTTCTTTAGTCAGCACTGTTTAGGTTTCCATCAATCTCTAGTGTGGCTGTTGGACTATTCATAGTATAGAAGTGAAAGGTTGATACGCCAGCGAAATATTGCTTGAGTGTATGCCTAACAGGTTTTTTAAGCCTACCGACCAGTGAGTTTGACCATCTTTTTGCCTAAAACGCCAGTACATTCGAAGTGCGAACTGCTACCGACGCAGGGTACCTTTATCTGGTGAGTTCATTAGCCAAGAGCGAGTTACAAGAGATTCGCGATGCTGTTGATATCGAATTGGCCACATTTTTAACAAACCAAGTTCACTATCTTGATTCAATCTCGAGTGATTTAAGACCAGTTTCCCAAGCCCTCTCTTCATTTGTCCTCGATAGCGGAAAACGTCTTCGCCCATTATTTGCATATAGCGGTTTTATCAGTGCTGGTGCAGATGTCTCTGCGCAAGTGATCAGTGCTATTGCAAGCCTGGAACTTCTTCAGGCATGCGCCTTAATTCATGATGACTTAATGGATGGCTCAGATACGCGCCGTGGAAAACCTTCTATTCACCGCCACTTTGAATCTATCCACGTTCAAGAGGAGCTAGAGGGCTTTGCTCCTGCTTACGGCTTAGCTGCGGCAGTGCTGCTGGGTGATTTAGCTTTGGTATGGTCAAATCAAATGCTTAATTCATCTGGAATTACGCAATCCCAACTTGGTGACGTCCTGCCGATTCATGATGAGATGCGTGTTGAATTAATGGCTGGTCAGTTTTTAGATATTCATGAACAGACTCAAAAAAACACAGATCTGCAACGCTCGATGAAAATAGCGCGCTATAAATCAGGTAAGTACACGATAGAGCGGCCATTACATATTGGTGCAGCGCTTTCTCAAAAAAACTCCCCTTCGCTGATGGAAACTCTTTCGGCATATGGCTTACCACTGGGCGAAGCTTTTCAATATCGAGATGACCTTCTTGGAGTCTTTGGTGACCCAGATTTAACAGGAAAGCCAGTAGGAGACGACTTAAGAGAGGGAAAGCGAACCGTACTTATCGCCCTTGCAGATGCGCGATCTACTCCAGAGATGCGAGCAACTAGCCGACAATACTTTGGCGATCCGCAGTTAAGCGATGCCGGAGTGCGCATTTTGCAAGAGATAATTCTTACTTCAGGCGCTAAAGATAGCCTTGAAGTGATGATTGAAAATTTGGCTGATGAGTCATTGAGTAACTTAGATAGTCAAGATATAAGTCAACAAGGTAAAGACATATTAACTGAGCTAGCACATATTGCAATTAAACGGAGTATTTAAATGGTTGCACGCGTTAAAGGTCCTACAGATCATGTTGTCATTGTTGGTGCTGGCCTTGCTGGTTTAAGTGCCGCACTACGCTTAGCTGGAGCAGGTCGAAAAGTTACCGTTGTAGAACGTGAATCTGTACCAGGCGGACGTAATGGTTTACTCAATCATAAAGGTTATGCATTTGATACCGGTCCCTCTGTTTTAACAATGCCTTCACTTATTCAAGATGCTTTTAACTGCGTGGGTGAAGATATGAATGACTGGTTGGAACTTATGCCGGTATCCCCTTTGTATCGGGCGTTTTACGACGATGGTTCACAAATCAATGTACATGCAAACACTGATGAGATGGAAGCTGAAATTGCGACCAAAGTGAGCTCAGCTGAAGCCGCTGGATATCGTAGATATGTAGATTTTGTAACCAAGCTATATAAGTACGAGATGAATGATTTTATTGATCGAAATATCGATAGCCCACTTAATTTACTGACCCCCAACCTTGCCCGCTTAATCGCCATAGGTGGTTTTCGTCGGCTATCACCAAAAGTAAATCAATTTATGAAGGACCCTCGTCTTCAAAAGGTTTACTCTTTCCAAGCGATGTACGCAGGAGTTAGCCCACAACAAGCACTAGCAATTTATGCAGTTATCGCCTATATGGACTCAGTCAATGGTGTGTTCTTCCCTAAAGGTGGCATGCATGCGGTTCCACGTGCCTTAGCTGGGGCGGCACAAAAGCATGGCGTTGAGTTTAAGTACAGCACTACGGTGACGAAAATTGAAGTGAAAAATAGCCGCGCTCAAGCAGTTCTAACTGATGATGGTCAGCGAATAGAGTGTGACGCCGTCATATTAAATCCCGATCTTCCAGTTGCTTGGCGAGATTTACTAGGTAAGGTTCCACTTTCAGTCAAGCGCCTCAATTACTCACCTTCGTGCGTAACCTTGCTGGTTGGCTCATCAAAGCAATACGATTTTGCCGCACACCACAATATTCACTTTGGTAAGTCGTGGGATGGCGTCTTTGACGAACTGATTAAGCAAAAGAAGCTCATGAGTGACCCAAGTGTGTTGGTTACTGTTCCCAGTCACGATGATCCAACTCTGGCTCCGCCAGGAAAACACTCGTATTACATTCTCTTTCCAACTCCCAACTTAGCCGCAGATATAGATTGGACTAAGCAGGCACAGCCTTACCGAGATCACATGATCGAAACCTTGGAAAAGCGTGGCTATACCGGCTTTGGTGATGCAATTGAGACCGAAGTTTTAACTACTCCCCTGGATTGGCAGGCACAGGGAATGGAACGTGGTGCACCTTTTGCTAGTGCGCATACTTTTTTCCAGACCGGCCCATTTAGACCACGCAACATGGCAGCTGGAATTGAAAATGTGGTCTTTGCTGGCTCTGGAACTCAACCCGGCGTTGGCGTACCGATGGTTTTAATCTCTGGTCGACTTGCCGCAGAGCGCATTGTTGGTCCAGTGAAATAAATGGCTGAACTCGATGCATCCTATGCGGAGTGTAAAAGATTAAACTCATTGCACGGGAAGACTTATTACTTAGCAACGCTGCTTTTGCCAAAAGCCAAACGTAAATATGTTCACGCTCTGTATGGTTTTGCGCGATATGCCGATGAAATTGTCGATGATCTTCAATCTACTTTAAGCGTTGAAGAAAAGGCTCATGCCTTGAATACTTGGGGCGCAAAAATTGTGAGCGATTTGAAAACTGGTAAGAGTGATGATGCTATAGGGCGAGCACTAATTGATACTGTACAAAGATTTGCAATTCCACATGAGCATTTTGAGGCTTTTTTGCACTCAATGACCATGGATTTAACGGTGCAGGAGTACCAAACATATGAAGATTTATTGGAATATGTCTATGGTTCGGCGGCAGTTATTGGCTTAGAGATGGTGCCGGTGCTTGGTGCGCTCGATGATGCGGCTTATGAAGCTGCAGAGAAGCTAGGCATAGCCTTCCAATTAGCCAACTTTATTCGTGACGTGAGTGAAGATCTAGACCGCGGACGTATTTATCTGCCAATTGCAGAACTTGCTGAACATGGCGTTACTCGCGAGATGTTGGAAGAGCGAGTATTAACACCCCAGATTGTGAGTGCATTAAAATTTCAAATTGCACGTGTACGACAATTACAAAGCGAAGCGACTCCCGGAATTGCGATGTTGGCAGCACGTAGCCGACCATGCATCGAAGCTGCAAGTGAGCTGTACTGTGGAATCGTTGATGAAGTAGAAAAGATTGGTTACGATATCTTCAATTCGCGCGCAAAGACTTCAACTGCTCGCAGACTGAAGGTATTTATCTCCGCTTATGTGAAGCGTCTAACCGTATCCAATTAGACAGAACTCCAAGAACAAGGGCAAAGCCAAAGAGGAGATCTTCAAATGGCGCTGATGCGATGCGAAATCCAATAATGGCATCTGGGCTATACATAACTATGTTGCGTGAAGTTAGCCACCAATTCGTCAACAACTGAAAGCCAAGAATAATGGCGTAAGACGTCCAAAAGACTCTGCGCTTGAGCAGACGAGTATTAAAGAGATAAAGATCAAAGGTCGCAGCGATTACTACTGCCGATATCGCTAACTGCGTATAGCTCATACGTGCCAGTGTTTCTTAGTTTTGCGGACTGCTTCAATAGTCATCAGGGCTGCAATGGGAACAATTATGAAAAATAAATACTCTTCTATGGGAATACGCCACGGACCATAAACTCCAAGAATCTGATCCCGGTCAAAAAACCAATGTCCGTGTGCGATCGCATATTTATCCCAAGCGATAAAGAGAAAGGCGATCGGGGCGATAGTCTGCACCATTCGCTTCACTTGCTTGAGTACGCCAACCTTTAAGAAAACTTCCAGCCAAAACGAGCCAATGAGGGTGAAGACAATCATCACCAGATATCCATACTTTTGCACGAGATAACGCTACTCTAGGAAGTACGGGAGCCGTAAATGGCTGAGAGGGTTTGAGATTCAAACCGACCGATTGACCCGTCCGGTAATGCGGACGTGGAAAGGAATATCTATGTCATCGATTGCTTTTACAGCCTGGGGCTATGAAGTCTCATATCTGGAGTTAACTGCGGCAGTTACATCCTTCATTGGTGTGTGGCTAGGCACGACAGGTAAGCGAATTACCTGGCCTTGGTGGGCCTTGAGTAGCGCCTTATACATGGTTTTCTTTTATCAGGTTGATCTATTTGCAAGTGCAGCGTTGCAAATTATTTTTATTCTCGCCGCAGTATGGGGTTGGCGCGGTTGGGCACCAACGGGCGCTGTTCCTGGAGCGCTCTCGCTTCGAGTTCAAATCTATTGCGCAGTTGCGATTGTTCTATCGGTTCTAGCCCTTACGCCTGTGTTGTCCGAGATTGGTGCGGCGGCAACGTGGTCAGATGCATTTCTATTAATCGGAAGTCTCGTTGCTCAAATATTGATGGTCTATGAAAAAGTTGATTCGTGGATTCTCTGGCTCATTGTTGATGCTGTAGGAACTATTCAATATGCGAAACTGGGATATTGGTTCACTGCTGTGCTCTATGCCGCCTTCACCGTAATTGCGCTCATTGGTTGGAAGCGCTGGCATGACAGTTATAGCCATTGATGGTCCAGCCGGGGCTGGAAAAACCACCTTGGCTGCTCAATTTTTTCAGAGTTATTCTGTGAGTCAGAGTGCAACCGTGATCCATATGGATGATCTCTATAGCGGTTGGGAAAATGCTCTGAACCTAGATTTAACGAGGAGACTGCGCGAAATTCTACGGAGATATAGCCTAGGTGAGGTTTTTGATATTGAGATATTTAACTGGACTACCATGACATTTGATGGGGTTCAGAGAATCCAACCTAGCGATGTATTAATTATCGAAGGAGTAGGGGCAGCGCAAAAAATTGTGCGCGACTCTGGTGCCACAACATATTGGCTTGATATCGAGCCTGCCGTTGGACTTCAACGTGTTTTGGAGCGCGATGGCCTGGAAATTGAAGTATTTATGCGCCAGTGGCAACTCGATCAGGAACTCCATTTTCTGTCAGATAAGACACGCGAAAACGCACAACACATTCAAAGTTCGTGAGGCGATAAGCCCTAAAATTCATGATATGTCTGACCTTTCGGGAGAAATCATTGATAACCGCTATCAATTGATTCGTCAGATTGCTAATGGTGGGATGGCCTCCATCTATGAAGCCATAGATACACGACTCGACCGCAAAGTGGCGGTAAAGATAATGCATCCTCATTTAGCACAAGACGATGCATTCGTTAGTCGCTTCATACGAGAAGCTAAAGCCGCTGCGGCGCTTTCGCACCCAAATATTGTTGCCGTGCAAGATCAAGGGTGGAACCAAAATGGTGTGCCTGCAGTTTTTTTAGTGATGGAGCTAATTGAAGGTCATACGCTTCGAGAGTACTTGAACGAGCGAGGACGCTTTGAAATAATTGATGCGATTAATTACTTAACACCGATTCTGAGCGCACTTGCAGCTGCTCACGCCTTGGGCATTGTTCATCGCGACATCAAACCTGAAAATATCCTCATATCAAAAGAGGGGCGCATTAAAATTGCCGACTTTGGCCTAGCGCGTGGAGAGCTTATTGGTTCAACGATGACGGCTGAATCAAGTGTCATTTTAGGATCGGTCTCTTATTTATCGCCCGAGCAAGTTCAACGCGGAATAGCCGATGCCCGAAGTGATGTCTATGCGGTGGGCATAGTTGCCTTTGAAATGCTTATCGGTGAAAAACCATTCATTGGCGACTCCCCCATTCAAATCGCATACATGCATGTCAATCAAGAGACTCCCGCCCTTCGCACAAAGCGAAAAGAGATTCCAGAAGCCCTTGAAACCTTGATTGCGCGCGCCACAGATCGAGATCCTGACAAACGACCACGCAATGCAGGTGAATTTTTGGTCGCACTTGAAGCAATATCAATCGTATTAGACCCGAAAAAGAATCAGTTAAAGCTCGACTTAGATCTACCAGTAGAACCGATACGTGAAAAACCCCGTGGCAAGGTGAAGAAAGTTGTTGAAGAGGTTATTGAAAAAACCGTTGAAGTCGTTGAAGATGCCAAATCCCTAAAGCACTCGGAAGAAAAGAAATTTAAATCTAGCAAACGAGTGCGGCGCAATAGAAAAGTTGCTTTAGTGCTAGCTATCGCCCTTGGAATTGGTGGATGGTACACGCTCATTGGTCCTGGATCGAGAATTGTTGTGCCTTCAACTATTGGTGGAAGTTATAACGAAGCAGTTTCGGCATTTAATCCGCTCGGAATAACGAGCATCATTGTTGAAAAACGCTTTGATGAGGAGATTTCCAAAGGAGCAATTATCGAATCTATTCCTCCTGGGGGCGGACGAATAGAAAATGGTGCAAGCGTTACCTTAATTATTTCAAAAGGCCCAGAGCGCTACATTGTTCCAACTCTAAAAGGCCTGACCCCAGAAGCGGCTAAGCGTGCAATTCTTAAGTATCCCTTGGTAGTAGGAAAAGTTAGCGTTGTCTTTAATAGCGAAATACCTCAAGGATTCGTAATCACATCCACACCTGTTTCTGGCGTCCAAGTCAAGCGTGATTCACTCGTAAACTTAGTAGTCAGTAAAGGCGTTGAGACTATTGCCGTAGTCTCCTTCGTTGGCAAGAGCGCTGAACAAGCACTCAATGAACTAACAGATGCAGGCTTTAATGTTGAAAGCGTTTTTGCATTTGATGAGAAGATTCTTGCTGGGGCAGTGATTTCACAAACTCCTAAGGGAGACGCATCTATCGCAAAGGGAGCAAGGATTACCCTTGTAGTTTCAAAAGGCTCTCAATATGTCTACATACCAAATATCTTTTCTATAGAAGAAGCTAAGGCGGTCAGGGTGCTCAAGGATTTAGAGCTCAAAGTAGTAGTGAAGAAATTGGGATCGAAAAAGATCAAAAAAGTAACAAATATTTCGCCAAAGATTGGAAGTAAAGTTAAACGTGGCAGTACGGTCACAATTACCGTAGGGTAGGTCAATGCCTAAAGCCAAACCACGAATCGGTGCACATACTCCCACCACCGGTGGTATGGCTAAGCGTTCTATCGACTATGCCGTGACAACTGGCGCAGAAGTTATTCAAGTCTTTGCATCGAGCCCACGCATGTGGGCGATGCCTGCAGCTAAACCAGAGCTAGATGAAGCATTTAAAATTAAGGCGGCAGAGTTAGATATTGAAACCTACGTTCACGCCCCTTTCCTTATCAACTTAGGCTCACCAACAGAGGCTACGTACGTGAATTCGCTTGCATCAACTTCTTATTCATTAGGACGAGCAGTTGATATCGGTGCCCTTGGCGTAGTTATTCATACCGGTTCGGCGGTGGATGCAACTTATGTCGATCAAGCGTGGAAGCAGATTCATGAGGGCATGATGCCGATCCTCAACGCGCTAGATGATGACGCGCCCTTCTTATTATTGGAGCCGACTGCGGGTCAAGGTCAATCACTGGTTAAGAAGCTCGATGATTTAGAGAACTATTTAAAAGCCCTTGAATATCATCCAAAAGTGGGAATCTGTTTAGATACCTGCCATGTATTTGCCGCAGGCCACGATATTGCCGTTAAAGGTGGGATGACCAAGACTCTTGATTTACTCATCCAAATTGCAGGTGTTGAACGTTTCAAACTGATACACGCCAATGACTCCATGGATGTATGTGGTGCGCTAAAAGATCGCCATCAAAATATTGGAGATGGTCACATCGGTGTCGACGCCTTTGCCGAGTTATTGGCACACCCAGTAGTAGCCAATGTGCCTTTAGTTTTAGAGACACCTGGCTTGGAGGAGAAACATACTGTTGAAGTCGCGCTTTTGAAAAAACTCCGCGATAAGAAATGAGCACAGCAAAGCATCAGTGGAAGTTGCAGATGGCCCCTTGGGCTCTGCTAACAGTCTCAATGGCATGGGGCCTAGCTTTTGTGGTTATGAAAGATGCGATTGAGCGACAAAGCGTCAACAATTTTCTCTTTACACGATTTGTACTAGCGATAGTAGTAATGGTTCTGATTCGTCCACGTGTTATTAAATTATTCACTAAAGACCTGGTTCTTAGAGCTTTAGCCGCCGGGGTATTTCTGGGTTTTGGCTATATTTTTCAAACTTTAGGCTTAGCCCGTACTGGGGCTGCTATCACTGGATTTGTTACTGGGCTCTATATTGTTTTGACACCGCTTTTTGCATCGATAATTTTGCGACAACGGGTAAGTAGATTTACGTGGATATGTGTTGTAATCGCCACTGTAGGGCTAGGACTTCTCTCGATTCATGGCTGGTCCGTCGGTTTAGGTGAGTTATTAACTTTTATTAGCGCTATTTTCTATGCCCTTCACATTATTGCGCTCAGTAAATGGAGTTCGGGCCGAGATGCATATGCCATGACTGTCATTCAGTTATCAATGTGTGCCCTTCTCTCTGGTTTAGCTTCGATTCCCGGTGGCTACTCCCCTCCACCTGATTTTGGCGTCTGGTCAGTTGTTATCTTCACTGCAGTCTTTGCTACTGCAATTGCATTTATTGTTCAGACCTGGTCGCAAGCACATATGAGCGCCACTAAGGTCGCAGTAATTTTGACGATGGAAGTTGTCTTTGCCGCAATCTTTGCAATCATCTTCGGCGGAGAAAGCCTGACATTCCAGAGCTCCATTGGTGGGGTAATGGTTGTCACTGCGATGTATTTGATTGTCATGAAAGAAGAGAAGTAGGCTTGCACAATGGCAATTGACCTGAGATCCGATACCGTCACGCAACCATCTCTTGCGATGCGTGAAGCAATTGCTCACGCACCAGTTGGTGATGATGTGTATGGCGACGACCCTACCGTTAACTCACTTGAAGAACGCGTGGCGGCGATGTTTGGCAAAGAGGCTGGTGTATTTACACCTACCGGCTCGTTAGCAAATCAGCTTGCAATTCGCATGTTAGTTGCGCCCGGGGAAGAGTTGATTGCTGAGACTAATTCACACATTGTGCGTGCTGAACTTGGTGCCGCCGCAGTTTTTAGTGGAATTACAACACGAACATGGCCTGCACCCTTCGGATTATTAAAGGCAGCGGATGCCCTGGACATTGCCCGGCCAGATTCAGGTCCTTACTTAGTATCAACCACAGCTATCGCCGTTGAAAATACCCATAATTTTGGCGGCGGAACCGTACAACCTATGACCGAAATTGCAGCACTTCGTAAAGGCGCCGATGCAATGGGTTTAGCTCTGCATTTAGATGGCGCCCGAATTTGGAACGCCCATGTTGCCAGTGGCGTTTCATTTTTAGAGTATGGACAACACTTTGACACCATAAGTGTCTGTCTCTCTAAAGGTCTCGGCGCGCCCGTGGGTTCCATCATGCTCTCAACCAAAGAACGCGTCTCAAAGGCGCGCATTTGGCGCAAACGTTACGGCGCAGGAATGCGCCAAGTTGGAATCTTGGCAGCGGCAGCGCACTATGCCCTCGATAATAATATTGAACGACTTGCCGATGATCATCGCCGCGCTAAAGATTTAGCGACCGCAATCGCCGCTATAGATAGTGCACTTATCGATCCATCTACCGTCATGACAAATATTGTGGGTTTAGACCTTGCGCATCTACCAATTTCTGCTGCAGAGTTTGCAACTCGATGCCGCGAAAAAGGTTTATGGATAAGTGCTCTTGGGCCAAAGTATGCCCGCCTAGTCACGCACATGGATTTTGATGATGCTCAGTGCACCGAAGCGATTGAGATTTTAAAGAAAGCCTTCGTGGCGCAATAGCCACTCTTTCTTATCAACACCATAAGCGTAGTTACCAAGTGCTCCTCCGGTTTTAACAATGCGGTGACAAGGCACAACTAACATAATCGCATTATTTGCACATGCACTTCCGGCGGCACGCACCGCAGCAGGTGAGCCTGCTTTATCGGCTAAATCTGAGTATGAAATCACTTTTCCGGCGTTAACTTTTCGCATAGCCTTCCAGGCTGTCTGTGAAAATGCTGCACCAGGTTGTCGAACTTTGATTGCATTAATTGCACTTAAATCTCCATCAAAATAATCATTAATCAAATCAGAAATCACCGGAATTGCCTTTACGCTTTTCATGTCGCCAATAACATTGAACGCCGTAATTGTTGAAAGATTTGCGCCAATGAGAATCTGATCGTCAGCTAATAAATTGAGGGTGCCAACTGGGGTCTTCAGTGAAGCTACAAGTAGAGGCACTGACCTAAATTAGCGGTCGCGTAACATCTCGGCAACTAAAAATGCCAGCTCAAGTGACTGGGCATGATTGAGTCGCGGATCGCAGGCACTTTCATAGCGAGTAGCTAGATCCTCATGAGAAATCTTTTCGCCTCCACCAACGCACTCAGTGACATCATCGCCAGTGAGTTCAATATGTACTCCTCCAGGGTGGGTTCCTAGGGCCTTATGTACTTCGAAGAAGCCCTTTACTTCATCCATGACATCATCAAAGCTTCGTGTTTTATAACCACTGGGTGCTTCATATGTGTTGCCATGCATAGGATCGCAGACCCACAAAACCTTGGCACCAGATTTAGTAACACCATCGATAAGTGCAGGTAGTACTTCACGAATCTTTCCCGCACCCATACGAGTAATAAAAGTTAATCGACCCGGCTCGCGTTCTGGATCTAACTTATCAATCAAGGCCAGTGCATCTTCGACCGTTGACTTAGGTCCAAGCTTTACGCCAATAGGATTACGAACCTTTGCTGCGAAGTCAATATGAGCACCATCTAATTGCCGTGTGCGTTCACCGATCCAAATGAAGTGTCCAGATACATCGTAAGGCGTGCCGGTTCGAGAATCTATTCGAGTCAGCGCCTTCTCGTATTCCAAGATTAAAGCTTCATGGCTTGAAAAGAAATCAACTGATTTAAATGACTCTGGATCAACTCCGGCAGATTTCATAAAAGCAAGAGCTCGACCAATTTCATTTGCCATTTGCTCATAGCGAACTCCAACCGATGAGTCACGAATAAATCCCTTGTTCCACTCGTGAACTTGGCGAAGATCGGCGAAGCCACCTTGGGTAAATGCGCGCACTAAGTTCAACGTTGCCGCCGACGTGTTATAGACACGAACTAAACGATGAGGATCTGGAGTTCTTGAGCTTTCAGTGAATTCAAGGTCATTGACTGCATCACCACGATAAGCCGGAAGGGTTACATCCCCGCGAGTCTCCATGTCATTAGAGCGTGGCTTAGCAAACTGCCCAGCCATACGCCCAACTTTTACAACTGGAAGCGATGAGTAGTACTGTAAAACTGCAGCCATCTGTAAAATAGTTTTGATTCGATTGCGAATTGAATCAGCAGTTGCCGCGGCAAAAGTCTCTGCGCAGTCTCCGCCTTGCAACCAAAAAGCCTTTCCATCTGCAGCTAGCGCAATACGTTTTTTAAGATCATCACACTCACCTGCAAAGACAAGTGGCGGGAATGATTTCAACTCGGCAACTGCAGCCTTTATTGGCGCACCTTCTGCACCCCCTGGCCAGTTTGGCTGTTGTGCAGCAACTAGTCCGGGAGTGAAGAGGGAATCAAGTGATGAATTCATAGGTATAAGAGTAGAGAGTTTGATGGAGGGCGCGAAGTGCGATTAACCAAAGAAAATCTCGGCCTCCTTGTATCGCTCTAGTGGAACTAGCTTGAGCTTTTCGGTAGCCGATGCAAGCGGTACACGGAGAATATCGGTGCCATGGAGGGCGACCATCTTTCCCCAATCACCTTCATGAGCTGCAGTAATTGCATGCAAACCAAAACGGGTAGCGAGAACTCGATCAAAAGCTGTTGGTGTGCCACCACGTTGAATGTGGCCGAGAACCGATGTGCGTGCCTCTTTGCCAGTCTTGGCTTCAATCTGTCCGGCGAGCCAGTCACCGATTCCGGCGAGCTTAACGTGACCAAAGGCATCAACTGTTTGATCCTTTACGGCCATATCGCCATCTTGAGGAATCGCACCTTCGGCAATAACGATGATAGGAGAGTAATGGGATTGGAAACGAGACTCAACCCATTCACATACCTTGTCAAGAGAAAACTTCTGCTCAGGAATTAAAATACACGCTGCACCTCCAGCAAGTCCGGCGTGCAGAGCAATCCAGCCAGCGTGACGTCCCATGACTTCAACGATTAATGCCCTGTGATGCGATTCAGCTGTTGTGTGCAGACGGTCAATGGCCTCTACTGCAATATTGACTGCGGTATCAAAGCCAAATGTGTAATCAGTATTGTTAAGGTCATTATCAATTGTCTTTGGAACCCCAATAACTTTCACACCTAGTGAATCTAATTTGGTAGCTACACCTAACGTATCTTCGCCACCGATAGCGATGAGTGCATCAATTCCAGCTTTCGCTAAATTCTCTTTAATTTTTTCAACGCCACCATCGATTTTAAATGGATTAGTGCGAGAGGATCCGAGAATCGTTCCACCCCGAGGCAAGATTCCTCGAGTTGTTTCAATGGTCAATGGCATAGTTAAGCCTTCGAGTGGGCCTTTCCAGCCATCGCGAAAACCAACAAACTCATGACCAAACTCTTTTACGCCTTTTCGGACTACCGCACGAATAACAGCATTAAGTCCCGGGCAATCTCCGCCGCCAGTTAGTACACCAATACGCATTTTCAACTCCATTGAGAAAAGTTTTGTAAAGAAGGGCTTGAACTAACAAAACGCCCCACTTATGGTCAACGCTGACCTGCACAGTCTAGCGTTGAGTTCTGGTTAATCAACAACTCAACGCAGGCGTGGGCAAAGTTATGCAGTAACCCGCACGCCTTTACCAACGACGATAATGCCGCCAGGACTGATGGTGAAACGATCGCGATCTCGTTCTAAATCAACGCCGATGTGTGCGCCTGGCTCGACAAAAACATTCTTATCGAGAATTGCATTTCGAATTACTGCTTTATCACCAATATGGACTGAGGGCATTAATACCGAACCCTCAATGAGCGAACCACTACCTACCGAAACATCATAGGAGACAACTGAATTGTGCAGAATTCCTCCCGAAATAATCGTTCCCGCGCCAACGATTGAATCATGAGCAGCCCCGCCTTCACTAAATTTTGCAGGTGGAAGAGATGGCGGATTAGTAAGTAGTGGCCATTCCCGGTTATACAAATTAAAAATCGGATGCACCGATACCAAATCCATATGTGCCTCGTAATAAGCATCCACAGAGCCCACGTCTCGCCAATAACCTTTATCGCGCTCGGTCTCACCTGGAACAACATTATGTTCAAAATCGTAGACTTTTGCGGCACCGGCTTTAGTTAAAAATGGAATTATATTTGCACCTAAATCATGACGTGACTCTAAATCTTCAGAGTCAATAATTAACGCCTCCTCCATTACATCGCGCTTAAAGATGTAGTTACCCATTGAGACTAAACATAAATCAGGGTGACCGGGCATCGCCGGAGGATCTGTCGGTTTTTCATGAAAGGCCTTGATGGTAATGCCATCATCGGCTAATTCAATGACGCCAAACTCATGTGCCTCAGAGCGTGGCATGCGAATCGCAGCGACCGTAACTCCAGCCCCTGATTCGACGTGCTGTTCAAACATTTGGCCTGGATCCATGCGATATACGTGGTCAGCGCCAAAGACCAGCACATGATTAGGGTTTTCATCATGAATCAAATTAAAGTTTTGGAGAATTGCATCGGCACTACCGGTGTACCAGCGTGGGCCTAAGCGCTGTTGAGCGGGAACTGGAGTGATGTAATTACCCAATAAAGCTGACATACGCCACGTTGTGGTGATGTGTCTATCTAGAGAGTGCGACTTGTATTGCGTTAAAACGGCGACCTTTAACATATTCGCATTAACGAGGTTTGATAAAACGAAATCAATCAAACGATATGAACCGCCAAATGGAACGGCCGGCTTGGCTCTATCGGCCGTGAGGGGCATCAATCGCTTTCCTTCGCCGCCGGCAAGGACTATGCCAAGGGGAAGTTTAAGTTTTGCCATGCGCTAACGATAGCCTGTACCTCTTGGCCGGGGTAGGGGGAATTAGTGAGCGAACTAAAAGTTGGCATCGTAACAAAGGAGTGGCCCCCTGCCGTCTATGGTGGCGCCGGTGTACATGTTGTGCAATTAACGCAAGCACTTCGCAGCATTAGTGGAATCTCTGTGGATGTCCATTGCTTTGGTGGGAAACGTGATGACGCTTTTGGATACTCCACTCCTGCCGAATTGACTAACGCTAATCCCGCAGTTCAAGCGTTAGCTACTGATCTTGAGATTGCTTCTCATCTGTCTACTGTTGATGTAGTCCATTCGCACACGTGGTATGCAAATATGGCGGGCCATATCGCTGCCCTTCATTATTCAATTCCTCATATTGTCAGCGCGCACTCTCTTGAACCCCTTCGCCCCTGGAAAGCTGAACAATTAGGCTCAGGATATGCAATTTCTTCATGGGCTGAAAAGACTGCGTATGAATCTGCAGCAGCGATCATCGCAGTCAGCGATGCTATGCGCTCAGATGTATTAACGGCATATCCAAGCCTTGAACCAGGAAAAGTTATAACTATCCGAAATGGTGTTGATACAGATAAGTTTGCACCAAACTATGACGCTTCAGTTGCCGAAAAGTTTGCGATCAATGGACAGTACGCTATTTTTGTTGGACGTATCACTCGACAAAAAGGTTTAGCTCACCTCTTGCGCGCTTGGAAAGATGTTCCATCTGAATATGGCTTAGTTTTAGCTGCTGGCAATCCCGATGAAGAAGGAATTGGCAATGAAGTTGCCGAATTAATAACCGAGCTACAAAAGACACGCGAAAATATATACTGGATAAAAGGCATGCTGCCACATCACGAATTAACTGCCCTTCTGACTGGGGCCAGCCTATTTATCTGTCCATCGATTTATGAGCCACTCGGAATCGTGAACTTAGAAGCTATGGGCTGTGAAACTGCGGTACTTGCATCACGTGTGGGTGGAATTCCAGAAGTTGTAACCCATGGCGAAACTGGCGAGTTAGTTGATTACATAGGAGATGCCATCACTTTCGAAAGCGCATTAACACAATCAATCATGCGTTTGATGTCACAACCCGAACTCCTTGCGCAGTACGGAGTTGCTGGACGAATTAGAGCGACGAAAGATTTTGGATGGGAAGCCGTTGCTCAAGCGACAGTTGATCTTTATCGCAGCGTGATTGCTTAAATGACACGTAAATCCTGGATTCAATTTGCCATTGTCGGCTTCCTGTGGGGAATCCCCTATTTGTTAATGAAAGTTGCAGTTGCCGATATTCCACCACCTCTTATTGTTGCTGGACGAACCATAATCGGTGCTGCAATCTTAATTCCTATAGCTATCCACCAAAAGTCTTTGATGGATGCCATCAGGGGTATTAAATATGTACTTCCTTACGCATTTCTTGAAATGGTCGGCCCGTGGATTTTGATCACTAATGCTGAAAAGGAAATCTCATCTGGTTTAGCTGGTCTACTCGTTGCTACCGTTCCGATTTTTGCGACAATATTTACATCACTGCGCGGGGATCATTCAGTCTGGCAACCAAAACGAATCTTTGGATTAGTAGTTGGATTTATTGGAATTGTTGCACTAGTTGGAATCGAATCAATCACCGGTAGCAGTAATCCCAAGGCCATAGCCATGTGTATTCTCGCGGCTATCCTTTACTCCTATGCGGTATTGATGGTGACATCAAATTTGCCAGGGGTCGAAGGTGTTGCAATTAATGGTGTTGCAATGGCAATTACTGCAATCTTCTACACCCCAATCGCTATCGCCATGTGGCCCTCGAATCCCGTCTCCTTGAACGCTGTAGCAGCTTTAGTCGCCCTTGGCGTTTTTTCTACAGCTATAGCCTTCATGCTCTTCTTTATCGTTATTAAAGAGATTGGCCCAGCTCGTGGCTCTTTGACTACTTACGTCAATACGGCTGTAGCAGTAGTTCTTGGAATTATTATCTTGAACGAGCCGATTACGCTGGGAATTATTGTTGGTCTGCCTTTAGTGCTTCTAGGCTCTTACTTAGCTAGCCGCAATAGTAAATTAGTTGTTATCGCCGAATCCTAAACGCTCCAATAATTTAGGATCTCGCTGCCACTCTTTTGATACTTTGATATGTAATCCTAAGAAAATCTTGGCAACAAGTGCGCGCTCAATATCGGTGCGGGCGCGGATGCCAATCTCTTTCAATCGAATGCCTTGGTGGCCCAATAAAATCGCACGCTGTGTATCGCGCTCAACGTGAATCGTTGCATGGACATCGTAAAATGGACGTGAACCCTTTTCTTCGCGCTCACCAAACTCATCGATTGTCACCATAATTGAATGCGGAAGCTCCTCGCGTACATCTTGTAAAGCCGCTTCACGAATAAACTCACAGATTAACTGCTCAATCCCTTGATCACTGGTCGTACCTGCTGGGTAATACTCTGGCCCACTAGGTAAGTTCTTACCGATAAGTTCATTGAGTAAATCGATTTGATTGTGGATTGCTGCCGATACAGGAATGATTTCATCCCATTCAAATCCTTGAGCCAACGCCATAATTCCGGCAAGGCGTAGGGCTAACTTTTCTTTTGAAATCAAATCTGTTTTAGTGATAACTGCAAACTTTTTAGCCCGCGGATGCTTCGCTATTTCCGCTGCAATGAAAATATCTCCAGCACCTGATGTTTCATCGGCAGGAATACACATGATGACTACATCAACTGAATCCATGCTTTGGTCAACTACCGCATTAAGACGATGCCCCAACAGGGTCTTAGGTTTGTGCACACCTGGTGTATCTACAAGTACAGCTTGAAAATCTGATCCATGGACTATTCCTCGGATTGCACTGCGAGTGGTGTTTGGGTGGTGGGATGTAATTGCAATCTTGCTGCCAACAAGTGCGTTAA
Organism: Streptomyces griseus; assembly: GCA_945865365.1. GTDB lineage: Bacteria > Actinomycetota > Actinomycetes > Nanopelagicales > Nanopelagicaceae > Planktophila. The sequence goes on from CAMBDL010000007.1 coordinate 51,101, forward strand.
TTAATGTAGATTTTCCAACGTTAGGGCGGCCAACAATGGCAACAAAGCCCGAACGGAAATCACTCATAGGGCGATTCTCTCATTGATTTAAGCCTATGAACTCCACTGCATCGGCTACCGATGTCACAATTTCAGCAGCCCTCTCCCCGATTAAGCGATGACAACCTTCGCTAGTTGGTGAATTAATTGCTCCCGGAATTGCCATAACTGGACGCAATAATTCAGCGGCATCGCGTGCAGTACGCAGTGATCCACTGCGGAAAGCAGCTTCTACTACCAGTGTGGCTAGAGACATTGAAGCAATTAATCGATTGCGTGTTAAGAATCGATGTGGCATTGCCTTTACCCCAGGCATCACTTCAGTAATGAGTGCTCCTGATTCGCAGATTTCCTCAAATAATCGAGCATTTCCAGCGGGATAGTTAATATCTATCCCAGATGCGATAACGGCCACTGTACTTCCCTCGGCGATTAATGCACCTTTATGTGCATAGGTATCGATGCCATATGCGCCTCCACTAATAATCGCCCAATCTCGATCAACAAAGCCTGCGGCAAAGTCTCCAGCTATTCGTGCACCGTACTGTGTGGGATTTCGAGTACCAACGATTGCAAGTGAGTCAGTGGTTAATGCCTGCAGATTTCCCTTGGCGATGAGTGCAATTGGAGGTGCCACGAGATCCTCAACACGCGATGGCCAATGGAGATCACCCGGAATGAGAAATGTCGATCCAGTAGCATCGATAGAAGTAAAGAGCGCATCGGATGAGGTAAGTGATACAAGAGAGATGAGAGCACTATATTTAATTCGATCATATCCACCATGAACTAATTTATTTACTACCTCTAAGGCGCTTGAGCCGCAAATTTCAGCGGCCCAGAATGTATGTCCACCTTCGATTGCGCTAAAGAGAATCGCGCGCGCCTCTCGCTCGTTCACTGTTCGATTCCAGATCGAAGGCTATGGGCCAATTTAATGTCGGCCAATGTTGGAGCTTCATGTCCATGTAAATCTGCCAATGTCCACCCTACTCGTGCAATTTTATGTAACCCCCGTGCCGTAATGTGCTCGCTTTCAAGTTCATCATGCAAAAAACTCATAGCTGCTCGCTCGGGTTTAAAAGTAGTTCGTAATGCACGTGAAGGAATCTGGGAGTTCACGCTCCAACCAGCTCCATTAAATCGTGCAGCTGCAATGGCGCGAGCTGCAACAACTCGTTGGCGAATCTCGGCGCTACTTTCTCCAAGCTCGGTTCGGGCCATATCTAAACGACCCACAGGATCTAAGTGCACCCTCATATCTATCCGATCCATCAAAGGGCCAGAGAGTTTTCCCAAATAGCGGCGAACTTGTTGAGATGAACATGTGCAGTTGCGACCGCGACCAGAAAACTTTCCGCAGGGACATGGATTAGCCGCCAGCACAAGTAAAAACTGGGCGGGGAAAGTTACATTTCCAATGCTGCGCGCGATGGTGATTGTGCCTGCCTCTAAAGGTTGACGCAGTGAATCGAGAACGCCCGAAGGACACTCTGGTGCCTCATCGATAAAGAGAACTCCATTATGAGCCAATGAACACGCTCCTGGCTTAATGGAATGCGCTCCCCCGCCAACCATAGCTACTCGGGTTGTTGTGTGATGTGGAGAAACTATCGGTGCGATCAATGATGTAGGTGACCTGGTAGCAAATGTTCCAGCAAGAGAGTGCACAGCCGTTACTTCCAGCGCCTGTGCAATATCTAAGGCAGGCATGATTGTAGGAATTCGCTCGGCAATCATCGTCTTTCCCGTTCCGGGTGGACCAATTAATAAGATGTGATGACCTCCAGTTGCCGCAATCTCTGCAGCTAAACGGGCCTGCATTTGTCCGGCTACATCGGCAAAATCCAAACGATCATCGGTGGGTTGCCATGCTAAGTCAATCTCTTGGACACACTCACGTACCCCTGTTCGTAGCCATGTAAGAATCTTCGTGAGATGCTCCATTGGAATAATCTCCATGTTGTGCATCAGAGATGCCTCTTTGAAATTTGCAGCTGGAACGACTGCGGTACGAACTCCAGATTTATAAGCCACCATTAACGATGGCAATACCCCTCGTACTGAACGAATTCGACCATCGAGTGCTAATTCGCCAATAAAAACAATGTCACGAATTTTCTCAGGTGCAATACTCTCGTGGGCAGATAATAGGGCGATACAAATTGCTACATCAAAACTAGAGCCACTCTTAGGTAACCACGCAGGAGATAATGACACGGTTACTTTGCGATTGGGCCAACTTTCTCCGCAGTTAACCATCGCAGCGCGGACACGATCACGTGACTCTGAGAGTGCAGCATCGGGTAAACCTAAGAGTGAATACATGGGAACTCCGTCGGCAATATCTACTTCCACGGTTATTACATGACCATCTAAGCCAAGGAGTGCAACGCAGAGAGTTTGAGCCAGAGTCATAGGATATGAGCTCGGTATTCAATGCTGTGTGAACCATCTGGTGCAATCAAGACAGCGGCTGCATCGATTTGATAGTCGCAGCCCAGGCAGCCATGAGTTGCTAGCCAACCTAAAGCTAATCGCTGCATGCGCCGGGCTTTATGCTCATTGATCGCTTCGAAAGGGTGACCAAAGGCCATCGAAGAGCGCGTTTTGACCTCCACGAAGGCGAAGACTCCACTTCGGTGTAGCGCAACAATATCGATTTCACCTTCACGGATTCGCCAATTGCGCTCGATGATTTCTGCGTGCTGGGTGATTAAGTACTGTGTCACTATCTCTTCACCACATGCACCTATACGTTGATTACTAATTTTTCGCATGGTGGGACCATAAATTTCAACCCTGACAATTAGAGGATTGAGCTCTTTACTTGTGGATGAGCGCAGCGATATTTGAAAATGAACGCCGATGTTCTATACACGGGCCATGCTCATTAAGCGCACGCGTATGAGAAGCAGTGATATAGCCCTTATGCCCAGCAAAACCAAACTGCGGATACTGCTCATCCATGGCTCGCATAATTCGATCACGAGTTACTTTGGCAATTATCGATGCGGCGCTGATACTAACAACGACTTGATCGCCTTTCCACACCGCTAAATTTGGTAAACCTAAACCTTCAATCGCATAGCCATCAGTTAAAACATAGGCAGGTACCTGATCAAGTCCGTGAACTGCGCGGCGCATACCATCTAGATTTGCTGCATGCACTCCGCGTGCATCAACTTCTAGTGCTGGCACTATTACTACGTTAATTGACGTTGCACATCTTTGAATTAAATCGAAAATCTCTTCTCTCTTTTTTTCAGAGATCTCTTTTGAATCACGTACAACCGATAACTCAGGAGCAAAGGGATCTTTAAGAATGACGCTTGCTATAACTAGAGGTCCAGCACATGCACCTCGTCCGGCTTCATCAACCCCAGCAATAGGTGAAATTCCGGCGTTGATGAGCAGCTGCTCAATCACCTTCATTAAAGGCTACTTAACTAAGTCGATCTGTGGGAGATATGTAAGATTTTTAAATGGCCAAATCACTGCAAAGACGCGACCAGTGACTCGCGAAAGCGGAACCATTCCCTTGTTAATATCTTCTTGGTGATAACGTGAATCAGCACTCGCACTGCGGTGATCACCCATGACCCACAACTTTCCCTTTGCAACGGTGATGTCAAACTTCATGTCACTTGGCGCATTGCCCTTAAAAATATATGGCTCAGTGATTGCAGTTCCATTGACCTCAATTAAGCCGGCCTTAGTACAGCAAACTACGCGATCTCCAGCTATGCCAATGACTCGCTTTACTAAATACTGCTTGGCAGGGTTAGGCAAAACACCAACTGCTACTAAAACACTCTTAGCTTCAGCAATAATCTTATTGCCAGATGTATCACCATAGAATGGAAGCCACTTTGCTGGATCGCGGAAGACAACAACATCACCGCGGGAGATCTGCTTAGATAAAAATGGCAGCTTATTGACAGCTACTCGATCTTGTATCTGCAAAGTATTTTCCATTGATCCTGATGGAATATAGAAAAACTGCACAAGAAAGGTCTTGATGAAGAGTGAAACAACCAAAGCGACAAGTACAAGAATTGGGAACTCCTGTAGGAGAGAGCCCTTACGGCGCATTGACGCTAGTTATTCAGCAGGTGCTTCGGGCACGACATCTGTAGTCGCATCTGTAGCTGGAGCCTCGGACACAGCTTCGATAACTACTGGTGCTTCAACAACAGCTTCTACAACTGGTGCCTCAACAACTGCCTCTGGAACTACAACCGCGACTGGCTCTGGAGTAGAAAGAATTCCATCGCCGTAACCCTCAACGCCATCGCGCTTTTCACGAATCTTTGCAGCCTTACCGCGAAGATCGCGTAGGTAGTAGAGCTTGGCGCGACGTACATCGCCCTTCTTTACTAACTCAATCTTTTCAATAACCGGTGTATGAACTGGGAATGTACGCTCTACGCCAACGCCGTAAGAGACCTTACGAACGGTGAAAGTTTCACGAACTCCATCGCCTTGGCGACGCATAACAATTCCCTGGAAGACCTGAAGGCGACTCTTGCTGCCTTCGATAACACGTACGTGAATCTTGAGCTCATCGCCAGCGCGGAACTGTGGGATGTCTTTACGCAGGGATACTGCATCTACGGCGTCAAGGATGTTCATCTACGTACCTTTTTCTGTTTCTCTACAAGCACTCACTTTGGCGGTGCAGACGTCATATCTTGCCATAGATAGGCCCTCAAGCCTAAATCGGCCAGATTAGCTAGGAATCTGCGAGCGCAGTTTCGCATGCAGCGACGGGCCAGCGGCCACAGTGAGCTCTAATCCCCGCCATGTGTGGGTGGTCACCACTGCCCCAGCCTCTGTTGCTATCAAAGCCCCGGCAGCTAGATCCCACTCCTGCAAGCCCGATTCAATGTAACCATCCACCATTCCAGTGGCCACACAACATAGATCTGTGGCAGCGGCACCCATTCGCCTCAAATCTCTAATCTGTGGCACTAGGTGATCGATAATCTCTAATTGATGAGCACGATCCTTCACATCATAGGCAAAACCAGTTGATAGCAAAGCACGATTTAATTCAACGGGGTTATTGCACTCAATCTTTACTCCATTCAAATAAGCACCACCCCTGCGAGTTGCATGCCATGTCGAAGCGATGCTGGGAGCGTGAACAACGCCGACAAGTGTGCCCGATGAATCCTTTGCCGCAATACTGATATTCCAACCAGGGAGGCCATAAAAGTAATTAACTGTTCCATCGACTGGATCAATAACCCATGTGATTCCACTTGTGCCCGAACGGGAAGCGCCCTCTTCTCCAATGATTGCATCATCGGGGCGGTCTCTAAGAACTGCATCGACAATAAGTTTTTCACTAGCACTATCCATCTGAGTCGCAATATCGATCGCAGTAGATTTAACCGTGAGATCCCACGATGCTGGTCGATTGACAAGTAAATCTCCTGCTGCTCGCGCAATAGTTAATGCAAGCTGCAGAAGTTCATTTTCTAGACTCATATGCCTAGTCTAACCCTGCAATAGACTCACCACTATGTTTTCGGCATACTCCATACTTTTTCGTACCCCAGGGGCGATGAAGTTCTCACTTGCCGGAATCATTGCTCGCATGCCGGTTTCAATGGACTCATTAGCGCTGATTTTTATCGTAGTTGCCGCTAGTGATTCCTATGCCTTAGCGGGTGCGCTGAGTGCCACCGCCTCAATTGTTGTATCTATCGCTATGCCTTATTGGGCGCGAGTATCTGATCGAATTGGTCAGCGCGCAGTTCTGATGCGGGTATTACCTATCAAACTTATTGGCTTAACTATTTTTCTCGCTTTAGTTCTCAATCATGCACCAACATGGACATGGTTTATTTCTATTATCATCGCCGAGTCAACTTCGGTAAACCTTGGTGGGCTAGTACGCCGCCGTTGGCTACACATTTTGAACCCAGATAAAACTTTAACTTTACAAGATAGTAGTAATCGCCATTTAGTAAACACGGCGTACTCCTTAGAGGCACTCAACGACGAGTTTGTTTTCATAGCTGGGCCGATTATCGCCACGGCTTGTGCAACCTCAATTCACCCAGCAGCTGGTCTTATCGCGGGAATGTTATTCCTGATAATCGGCGTTCCATTATTTGCACTTCAAAGCGCAACGCAACCTCCAGCATCTCCAAAGCGCACAATCGATCCCCATCCGCATGTAATACAGCGCAAGTCGCTTCAAGCGATTGTGCTTCCAACACTATTTATTGGTGCATTCTTTGGCGCAGTTGCCATTGTGACAGTGAGTTTTACTGATGAACTAGGCCATAAGAGTCAATCTGGTCTACTGCTTGCTCTCTGGGCTTGTGGCAGCGCGATTGCAGCTATTTTAAACGGCCTCATTAAATGGAGAATCTCTCATGCCGCCCGCTTCATTATATTTTTGATCTCTTTAACCTTGCTCTCAGTTCCATTTCTTATCGTGGACAGTATTTTCTGGTTAGCGGTCGCGTTATTTTTCAATGGCTTTGCAATCGCACCACTTATAGTCGGTGCATATGGAGTTGCTGAAACAGCAGTTCCATCCGAACAGATTACCGAGGCGCTCAGTTGGGTTATCGCCGGCATGCCTTTGGGTGGGGCTATTTCAAGTGCCACCGCTGGCTGGGTTATAGATAACTACGGTGCGCAAACTGCTTATTGGCTTCCATTGGGATTTATGACTGCCGCACTTGTAGCCACGCTGCCCTACTTCACCACTTATAAGCAGCTCATCGGTTATTCTTCCCATCATGACTGAACTTCGATTCATCGGAAAGAGTGATGAGGGCACCCATATAAGCCTTCACGATAACGATGGACATGAATTCACCGTGCGCATTAGCGATGCTTTAAAGAGCTCGGTCAATCAACCGTACCTTTCTTCAGTTCCTGAACAAGACGTTGAGACAATCTCAGTTAAAGAGATTCAACGTCGCTTGCGTGCTGGTGAATTACCGGAAGAGTTAGCGCGTGAAAACAATGTCTCCCTTGAAAAAATTGACCGCTTCTCTGGCCCAATTGTGCAGGAGCGTATTTACATCATCGATCAGGCACAACAAATAGCTATTCGTAAAGAAGGCGGTCGTGATCCAGTCTCACTATTAGGAGTGGTGCTCTCTCGTCTCTCACCACGCAATGTGGATTTAGCCGATCTTTCGTGGGATACCTGGCGTTTAGAAGATAGTACCTGGACAGTTGAGCTTCATTATCCAAATGCTAACGGCCATGGCGTTGCGCAGTGGAACTTTGATACAACACGCAGAGTTGTTATTTCAATAGATGAAAATGCTAGATGGATGATGGGTGATGAGCCTGCGCCCCGTCCCATTGTTGCACCAGGTCTTGTGTATTCAGACTCACCCCATCCAACTACTCGACATGCGGAAAACTTAGAGCCAGAAGTACCGCGCCTGGCAGTTATCCGTGAAGCACCCGATAATGATGCTGCGCGCGATGGCGTTGTCGCTCGCGCAAAAGTTCCAAGCTGGGATGAAATTATGTTTGGCATTAAACCAACCGAAGATCAGTAACAGAGAGAAATGATTGTAGATTCCGCGCTCTACCAAAATGGTAAACGCGTTAGTGGCCCTGCTGACATATCCGACGTCGTAGATATTGCTCGTACATCAGGTGGCTTTGTTTGGCTTGGGCTAGCAGAGCCCACCCACACTGAGTTCGAACATGTTGTAGGTGAGCTTAACTTTCATCCTTTGGCCGTTGAAGATGCTGTACATGCCCAACAAAGACCCAAGATTGAAGAGTACGGGGGCTTAACTTTTTTTACATTTAAGAGTGTTTTTTACGATGAATCTAATAGCGCTATCTCTACGGGAGAGTTGATCTGCTTTGTAGAAAAAGAGTTTATTGTGATTGTCCGCCATGGTGAAGGTACTCCCCTAGTCACAGTTCGCCAAGAGATTGAAGCTAAACCTGAATTCTTAAAATTAGGCCCCTTTGCGGTTTTGCATGCCGTCGTTGATCGAGTAATTGATGAATACATATCGATTGCAACTGAACTTGAAAATGATGTCATCAACTTAGAGACCAAAGTATTTAGTGGCAAGCGCCAAACTTTTTCACAAGAAATCTATTTTCTTAAGCGCGAATTGATTGAGTACCGACACGCCATTGAGCCGCTTGTAATTCCATTACAAAAGTTAGTTTCTGAGACTTATACTCAAACACCAGATGCCCTCAAGCCATTTTTTCGTGACACCCTAGATCACCTGTTGCGTACGTGCGAACATGCATCAGGTATGGATTCACTTTTAACCACTGCCTTGCAAGCCGATCTAGCACATGTACAAGTACGCCAAAATGAAGATGTCCGAAAGATTTCAGCATGGGTTGCACTTGCGGCCGCTCCAACAATGATCGCCGGAATCTATGGCATGAACTTTAAGTTCATGCCAGAACTCAGTTGGAAATACGGCTATCCATTAGTCCTTGGAGTTGTTACCTCATTAAGCGCACTCTTGCTTTACAAGTTCAGAAAAGCAAAATGGTTATAGGCAGGTGGCTCTAACTTAAGGTTGTTGTTAGTAATCCCACCTGCGTTTCAATCTCACTCTGGCCACCATGATGGCCAACCATTGAGCCCTCTTTATCTGCGCGCTCGGGATCAATAAGCACAACGTCGGAATTAGCGATAGCAATAACTTCACCCATGCGATCGAGTGCATCAGCACTGACTTCGTGGCCAAAAAGATCACTCTCAATCGCCTGCTCCCGAGTAAGCACTGTGGCACGCTGGCCTAAAAATTCTTGCCACACAGCAGCGACTTCACTTCGTGCAGACGGACTATCAGAGTTTAAGTACAGATGCCGCGCTCTTGGCTCACCGGCTATAACAGAGATATTTTTCTGCAAGGGGTTATCTAGACCGATAACAATTTTCTCCCCAACGTTGACCATTCCATGATCTGACGTTAACCAAATTCGTGTTCCAGCTGGCATCTCTTTCATTAATCCAGCCAGCATCTGATCGATCATCGTCAGTGCCGCTAACCATTGTGGACTTCCAACTCCATCACTATGTCCGGCAACATCTAAATCATTCATGTATAGATAGACAAAAGATGGAGTCTTCTGTAGCGCAGCTTTAGTTTCGGCGATTAAATCTGGGACAACATTTGCTCCACGATACTCTGCACCGCGAAACACTGCGCGCGTGAATCCAGAGTTTTCAAAACGCTTTGCTGCAACATGTGAAACACGAATACCTTCGCCGCTTGCTCTTTCAAAAAGTGTGGGCACTGGTTGCCAATGATTTGGGTCAACGCGTTCATCCCATTTCAATGCATTTAGAATTCGTCCGCCACTGCGCGGAACTTGTACGGTGTAACCCAACATTCCATGTGTACCTGGAAGAGTTCCAGTAGTTAACGTGGCAAGACTTGTCGCAGTTGTTGATGGAAACGCGGTCTGAATAATTCCATGCTGAGTAAGCCTTGCAATGGTTGGCATGGCATCGGCAAATATTTCAAGAGTGTTAGCGCCAAAGCCATCGATAAGGAAAAGAACTTCTCGACCCATTGGACTTGGGCCACAACCCAGCGTGTCCAAAGCAGTAGTTAGCCCTAGCGAGGAAAAGATCGATGGCGTTATCTGCGATAAATGCATTTGCGTATCTTCTCATTACATCCGCTAAGGTTGTGCATATGAAGAGCGCAATTAAATATTCAGCTGAAGTTTCAGCTGCTATGGCCGCTAACGCGCCAATTGTCGCCCTCGAATCAACGATTATTAGTCATGGATTACCACGGCCCTCTAACTTGGCCGTTGCAATTGAGTGCGAACGAATTATTCGAGATCGTGGCGCCGTACCTGCAACAATTGCACTGTTAGATGGCATTGTGCATGTGGGCCTTGAAATTAATGAACTAGAAGCGATTGCTCAGCGTGATGATATTTCTAAAGCTTCAATCCGTGATTTAGCGATCGTCGTGGCTCAGGCAAAGAGTGCGGCAACAACGGTTGCAGCAACCGCTCATATTGCTGCACTAGCTGGTATTAAGGTTTTTGCAACAGGTGGCTTAGGTGGAGTACATCGCGGCGCTAATGAATCATTTGATGAATCTGCCGATCTCACTGCGCTATCCCAGTTAGATATCACCGTCATTTGTGCAGGAGTTAAATCAATCTTGGATGTTCATGCAACGCTGGAGCGCCTAGAAACTTTGGCAATCGGCTTAGTCGGTTATAAAACCAATCGCTTCCCTGGTTTCTACTTAACTGACTCAGGCTTTGAGCTAGAGCATCGAGTAGATAGCCCCGCAGAAATTGCCGCCATTATTAAGGCCCGCAGTGCAATTGGCACACAGTTTAAAGCGTTAGTCGTTGCAAATCCTGTTGCAAAAGAGATGGAAAAAAACCGACACGACCAATTTCTTGCAACCGGTTTAGCTAAAGCAGCTCATGATGGCATCGACGGTAAAGCCGTTACTCCATACTTGCTCGAGCATTTTCACACTGCTTCAAAGGGCGAGTCACTCGCTATCAATACTGAAATTATTAAATCAAACTGCGCATTAGCTGCAGATATTGCGGTAGCACTTCAATGAAAAAAATTCTATGCATCGGCGACTTAGCTCTCGATGTCATTGCCCAGCTCAAAGAGAGCATTAACTACGGCAATGACACCGCAAGTCGAATCTCTACTCACCCAGGTGGACAAGCTGCAAATGTTTCTACCTGGATAACGCGCACTAATACCAGAGCCCAGTTAGTGGCCCGTGTTGGAAACGATCCAGTGGGTTTTGCGCTTATCTCTGACTTAGATAAATACGGCGTAGAACACTTAAATTTAATGCGCTCTGGTCGGCCAACGGGTGTAGTTGTCATTTTGGTTGATTCCAATGGCGAACGCACGATGTTCCCAGATAATGGAGCTAACGCCGATCTAGAAGTCGCCGACCTGCCACCTCTCAATGATTTCGATGGTGCATATCTGAGCGGATATGCACTTCTGGATTTTCGCAGTCGCGATGCGGTTTTAGCCATGGTGAAAAAAATTAAGGCCGCTGGGGTTCCAATTTTCTTTGACCCAACAACAACTGGCGCCATGAAAATTGTGCCGCTAGAAGAAGTTCTCTCATGGGTCTGCTTGATGGACGGAATCCTTTTAAACGCTGAAGAGGCGCTGTACCTGGGCAACTCAACAGATCTTGAAGAGGCCGAAGAGAGTTTGAAGAAGTTCACACCACTTGTAGTGATCAAACTGGGCTCTCGAGGTGCAATGGCGATGCATAAGGATGAATCAGTCCGAGTTGCTGCAGTGACCACCAATGTTGTTGATACGACCGGTGCAGGTGATTCATTTGCCGCTGGATTTATTCCGAAGTGGCTAGAAACACGTGATTTGGAAGCGGCTCTCACCGCGGGAACAACGCTAGCCGCAAAGTGTGTTGCAACAGTTGGGGCGCGTCCTCCCTTAAATTAACCCATGTAGTTGGCACAATCTCCCCCATGGCAAAGACACCTAGTACAACTAAAGCGAAGAAACCTGTCGGCCCAAAGCCTGGAGAGTTTCCAGGAAAGATCGTTGATATCGATGTTTCTAAAGAAGTATCTGAATCCTTTCTTGAGTATGCATACTCAGTCATTTATTCACGCGCGCTGCCCGATGCACGCGATGGTTTAAAACCTGTACATCGTCGCATCTTGCATCAGATGGCAGATATGGGTCTGCGTCCAGAGCGCGGACATGTAAAGAGTGCGCGTGTAGTTGGTGAAGTTATGGGTAAGTTGCACCCACACGGTGATGGTGCAATCTATGACGCACTCGTACGTATGGCCCAGTCTTTCTCAATGCGACTTCCTTTAATCGATGGCCATGGAAACTTTGGTTCACTCGATGCCGGTCCAGCAGCCATGCGCTACACCGAGGCCCGTCTTGCAACTGCTGCAATGGCGATGGTTGCAGAAGCCGATGAAGATACCGTTGATTATGGTCCAAACTACGATGGTCAACTCTCTGAACCGTTGGTTCTGCCTGCGGCATATCCCAACTTATTAGTTAACGGTGGTTCAGGAATCGCCGTGGGTATGGCCACAAATATGGCGCCCCATAACTTAGGCGAAGTAATTGCTGCCACTAAGTTTTTGATTGATAATCCAACGGCAACCGTTAAGCAGTTAATGAAACATATTCCTGGACCAGATTTTCCAACTGGTGGCGAACTCGTTGGCCTTGATGGTGTGCGTGAGGCATATGCAACCGGTAAGGGATCATTTAAAGTCCGTGCAACCGTTGAGATTGAAAAAGTATCCTCCCGCAAAATGGGTCTTGTAATTAAGGAGCTTCCATTTACCATCGGGCCAGAAAAAGTTGTAGAACGTATCGCTGCCCTTGTTAAATCTAAGAAGATCCAAGGCATCAGCGACATCATCGACTTAACCGATGGACAAACTGGAACTAACGTTGTCATTGAACTAAAAAATGGTTTTGAGCCCGAGGCTGTGCTTGAGCAGCTCTATGCGCTAACCCCTATGGAAGATGCCTTCTCTATAAACGCCGTAGCTCTGGTAAAGGGTCGCCCACAGACTTTGGGCTTAAAAGAGCTACTGAAAGTCTTCATCGAACACCGTATTGAAGTTGTGCGCAGGCGCAGTGAGTTTCGTAAAGCTAAAGCTGAGGGTCGTTTGACCTTAGTAGATGGCTTACTCAAGGCGATTATCGATATCGATAAGGTCATTAAAGTTATTCGAGCAAGTGATGATGCATCAACTGCCAAAGATAAATTAATGAAGGATTTCAAGTTAAATGAGGAGCAGGCAACCTATATCTTGGATATGCCGCTGCGCCGCTTAACAAAGATGAGCAAATTAGAACTTGAAACTGAACAAAAGCAACTTAAAACCACTATCGCGGAGTTAACTAAGCTGCTCAAAAGTGAGGAAGCAATAAAGACGCAGGTTTCTGATGAGTTAACCGCTGTTGCAAAGTCCTTTGCTACCCCTCGAAAGACCAGAATTGGCGCTGCATAAACTCGGCTAGAATACGGTGTGATTTCAACCCAAGCCCTTGAACTTCGTGCAGGTGCTCGCCTATTAGTTAAAGGCGTGACAGTGCGCATTAACAGCGGCGACCGCATTGGTTTTGTGGGTCGCAATGGTGCCGGTAAATCAACGCTTGCAAAAGTTCTAGCTGGCGAAACTATGCCAGCAGGTGGAGCAGTAAATCGCACTGGAAAAATTGGTTATTTACCGCAAGATCCGCGCACTGGAGATGAACCTGGCTCTGTTATCGAGCGCATCTTGTCGGCACGCAACTTAGATCAAATTGCACACCGTATGCGCCAAGTAGAAGAAGAGATGGCGACTGCACAAGATGAGGCGCTAGAAAAGGCGATGGATAGGTACACACGCGTTGAACACGAGTTCAGTGCAGCAGGCGGATATGCAGCAACTGCTGAGGCCGAAGCGATTGCAACATCATTAGGTGTTACTGAGGCAGTCTTTGGCCACGAGCTTTCCACGCTCTCTGGTGGTCAACGTCGACGTATCGAACTTGCACGCATCTTGTTTAGTGGGGCTGAAACTCTATTGCTCGATGAGCCAACTAACCACTTAGATGCTGATTCAATCATTTGGTTGCGCGAATTCTTATCGAAGTACTCTGGTGGTTTAGTCATTATTTCTCACGATGTTAACTTGATTGAGACCGTCGTGAATAAAGTCTTTTACTTAGATGCCAACCGCAACGTGATCGATGTATACAACTTAGGCTGGAAAGCCTATTTATTACAGCGTGAACAAGATGAACACCGCCGCAAAAAAGAGCGTGCTAACGCTGAAAAGCGCGCCGAGATTTTGCAGAAGCAGGGCGAGAAGATGCGCGCCAAAGCTAGTAAGGCAACGGCGGCTCAAGGCATGTTACGTCGTGCTGAAAAACTACGCAGTGGTCTTGAAGATGTTCGCGTCAGTGACAAAGTTGCACGCTTGCGCTTTCCTACCCCTGCCCCATGTGGCAAGACACCTTTATCTGGCGAAGAGTTATCAAAGTCATATGGTTCACTAGAAATCTTTACCGATGTGTCATGCGTTATCGATAAGGGATCACGCGTTGTGATTCTTGGACTCAACGGTGCAGGTAAGACAACCCTTCTTAGAATTCTGGCCGGTGAAATAGAGTCTGATACCGGAACCGTAGAACATGGCCATGGTTTAAAGATTGGTTACTACGCCCAGGAGCACGAGTCTCTCGATTTCGAGCGCACGGTGTTGGAGAACATGATGTCTGCAACCCCTGATCTGCGTGAGCCAGAAGCTCGCAATACCTTGGGCTCTTTCCTATTTGTAGGCGATGATGTTCATAAGCCAGTAAAGGTTTTATCGGGCGGAGAGCGTACGCGCTTAGCGTTGGCAGTACTTGTTGTTTCGGCCGCTAACGTGTTGTTACTTGATGAGCCTACAAATAACTTAGATCCAGCATCTCGCGCCGAAATCCTTGGCGCTTTAAGTGAGTATCAAGGCGCAGTAATCATGGTCAGCCACGATGAAGGTGCAGTGCAGTCCTTAAAGCCAGAGCGCGTTATCTTGTTGCCAGATGGCGATGAAGATCTGTGGAAAGAGGAGTACTTCGACTTAGTGAGTATCGACTAAGCGTCGATGTGGTCGCGATCTATCTCAGCATTGGCAATGAACTCTTTACGTGGGGCAACATCACTACCCATCAATAGTTCAAACATCGCCTCGGCGGCAGTTGCATCAGAGACTGTAATTCGGCGCAGCGTGCGCGCATCTGGATCCATGGTTGTCTCGCGTAGCTGATCGGCATCCATTTCGCCCAGACCTTTGTAGCGCTGAATCGGCTCTTTCCACTTCTTGCCGTTCTTACTTAAATCGGCGGTAATTTTCTTCATCTCGTCATCGCTATAGGTATAGGTGTAATTACCCTTTTTGCCTCCCCCGCCCATCACTTCAATACGGTGCAGCGGTGGAATCGCAGCAAATACACGGCCCGAATCAATCAGCGGACGCATGTAGCGATACATCAACGTAAGCAATAAACAACGAATATGTGCGCCATCAACATCGGCATCTGACATCAAAATTACGCGTCCATATCGCGCTTGATCTAAATCAAAAGATTTACCAGAGCCGGCACCGATTACCTGAATAATCGAACCGCACTCTTTATCTTCGAGCATCTGCGATAGCGATGCCTTTTGCACATTAAGAATCTTTCCACGAATCGGCAAGATCGCTTGGAACTCACTGTTGCGCGCAGCCTTAGTTGTTCCAAGGGCTGAATCACCTTCGACGATAAATAACTCAGTGCGTGTTACATCCTCTGAGCGACAATCTGAGAGCTTTGTAGGCAGTGATGAAGATTCAAGGGCGTTCTTGCGGCGCTGTAAGTCCTTGTGCGCACGTGCGCTGATTCGTGTGCGCGATGCTGCAGCAATCTTTTCAAGGACGAGGCGACCGTTAGCTTTATCAATTCGCTTAGTTGTATTGAAATACTCTTTCAACTTCTCAGCAACTACCGCAGTCACAATACGTGTTGCTGCCGCAGTTCCTAAAACCTCTTTGGTCTGACCTTCAAACTGTGGCTCTGACATTCGCACAGTCACAACTGCGGTCAAGCCTTCCAAGATGTCATCTTTAATGACATCGGCCTCTTTGTTGGCAAGGGTTTTTGAAGATCGAAGTGCTTCATTGATTACCTTGATCAGGGAGCGCTCAAAGCCCAGCACGTGTGTGCCGCCCTTTGGTGTTGCAATAATGTTTACAAATGAGCGCTGAGTAGTCTCAAAGCCGTTGCCCCACTTCATCGCAATATCTACTTCCATATCGCGCTCAACTTCAGTTGAAACCATATGGCCTTTATCATCTAGTACAGGCACGGTCTCCTGATAATGGCCAGTACCGTAGATGCGAATTACATCGCCAACAGGTTCATCGGGCTGTAAAAAGTTACAGTACTCAGTGATTCCACTCTTGTGAAAAAACGTCTCGCTGGTCTTGGTCTTAGTGCGATTATCGTTAACGATGAGCGTTAAACCAGGTACTAAATAAGAGGTTTGACGCGCTCGATCATAAATTTCAGAGAGTTCGAGTTCGGCCTCTTTTAAAAAGATCTGCTTATCTGACCACCACTTGATACGCGTTCCCGTGACTTTGCTAGAAATCTTTCCAATAATGCGCAGGCCCGATTTAGGTTCAAAGGCCGCCTTGGGACCATCTCCATCAAAGATTCCTGCAGTTCCGCGTTGAAATGACATCCAATAAATCTTTCCATCACGATCAACTTCGGCATCTAAACGTGATGCAAGTGCGTTAACAACTGATGCACCAACACCGTGCAGACCACCCGATGCGGCATATGAACCGCCACCAAATTTTCCGCCAGCATGTAATTTAGTTAATACAACTTCAACACCGGTTAAACCAGTCTTTGGCTCTTTATCAACTGGGATTCCACGGCCATCATCATGGACTTCAACCGAGCCATCGGATTCAAGATTAATTTCAATTTTTTTACAGTGTCCAGCCAACGATTCATCTACTGAGTTATCGATGATCTCCCACAGGCAGTGCAAAAGGCCACGCGAATCTGTGGAGCCGATATACATACCCGGGCGTTTGCGAACAGCATCGAGGCCTTCTAATACCGCTAAATCTTTTGCGGTATAGCTATCTTGCACATTTGTCGCGATATCTTTTTCGGCCACGGGGCCAAAG
Source organism: Streptomyces griseus (assembly GCA_945865365.1). Lineage (GTDB taxonomy): Bacteria > Actinomycetota > Actinomycetes > Nanopelagicales > Nanopelagicaceae > Planktophila. Next base: position 67,844 of record CAMBDL010000007.1, read on the forward strand.
GTTATATGCCACTACCCCGTATCACCCGTAAGCGCGCCGATTGCGTCTCAAATACTGATAATCCGAGAATTATCTGCATATTCTCAGCACAATAATTCACTATTAACGAGCGGGGAATATCTAGACATGGTTTGATGTTCCCTAGGAAGTAAAACACTAAGAACGGAGAGAGATATGTCAGATCAAGTGATGCTCGAATCAGTACCTCTTAACGCCCTTGACCGCTGCGATCGATGCGGAGCCCAGGCATATGTGCGGGCAGTACTTCTCAATGGTGGAGAGCTGATGTTCTGTGCACACCATGGCAAGGAATACGCTGAAAAACTCAAGAGCGTTGCTGCAAAGATTCAGGACGAGAGCGAAAAGCTGGTCGAATCTCCTGCTATCTAAATAGTTGGTTGTGTAATCACTTTATGGCTGCCATCGCACCACGGCTTATCTTTGCTCAGTGAACAGCCGCAAAACTTAACGTTTTCGCGCGTCTCCAGCACATTGCCTTGAGCATCAACGAAATCAACTGCGCCAAGAATCTTGATTGATCCACTGACGGGATTAATATAAATCGTTGGGTTAGCCATTGTTAATCCAAGTAGTCGCGCAGAACTTGGCTACGTGAAGGGTGACGAAGCTTAGACATTGTCTTTGATTCAATCTGGCGGATACGCTCGCGTGTAACGCCGTATACCTTTCCAATTTCATCAAGTGTCTTCGGCTGTCCATCAGTTAAACCAAATCGCATTGCAACTACACCGGCTTCGCGCTCTGACAAAGTGTCAAGCACCGAGTGCAACTGCTCTTGCAACAAAGTGAAGGAGACTGCATCGGCCGGAACAACGGCCTCGCTATCTTCAATAAGATCACCGAACTCGCTATCGCCTTCTTCACCCAATGGAGTGTGAAGTGAAATAGGTTCGCGGCCATACTTTTGAACTTCAACAACTTTTTCAGGTGTCATATCGAGCTCTTTAGCGAGCTCTTCTGGGGTCGGTTCACGGCCAAGATCTTGCAACATCTGGCGCTGCACACGGGCTAACTTATTAATCACTTCAACCATGTGCACTGGAATACGAATTGTGCGGGCCTGGTCGGCCATTGCACGAGTAATTGCCTGGCGGATCCACCATGTTGCATAGGTTGAGAACTTATAGCCCTTTGTGTAGTCGAACTTTTCCACTGCACGGATCAAGCCCAGGTTTCCTTCTTGAATTAAATCTAGGAACAACATTCCACGACCGGTGTAACGCTTAGCAAGAGAAACAACTAGACGAAGGTTTGCCTCTAGCAAGTGATTCTTGGCACGCTTTCCATCTTCAACTAGCCACTCAAGTTCGCGCTTTAATTTCTTATCAATCTTCTTGTCATTTTTTAACTTATAACCGGCGAAAAGTCCCACTTCTACGCGTGTAGCTAGCTCGACTTCAAGTTCAGCATTAAGCAAAGCCACGCGACCGATCTGCTTGAGATAATCTTTCACAGGGTCAGCAGTTGCACCAGCAGTCATAACTGTTTGTGCTGGAGCGTCATCTTCTTCAGATGCCTTTAATGTAAATGCATCGGCTTCATTGCCCGAAGCCTCTTCAGCTAAGTTAACAACGCGAGGTTGATTTGCTTTATCACTAGACTCTGCATCAACTAACTCAACAGCTTCAGCAATAAGAGTTTCGACATCTTCTAGGTCGACTTCTTCAAGCTCTACTTCTTCGCCATCGATCTTTACAACAGCTACTTTGCCAGATTTTACTTCTGTCTTTGCAACTACAACTGGCTTAGGTGCGATGAGGGCGAGTTCAGTCTTCTTTAAAATTCGAGTTGGAGCGCCTAATCCATTCTTGCGAAGTCTTTCAGTTACTAGTGGAATCTCAATTAAAAGCGCACGTGCTTCATCAACTAACTCTTTATCTGCTTTTCTAGGAATTCGATTAATCGATGTAACTCCGCGAGCTTCTAGTTCGGCTAAGACGTCATGGTGGCGAATAATTGCGTTCTTGGCATCAAGAATTAACTGCACATCTTTGGCGGTGAGATCTTTTTTAACCTCAAGCTTTACTGGTACCACTTTCTTAACTGGAGCGGCCTTCTTTGCTAAAGCCTTTTTAACTGGCGCAGCTTTCTTAGCAACAGCTTTCTTTACCGGTGCAGCTTTTTTAGCTACAGCTTTTTTAACAGGTGCCGCTTTCTTTACCGGTGCAGCTTTTTTAGCTACAGCTTTTTTGACAGGTGCCGCTTTCTTTCCTGCGGTAACTTTCTTCACCTTGTTTTTGAGCGCACTAAATACAGCCACAGGTATCCTTTGGTTTTATCAGCGATGCGCGCTGATGCGATGGCTATATTATAATTTATTTACAGGCTAAAATGCACATCGAAAACAGCTTTATTGACCCCTAACTCAGGGCGAGCGCCTCTCTAATCACCTTTCCCACTGATTCCACCTCCACAAGGAAGCCATCGTGGCCAAAAGGTGATGAAATCGTTACACGCGGGGCGGCATGCGGGGCGAACTCAGCGATTTCAGCCTGCAGACGCACGGGAAAGAGGCGATCAGTGTCGATTGATACGGCCACAACTGGAATGCTGATACTGGCTAAAGCAGCTACAACTCCCCCACGATCACGACCAATATCGTGAGAGATCATCGCCTCCGTCAGCGTGATATAGGTATTGGCATCAAAGCGATGGGCCAGCTTGTCGGCTTGGTGGTCTAAATAGGATTCAACGGCATAGCGACCTGTGTCATCGCCTTGAAGTTCGCGACCAAAGCGAATATCCATCTCAGCCTCGGTCCTATACGTCAGATGTGCAATTCGCCTGGCAATGCCCATTCCGTTCAGTGGAGCGTAATCTTGCTCGTAATAATCTCCATTTTTGAAATGTGGATCTGTCTTAATCGCCCGTAACTCAATCGACCAGGTACCGATTTGATCACCGGTTGCAACGGCCGACGAGCCAATGGTGCAGATTGCTCCGATGCGATGTGGCAGTTGAACCGCCCATTCTAAAGATCGCATTCCGCCAAGGGATGGACCAACGGCTAATCGATATTTTTCAATTCCCAACGCGTCGCTAAATGCAACTTCGGCAGCGACCATGTCACGAATCGTCAGCGACGGAAAACGTGAACCATAGCGTGTGCCATCAGGAGCGATCGATGATGGACCAGTTGTACCTTGGCATCCACCAATAACATTTGGGCAGAGAACAAAATATATGTCAGTATCAAATGGCATGCCTGGCCCCACCATTGAAGGCCACCAACCCGGCACATCAGACCATCCGGTCATTGCGTGGTTAACTAAAATTGCATTATCTTTTTTCTCATTCAACCTACCCCAACTTTGATAAGCGATGGTTATATCTTCTAGAGTTTCACCGCTCTCTAACAGCAAGTCACCAATCTTTATGAATAGGCGATCACCGGGTGCATGGCCCTCAAGCCATGCCCCGGTAACTAATCCACCTTGACCTGTCATTATTTAGCTGCTGCAAACCCATCTGCTAAGTCAGCCTTGATATCATCGATATCTTCAAGGCCAACTGATAAACGGATCAATCCGGGATTTACACCGGCATTTAATAACTCTTCGGCAGAAAGTTGCGAATGAGTTGTCGATGCTGGATGAATCACGAGTGATCTCACATCACCAATATTGGCTACGTGTGAGTGCAAAGTAAGGGCTTCAACAAACTTCTTGCCAGCCTCGATACCTCCCTTGATTTCAAAGGAGAGAACTGAGCCTGAACCCTTAGGCGCATACTTAGTAGCAAGTGCGTTATACGGTGAATTTGGTAGCCACGAGTAGTTCACTTTCTCAACCTGTGGATGCGCCTCTAGCCACGTTGCAACGGCCTTAGCATTTTCTAAGTGTTGTTTCATGCGAAGTGTTAACGTCTCAAGACCTTGAGCTAATAGCCATGCATTAAATGGGCTCACTGCTGCTCCGATATCGCGCAGCAGTGTCAGGCGAATCTTAAAGATGTATGCCAAGTTGGCGCCAAAGGCACTACCGACTCCCAAAGCTTGAGCATAGACCAGACCGTGATACGAAGGATCTGGAGTATTAAAGCTGGTGAACTTCTCTGGATACAACGCGTAATCAAAGTTTCCTGAATCCACGATTGCGCCGACAACTGCATTTCCATGGCCCGATAAAAACTTAGTTGCCGAGTGCACAACTACATCGGCGCCAAACTCAATCGGCTTAATCACATATGGTGTTGCCACGGTGTTATCGACAATCAGTGGAACGTGGCTCTCATGCGCAACTTTTGCAACTGCGGCGATATCTAAAATATCATTATTGGGATTTGAGATTGTTTCACCAAAGAAGGCTTTGGTATTTGGGCGTACCGCTTTGCGCCACTCTTCAGGATCATTGGGGTTATCAACAAAGGTTACTTCTACACCAAAAGTTGGCAAGGTGTAATGGAACAAGTTATATGTTCCACCGTAGAGATATTTAGAGGAGACAATATGATCTCCGGCAGTTGCAACAGCTAAGACTGCAAAAGTGGTCGCAGCAGAACCTGAAGCAAGTAGCAAAGCTGCAACTCCGCCTTCAAGTGATGCGATTCGCTTTTCTACAACATCCTGCGTTGGATTCATGATGCGCGTATAAATATTGCCAAGCTCGGCTAAGCCAAAGAGATCTGCGGCATGTTTGGTATCGCGGAATTGATATGCCGTGGTTTGATATAGCGGAAGTGCGCGTGCACCTGTCGTTGGATCTGCTACTTGCCCGGCATGAATCTGACGGGTTTCAAAGGCGGCTTCTTCTAGTGAAAAATGTGACACGTGTTATTTCCTCCCAGTTATGGGACCACTCACCTAGGTATGCCGACGCTGGCCTACACAATGTGGTTCGAGTGATCCACGCTTATCGATGGCGTTGTTGCTATCGATCTGGTCTTCACCCGGAGCACCCCACCGTGGTGGAGGGTTGCCGTCTAGTAAGCCGGGGCTAAACACTAGAACTCGTGACCTGGCTGGACTCTAACAGATAGTGGCTCTAGCCAAAAATCCCAGCGGTCACCTTCGGATGCAGCTCAACGCGCATCGCGGCAAAGGCCCCAGCGGGCCAGCCTGAACCAAAGACCCGGCGCAGCAAGAGTGTTAACGAGTAAGCGGGTTGATCCTTACTTGCCCGATCCAGGGCCCGGTAGGCAAGGGCAGTATCCCCGCGCTCGTATGCAAGGGTTGCAAATAAACATGCCACCGGTGCAACAAAACCTACGGGTGCAATCTGCAACAAGTAATGCCACATGCTCCAATACGTTTCAAAGCTCTCGCGGTTGTGTGAGCCCAATGCAAAGTCACGAACTTGGATATCACTTAAGCGGCCTATGACGCGTGCGCAGTGAGCGACCTGACTGTCAGTTGCAAATTTTTCAAACTCCACCGATAGGTCAATAACAGCAGTAGCTCCATCTTGTTGAAGTGTTGTAATAACCGCTGATCCTTCATCGACAGAGAAGCTAGTAACGAGTGAAATAAAACTAGGCTCTAAGGATTGAGGTAGTGCATCTATCGATAGTTCTTCTTTATGGGCTTTCATATTCTTCTCATTTCGTGAATCGAGTTCGTGCCGATACAACGGTGACGGTTGCCACCGAGGTCTTAATCACTTGGCCACTAATAGGTCGAACTGCACCGTTATGGGAAAAACTGCCATTCCATGTCGTCACCAAAATGACGGCGTATACACCAGGTTGTCTATAGGTATGTTTAATAGTTGCTTTGGGATATGGAGCACCCGTGCTACTCGTTGAATAGAATGTTCCATCACCAAATGACCAGATAAATCCGGGCCGTAGCGCCACATCGACAGCTTCGCCAATGATGCTGACACTGCTTTGAAAAATCTGCGGAAGATCGCACCAGAAAATAACAGGAACATGCGTAAGTGGCTCAATCTCAGGAGAGAATGCAACACCTGCCGTTGGAAGCAGCTTGATTAAACGATCACTTAAGTTGGCGGTTTTAACGACAGACTTCTTCACAACTACACGTGGTTTGTAGCTGCGTTTAACTGTTGGTGCTGGGCTTGGTTTTGGTGGAAACCACAAGGTAGAGGCTGGCTTTGGCGTTACCCGCTTCTTAACTACCGTACTGCTTGTGCCTTTATGAGCCTCAATTATGATCTGGTTGTTTTGCGTAAAGACATCAATACATGTCGTATCAATGCAATCGGCAAAAGCATTTACTGGGTTAAGAAAACTTAACGTTAAGAAAAGTACACATGGGGCTCTCATGTCGGGCAGATTAAGCGTGGGCTCTGACCGTTAGTGGGCTCGCAGCGCTAACTGTGGATAGATGTGACACCCTAGGAACATGGTTGCGCGCGATGGAGATGGGTGGGTGCAGTGCGAGTGTGGAAATAAGCACTGGGGCCTCAATGGCGCCGCTGGCATATTAATTTTTCGTGGACGTGAGATCTTGTTACAGCATCGTGCGCCATGGGTACATAACGGCGATACATGGGGAATTCCAGGGGGCGCGCGAGATAGTCATGAAAGTGTTATCGAAGGCGCAGTGCGCGAAGCTATTGAAGAGACCGGAGTCGATGCGCAGTATTTAACGCCGCTAGAGAGCTTTAGTGATGATCATGGAAACTGGCGATATGACACAGTTATTGCACGTGCCACTGAAGATTTAATAGCCCACGAAGTAAATGATGAGTCTCATGAAGTGCGTTGGGTTGAGATTGAAAAAGTAGATCAACTGAGCCTGCATCCCAGTTTCGCTCAGTCGTGGCCAAAATTAAAGGAAATTCTTAATAACCTTATCGGCCCACGATAAATCATTCTCATGCGAATGAGCCACCACAACAATGGTGCTACCAGCATCTGCACGTTTTTTAAGTAACTCAATTATTCGCTGGCGACTATCTACATCTTGCGCCGAAAGCGGTTCATCGAGCAAGAGAACTGGAGTATTTTGAGCGATTGCTTGTGCAATTGCAACGCGTTGAGACTCTCCGCCAGATAGCGTCGTTACGCGGCGATTAGCAAGGTGCGTTAAATAGAGCTGCCCCATAATCTCATCGGCAGCTCCACCCATCTCAATTACTTGGCGGACAGTGAAGCCCAATGTATAGACCTGATTTTGCATGGCCATTGCACGCAAGGTAGCTAAATCTTCGGGCGAAGTCAGTGGTGGGTGTAGGAAGCGGAAGCTGCACGGTCACAAATCGTATTATTAAAGCAAGAAAAGGAAGCTGCACCATAGTTGCCACAGCACCAGGCGTGGATGGCTTGTATCAACCGTTGAATCTGAGGGTTGTTACCGTCGTAAAATAATTTAGAGCGAGCTCAAGCCGGTGATGCAGAACTTAGTTGCAGATGCAATCTCAATTTCTGCATCATGGCCAGCTTCAATTCTCTTCGTTGCAACATCTGTTGTGGCTTGAATATAGGCCAGGGCTTGATTGATATCACGCACTCCTTGAATTTCAAGCGCGCTGCGAAGTGGTGCTAACAATGCTCGGTGGGCTGCTCCGATTTGTGCAGCGCGATCGTGTGGCAATGACGTTGCATTCAACGCCTTAGCCAATAAATGGCGGCCATCTGCGATATACCTCAGCGCTCCTGTGATCCATAATTCAACGCATGTACAGGGCTGAGTGCATTCACCAACAGTCTGGCTCAATACACCAGCAAAATTGTGTAACTCTTCGATGACTAAATCGGCGACTAAGTCGGCGCTACTTCCAAAATATTCATAGACCGAGGTGCGAGACAAGCCTGCACGAGCGGCAACGGCAGAGACGCTTATTGCAGCCCCTCCAGACTCCATAGCAATTGCGGCAGCGGCCTCGATCAACTGACTACGTCGCCAATCGCGATGTTGTGCCAGAGTGTCGGTTTTAATGCGGGGCATTTCCTTAGTCTTTCACAGATTGACCAAGACGTCGCAGTGATTCGCGCACCACATCCTTATCGGAGGTTCTCCACAAAGGTGGCATAGAGTTCAAAAGCGTGCTGCCATAGCGCTTGGTGACAATGCGTGAATCTAAAATTGCAACCACTCCCCGATCATCTACTGATCGAATCAATCGGCCAGTGCCTTGGGCCAATAAGAGCGCAGCTCGGGGAAGAGAGACCTGCATAAAGCCACTTCCGCCAGCGGCATCTGCCTGGGCGGCGCGCGCCGACATCACGGGCTCGTCGGGACGTGGAAATGGAATTCGATCAATAGCGACCAAAATGCAACTTCTGCCAGGCACATCTACACCCTGCCACAGCGACATAGTGCCCAAAAGAATTGATGTTTCATCTTTAGCAAACTTTTCAACAAGTGGCCCCACGGCATCGCCACGTTTTTGTGTAAAGATCTTTATTGGCAGCTCTGCTAGCACCTTTCGCAGATGTGCATCGGCGGCCTCTACACCACGCCAGGATGAAAACAGCGCCAACGTACGTCCACCAGCGGCATCGATTAACTCACCTAGTTCGGTGAGGACTTCAAGGCTGGGACCATCTCGGCCAGGCTCTGGTAAATGCTTAGGCATATACAAGACACCCTGGTTAGCAAAATCAAAAGGCGAGCCAACATCTAACATCTGCACATTTGCTGGATCGACTTCATTTTTATCTAATTCAACATCGCTCTCTTCGCCAATTAAAAAGCCAATGCTTTTTGCAAGTGCATTAAACGAGTTACCAACAGTTAAGGTAGCCGAGGTCGCAATTACTGGCGTTTGCGTCAGTAAGTTCTCACGCAGAACTTCTGAGACTGACAGTGGGGCCAAGTGCAAAGTTGAAAAAGTTGGCTCATACCACAACACATAACCATCGCCCATCTTCAATAGAGTGGCCGCAGTAGTTGAGATTTCGCTGACTGCACCTTTTACTCGAGCACGTTCAGCTAATACATCGGTGTCGATAATCTCGTCATCGGCAGATAAGAACTGTGTAATGGCCTGTGCACTTTCTCGAACCTTTCGCACCGGTGATTCTAAGGATTGTGGAATCTCTTCTAGTCGACCTTGGGCCGAGAAATCACCACGAATCGATTCGCCGTAATCGACCATAGATTCGTGAAAATCATTGGCCGCTTTATGAAAAGCATCTGAAAGCTTGCCCGGCATGAACTTACGGGCCATAGCCGAAGCGCGTAAAACCCTGGCCGATGTCAGCTCTTCAGTAACGGCCTGTGTTGCTCTATCCATAAATTCATGGGCCTCATCTAAAACAACGGCGTCACGCTCTGGCAAAATCGGATGCGAATCTACGATCTCAATTGCCAGCAACGTATGGTTAGTGACAACAACGTCTGCGCCTTGCGCTTTACCCTTAGCCGCTGCAGCAAAACATGTACTGCCAAATGCACATTTATCGGCCCCCACGCATTCGCGACCTGAAACCGAGTTCGCTGCCCATACTCGCCTATCAACTTCGGGGGCATCGTCCCTATCCCCTGATACCCCAGGTTTGCGGGCCCACTCATGTAAACGTTTGGCATCTTTTTCAAGGGATGAAATTCCCAGCATAATTTCACCGTCGGGATCTGGCTCTTCGCTATTCATTTTTTGCTGACAGATGTAATTGCCTACGCCTTTATAAATCGCATAGGTAATTTCTCGACCCAAAATTTTTTCAAGAGCTGGAATTACCGCCGGCAAATCCCGCTCAACTAACTGTCGCTGCAGCGCTAACGTGGCCGTTGCAACTAATACTTTGCGTCCATGCACAATCGGCGGAATTAAATAGGCAAGGGATTTTCCAGTGCCCGTTCCAGCTTGCACCATTAAGTGATGGCGATCAGTCAGCGCATTTGCTACCGCTTCAGCCATTTCAATCTGACCATCGCGAGGTGCGCCGCCAATTGCAGTGACTGCAGCATCGAGTGCTTCACGCACCTTTGCTGACATATCGCTCATAGGTGCAACCTTAGTGGTTTCTCATAACATTCTATTCTCGTCGCTTAAATAAAAAACTCCCCCACCGAAGTGAGGGAGTTTTTTAGTAACTATTTTTTTTATGAGCAACCAGATGTATTGCCACAGCCTTCGCAGACATAGCAGGCACCTGACATACGCATCTTGACGCCACACGTCATACACAAAGGCGCATCGGCCTTTACGCCTGACAAGGCCTCCATGAGTTCAGTTGATGAACCGAACTGTTGCTTGCTATCGATAGTGATTGAGACTGGCTTTGGAGCAACTGGTGCAACCGGAGCGGTGATCTCTAAGTTCTCATAATCTTCAATCACATCTTCGGTGTACTCGCCCGTTTCTAATGCGCGAGCGCGCTCTGATGCTGTGTATAAGGCCAATGCGCTGCGAGATTCAAATGGCAAGTAATCAAGTGCTAGACGACGGAAAATGTAATCCATCATGGACTGTGCCATGCGGATATCGGCATCATCTGTCATACCAGCTGGCTCAAAGCGCAAGTTAGTGAACTTCTCTACGAAGGTCTCTAGCGGAACGCCATACTGCAAACCAATTGATACTGCGATTGAAAATGCATCCATTACACCGGCAAGAGTTGAACCCTGCTTGCCTAGCTTTAAGAAGACCTCACCGAGTGCACCATCGGCATAAGCACCTGAGGTCATGTATCCCTCAGCCCCGCCAACAGAAAACGATGTAGTCGTTGATGGACGTGACTTTGGAAGACGCTTACGTAATGGTGTTGCAGGATGCACGCTCTCGACTGCAAGATCTTTCTTCTTTGCCTTACCATCAGAGAGAGGCTGACCAACTTTGCAGTTATCGCGATAGACAGCCAGTGCCTTCACGCCCATCTTCCATGCTTGGAAGTAGACATCTTCAACCTCTTCAACGGTTGCATCCTCTGGAAGGTTCACCGTCTTTGAGATCGCACCTGATAAGAAGGGCTGGCATGCAGCCATCATGCGCACATGGCCCATAGCTGCAATAGACCTAGCACCCAGTGCGCAGTCAAAGACGTCGTAGTGCTCAAGCTTGAGTCCTGGAGCATCGATGACGTGACCATGAGCGCCAATGAACTCAACGATCGCCTCGATAGTCTCTTCGGCATAGCCTAATTTGCGAAGGGCCGCTGGAACAGTCTGGTTAACGATCTGCATAGATCCGCCACCAACGAGCTTCTTAAACTTAACCAGTGAGAAATCTGGCTCGATACCTGTTGTATCGCAGTCCATCATCAAACCGATTGTGCCAGTTGGAGCTAGAACTGAAATCTGGGCGTTGCGCCAGCCGTTCTTTTCTCCCGTTGATAGACATGTATCCCAGGCCTTGTTCGCCTCAGTCCATACATCGCGATCAAGAGTGCTCTCAGACTTTGCCGAAATTGAAGCCGATGCATGCTTGCGCATCACGCGGGCGTGAGGCTGAGCATTTTGTGCAAAGCCGGCGTATGCTCCAACGATTCCAGCGAGCTCTGCTGAGCGCTTATAGGTAATACCTGTCATCAAAGATGTGATGGCGCCTGCTAATGCACGCCCGCCTTCAGAATCATAGGCAAGACCTGAAGCCATAAGTAGCGCACCTAGGTTTGCATAACCAATACCTAGCTGGCGGTATGCCTTAGTGGTATCACCGATTGCCTCAGTTGGAAAATCTGCGAAACAGATTGAGATATCCATCGATGTGATGACGAGTTCGCAGGCCTTACCAAAGGTCTTAGCATCAAATGAGCCATCGGCCTTAAGAAACTTCATTAAGTTAAGAGAGGCTAAGTTACATGATGAGTTATCCAGTGACATGTACTCCGAGCAAGGGTTAGATGCATTGATGCGACCAGTCTCTGGATTAGTGTGCCAATCATTGATCGTGTCATCGTATTGAATTCCAGGATCAGCACACGCCCATGCAGCCTGTGCCATCTTGGTAAATAAACTCTTTGCATCTACGGTCTCAATTACTTCACCGGTTGAGCGGGCGGTCAGACCAAACTGCTCGCCCTTTTCAACTGCACGCATAAACTCATCCGAGACTCGAACTGAGTTGTTAGCGTTTTGATACTGAACCGAGATGATGTCCTTGCCACCAAGATCCATATCAAAACCGGCATCGCGTAGTGCGCGAATCTTGTTCTCTTCATTGACCTTAGTCTCAATAAACTCTTCGATATCTGGGTGAGCAACATCGAGAACAACCATCTTTGCGGCCCGTCGTGTTGCACCGCCAGATTTGATTGTTCCAGCAGATGCATCGGCTCCACGCATAAATGAGACTGGCCCAGATGCGGTTCCGCCTGATTTTAAGAGCTCCTTGGAAGAGCGGATGCGGGATAAGTTAAGTCCAGCTCCAGAGCCGCCTTTGAAAATCATTCCCTCTTCGCGATACCAGTTAAGAATACTCTCCATCGTGTCATCGACTGAGAGAATAAAGCAGGCACTTACTTGCTGAGGTGATGCTGTGCCAACGTTAAACCAGACCGGTGAGTTGTATGCAAATATTTGGTGGAGCAACATGTGAGTAAGTTCGTGCTCAAAGATTTCAGCGTCGGCATCGGTTGCAAAGTAGCCATGCTCTTTTCCGGCCTTGGTATAGGTAAGTACAACGCGATCGATAACTTGCTTGAGTGACCACTCGCGGTTTTCAGCACCAACTGCGCCGCGAAAATACTTAGTCGTAACAATCATTGATGCATTGACCGACCAAAAATCGGCAAACTCGACACCACGTTGTTCAAATACGGTCTCTCCTGTTTTCCAGTTGCTCTGCACGACATCTCGGCGCTCCCATTTAACTTCATCGTATGGATGCACGCCGGCTGTTGTGTAGATGCGCTCGATCGTTAAGCCCTTACCCTTGATGGTGTTGTGAGCTTTGATCTTGGCTGGTCGGTTGATAACCGTCTCTGACATATGTGTTTCCCCGTATTTCTTGTAGTTGGTCTTTTATTATTTACTTGCTGGTGCTGAACTTGTGGTGATTTTTTCTTCTCGAACAACTGCACGGGGGTTATCTGCAGTTTTTACGTTCGAAGGAAGAGCCCGCAAAAGTGCGATCTCACCTTCGAAATCTTCAAGGGAGGCAAAGTTACGGTACACAGAGGCATAACGTAAGTAAGCCACCTCATCGAGTTCGCGAAGCGGCGCCAAAATAGCCATTCCCACTTCTTGCGCCTCGATTTCGGCCTGGCCAGTGCTACGAAGGTTCTCCTCCACGCGCTGAGCCAGTAAAACCAAATCATCTTCATTTACTGGGCGACCTTGGCAGGCTTTGCGAACACCGACAAGTACCTTCTCGCGACTAAATGGCTCAGTTGCACCGCTGCGCTTGATGATGCTGAGCACGGCGACTTCCTGAGTAGAAAAACGTTGACCGCACTGTGGGCACTCACGGCGGCGGCGGATCTGGGTGCCATCTTCGGCAGGGCGAGAGTCAACGACGCGTGAATCATCGTGTCTGCAAAACGGGCAAATCATCTCGGCGTGTCTCCCTTCATCCTGCTTGCTTTTTCCCTATTTAGCGCTAAAGAGGGGATTTCCAAATATACTCCACAAACACTACTTATGGAAGTTTTATTGCCTTTGACCCCTACATCTAGTAGGAACTATAAAGCATCTATGGAGGGTTTGCCCCTTGAGTAAGAAAAGACACGCATCTAGGGCGTGTCGGGGCGAGCGCTCAAGGAGCGCTGAACATATACCGCGTTATCTCTAGGCAGTTGGGATGCGAAGACGGGCTCCAGCCACAATGTCATAGCCAGGTAAATTATTCGCCTCACGAATAGCCTCCACCATCGCCTGGGTATCACCGATCGAATATGCCGAGGCGATTGACCACAACGTGGCACCTGCTGGCACAGCTACGGTCACATATGACGTGGCATGGCTTACTTGATCCCCTGCCCCAGATCGGGCGGCAAAGCCGGCCATGAGAACAACGGCCAACGAGGCAACGACAAGAGTGCGAGCAAGGCGGCCACGGCGATTGAGAGTGCCGGAGGGATTGGCCAGCAATTCACCCTTAGAAATCCCTTGATTTACACTGCTTTTTAGAGCTACTGAATTAAATGTTACTGCGCTCATCTCGTTCTCCTCGTACGTCGTGCCTGCCAAACCTTGGGGAAGGTACCCGAACACGTGTTCGAATAAGATAATTAAACACCACCCCACTGACAAAAGGCAAGTAATTTTCGAACAGGTGTTTGAATTTTGGGTAAATATCTGTCACTATCTATCCATGAGCACACAGAGCCCCTCCAGCCCCGGCCTGAGCCCGCGCCAGGCCGAGATCCTTACCGTTATTCAGAGCGCTATGAATGAGCATGGCTACGCCCCTTCCATGCGTGAAATCGGCGCGGCCGTTGGCCTGACCTCTACCGCATCGGTGAAGTACCAGCTAGAAATCCTTGAATCTAAAGGCTTTATCCGTCGTGATGAAAGCAAAGGCCGTGCACTCGAACTCACACCTGAAGATGCAAACGTAGATAAAACGCGACTGATTCCATTGGTGGGCCGCATTGCAGCCGGTGGTCCCATCACTGCAGAACAAGTTATTGAAGAGACGTATCCCCTTCCAGAATCGCTAGTGGGTAGTGGTGATTTATTTATGCTCAAAGTCGTTGGTGAATCGATGATCGATGCTGCGATTTGCGATGGCGATTACGTTGTTATTCGTTCACAAAAAGATTGCAACAACGGAGAAATCGTTGCCGCCATGATCGATGGCGAAGCAACGGTGAAGAGATTTTCCCGTAAAAATGGGCGTATTTGGCTGCTTCCAGCCAATGACAACTTTGCACCTATCGATGGTGACACCTGTGAAATCTTAGGAAAAGTAACTGCAGTTCTTCGATCAGTTAAATAACTACCCGAGTAATAATCACGCGGGCTTGATCCCCGTAATGAACGCTGCCAGGTTCATAGACATCGATGCGCTTAATTGTTGGTGTTTGAATTGCCCCAATAGCAACTAATGAATCGAGTTCTTCGGCAAAGCCTTTAGCTTCAAAGTGCTCGTTATTAACACCAACAATAAGCCAGCCATTATTAGCAAGAAGTGGCAGTAAGTTGCGCAGAGATTGAGGGCCTAAATGTCCGTGCGTAAATGTGCCTGAAGAAAACAGCGCCTCATATGGTTTATTTTCATTCTCGACAGTTTGAGTTAAATCTCGTACATAGAGTTGGCGATAAACAGCGCTGGCATCGGCGCGCGTTTTCAATCTAGCCTGTGCCAACATCTCTGGCGAAATATCCATGCCATCGATAACTAACCCCGGCCGCAATCTGGAGAGATACATGCCGGTTAAACCTGTGCCCGTACCGATATCTAAAACGCGAGTGACGGTATCTACTTCTTCATTAAAGACTTCAGCGATCGCTTTGGGATATCGATACTGCTTGGCATCGACAAATGAAGACTCATAGGTGGCGGCCCACTTGGCATACAAGCGCCGATTATCATCAGGGCTCTCTACTGAATACGCCTCATCTAAACCTAGGGCTTCATCACTCATGCTCTAAGGCTAGGTTTTCTCACTCCTTTAGACAAGAGTCCCTCTATTGAATTCCCCTGCACTTACTGCGCGCAGATAGCCCTAAATAAAGCCATGTGTTTGCGTGAATGAACTGCATCAACTGGAATCGGTAGCGAGGAAAACTTAGCAATTACCGTTTCACTTGTTGGATCAACCCAGACGTACTGCCCATAGATTCCAACGCCAAATATTTCACGTGATGAACTAGCTGTAATCCACCACTTATATTTATAAGACCCACCTGGATGCAGAGCTTGCAGGTAATCAGCGGATTCAACTTCAGGTGATGCTCCAGCATATGTGGCTTGCACCCACGCGGCAGGTACTACTTGTCTGCCACCGGCACAACCAGCATTGGCCATAAGCAAGCCAAAACGGGCTAAATCTCGCGTTGTACAAGAGATTCCACCATTGCCCACAGATAAACCCTCACAATCAACGATGACGGTTGCATCATCATGGGCCCCCATGGGTTGCCAGAGTTCGCGGCTGAGCAACTCTTGATAACTAACACCAGTCACATCAGAAATCAGCCAGGCAAGCACGTCGGTGTTAGCCGAACAGTATTGATAGGCCTTGCCGTGTTCGCCACTTGCAGTGAGAGTCTTTAAGAAACTTCGCAGACCCACATCGTGACCCGTTGTATTTGTGCGCCACCCCGCAGCTCGATCCAAACGAACCATCTCTGATTGCATATCTAAGTAATCCTCTGAAAAATTAATCGCAATAGTCATATCTAAGGCTTGAGCAATCGTTGCATCTCCATACACCGAACCGATGAGTTCGGGCAAGTAAAAACTAATGGGCTTTTCTATATCTACAACGCCTTTTTCGGCCACTATGGCATAGAGCGCACCAAGAATCGATTTCGAAACAGATTGTAGTAAGTGAAGTGAATCTGAAGTCATCCCATTGAAATACTTTTCGTAGACGATTCTACCTTTGCGCACCACAACAATGGAGTCTGTATCTACATCGGCCAAGAGCTCGGGCAGCGTGTAGGTTGAATCAGCTACATCAATTGTGATGTCATCTAACTTGTCATCGATTGAAGCTTTTAACTCCAAAGCCTTGGTGGAAGCTTGAATCTTTCGTGTTGGCAAGAAAGTAGAGACATTCTGAAAAGCCCAGCGATTCATAGGTCCGTCTTGCCATGTATCTAAATCGAACTGCGCCGATATATCTGTACCCGAATAGACACGGATTAATTCACGGGTAAATGGATGCTTGGGTGTATCAATAACCTGGCGGGTAGTGCCTACTTCTACAAATACGCCATCTTTCATTACGGCAACACGATCACTTAAGTGTGAGACCACATCTAGATTATGTGAAATAAGGAAGTAGGTGAGATCAAAATCTCGGCGAAGCTCCTCTAAAAGATTAAGAATCTGAGCCTGTACAGATAGATCTAACGACGACGTTGGCTCATCGAGTAAAACAATCTTGGGGTTAGTAGCCAAAGCCCGTGCTATAGCTACACGTTGGCACTGCCCACCCGATAGTTCATGAGATTTACGGCTCAACTGACTGCTCGCAAGACCTACGCGATCCATAAGGAAATTAACGCGCTTATCAATATTGGCGCTATCCATGCCCGCCAACATCAAAGGCTCGGCGATCGCAGCATGAACACTCATACGAGGATTAATAGAGCCGGCTGGATCTTGAAAGACAAAACCTAAGTGAGCGCGCAGTTCACGTGTTGCTTTTCTCGATTTTCCAACCAGACTCTGTCCCAGAATGCTTGTGTTTCCACTCGTTGGTTCAGTGATGCCAAAGGCACATCGAGCCAAGGTGCTCTTGCCAGAGCCAGATTCACCGACTACACCTAAAACTTCACCCTTAAATAAATCTATAGAGATTGAATCAACCGCCTTGAATCCGCTTTTACTATCGCGCCGAGGAAAGACTTTAGTTAACTGTGAAATCTGCATAACGAGCTCGCTCATGGCTTCACCACCCAACACGCCACGCTTTGGCTACCAATTCGCACAATGGGTGGCTCTTGATCGCATGTATCGATGCGCCAAGAACAACGTTCGGCAAAAGCGCAGCCCTTTATGTTCGTCAGTACCGATGGCACATTGCCCGGTATCGCTACAAGAGTTCCTCTGGCTTTATCAGCACGTGGAATCGCACCCAACAAACCCTGCGTATAGGGATGCTGCGGTGAGTTCATGACCTCATGTGCTGGACCAGTCTCTACAACTCGACCAGCATAAATAACGGCAATGTCATCAGAGACTTTGGCGACGGCGCTCACATCGTGTGAAATAAAGAGCATGGCAAAGCCTTCACGTTTTTGAAGTGAGGCAATAAGTGTGAGTACCTGATCACCAATCGTGGCATCTAAGGCGGTAGTGGGTTCATCGGCAATTAATAACGTAGGGCTAGAAAGCAGCGCCATTGCGATCATGCAGCGTTGCAGCATTCCGCCAGAAAGCTCATGCGGGTATGACTCTAAGACCCGTTGTGGATCACGCAAGCCCACTGATTCAAGGCGTGCAGTCAGGGTTGCTGGAATGTTGGAGATACCGCGCCTTTGCGCAACCATTGTTAACTGGGCTCCAAGAGAAAAAATTGGATTAAAGGCCGACTGCGGATTTTGAAAGATCATAGTGATCTCTGAGCCACGAATAGCGGCCATGTCGTGCGTACTCATTACTCCGTGATCGGCAAATTCAATCGTTCCACGCTGTACTGCACTCGATGGCAAGAGCCCCATAATCGCAGTGGCGGTGAGAGTCTTTCCGCAACCAGTCTCCCCCACTATGCCCAAAGTTCTACCGGCTTTGATCTCCAAGTTGATTCCACGCAGTGGCGAGTTATTAACAACATCATTAATCTGGAAATCAACTTCCAGGTTGCTCACTCTTAGCACTGTACTCATTGACGTGCAATCCGTGGGTCGAAGTGATCGCGCAATGCATCACCGATAATGTTAAAAGAGAGAACGGCTAAGAAGATTGCAAGGCCAGAAAAAGTAGAGATCCACCATTGATCAAAGATTAAGTTTCGCCCCTGAGCAACCATTAATCCCCAGTCTGCAGCAGGTAGTTGTGCACCAAGGCCAATAAATGCTAGTGAGCCCGCGGCCAAAATAACCGTGCCCAGATCGGCTGCTACTTGCACAATCAATGGCGTTGTTACATTGCGCAGAATATGTCGCACAATAATGATGCGATCAGGCACACCCATGGCCGCAGATATTTCAACGTAGGGTTTGGATCGCACTATTGAGGCCTCTACGCGTATTAAGCGTGCATACCAAGGCCACCACGAAATAATGAGGGCAATCAGCGCATTCATTAATCCAGGCCCTAAAAATGTAACGGCGACAAGAGATAAGAGCAACGGTGGAAAAGATAAGAAGAGTTCGCTCACGCGCATGATCACGTTATCGATCCAGCCGCCGCGATAGCCTGCAATCAGACCCAATAGCGTGCCGATTACAGCGGCAAAACCCACTACTGCAAGGGCTATTAGAAGCGCAGGCCGGGCACCATAAATAATTCGGCTGAGTAAATCTCGACCTAACTCATCAGTTCCTAGCAGGTGATGCCAGCCAGGACCAATATAAATATTATCAACATTGGTTCTTCCTGCACCCTCTTCTGGAAAGGGCGCTATCCACGGTCCAAAGATTGCGGCACCGATGAAAATAGACATCATGATGGTGGCAAAAGTGGTTAGTTTATCTTTGAAAAGAAAGGACAGGCCAGCTAACTTTATTTTCATTGCATCCACACTCGTGGATCCATTTTGGCCTGGATGAGATCGACAATGAAGTTAATGACTAAATAGCCAATAGCGGCAAGTAGTGTAATTCCCATAATTGCCGGGTAATCAATACTCAAAAGTGAATTAACCGCAAAACTACCTATGCCTGGCCAGTTATAAACCTGCTCGACAAAGAAGGTTCCAGTAATTAAATAGGCTGTAGAAAGTCCAGTGACAGTAACAATGGGTGGCAAAGCATTGCGCAAGGCTAATTTAAAAAATATTAAGCGTTCAGTTAAACCATAAGCACGTGCAACCTTAATGTAATCCTGGCTCATTACTTCGAGTAAATTAGCTCTAGCCATTCTCGATAGCAGACCAAACGAGTAAGCCGATAACGTAAGGGCTGGTAAGACCATATGATGCAGACCATTCATGGTCGCGGCAAAGTTGCCGGTAATGATGGAGTCAAAGATCGGAAAGCCCGTTACTGTAGAAATTGGATTCTCATATTTGAGATCGATATCAAACTGACCTGTAGCCGGAAACCACGCCAACCTGCCCGCAAAGAGCATCTGCAACAGCAGGCCTAGCCAAAAAGCTGGCATCGATACACCGGCGATGGCAAGAATACGAATAACGGAGTCTTGAAAGCGGCCTCGGTACTTTGCTGCATAGACTCCCATAGCAACGCCGAAAATAACGGCAAAGCTCATGGCAAAAAATATGAGTTCAAGGGTTGCTGGTAATCGGTGAATAATCTCCTGTAAAACCGGTTGTTTGGTGGATAGTGAATAGCCCCAGTTGCCGTGCAAGGTCTGCCAGACATATTTCACATACTGAACCGGAATGGGTTGATCTAAACCTAAAGTGATTCGAAGTTGTGCTGAATCGGCGGCAGTGGCCTTAGGGCCGATATAGGCAAGAGCTGGATCACTGGGGATAACACGAGCTAGCGTGAATGTAATAAAACTGGCGGCACACAGGACTAGGAGCGCCGACGATAGTCGGTTCCAAAAAATCCTCATGAGGCAGCCTCCAATAGAAAGTTACTGAGTGCGCTAACGGTTGAGAGCGGACTGCATTACACAGTCCGCTCTCCCCTCGTCAACCGTATCTCTGTTTAAGGGAGCTTTACTCCAGCAAAGAATGCTGAGAATGGATAGTTAATGTTGTACTTAGGAATAGAGAACTTCCTAGGTGTAACACTGACTTGGGCTTCATCATAGAGATAGAGACCAGGTGCTTCAGTGTAAAGAAGCGTCATGGCCTGGTTATATAACTTCTGTGCTGCAGCTTTATCAGAGCCGCTGAGTTCAACTGCGTCATCTACTAACTTGTCGTAGGCGGTGTTCTTCCAGTAACTCAAGTTAAAGGATGGCTTAGCGCTGCTGTGGAATAATGACCACAGGTTATCTACACCTGCATCACTATAGGTTGGCCAGTACTTAACAATAAAGAGATCCTGCGCATTAGCTGGATCCTTCTTTGCTGCCGCCCACTGCTGATTAAAGAGCATGCCTTGAACTTCAGCGGTAACTCCAATAGCAGCAAATGCATCCTTGATCAGTGGAACGAAGCGAGCTTCAGCTGAGTTTTCAGATGCATACGTGATCTTGATCTTGAGATCCTTCACGCCTGCATTTTTCAACATAGTTTTAGCCTTAGCGCGAGCCATTGAATACTGCGGAATTGCAGGGTTATATGGATAGATTCCAGCTGGAACCGGTCCACGCGATTGCGTTCCATATCCTTGACCGCCCACGGCAGTGATGTCACGGTAGTTCAAAGCCATAGATAGCGCTTGGCGCACAACTGGGTTATTCAGCGGTGCACGCAACGTATTGAAGTATCCAAGATAGTTAAATGGAGACTTATAGACTGAAACCAAATACTTATTGTTGCGCTTTAATGTTGCAATGCTCGTTAATGGAATATTTGTAGCCCAATCAACTTGACCCGATGTCATCATCTGCTGAGCAGTGATTCCATCTGCAACAATTGAGATATCGATAGTTGAATAGGCTGGCTTATTAGTTGCCCAGTGCTTTGCATATGCACTCAGCACAACAGAGCTTCCAGCCTTATAGCTAGCGATTGTGTATGGACCAGAGCCACCGTCTTTGCCTGATTCGTAATATTTTGAATCGGCAGCTACTGCAGCTAATGCCTTTGGATTAACAATGTAAGAACCATAGGTTGATGATGCGATCAAATCCATTGGAGCTGCATACGACAAGTTCAACACGACAGTGTCATCGACAGATGCATCAACGCTTTTGAGGGCATCCCAAATAAATCCGGCGCCACCAATCTTCTTTGATGCTTCAAAGCTTGCCTTTACTGCAGCAGATGTCACTGGTGTTCCATCATGGAATGTGGCGCCGGCGCGTAACTTAAAGGTCCAGGTCTTGCCATCGCTCGATGACGTCCAGGAGGTAGCTAGAGCTGGTGAATACTCTGGAGTAACGCCATCAGCGTTCTTCCACAATAGTGGCTCATAAACGTTGGTCATATAAAAAGCCTCAGTTGAGAATGACTGAATAGGATCCCACGTAGTTACTGCTGCAGATGTTGCAACCTTAAATACTCCAGCGCCTTGTGCCGCTGTTGGAATTGATAACGAAGCCACGGCCAATAACGCAGTTGAAAGAACTGCAATCAATCGAACGCGGGGGGATGAAAAAGCGATCTTCATAGACATATGTATTCCTCTCTCCATATACAGATGCAGCCACCTAAACGAGGGTTTTCATGCAGGTATGTGCATAGTGGTTGAAAGTTTAAGCAGGGCGGGTATGCCTGTCTACGAAAAAACCTTGCCGTTGCCATGCTTTCTAGGCATACTACCTAGATGGATTTACGACTGCTCTCATACTTCCTAGCCGTCTTTGATGCAGGCTCTATATCGGCGGCCGCACGCGAACTGCGCATTGGCCAGCCCTCACTATCTCGCCAAATTCGTAATCTTGAGCGCACCTTAGGTATCTCCCTTTTTACCACCGGCCCCAAGGCAAGTGCTACCGCTGCGGCAATCTCCTTTGCACCCATCGCCCGCGATTTAATCTCCCGCGCCGAACAAGCCGAGGCGACCATTAAATCGATGGACCACAAGGAGAGGATTCGATTAACAATTGCCGGTCCGCCAACAACCGTTGCCGATGTCATTGCCCCTTTTATTGCCGCAGCTGGCGCCGATGGGTTGTTGGCAAATATTCACGAAGTGTTACCTAATGCTATCTACCGCGAATTGGCCCAGTACCGCGCCGACTTAGTTGTCGGAACAAGCCCTCCACCTGCGCATCTGGAATATATCATTATCGGTTACTCACCAATATTAGCCCAGCTGCCTGAAGATAAAAAGAATGTAAAAAAGAAAGAGATCACTCTGGCCGAAGTTGCACAGTATCCCATCGCTATCGTTGATGATAATCACAACGTGCGACGACTATTTGATCAAGCCATCTCAGAGGCCGGACTTTCCGTACAGATTGCTTTTGAAACACAGTCCACCCAAGCATCGCAAGCTCTCGCTGCGGCAAACCGTGCGGTGTGTATTAGCTCTGATGATCCGCGCTTTAACTTACATCCCTTATTAATAAGAGTTCCCGGGCGCAAAAATCCTCTATCGATTACGTTGTTCTGTGCATGGGACCCTGGCCACTTTGCCGCAGAGCAGATTAAAGCTACCGCCCTTGCCCTACATGATTTCTACAACGCTCAGCGTTTAGTTACAACCGCTTGAGGGGCGCTTTCATTGGAGAACAAAGGGTTGCTCTGGCTTGGTTTCGCACATGACCACTCAGCATCCTTTATTGACCACAAGTTTGGTGAACAAAACATTAACTCCAGTCAAAGTTTAGTCTTACCCCTTAAAGCATTTAATGATCATCTATTGCCCCCCTTGCTCAGACTAATTTCAACTTGCCGACTCAATTACTCCAATTTAGGATTTGGGTGTCAGTTAATCCAAACTAAGGAGTAAAAAATGAAGGTTTTTCGTACTAGCGCACTTATCGCTGCGGCACTTGCTGCGGCACTGACATTGTCAGCGTGCAGTAGCGATTCAGAGACAGCTAGTGAAACAATGACAGAAGAAACATCTGTTGGAACAATTGTTGATGTAGCAAGTGCAGATGCAAGCTTTTCAACTCTAGTTGCTGCAGTAACTGCTGCCGATCTAGTAGAAACTCTCAGCGGAACTGGCCCATTCACAGTATTTGCGCCAACCGATGCGGCATTTGCGGCTCTTCCACCAGGAGTACTAGATGCGCTACTTCTACCAGAGAACAAGGCGTTGCTTGCACAGATTCTTACCTACCACGTTGTTTCAGGAATGGTCATGGCAGCTGATGTGACAGATGGAGATGTTGCTACTGTAGAAGGTCAGACAATTAAACTTTCAACAGCAGATGGTGTCACCGTTAACGGTGCAACAGTTGTTGTTGCAGATGTCGAGGCTTCAAATGGTGTGATCCATGCAATTGATGCAGTAATCCTTCCACCAGGAGTAGATGTCGCTGCGCTAATAAAGAAGTAATTTTATTTAGCTTGAAGTTTCTCAACAGTAAGGGCCACCGCAGGTATTGAGGTGGCCCTTACTGTTGGAAACAGTTCACGATTGCAGTAAACGAGACAGAATTCTTACCGGCAGTGAATTTCGGTGGGTAGCAATCCAGCGGTAAGTAAGCGATGAAATAGGCCCTGCTGCGGTGATTACTGCAGAGGTAATGTGGTTTCCTCTTCGCCGTAGTAAGAAGGCAGCAGCCATCGATCCACTGAATCGTTCTGCTCCACAGATCACAAAAACCTCGCGAGAACATTGTTCTGGGCTCACGTCAAAGCCGGCGACACTATCCGCGTTGAATGTAGCTTTGATCCCACTTTGCGACAAAAAATCTCTCAACTTAAAGGCCTGGCACCACGCTATGTGACATGGGGAGAGGGATCATCAGATGAAATGTGCCTTGGGGTAATTGCCGCCAGCAAGGATTAGCCCATACTTCAAAAGCTACTACTTCTGAAGCGTGCCTATTCTATAAGAATCTAATTTCAACGCTGGTCTGCTCTGATTTTCATGCTGTGATTTAAAGGCGCTAGTTCCATCGGTGCCACACAGAAATAAGATCGCACTAGAACCACCCGGGTGTGAATTGATCCAGGTGGTCAAGTTATAAACAAAGCCATCAACAACACTCCAGCAACTTGAAGCACTGTTATGTGTCTTGACTTGGGCCATTGTGTAACTAGCGATGGTTGGCGTTGGCGTTGGCGTTGGCGTTGGTGTTGGTGTTGGTGTTGGTGTTGGTGTTGGCGTTGGAGTTGGTGTTGGTGTTGGTGTTGGCGTTGGTGTTGGTGTTGGTGTTGGCGTTGGTGTTGGCGTTGGTGTTGCACCGCGCATGACCGCACCCGTTATCTCTTTATCACCTACAGCAACTGTGATCTGTGCTTGGCCCTTTGAGGTAATGGTAAATCTATATACACCCGCTTTAGCTACTGCGCTATATCGTGCAAGGTATAAGTAATCGGTCCTGCTATAGGGCTCATAGAACTTTGTACGCTCTGTAAATTTGAGAGT
>CAMBDL010000008.1 GCA_945865365.1 Streptomyces griseus
GAAGAGTTACTTCTGTGTGAACGCTTTGATATGTCTTCCCTTGATGAGGCCAATCGTATTCACATTGGCGTAGAGTCTAAGAAAATAGGCTTTGCTGATAGGAATCTAACGCTTTCAGATCCAGAGTTTTTGGAAGTTAATGTTGAGAAAATCTTGTCAAAGGAAAATATTGATGTGAGGAGCCCGCAAATAGAGCTCAATAAAGCTAATAATGACCGAACTAAATCCCAAGAAGGTAGCGATACAACCTATTTCTTAGTCGTTGATAGTGAAGGTAATGCGGTTTCATGGATTCAATCGGTCTTTCATGGCTTTGGAAGTTCGTGGGTAATCCCTGGTACTGGAATCGTGCTCAATAACCGCCTCACTGGTTTTTCACTTCACCCCCAGTCTCCAAATATCATCGCACCAGGAAAGCGGCCTGCGCACACATTAAATGCGTGGACGGCTACTCGTGCAGATGGTTCGCTCTATTTAGTGGGTGGAACGCCTGGGGCAAATATCCAAGTTCAAACTAACTTGCAGCTGATTCTAAATGTGATTGACCTGAAGATGGATGTGCAAGCGGCAATTGAAGCGCCACGCTGGCAGCACTTAAGTATTGCGGGTCAAAGCTCATTGGAAGAGTTAGGTGATGGCGTACTTGAGATAGAAGACCGTGTGCCTATGCCGGTGATAGATGCACTGAAATCAAAGGGTCATAATGTTCAAATGATTGGTCCATGGGCGCATGGTTCATCGGTGCAATTATTAGAAGTTTTAGATGATGGCACATATGCCTTTGGTTCAGATCCTCGGTGTGATGGCATTGCAGAGGGTATTTAGAGAATAGAACAAAGCCTGAACAACCTCTACGATAAGGACATGTCATCGCTGCCCAATGATCCTCGGTGGGTTCGTGCCAATACTCTATTTTTACACACGAGTAGTAACGCTGAATTTGCTTTAATAGGCGTTCCGGCGCATCAAAGCTCGATTTCACTCAGCAATGCGCACTTAACCCCAGCCGCAATTAGAGAAGCGTTAGCCCGATACTCGACATTTTCAACTTCTGCCGACATCGATTTAGCTGGTACCTCCTTTATTGATTTGGGCGATGTGCAATCCCCTGATGGCAGGGAAGGTCATGAACGAGTAAAAACAGCGGTTCAAGGCTTACTCGGTCAGCATAAATTGCTAGTTGCCCTGGGTGGAGATAACTCAATCACATACTCTGTAGCATCTAGTTTATGGCCAGATTTATCCAACATTGGCTTGATTACCTTTGATGCACATCATGATTTACGCGATAGTCATAGCAATGGTTCACCTGTGTGGGAACTCATTCAAGCTGGATTACCTGGGAAAAATATCGTACAGATAGGTATCGCTGACTTTGCTAACAGCGCCGAATACAGTGCTCGTGCTAAAGAAAATGGAATCACAGTAATTTCGCGTGCAGAATTGCGGATACGTTCAATTGCCGATGTAGTAAAACAAGCTCTCGATATTGCAGGAGCTGGTGGTCGTGACATTTATGTTGATTTAGATGTTGATGTCTGTGATCGCAGCGTTGTGCCGGCATGCCCAGCGGCGATGCCAGGCGGAATATCTGCTGATGAACTACGACAAAGTGCATTCTTACTTGCAGCCGATGAGCGGGTGCGTGCTATCGATATAACTGAGATTGATGCCTCAATTGATACCGCAGATCAGCGCACAGTTCGCCTGGCTGCCTTGTTAGTTTTAGAAGCGGCAGCTGGTTTAGCCTCTAGATAAGCGTTGGTACCACTTCTTTAGCTGCAGAAAGAACCGCACCTGAGTTAATCAATGTTGTTGCAGCCTCAAGTTCGGGCGATAAAAAGCGATCTGGACCAACACCTGGCACTGTTTTGCGAAGCACTGCGATAACACGCGCCGTTGCCGGTGAAGGACTCAGACCTTCACGAAACTCAATTGCGCGTGCCGATGTCACTAATTCAATTGCCAGAATCCGAGCTAAGTTCTCAACTACCTTGCGCAGTTTGCGCGCTGCAGACCAACCCATTGAAACATGATCCTCTTGCATCGCCGATGATGGAATCGAATCAACACTTGCTGGGGTAGATAAACGCTTGTTTTCACTGACTAATCCAGCTTGTGTGTACTGAGCAATCATTAATCCGGAATCAACGCCAGGATCGTGAGCTAAGAATGGTGGCAGGCCAGCTGATCGGTGTTGATCTAAGGCACGATCGGTTCGGCGTTCAGCCATTGATCCTAAATCAGTTGCGGCGATTGCTAGAAAATCTAAAACATAGCCAACTGGCGCCCCATGAAAGTTTCCATTTGATTCGACGCGACCATCGGGCATCACAACAGGGTTGTCGATCGAGCTGGCTAATTCACGGGCAGCAATTGTTGATGCATGTGTAATTGTGTCGCGGACTGCGCCATTGACTTGCGGGGCACAGCGCAATGAGTATGCATCCTGTACTCGAGAATCATTTTCTAAGTGTGAAGCGACAATGCCTGAGTTCTGAAGCATTGCATAGATATTTGCCGCACTTACCGCTTGACCAACTTGTGGGCGAAGCGGAGCATGTAAATCTGGTGCAAAGACACGATCGGTTCCGAGCAAACCTTCGATACTCATGGCCGTTGTTATATCGGCAACTGCGCATAAGTGTTCTAGATCAGCACAGGCCATGATCAACATCCCGAGCATTCCATCGGTGCCGTTAATAAGTGCAAGACCCTCTTTAGCCTCCAACTCAATCGGTGAAATTCCAGCGGCATCTAATGCTTGCATTGTTGGCATTTCAATTCCGCTAGCGTCATGGACTCGACCTTCACCCATTAAGGCAAGTGCACAGTGCGAGAGCGGCGCTAAGTCACCACTGCAACCGAGTGAACCAAACTCTGGAACAACGGGGGTAATGCCTTTATTGAGGAACTCAACGTAGGTCTGCGCCAAAGCAACACGTACGCCAGTTCGTCCTGAAGCCATGGTGCGCAGGCGCAAAAACATCAATGCCCGCACTACTTCGCGCTCAATTGCCGGACCAACTCCTGCGGCATGAGACCTGATTAAAGACTTCTGAAGCTGCACCCGATCTTCTATATCAATATGGCGATTAGCTAAGGCCCCAAAGCCCGTTGAAACTCCATATACCGGAACTCCACCAGCGGCATAGCCCTCAATAAATTTTCTCGATGTATTCATTGCATCGATTGCACTCTGTGAAAGTACGACTTGTGAACCATGTCGTGCCACATCAATTACATCGGCGAAAGTCGTACCCGATGTTGATAACGTGACCGTTCTAGATGAGCTGGAGGCCATTGCGCCAAACCTGTTCTACTAAGTTAACACCGGGGCGATATGCCAAGTGAATATACGACGGAGCATTAAGGATTTGAAAGTCTGCACGAGCACCTTCAACTAAATGACCAATGTCATTTCGGCGCAGAGCTTTAGCTCCACCCATAGTCGCCGACCACACAGCTTGCTCAGGTGAAAAATGCATCTCTCGCACCGCCATAGCGATAATAAATGCCATGCTGGTTGTGTATGACGATCCAGGGTTGCAGTCAGATGCCAATGCAACAGTGATACTAGCCTCTAATAATGGACGAACATCAGGGTAGACCGACCTAGTTGAAAACTCTGCTCCTGGCAATAAAGTTGCAACGGTCTTAGAAGTTGAGAGCGCTTCGATATCGATCTCACTTAAGTGAGACACATGATCAACTGATGCTGCATCTAGCTCAACACCCAATAAAACGCCTTGACCTTCTTGTAATTGATTTGCGTGAATACGTGGCAATAAACCCTTAGCGATTCCCGCCTTTAAAATTCGGCGCGCATCATCAACGGCAAATGCACCTTTATCGCAAAAAACATCGATCCACTTGGCAAATGGTGCCGCGACATTTAACATCTCTCCACAGACTAGATCAACATAATCTTTGGGTGAATCTTTGTATTCCAGCGGTACAACGTGTGCTCCAAGGAAGGTTGTTTCTTCAGTAATCTGACTGGCAATTTCAAGACAGCGACGCTCATCGTTGACGCTTAAACCGTAGCCGGACTTGATTTCAAGGGTGGTGGTACCACCAGAGTGCGCCTCTGCCGCTAAGAATTTAGCGTGAGCTAGAAGCAATTCATCGCTAGCTTTGCGGGTCTTTTCAACGGTGGATGCGATTCCACCGGCGGTATAGCTCTCCCCCAACATGCGTGCACGAAACTCATTGCTGCGGTCCCCCGCAAAAATCATGTGCGTGTGACTATCGACATAGCCAGGTAAAACACACATACCTTCGGCATCAATAGTTGTCTTGATGTGATGCGTTGGGGCATCGGCATTTGAACCCGCCCAGGCAATAACGCCATCTTCAATTAAGAGCGCGGCATCTTTTATCAACCCGAGCTTTGTTCCATCGTGGCTAGAGTCATTGGTTACTAACTGACCAATGTTGATGATTAAGGTACTTGCCATTCTTATTCGATATCTAACATGGGAACATGAACATGGCGTTCCTTAGCCGTGGTAATGGCATCGCCATAGCCCGCATCGGCATGACGAATCACGCCCATACCTGGATCATTAGTCAAAACGCGCGCCAATTTTTGTGCCGCTAACTTTGTTCCATCGGCAACTGAAACTTGGCCGGCGTGAATTGAACGGCCCATACCAACTCCACCACCGTGGTGAATTGAGACCCATGATGCACCCGATGAAATATTGACCATTGCATTTAATAATGGCCAGTCGGCAATGGCATCTGAGCCATCAATCATTGCTTCGGTTTCACGATACGGCGATGCAACAGAGCCACAATCTAAATGATCACGGCCAATAACAATCGGTGCAGAGACTTCACCGCGTGCAACTAAATCATTAAATGCAAGTCCTGCCTTATCGCGTTCGCCATAACCCAACCAACAGATTCGAGCGGGCAGACCTTGAAAAGCGACTTTTTCTTGCGCCATTGTTATCCAGCGATGCAGACCTTCATTTTCTGGGAATAAATCAAGTACGGCCTTATCGGTACGGTAAATATCTTTTGGATCACCAGAGAGAGCGACCCAACGAAATGGGCCTTTTCCTTCGCAAAAGAGCGGGCGAATATAGGCCGGAACAAAGCCTGGAAAGGCAAAGGCACGCGAATAACCACCCTGGCGGGCTTCATCTCGAATCGAATTACCGTAGTCAAATACCTCAGCGCCTTTATCCATAAAGCCCACCATGGCTTCAACGTGCTTAGCCATCGACGCCTGTGAACGCTGTGTGAAATCTTCAGGATCATCTTTAGCCATACGTGCTGCTGCATGAACATCAACACCAACTGGCACATATGAAAATGGATCGTGCGCTGAAGTCTGATCGGTCACGATATCGATAGGTACATCCATCGATAAGAGCAAAGGAAAGAGCTCTGCCGCGTTGCCAACTAAACCAACTGATAATGGAAGACCTAGCGACTTAGCTTTAAGTACACGCTCCACCGCATCATCTACCCCATCGGCAATCTCATCTAGATATCGAGTTTCAATTCGCTTTTCTAACCGCGACTTATCGATATCGATAATTAAACACACACCACCATTCATTGTGACTGCAAGCGGTTGTGCCCCGCCCATACCACCACAACCACCAGTGAGAGTCAGTGTTCCTTGCAGCGTGCCATTGAAACGTTTCTGAGCAACTGCGGCAAATGTTTCATACGTACCCTGCAAAATTCCTTGGGTGCCAATATAGATCCATGAACCGGCCGTCATTTGACCGTACATCGTTAACCCTAAATGCTCTAAGCGACGAAACTCTGGCCAGTTAGCCCAGTCCCCAACAAGATTAGAGTTTGCGATTAATACACGGGGTGCCCATTCATGTGTTTGAAAAACACCTACAGGCTTACCTGATTGAACTAAAAGAGTTTCATCATCTTTTAGATTTGTTAAACTCTTAACAATGGCATCAAAAGATGGCCAATTACGCGCAGCTTTACCTGTACCTCCATAGACAACTAGATTCTCTGGATGCTCAGCGACGGCAGGATCTAAGTTGTTGTGAAGCATGCGAATCGCTGCCTCTTGTGCCCAGCCCTTAGCGGTTAAATTGGAGCCAGTTGCGGCATGCAAAATGCGAGCTGAACTATTCATATGGGTAAGGTTATCGGAGCGGCAAAGCTCTGCACAGTCTCACGTAGTTAGGGTTTTAGCCCATTCACGGTACTCACGTGATAACTCTTCTACTAATCCAATTTCGAGAGCTTTTGAGCGGTCACCATTCTTAGCGGCGTACAAATCACGAATTGTGATTGCATGAGAAGGAGTTTTAATAACTTCAATAGAATCTCCCGCAGAAATTTCACCCTCTTTAATTATGCGAAGGTAGGTTCCAGGCTTTCCTGCGGCCATAAACTCTTTAATTAAAGTAGGGCGATTCCAAAAGCCTGCAAATACACGACATGGAATGCGAGGTTGGGAGACTTCTAGAATTGTTGAACCGATCTTCCACTGTTCACCAACTAGGGCGGCATTTACATCAATGCCTGCAGTCGTTAAATTCTCTCCGAATCGTCCATTACTAATTGATGTACCTATCTCTTTTTCCCACCAGTCGGCATCTTCGCGAGCATATGCATAAACGGCTTTGTCATAGCCACCGTGATGTGTGCGATCAACAATATGATCATGTTCTACTTGCTCATTCTTAAATTTTATTGGACCAAGTACTGAGCGCTTATCGATTCCAGACTTAGCTTCTCTGCCAGTCCAATCGCCCTCGATGATGTGGGCTGCAATATTTATCGATACAACGTGCATGAGTCCCGCCAATCTTAATAATTGTGCCTAAATACAAGACCTCTGGATGAACTCACATGAGTGAAACAGCAGGCACATAATGATATCTACTGACAGCGTAGGCGTGTGGAGATTGCTGAAAAACTAGCGTAATTACTTCTGATTAAATCGAATTGCGCTCCAAGCAGGACCTAGCTCCTGGTACTCCGTATTGATGTCGATACTTCGCTTTGTGCGAAAATATTCATCGATGTCATAACGCTTTTTTGCCTTTAAATCAGCAAAAGCAAGGTTGTAGCCACCGTGAGGAATAAGGAAATCACCAGTTACATAAAAAATATACCTGGAGCCATCTTCATAGGGAAATGAATCCGATGTATCCCAGTCAGTGGAGTTAAAGAAATATCTCATCGATGGCTGGCCATCGTAGAAGCCCTTCATAATCGAATCATGTTTAGCGCTCTGCACGCGGGTATAAAGAAAACTGGTGTCATCCATTCCAATTGGGTAATAAGAGGATTGACCGGGGCCGGCATACATAAGGGTTTCCACTCCATCTTTTAGAAGATAGATACCTCCGCTGCGTTCAAAGAGAATATCTCGGCCATTTTTTGCAAAATAAGGCATTGAGGATTGGGGCTTGCCCTGTGTGAGGTATTTTTTGTCACTGCCATCGACCTTCATGGTTACTAGAACGCCATCCTGCTTATAAATGACGGTGGAGCCAGTGGGAGAAAACTTGGGGTCCTCATCGCGAGCGCCATTGGGTCCAGTCAGGTTAACGGGCTCAGCCCATGCAGATCCGTCCCAGTGAGAGACAAAGACATCCCATTCATTCTCAGGCAAACCCGCTTGTGAGCCCATAAATGTGATCATCTGGCTATCGGCGGAAAAATGGGCGTTAATGGGCGAGATGACGCTGCTCCAATTATCTCCGACCTGGGTCATCTGAGCTGTGGGTAGATCAATCATCCACAGCGTGGCATCCCAGGATTGGTAGTCGCTATAACGGTGATAAATGAGGGTGCCATCTAGATAGGGCGCTCGCGGGCGGGTAACGGCAACGAGTGAGATCACAACTCCCAGAAGAGCAACTGCCGACGCGACACGCCTATTCATATTTCTCCCTCATAACCCCTTGACCATCTCGTAAAACTCTGTAAGGTAACCTAACACAAAGCGGTAGGTTTCCTAACACAATAGCGTGGGCTTTTTGTGGACTTACCCAAAGTTAAGTGACAAAGGAGAAGACATGAGAAAAAATCGCATGTTCGCTTCACTTGCAGTGATCGCCTTAGTAGCCAGCAGCCTTGTAGCTGCTGCAACTGGAGCACAAGCTGCAACGCGAACAGTAACAGTCTGGTCACCCTATAAAGGTGGAAACCTTGCAATGTGGGATGCTGCAATAAAGCGCATCGAAGCCGCAAACCCTGGTTTAGAAATTAAGTCCGTTGGAAGCATCGATATGGCTAAATCTCTTGCTGCAATTAATGCAGGTAATGGCCCAGATATCTCTGTTTCAAATGGAAATGGAAACCTTGGTTGGTTCTGTGGAACTGGTGCATGGCAGAGTTTGAACTCCCTCATTGCTGGTAAAAACGGAATCAATATGTCAGCGACATTTAACGCTGCATCAGTTGCATCTTCAATTTCAAACTATGTGCGTTGTGCACTGCCTTTGTACTCTGAAGTCTTTGGTTTTTACTACAACAAAGATCTTTTGAGTAAGGCAGGATTTGCAAACCCACCTAAGACTACAGCTGAACTACTTACGTACTCACAAAAGCTAACAACATTTAACGCCGATGGAAGTATCAAAGCTGCAGGATTCTTGCCATGGGCTGGATACTACGGTTTTGATATGGACTCCATGTGGCTTGGACAAATGTTCGGAGCTAAGTGGTACGGCGGAAATTCTTCAGCATTCTCAACCGACCGTAAATGGGCAGAAGCATTCAACTGGCAGAAAGATTTCATCGCTAAGGTTTATGGTGGTGGAGATTTTACTAAGGGAAGCAAGCTCCTTACTAAATTCGTAGCAGGAAGAGGCGGAGAATGGTCAGGAACTGATCATGACTTTATCTCTGGTCGAGTCGCTATGAAGTGGGATGCAAACTGGATGTCACCAATGTTTTGTACTGGTGATGATTGGAGTATGGCGGACAAGTGCACTGCCAAGGTAAACTTTGGCATTACCGGGTTCCCTGTATCTCCATCTAATATCAGCGCTTACGGCTCTGGTGTAATTGGTCAAGGCCAAATGGGAATCTCAAAGGGTTCAAAGAATGTAAAGGATGCATGGATCGTTATGAAGGCACTTGCTACCGATACAAAGCTTGCGGTTGCGTGGGATGCGGCAAATGGTGCACCTTCTTCACTTCTAACAAAAGAAGCTCGTCCAGCTAACTATCCAGCTTGGTATCAACCAATCTACGATATTACTGCGCATCCAAAGACTGCCTATCACACAGTTAAAAACACTGGAGAACACTTAGAGGAATCTATGCTTCAAAATCTGATGGCTTCATGGCAAGCCGGAGATACAGCAAATATCAAGACTGCACTCGCTGATTTAGCTCAAAGAGTTAATCAGATCATTGTAAGAAATAACTAAGCACCTACTTAATGTCACTAACGAGGGCACGTGCAATATCCCCCTTCAAAAAGAAGGGGGATATTGCACCACCGCGAAAGAAACTCAAAGTCCCTCGTCTCTTCATCTTCCTATGCCTATCCCCCTGGCTATTTGGAATAATCTTTTTTACTGCTTACCCAATGGTGTCAAGTTTTTATCAGTCATTTACTAAGTTCAACTTGATAGAGACGCCACAATGGGTCGGGCTCGATAACTTTCATCGAATGTTTTTTGAAGATGATGATTTTTGGAAAGCTCTAAAAAATACTATTTGGATTTCTGCGATTAGTATTCCATTGCGAATCTGTTTCGCAATTTTCACTGCTTGGGTTTTAACTAAACCCAAACGTGGAAGTAGTATTTACCGTACAATATTCTTTTTACCCTCCATGGTTCCAGCCGTTGCTGGAACCATGGCATTTACCTATATCTTTAATCCAGCATATGGGCCTATCAATAAAATGCTTGAAGCCATTGGAATCAAAGAACCGCCATTTTGGTTTATGGATCCAGCGTGGTCCAAGTGGGGCTTAATTCTTCTCGGACTATGGGGTATCGGCGATACCATGATTATCTTTCTTGCCGGTCTTCTCGATGTTCCGACTTCGCTGTATGAGGCAGCTGAACTTGAAGGAGCATCTGGCTGGCAATCCTTTAGGTACATCACTTTGCCTCTGATGACACCGGTGATCTTTTTCTCAACTGTCACCGGTGTCATTGGAAGCTTTCAATACTTCACGCAGGCTTATGTTGCATCTGGTCAAGTTAATGACTATTCACACTCCATGTATTTCTATGCCACTCACATCTATTACAGTGCATTTAAAGCCTACGAAATGGGCTATGCCTCAGCCCTTGCCTGGGTCTTGCTAGTCATCACCTTGCTGTGCACGTTAGTTATTCTAAAGACCCAAAAGCGTTGGGTTCATTATCCGAATGGATCTCTCTTTAAATGAGTACCTACACACCTGAAAAGCTCGCTGAGATCGATGCCCACTCACGCAAAGCTCGACGTGCTAAAAAGTGGAATCAATTCCTGCACATGGTGGGAAGTCATTCACTTCTCATTGCTCTTTCGGCAATCTTTATCCTTCCGCTCTACTTAGTTGTCGTAATCTCTCTCATGAGTAAGGGGCAAGCAGAGACGCGCGCGTTATGGCCACATCCATTTGTATGGCATAACTACATAGATATCTTTACTGCAGTTCCATTTCTTAAATGGACACTAAATACCCTCTTTGTCTCTATCATGGGAACAATCGGAACCGTAGTTTCTAGTGTTCCACCAGCCTATGTTTTATCTCGGCTGCAGTGGAAAGGCCGTCAAACTACTTTTCTCGTTATTTTGTCGACCATGATGTTGCCTGGTCAGGTCACAATGATTCCTGTGTACATTATTTTCTCCCGCTTACACTGGATTCCATCGTTTCTGCCACTTATCGTTCCCTCTTTCTTTGCTAGTGCATTTTCTATCTTTTTATTAAGGCAGTTCTTTACATCAATTCCTGATGAGATTTCAGATGCCGCTCGCATTGATGGATGTAACGAGTTCAAGTTGATGATGCGGATCATCGTGCCGCTAGCAAAACCAGCGATTTCGGCCATTGCCCTCTTTGCATTTCTCGGCTCATGGAATGATTTCTTTGGACCACTCCTCTATATTGTCGAAAATGAAGATCTTTGGACTCTAGGTATTGGATTGAACGCTTTCCAAGGAATCCACCATGTTGATACGAATATGATGATGACAGCTTCTGCGCTTTTCATGGCTCCTGTTATTATTATCTTCTTCTTCTCACAAAAAGTCTTCATCGAAGGTGTTACCCTGACTGGAGTTAAGGGCTAAATGAGTAAAAAAACTATTGCAGCTGTTCCATCACTGATGCGAGAAATCAACGAGCGTGGAGTCCTAGATATTTTGCGCCAAAAGGGCGCACTGCATGCAGCCCAAGTTGCGCGATTAATAGGCTTATCTAAGCCAACCACAGCCGATATTTTGCGCAGTTTAATTGAGTACGGTTTAGTGCAGGAGTTCACTCCAGGTGCTGAAGATCCCCGCCGAGCTCGTTCTGTTTATGAGGCAATTAGCGATGTAAAGGTTTGTTTAGGCATTGATATCGGATCACGCTTTATTCGTGCAGCGGTTGGAAATCTCAACCAAGTGATGCTTGCTGAAAACTCAATTCCGATAAAATCACTTGAATTAAATGATTTAGTTGCAACGATGCATACAGCTGTGGAGGAAGTATTAAAGAGTTCTGGATATAAGCTCAAGGATGTTGCTGCCATCGTTGTAGGCACCCCCGGTGTTATCAATCATGCGACTGGTGTTATCTCAATCGCTGGAACCATTGGTTCACTAGATGGAGTTAATCTTTCATCACTTATTGAAGAAGAGTTTGGCCTCAAACCTACTTTAGAAAACGACATTAATTTAGTAACAGTAGCTGAGCAGTTTGCTGGCCATGGGCATAATGTCGAAAACTTTGCCGTTTTATCGGTTGGATCTGGTTTAGGTTCTGGCTTGGTTTTGAACGGAAAACTTTTACGTGGCCATCGTGGTGCGGCAGGTGAGATTTTTTATGTTCCTTTTGGTAATCCTTTAGATATACATAGAACTTCCACTAATCCATCTGGTGATTTAATTGCAGAGATTGCACAGTCACTTGCCAAGAAATTTCCAAAAAGTATCCTCAAGGCGCCCTATTCAACTGTTGATATTCTTAATGCCGCTAAAGCCAATGATGAGCTAGGAATAGCCGTTGTAGAAATAGAAGCCGAACGTATTGCTCTTTACGTTGCCGCAATCGCTGCCATTACCGACGTTGAACTCGTTGTTCTATCTGGAGGAATCGGTCGAGCTGCCGGCTTTTTCTTGGATTCAATAGAGGCGCTAGTATCAAAAGTTGTCCCATTTGCGCCAAGAATTGAGATCTCCACCCTTGGTGATACCGGGATCCTTGTTGGAGCCCTCTCTATTGCCACTCGAACCGCCTGCGACATAGTTTTCACTGGAAAATCCACAGGGGTAGTTCGAAATGTGGCTGGATTAAAGTAAATGAAGCTAGCGGTAATTGGCGGGGGCTCTACCTATACCCCCGAACTCATCGATGGGGTCATCACAAGACATAACCGCCTGCCGATAACACATATCCATCTAATCGATATTGAAACTACAAAGTTAGAAATCATTGCCCGTTTTGCACAGCGCATGATTAAAGCCGCAAACGTAGATATCACCATCGAATATGGGAGCGATTTACGTGCGGGCATTCGGGGTTCATCTTTCGTAGTGAGCCAATTTAGGGTTGGAACACAAGCGGCTAGACACCGTGATGAACTTTTAGGGCGCAAATATAATTTAGTAGGCCAAGAGACCGTGGGTGTCGGCGGCTTTGCCAAAGCACTTCGTACTATCCCGGTCGCCTTAAACATTGCCCGAACTATTCTCGAGGAAGCACCACATGCGATTCTCTTAAACTTTACAAACCCCGCAGGCTTAATTACTCAAACAATTATTCAAGAGGTCCCCGAGCTAACAACAATTGGTCTTTGTAATGTTCCCTGGAATACTCGTATCGAAATTGCAGCAGCAATGGGTGTTGAATCCACATCAGTTAAATTTGATTACGTTGGACTCAATCATCTTTCGTGGATACGATCGGTACATATTGATGGCCTAGATAAAAGCGCTGAAGCGATTGCGGCATTTCGTGGCTTAACCGTTCAAAAAGGTAAGCCAGGTGACTCACCTGCTTGGACTCAACAATCTATCGATTTACTCGATGCAATTCCTAATTACTACCTCTTGTACTACTATGCTGAAAAAGAGTGGATTAATTATCAGTCAGGTAATCCAACGCGAGCTAGTGAAGTAATGAAGATTGAAGAGATCTTAATTGAGAAGTTTAAAGATGAAACTCTTATGACTAAACCTGAGGAGCTCATGCAACGGGGTGGTGCGTATTATTCAGATTCTGCCGCTGAA
Organism: Streptomyces griseus; assembly: GCA_945865365.1. GTDB lineage: Bacteria > Actinomycetota > Actinomycetes > Nanopelagicales > Nanopelagicaceae > Planktophila. Next base: position 13,393 of record CAMBDL010000008.1, read on the forward strand.
CTTATGGCCGATATTCATAACAATGCAGGCACCACTCATATCGTTAATACGCTCAATAATGGCGCCGTTCCTGGCTTCCCAGATGATGCCGTCATGGAGATACCCGCAGTAATAACTTCCGCAGGAGCGAAATCGATAAAGACGACTGCGATGCGAGGTGATATCGATGCACTCGTGCGCACGGTTAAGGATTTTGAACTTTTAACTATTGATGCCGCCGTCAATGGCGATGAAGAGAGTGCGCTTCGAGCCCTTATTACAAATCCCATCGGTCCAGATATAGCCGATGCTCGTGCGCTATGGACGGATCTAAAGAAAGAGAATGCTGGAATGATCGGAGCCTTCAATGACTAAGGCTCTTCTAGGCATCGATGGCGGGGGAACTAAAACTCATGCCGTTATTGTCGACCTAGATGGACACATTCTTGGCACTGCAGCAAATGGTGGAGCCAACTGGGAACGTATCGGGCTTCAGGCCGTTCAAACTGGTCTGCAAGAACTAATACGTTCGGTAGTTCATAATGCAGGAATCACAATTGAAGATGTAGTGGGGTCAACTTTTGCATTAGCTGGAATTGATTGGGATGAAGACAAAGAAAGCTTTATTCCAGTAATTAACTCATTACAGCTAAGTGGACTCACTCACTTGATGAACGATTCTTTTGCCGCCCTCTTTGCTGGAATTCCGGATGGCATCGGAATAGTCTCAATCGCCGGCACTGGGGGTAAGACAACAGGGCGCGATGCCAGCAATACTTTGCAAACAATGGGAATGGATCTGGGTGAAGCTGGCGGTGCTGGGCAACTTGTAGCTCTGTGTCTTGACTCAATTGCACGGATGCATCATGGGATTGCGACAAAAACTGCGATGTTTTACCTTATTCCAGCCAAGCTCGGTTATAACGATATAGCCAAGTTCTTTACCGCTATTGCGCGAGATCGAATTCCTCTCGATGAATCTCTAGCACCATTGATTTTTGATCTTGCAAATACAGGCGACGCAACTGCAATTGACAATGTAACAAAAGTTGCACACCAACATGCTTTAGATGTCTTTGGAATTTTTTCGCGCCTAGATTTCAAAGGTAAAAAAGTAGCAATAATTCGAGCTGGGGGCCTACATACGGCTGGATCTGCAATATTTGATCAGGAGTTTGAGAGTGAAGTTACTCGACTGATTCCCAACTCCTCAATAAAGGTACTTACAATTCCACCAGTTTATGGCTCAGTTTTAGCCACTGCGCGTAGTTACTTTGGAGCAGTACCAGATGCGTTCTCGGTACACCTTTTAACTCAAGCGGGAAAGGTTTTTCTGCAATGATCTCAATCGCCAACGCATCCCCTCTCATCACATCTATTAATGAGGCCTTCTGGGCCCATCAAGAGTGTGATGATTTAAGTATTGAGATCACTCTGGAAAACTCATCTTCTTTAAAGCCAGAAGGCTTTTCTCTCACTGCCTCCAGATTAAGCGCCAGCATAAATGCCACCATTGGCGTTCAGGTCGATCACACTTATCGCTATGCACTGAATGCACTAACAACATGGATTAAATCTGGGCAAACAACAATTTCTTGCAATGAGGCTCCTGACTTTCCTATACGCGGAGTAGTCGAAGGTTTTTATGGCAAGCCATGGAACCATGAGCAACGCGTTCGTGCATTAAATTATTGTGGCGATTACAACATGAATACATATTTCTTGGCGCCAAAAGATATTCCTTGGCAGCGCTTCAACTGGAGATCATTATTTGATGATACTTTTTTATCTAATACAAAAGAGTTGATTGAAGTTGGCCATAAGAATGCAATTGAGCTAGCTGTCTGCGTATCACCAGGGCTCTCGGTTAAGTACAGCGATGAAGCCGATGTTGATGCAGTAGTTAATCGCTATAAGCAGTTATTCGACTTAGGAGCCAGACATTTTGGTTTGTTGTGGGATGACATCGCGTGGGAGTTACAGCACGAAGAAGATATAGAGCGCTATGTTTCAACCGCTGAGGCTCATGCGGATTTTACGAACCGGGTGTGGAGCAAGTTAGTAGCTCTTGATAGTCATATCGCGCTAACAATGTGCCCTATGCACTATTCAGGCCGTGGAAATGAGCCTTACCTGCAGGTTCTAGGGCAAGAACTCCATGCCCGTGTAAATATTATGTGGACCGGACGTTCAATAATCTCTGAGTACCTTGATATCTCAGATGCCGTGATTTTCGAACGTACAACCCTGCGGCCAGCTCTTTATTGGGATAACTTCCCCGTCAATGATGGGGGCCTGCAAAAGAACTTATACATAGGCCCTGTCCGCGGGCGCGAGGTAGGTTTACAGAAGTACTCATCGGGATTGGTTTCAAATCCTATGCTGCAGTTTGAGATGTCACAGATCCCTCTATTCACCATTGGAAAGTACCTATGGAATTCCGCCACCTATGACCCCGATCAATCCTGGGAGAGCGCGCTCGTTTACCTCATCCCGAATGAGGGCGATCGTATTGCGCTGCGAAAGTTCTTGCGCACTTCAATGGGAACTGCAGTGGGTGGGGATCCTGCGCCAGATTTGCGGCAGGTGTTTCGTAAAGGTGTAACACAGTGGCGCCAAGGCAATCTAATTGAATCCGGCGATATCTTTATTGCTGCCGGCAAGGAAATAATCGCAAACCACACATACTTACTTGGGAAAGAATTTAGCAAACCACTCATGATTGCAGAGATTGCAAAGTGGTTGGAGAAATACTTAATCGGCGGAGAAGTTCTTGTGGGTCTAGGTCAGGTTCTTAAAGGGTGCACATTCAATTCAGATAAGGGATGCATCGCTGGAACATCGGCCGATCAGAGTGCGCTAGAAGCACTCAATGAGCGGCTCTTGGAGCACCGCAAGAATCTCTTTGGCGATCAAATTGAAGGACCCATTAATGAACTCATCGCAGAGCTAGGGAGCTAGATCTATGTCGGCTATCAATCTCTTCATTGGCGATAGCGTCACCGATTGTGGCCGAGACATTGAGCCACCCTATGGCGATGGCTATGTGCGTGAAATAGTTCGGTCGGGTTTACTTACGGGCGAGATCATCAACGTTGGAATAAGTGGTAACCGATTAATTGATTTAGAAAAGCGTTGGCAGGTTGATGTGTTAGACCATAAACCCACCTTACTTTCAATCGCTATCGGCATAAATGACATGTGGCGTCGATACGATGACAATGACATTACCCCCACTGAGAATTTCCGTGAACGGTATGATCGGATCTTGAGCCTGACTCAAGCAATATGTAATCCGCAATTCGTTTTATGTGAACCATTCTTACTGCCAGTTCAAGATGAGATGAATTCGTGGCGAGAGGACTTAGATCCAAAAATCGAAATTGTTCACGAGATGGCTAAAAAGTTTGATGCCTTCGTGGTCCCCTTTGATCAACATTTCACGGCACTTTCTGGAGTTGTCTCTATGGCAAAGATTGCCGAAGATGGAGTTCATCCAACGGTATTTGGTCATTCTGAGATGTCGCGCTTATGGCTTGCAACAGTGGGCTTAGCGTAAATGCCCTTGCTCATTTAAGGATCGAACTGCTCGAAGGCCATCACTGGGCCAGATAGAAATAGTTGTAATCGAGCATGGCGAGACATCTATATGAAAGATGGAATCGGCAGGCGAACCGATCGCTAACTTTACCGCAGTTTTAATTGTCCCATTGTGTGATACAACAACAACTCTTTGACCAGGGTATTCGGCAACTATCTGTTCAAGTGCTTCATCAACTCGTATGGCAACTGCGTCATATGACTCGCCTTCCGGGGGCGCAAAACCGGTTGAGCACAACCAAGAGTTGTAATCGACTGGATACATTTCTTTTACTTCATCGATCGACATTCCATCCCAGATTCCAAATGAACACTCGATCCAGGCATCCTCATAGTTAACGGGCAAACCGGTCGCACGAGAAATCGCTGCAGCGGTCTGCTTTGTGCGATTAAGAGGTGATGCCACAATCACTTCTGGGTTAAGTTCGGCCACAGCTTTGGCAACGAGTTCAGCTTGGGCTAGGCCTTGTTCGGTTAGCTCTGGGTTTAATGGCCCATCACCTGAAAACTTTTTAAGAGGTGTTAATGCGGTCTCGCCATGGCGGATCAAAATAACCGTAGTTGCTACCTCTTTTGTTAAGAGACGTTCAGTTAAATAATTTTTTTGCACCAAGTTTATCTCTGCCCCACCGGCCTGAAGGTCAAGGGCCTTATTTGCTAAGCGATCGGCATGTGAGTTCTGATCACGCGGAATCCACGTATAAGTCACTAATGATGGCTTGTGCGCAGCTCTGGCATCACTGGCCAAAGTTCGCATATCTGCATGCTTAATCTGCCAACGACCTGACATCTGTTCTACAACGAGCTTGCTATCCATCTTTACATCGATAGTTGCTTCGGGATCTAGGTCATGAATAGCAGTTAAGCCCGCAATGAGTCCGCTGTATTCAGCGACGTTATTAGTTGCAATCCCGATGTAATCATAGAGTTCAGCAATTATCGTTCCATTTTCAGTGACAACTGATCCATATCCTGCATCACCCGGATTGCCTCGAGAGCCACCATCGGCGGTGAGTGAAAAATGTCTAGCCATCTAATTAAACTCCACGCACCAAGATGCAACGGCACTCTTCGCATCGCACAACTTCATCTTCAGCTAAATCAGCAATGCGCTTAAGTTCAACGGTATTGATTGAAAGGTGGCAGCCATTGCATGCACCTGCAGATAAGACAGCAGCACCGTTTCCATTATTGGAGCTTCGAATCTTTTCGTACAAAGCAATCAACTCATCTGAAACACTTGCGAGCGCCTCTGAACGTTCTTTCACTATCGCCTCTAGCTCGTTATTAAACTCGGCCATTGCATTTTCTTTGCGAATCTCTAGATCTGCAATTTCAGCAGCGTATGTAGCTTCCTGCGCCTGTAGTTCAGCTATGCGGGCATTAATCTCATCCACTCGCATCATGATTTCAAGTTCGATCTCTTCTAACTCGGCGCGACGAACTCCAAGTGTGCCAACTTCATGTTGTAACTGTTCAAGCTCTTTTGGCGACGCCGATCCACCACTAAGACGGGACTCGTCTTTAGTTATTCGACTGACAATCTGCTCAACATCGGCCTCGGCGCGCAAGAGTTCGCGCTTGACATCACTGAGTTCAGTTTGGGCACCTATCCGTAGATCACGGGCATTGTGTGATTTCGTTGTAACTGCTTTAAGGAGAGCTAATTCGGGAAGGGTTGATACTTTGTGATTAATCGCAGTAGTTCGTTGATCCAAATGAGCAACTTCTAGGATTTGGCGCTGATGGTGTGAGCTGGCTTTCATAGGCTTCTCATCAACTCCTTCTTCTTGTGGGCGCTGAGGGTTTCGAACCCCCGACATTCTCGGTGTAAACGAGACGCTCTACCACTGAGCTAAGCACCCGCGCACTCTTTCGAGCACCGGCAAATCGTACTTCACAAGGTGTGAAATGAGTAATTCCCGGCTATTACAGCCCAGCTATTGCAGCTTTATAGTCTCCAACATTGCGCGCATCGCCCAATCCGTTAACTACCTGCCAGCGCAAAACGCCGCTCTTGTCGATAACAAAGGTTCCACGTGTTGAACATCCACGTGCATCATCGAAAACACCGTAGGCCTTAGCAACTGCGCCGTGTGGCCAAAAATCTGTTAGCACTGGGAACTTATATCCCTCATGATCTGCAAATGCGCGCTGGGCGTACATAGGATCACATGAGATTGCTAGAAGTTGAACGTTGTCATTTTGAAAAGCTGAAAGATCATCGCGTAAGGCGCAGAGTTCACCGGTGCAGATACCTGAAAATGCAAATGGATAAAAAAGTAGAACTACATTTTTTTCACCTTTAAATGAAGCAAGTGAAACTTTCTCACCGTGTTGGTTGAGAACTTCAAAATCTGGAGCTGCTTGTCCGATAGTTAATGTCATAAGGCTAATTCTATCGTTTGGCAGCCTTGCGCGCGACCAGATGTGTTGCCGTCCAATCGTGGGCGATAGATATCGATGAAGTAACACTTAAACCGGCGATAGGTGCAGCATCATGAATATCACTTGGCTCTACATGTCCACTACGCCCAATTTTTGGAGTTAAGACCCAGATAGATCCATTCTCGCTTAAATATGTGAGTGCATCCATTAACTCATCAACTAAATCGCCATCGCTATCGTGCCACCAGATAATGACGCCATCTACAACTTCTTGCGAATCGGCCTCAAGGAATTCACTACCAGTTATTTCACATAAAACCTCTCGAACGTGGATATCGCAGTCATCAACGCGGCCGACCTCTAAAATTAGGTCGCCTTTCTTAAAGCCCATTCTCTCTGGCACGGGCTAAGTCCACACAATCTCGCCGGTTATTGCAAGAGGGTGGAGGGATTGATTCTCCATTTCGACTTACTGGGCAGTTCGGGGAAGAATAGGGGCCATGACCGAAAACTTCGAAGCGCCCGATCAGTTCATCGACCAGTTGGTGGATACCGATCCATCTGAAACCGCTGAATGGCAGGCCTCTTTCGATGCCGCTCTTGAACATGCCGGCCCAGTGCGAGCTCGATATTTAATGCTGAGTCTTCTCAAGCGCGCACACGAAAAGAATATTGGAATTTCCGCTCTTCGTACTACCGATTACATCAATACGATTTCGCCTGAACATGAGCCCGACTTCCCAGGTGATGAAAATATTGAACGGCGAATTCGCGCAATCAATCGTTGGAATGCAGCCATGTTGGTGCACCGCGCACAACGCCCAGGAGTTGGTGTTGGTGGTCATATTTCAACGTATGCATCATCGGCGGCATTGTATGAAGTTGGTTTTAATCACTTCTTTCGCGGTCAAGATCATCCTGGTGGTGGAGACCAAGTATTTTTCCAAGGCCACGCAAGTCCAGGAATGTATGCGCGTGCATTTCTTGAAGGTCGCTTAAGCGAAGATCAGTTAGATGGCTTTAGACAAGAGCTCTCGCATCCATCTGGAAGTTTGTCGTCGTATCCGCATCCACGTTTGATGCCAGATTTTTGGCAGTTCCCAACTGTGTCAATGGGAATTGGCCCGCTCAATGCAATTTATCAGGCGCGATATAACCGTTACTTACATAATCGGGGCTTTAAAGATACATCCGACCAGCATGTCTGGGCATTTTTAGGCGACGGTGAAGTTGATGAAGTTGATTCATTAGGAGCAATTGGTCTAGCGACTCGCGAAAATCTTGATAACTTAACTTTTGTTGTTAACTGTAATTTGCAACGACTCGATGGCCCAGTTCGCGGTAACGGAAAGATAATTCAAGAGCTCGAAGCAATCTTTGGTGGCGCTGGTTGGAATGTTATTAAAGTTGTATGGAGCCGTGACTGGGATCCACTTCTCGCTCAAGATCGCGAAGGCGCACTAGTTAAATTAATGAATGAGACTCTCGATGGAGATTTCCAGACGTTTAAAGCAGAATCTGGTGCATACGTGCGTGAGAACTTCTTTGGTCGCGATCCACGAACTGCAGCGATGGTTGCCGATTGGAGCGATGAGAAGATTTGGAGCCTTCGCCGAGGAGGCCATGACTATAAGAAGCTATTTGCCGCATATTCCAGATCGGTTCAACATAATGGACGCCCAACAGTAATTTTGGCTAAGACAATTAAGGGCTGGACTCTGGGCTCTACATTTGAAGGGCGTAATTCAACGCATCAAATGAAGAAGATGTCACTCGAAGATATTAAGCAGTTCCGCGATACCTTGCACTTAGAGATTCCAGATGAAAAATTAGATAAGTACCTACCTCCTTACTTTAAACCCGCAGAAGATTCCGAAGAGGCAAAGTATCTAACCGAACGACGAGAAGTCTTAGGTGGTTCAATTCCTCGTCGCAGAGCAATCTCGCGACCACTTACACAACCCGACGACTCCGTCTATGACTCAGTCAAGCGTGGTTCAGGGGCACAAGAGATCGCGACAACTATGGCCTTTGTTCGCATGCTCAAAGATCTTATAAAGGATCCTGGTTTGGGTTCACGTATTGTTCCAATTATTCCTGATGAGGCACGCACATTCGGAATGGATTCACTATTCCCAACGCTAAAGATTTATTCTCCACACGGGCAGCAATACCAGCCCGTTGATCGTGAGCTTATGTTGTCCTATAAGGAATCTACATCGGGTGTAATTCTGCACGAAGGAATCAATGAAGCTGGCTCGGTTGCATCATTTACAGCAGTTGGCTCTTCTTATTCCACACACGATGAACCAATGATTCCTATGTACATCTTCTATTCAATGTTTGGTTTCCAACGCACAGGAGATGCCTTCTGGGCAGCTGCAGATCAACTTGTACGAGGCTTTGTTATCGGAGCAACTGCCGGGCGCACGACCCTCAATGGTGAAGGCTTGCAGCATGAAGATGGGCACTCACATCTTCTAGCATCTACTAATCCAGCTGTTGTTGCCTACGACCCAGCATTTGCCTTTGAACTAGGGCATATAGTTAAAGATGGACTTCGTCGCATGTATGGTGAAAATAGTGAGAATATTTATTATTACCTCACTGTTTATAACGAGCCATATGTTCATCCTGCAGAGCCAGAAAATCTAGATGTTGCCGGCTTGCTGAAGGGAATTTATTTATATTCAGCGGCTAGCAATCGACGTAAGAAATCTGCTCAGATTTTGGCATCAGGTGTCGGAGTTAACTGGGCGGTAAAAGCGCAAGAGCTTTTGCGCAATGACTGGGGCGTCGAAGCTTCTGTCTGGTCGGTAACTTCATGGAATGAACTTCGTCGCGACGGTCTGGAAACAGATCGACACAACTTGATGAATCCAGAAGATACGCGTCGCGCCTATATTTCAAACAAGCTCGCTGGCTTTAATGGGCCTGTAATCGCAGTCAGTGATTACATGCGTTCTGTACAGGACCAGATTGCACCGTGGGTGGAAGCGCCATTTATCTCACTCGGAACCGATGGCTTTGGACTATCTGATACCCGTGGCGCTCTACGCCGTCACTTTAAGGTCGATGCAGAGTCAATCGCCGTTGCCACATTGCAACAGCTTGAAAAAATGGGCCAGATTAAAAAGAAGGTTGTTAAGGCGGCCATGGCTAAGTATCGTATCGATGACATATCAGCGGCTGAAGCTGGCAATACTGAGGGTTCAGGTTGATCTCAAGAATTGCAATTAGTGATGTCTCCCCCGCAATTTTCTTCGGTGGAGAGTTCATACCTGTAAAAGCAGTTCCCCATGAGCAAATAAAGATATCTGCAACAGCGGTTATTGAGGGTCACGAAAAATTAACGGCTGAAGTTGTTGTACACAATGCATCTGGGAGGGTTGTCTCGCGGCATCCCATGCTTGATGTAGCACCTGGAACTAACCACCTTGAAGCCACAATTAGCGTGCCAGAAGTGGGCGACTATTTTTTTATCATTGAGGCCGATAGTACCTCTGACTATCGCACTGTCTTGGGCTCTTCAGAGAAGTATCCTCTTCGCGCAGATCGCAACCGTGCGCTTGTAGGTGCGTGGTATGAATTTTTCCCACGAAGTGAAGGTGCAGTTAAGAACTCCGATGGCACAATTACTAGTGGTAACTTTACAACTGCAGCATTACGAATCCCTGCGATCGCTGCGATGGGTTTTGATGTTCTTTATCTTCCTCCAATTCATCCCATTGGAATCGCACACCGCAAAGGCGCAAATAACTCTTTAACTCCCACTGAATCTGATCCGGGAGTACCGTGGGCCATCGGCAATGCAGATGGTGGTCACGACGCTATTAATCCTGTTCTGGGCTCGATGGAAGATTTTGAAAATTTCGTTGCAACTGCTGGAAAGCATGGAGTTGAAATTGCACTCGACTTGGCGTTGCAAACCTCACCAGATCATCCCTGGGTTCAGGCTCATCCAGAGTGGTTCAATAAGCGCGCAGATGGAACAATTGCATATGCTGAAAATCCACCAAAAAAATATCAAGATATCTACCCTATAAACTTTGATGACGACTACATAGGAATCCGAGATGAAGTCCTTCGCATTATTCGTTTCTGGGCATCAAAAGCTATAAAAATTTTTAGAGTCGACAACCCACACACAAAGCCTGTTCATTTTTGGCAGGATGTATTGGCCATCATTAACAGTGAAGACCCTGACATAGTATTTCTGGCCGAAGCATTTACGGCTCCAGCCATGATGCACGCCTTAGGAAAGGCTGGATTTCACCAGTCATATACCTATTTCACCTGGCGCACCAACAAGTGGGAGCTCACTGAGTATGGCCGCGAACTAAGCAACCAGACCAGTGCTTTTTTTAGACCTAATTTTTGGGTCAACACACCAGATATAAATCCTTTTCACTTACAGTCTGGTAATCCCAACACGTTTGCCCTACGAGCAGTACTGGCCAGCACTCTAACGCCATCATGGGGAATGTATGCAGGGTATGAACTCTGTGAGCACGCCCCTTTCAAAGAGGGTGGCGAAGAATATCTAAACTCTGAGAAGTATGAGATTAAAGTACGCGATTGGACAAAGGCTCAAAAGAGCTTAGCGCCACTCATTACTCAATTAAATGAAATTCGAAAGAACAATATTGCACTACAGCGTTTGCGTAACTTGGTTTTTCATACCACTGATTCTGATGCCGTTATCGCTTACTCCAAACGCGATGGAGACAACCTCATTCTTGTTGTTGTCAATCTTGATCCCAGCTTTGCACAGGGCACTATGGTGCATTGGGATATGCCATCTCTTGGTCTTTCTGGTGATCATTTTGTAGCTAAAGACTTACTTGATGGCATGACCTACAACTGGTCCTCTCATACCTTTGTTTCTTTAGATCCAACAGTTGGTAAAACTGCCCACATCGCACAGGTAAAGCTCCCTTGATACAAGACGTGGATCTCCATTTAATGGGTGAGGGCAGACACGAACAGTTGTGGAAAGTTCTCGGGGCACACGTTATACGTAACGAAGATGGCAATCTAACTGGAACTAGTTTTAGCGTGTGGGCACCAAATGCACAAGCAGTCAGTCTGATTGGGGACCATAATTATTGGGATAGAAAAACTAATCCCATGACCCCTACTGGTTCATCTGGAATTTGGCAGATATTTATTCCAGGTATCGATGTGGGTTATAAATATAAGTTTGCGGTATGCCGAATCGATGGGCACTGGGTTGACCATGCAGATCCCATGGCTCGCGCAACGCAGATTCCACCGTTAACCGCCTCAGTAGTTGAAGAGTCGGCCTACATCTGGACTGATGCTGCGTGGATAAATCAGCGTTCTACTTTCCAGCCTTGGCGTGAGCCAATGAGTGTCTATGAAGTCCATCTGGGATCATGGAAATTGGGTTTGTCATATACCGAATTAGCTATTGAGCTAGTCGAATACGTTAAGGCCACGGGCTTTACTCATATTGAATTCCTTCCAGTAACCGAACACCCATATGGACCTTCGTGGGGTTACCAAGTCACCTCATTCTTTGCGCCGACATCGCGCTTTGGTACTCCCGATGAGTTCAAGCATTTAGTAGATGCACTCCATAATGCAGAAATTGGAGTAATTCTAGATTGGGTACCAGCGCACTTTCCTAAAGATGAATGGGCGCTTGCAAAATTCGATGGTACTGCTTTATACGAGCATGCAGATCCTCGATTAGGCGAGCACCCTGATTGGGGAACACTTATCTTTAATTTTGGGCGCAATGAAGTTCGTAACTTTCTTGTGGCAAGTGCACTGTATTGGCTAGAAGAGTTTCATATCGATGGATTGCGTGTCGATGCCGTTGCATCAATGCTCTATTTGGATTATTCACGTGAAGAAGGCCAGTGGTTACCAAATATTCATGGGGGTCGTGAAAATCTTGAAGCGGTAGCGCTACTACAAGAGGCGACTTCAACGGCCTATAGAAAATATCCTGGTGTAATAATGATCGCCGAAGAATCTACGGCATGGTCTGGAGTCACTCGATCTACAGATTCAGGTGGCTTAGGCTTTGGCTTTAAATGGAATATGGGTTGGATGCATGATGTCTTGCAGTATCTGCAGTATGACCCGATACATAGAGTTCATCACCACAATGAGATTACATTTTCTATTCTCTATGCCTGGAGTGAAAACTTTATGCTTGCCCTTTCCCACGATGAAGTTGTTCATGGTAAAGGCCAGTTAGTTAACAAATTTCCCGGCGATCGTTGGCAGAAGTTGGCTACATTACGGGCGTTATATGGTTTTATGTGGGCGCATCCCGGCAAAAAACTTCTTTTTATGGGTAGTGAGTTTGCCCAAAACGATGAGTGGAGCGAAAGCGCCGGTTTGCAATGGCATTTAACGCAGTATCCCGAACATAGTGGCGTCGCAACGATGATGTGCCATCTCAATCAAAGCTATCGAAAGACCCCGGCTTTATGGCAGAAAGATGGCTCCCCAGATGGCTTTACCTGGCTAGTTAATAACGATGCTGGAGCTAATGTGCTGGCCTTTGCCCGGTGGGATGAAGCGGGTGAACCGCTTGTCAGCATTACTAACTTCTCTCCAATGCCACATGAGAGATATCTCCTCACTTTTCCAACCGTGGGCACATGGAGCGAGCTCTTTAATACTGATTCCAGTATTTTTGGTGGAAGCGGTTTTACTAATACGCCTATTAGTATCACAGATGGCGGGCATGTCAGTGCGGGTGTTCGCATTCCACCGCTAGCAACAGTGTGGTTTAAGCGTTCTTAAATATTTTTGAGAAAAAAGGAACAATAAGAAGCATGGCAGCTGGTATAACTAAAGCAAAAGTTAGTGAGGTTGCTTGAGCGGTCCATGCAATTATAAGGCGCATAAAGAAAATGGCGATATTATTGATTACACCTAGTTGACCTATGACAACGCTTGCCGGGGATTTTGATCTAAGATTTGCAATATTCATAATACTTGGTGCAAGAAAAGATGAGCCCAGTCCAGCTAGAGTGAAACTTATACAAAGAACTATTAATACTAAGATTTTATTTGTATCACCTAGCAAATGCACAGTTGCTAAGCCGCATAGAAATGAAATTCCAGAAAGCAGGGCACCAGAAGTCATTAAAGATTGCATTGCGAATTTTTTAAATAACTTATGAACAAAAAGTCGGCCTGTAATCATGGCTAAAGTAAAGAGAATATAGGGCAGAGTATGTAATCCGCTCTTAATACCCATATCTTCTTTAGTGAAGATTGCTGCCCAGTCACCTATGCTGAACTCTAAACAAATTGCACAAAAAATTGCACTTGAAACCAATGAATCTACTCTGAAGCCTTTGAATAAATCACTCACTTTATAGGCCTCACCAGGATTTTTATTTGGCTGTATGAGAACCGAATCCATACGTGAAAGGATAAAAAGCATGATGAGCAGAACGGCTAAGACCAGAACAATAATATGTATTTTTAAACTTATATTTCCAACTAATACCCCGGATATCATGGCGGTAGCTACTGCCCCAGCGCTCCAATACCCACTTAATAAGGTGATAACCGGCTTTTTTGTGCGGTCTTGATAACTAAAACCTTGAGTATTAATCGCGATATGAAAGGCTGAAGTGGCACCCCCCTGAATCACACTACTTATCAAAAATATGAACCCAGAATGGGTTGTTGTTAAAAGAATCAAACTCGCTGCAATCGATAAGACAGAGAATCTCATAATATTTTTAGCTCCATAGTTATGGACTAAGTGACCTACCGTCAGAAGCGAAATAAGTGATCCAATCGCTGATGTGCTTACGAGCGAACCAAACTCACCATTTGTCAGATCTAGATTTGCCTTGACTTCAGGAAATCTAGGAATCCACGACATGATGAGAAAGCCAAAGAGAAAAAACAGTGACTGTAAGTAGGTGAGTTCTTTCTTTGGGGTTAACGTATGCATTAATACAGTGCATTCGCTAACGCACTACGCGCAGCAGAGAGTCGCGGATCGGATGGATCGACCAATAGAAAAAGTCCAACTAAGTGTTCGCGAGCTTTATTGCGCACATCGCCAGAGGATTCTTGTACTAAATGAATTAAGCGGCTAAATGCAGCTTCAACGCCGCCGTTGACAATCTCCATATCAGCTGCTTGCAGTTGTAACGCAATCTCACTTGGTGAGGCTTGTGCTTTGGCAAGAATGGTATCTAGCTCTAAACCATCGGTACGAATAAGTAGTTGTGTCTGCGCTAACCCTAGTTTGGCAAAACTATCTGAGGGCTTACGAGCTAAAAGTTTTTTATATGCAGCTTGCGCCAAAATAAATTCACCGGCTTCTAATGCAGCCATCGCCTCCTCTTCTTCAGGCTCACTTACTTCAATAGGCGCAGCACCAACGCCTTGTTCGCCCGCAAGTACCAAAACTTTATCTATCACTAGTCGAATCTGCGCCTCGGGATAGCTTTGTTCAAAAAGCGGCACCATCTGTTCGGCAATGATTGCAACTGCATAAGGGATGCTCTTAGTTTGAAAGGCTTCTGCTACCTGCGGCTGGGCATCGATATCAAGACGCCCAAGGATCCAACTACCGGCATATGCCTTTTCTAAAGCGGCCAGAGTTGTCACCATTTCTAGAGACTCTGGTGAGCGTTGCGACCAGGCAATGATGATGACTGGTTTTTCCTTTGAGCTAGGCAAGACAACTGAGGTTAAGTTTGCGAGAGTAACCTCAAGGCCGGGCATATGGGCTGGTGGAGCCGTCTTTGCTCGCCCTAATGAGCTTAAATCAAAGGCTTGTCCAAAGTTTGGGGGCTGACTCACGCTCTCATACTACTGGAAGCTCAACGCCAGAATCACGGCGGTACGGCAGGATTTCGCTGACGTAGTTATCGGTTGCATCCTCGAGCCCTACGTCACTTCCTTGGTACTCGCTGAGGTACCAACGATTTTCCAAAATCTCATGAAACATCTGTGCGCGCTCAACACGGCCACGCATGTGGTGAGGAACTCGCGAAATCGTTGCTTCAAATACTTCAGCAAACCACTTTTTAGCTGACTCACTGGCTGAAGCTCCAGATTTTTCTTCACGTGCGTTGTAGCGATCAAAGGATGCCAAAATTCTCTTGGCTTGAAGCTCTTCAGTTTCAATTCCCATTAATTCGCGTAGGCGTGCAGTGTGGTATCCAGCTGCTACCAATTTTGGTTGGAAAGAAACCAGTTGAGAATCTCCATCGATAGTAATAGAGACTTCCTCCACAGCAAAACCTAAATCATGTAATTGTCGCATTGCACGTTCAACTGCATGTCGATCTTTTGGATCAAGAAGTTGACGCTCTTTTAGCGCTGTCCAAATACGCCGGTACCTACGGATAACAGCTTCAGCCGCGCGCACTGGATCCAAACCTGGATAGAGAACGCCCGATAAAGATAAGTCTTCAAGCTCGGCGGCAACGTTAAACATTGCAATATCTAAGTCATGCTCACGCTGTCCATCGCTTAAGGTTTTTTGAAACTCGCCTGTTTCGGCATCTACAAGATAGGCGGCAAAGCCTTCAGCATCGCGACGAAATAAAGTATTGGATAGTGAACAATCTCCCCACCAAAATCCAAGCAAGTGAACGCGCACAAGTAAAAGGGCTAAGGCGCTAGCCATCGTTGTTATGTCATGGGCGGTTACCGAACCCGACAGAAGAACTCGATATGGAAGTGAGTACGGTAGGAAGCGTGTGACGATGGCGCATGGAAGCTCTTCGCCATTTTTATCTGTGCGCCCCTCCACTACTGCAATCTGTTCTACACAAGGTGCGTTCAGGTGCGAGAGCTCACGCAAGGCTTTGTACTCACGATTAGCGAATTCGGCCACAGTCTCTTTAACGGCATAGACTTGCGAATCAGGATCGCTCGTGGCTCGAACCAAGCGAACCACATGTCGCGAAATGCCTCGCTTTTCAGCAAGTGCTGGGTCTTCAGGCCACTCCTCCAGAGATTGATTCCATGGCAGGCCAGTGACTGCGGCGATCTCATCGCCTAATCCCGTGATTCGCAGTGCCATGCTTCCTATTCTTGCCTATAAATGTGACGGGAAGATGAACTCCATGTCACCAATGAACTAGGTGGTGACTTTACAATGTATGCATGGCAATTTCAGCGCGAATAAAGAAGGTCACAGCTCGAAACGTGAAGGCTCCTACAGCACCGAACGATTATGGAGCCTTAGGCGAGCCAATAAACCGCACACATCCCTTTTACTTTGGATTTATTGCAACGCTAGGTGCACTAATGGCAATTGTATTATTGCGCGCCTTGGCCAGTGTAAGTCAGATCTTTGTACTGATACTTATCGCTTTATTCCTAGCAACTGGACTTAATCCTGCGGTTGAAGGACTTCGCAGAAGAAATTTCTCTCGCAACGCTGCAGTTGCAGTGATCTTTTCAGCCGTAATTCTTTTTGTCATCTTTTTTGCACTCGTAGTTTTACCACCAGTTATTTCTCAAGGTACGCAATTAATTGATAAAGCTCCACAATTACTCACAGACTTGAAAAATAATTCCACAATTTCAAATCTTAACGATCACTACGGAATCATCGATACACTTCAAGAGAAATTAAAATCTGTAACCTCTAATGGAACATTATTGATATCTACTTTCGGTGGAGTAATTGGAGTTGGAAAATCTGTTCTCTCAGGCTTTTTCTCATTCTTGACTGTTCTGGTGCTAACTTTGTACTTTATTACCTCCCTTCCACAAGCAGTTGAACTTGGCCTTTCACTCGTTCCTTCAACTCGACGTGAACGTGTCGGTCGACTCACTGAAGCGATTATTGCGCGCGTTGGTTCATTTGTGGGTAGTCAAATTGTTATTGCCATCATGGCATCTATCTTCGTCTTTTTCTTAGCTCTTATTCTTGGCCTGCCTTCGCCAATCGCCATTGGAATGATCATTCTGGTGTGCGGATTAATTCCACTAATCGGCCACTTCATCGGCTGCTCCATTGTTACGATCATTGCTCTCACACAGTCAGTATTTCTAGGAGCGGTTACTTTCATCGCTTATGTTATTTATGTTCAAGTTGAAAACTATATTGTTACCCCAAAAATTATGAAAAAGACGCTCGCCGTACCAGGTGCAGTAACTATTATTTCAGCTCTTATTGGCTCTTCACTTCTGGGGCTAATTGGCGGTCTACTAGCCGTACCCGTTGCTGCTGCAGTAATTCTAATATTAGATGAAGTGGTTATTCCTCGAGCTAATGATTCTTAAAACTCCAGCGGGAGTGCTTCTTGATCGCCAGTCACGATTGAGTTAATCTCAGATAAAACCCGATTTACATAAGGCTCGCCTAACCATAAATGTTTTGCCCCGCTCACAGCAATTATTTTTACATGTGGGACCAATGAAAAACGTTGTTGAGCCGCATCTGGTTGTAAGTAATCATCGAGTTCAGGCACAAGTGCAATAACTGGACGAAGGTCGGTATTCCAATAACGTAATTCTTCATCGGTGGTAGTTCGAAGTGGTGGGCTCAGTAGAATCATTCCCTTGTGACGAAGATCCTTTGCGTGCTGTAGCGCTAAATCAGTTCCAAAAGACCAACCCACTACCCATACATTTTCAAGGGCTAAAGTATCAAAGCAGTATGAAAGCATGGCAGCAACATCTAGTCCTTCGGCTTTTCCATTATCAAACTCACCCGTACTGCTCCCGATCTCACTTGTTGTACCACGAGTGTTAAAACGAACTACAGTAATCCCAGCCATCGCAGGTAAACGGTTTGCGGCCTTTTTATAAATATGACTGTCCATCATTCCACCTGCGGTAGGAAGCGGATGTAAACATAAAATTGCACCTCGAGATTGACCAATTGGGGCGGCCACTTCGCCTATTAAATCAATACCGTCGGCGGTCATAACATGAAAAATCCTGCGAATAGCCGGCAAAGTACTGCTGGGTCTTACTATCTGCGCCATGCTTCAAATCCTACCGACACCCGACTACGCTCCTCACCATGGCCACAAAACGAAAGCCCTCATTTAATTCACATAACCCAGTAAACGATGAAGTTGTAGGTACTTATCCCCTCTGGAGTAAAAATGAAGTCAATGAAGCAGTAGCGCACGCTCGGGTGGCAAGCTCTGCATGGGAGGCCCTGGGTTTTGCTGGCAGAAAAAAGGTATTGCTAGCCTGGAGTTCACTAATTATTTCTCGAGTCGATCATGTAGCTGAACTTATTTCCCGTGAAACAGGAAAACCTTTCAGTGATTCGCGCATTGAAGTCAGTATCGCTGCCAACCATATTGGTTGGGCCGCGCGTCATGCCGAAGATGTCATGCGAACTTCCTATCGCAGGCCTGGTTTGTTGATGGCTAATATGTCGGCGACCGTTGAGCGTGCACCGTTGGGTGTTATTGGAGTTATTGGACCGTGGAACTATCCACTATTTACTCCTGTGGGTTCAATCGCATATGCATTGGCCGCTGGAAACACGGTTGTTTTCAAGCCGAGTGAATACACACCTGGTGTTGGAATGTGGCTTGAAGAAAGTTTTAATGAAGTTGTACCTTTCGCTGATGTGCTTACAACCATCACAGGTTTGGGCGAAACAGGAAAAGCGCTGTGTACAAGCGGTATCGATAAACTCTCATTCACCGGATCTACTCGTACTGCTACATTAGTTGCAGCTCAATGTGCTGCAACTATGACACCTGTGATCCTTGAATGCGGTGGAAAAGATCCGGTCCTTGTCGCTGCAGATGCCGATATTAAGCGTGCAGTGGATGCAACTATGTGGTCGGCCATGGCAAATGCCGGTCAATCATGTATTGGCGCTGAGCGTGTATATGTGGATGAAAAAGTTGCTGATGAATTTATTGTCCGTGCCGTTGAATTGGCCTCAACTATTCACCCTGGCCCTCCCGGAGATGGAAACTATGGTCCTGCAACAATGCCTGCGCAAATCAAAGTTATTCGATCCCATATTAAAGCCGCCCTTGCCGATGGCGGTACATGCGTTTACGGTGGCCCACAATCAGTACAAGCTCCATTTGTGCAACCAGTCGTATTAATAGATGTTCCAGAGAATTCAACTGCCATTCGCGAAGAGACTTTTGGTCCAATCATTATTATTAATCGGGTAGCTAGTATGCGCCAAGCAATTGAACTATCTAACGCTTCCAAGTATGGATTAGGTGCCAATGTGTGGTCTAAGCGCCACGGTAAGAAAATTGCATCCCAACTTACATGTGGCATGGTGGCGATTAATTCAACCTTTGCATTTGCAGCCATACCATCGCTGCCGTTTGGTGGCATAAAAGATAGCGGTTCGGGGAGGGTTCATGGACCTGAAGGTTTATTGGAATATACATTTGCGCGCACGGTCGTTCGGACTCGTTTCAATTTACCACTACATTTCTTAAGCTTTAAACGCAGAGCTCAAGATGACACACTTGTCATTAAGTTAACAAAGTTACTGAAAGGCCGTTTAGGTTAGTAACGCGGGGCGTTGCGAGTTCTTTCAGTATTAGGATGGCGATTATTTTTCTTAGCCCAACATGCGCTGTGCCAATGTCTGCGACCTTCTTCATCGCCATCTAACCAAGCAACTATGTGTGGGGTTGCCATAGGAATCATTTGATCGCACCCGGGACATCGATAGGGTTTAGTTGCCCCCGAGCCTGTTAGTTTGCGAACTGTATAGAGACCCTCATGATGTTCTTCGAAGCTTTGATTTGACGTTGCAATTTCGCGATCATCAGATTTAGGCCGCTTGTTCTTAGGGTAGTTTCTGCGCGGACTCATGGCCCTATTTTCGCATAGTAGTATTGGATTATGAACGCAATTGAAGTGAGCGGCCTTACAAAGAGTTATGGTGCAGTTCATGCGGTTCAAGGAATCGACCTGACGATAGCAACTGGTGAAATCTTCGCCCTGCTTGGACCCAATGGTGCCGGTAAGACAACTACCGTTGAAATCCTTGAAGGTTTTCGAAGCCGTGATTCTGGGGATGTGCGCGTTCTGGGCTTTGATCCTCGAGAGGAGGGCAAGGCTGCGCGGCAATGGCGCAATCGCATCGGAATCGTCCTGCAATCCACATCTGACTCGGGTGATTTAACAGTTGTAGAGACTATTGAGCATTTCAGTGGCTACTACTCCCATCCGAGACATGTCGAAGAAGTCATACACTCAGTGGGACTAGAAGAAAAATCTGGCGCATTAATTCGCACATTATCTGGTGGTCAGCGCAGGCGCTTAGATGTCGCCCTTGGAATTATTGGTAATCCCGAGCTCTTGTTTCTCGATGAGCCAACAACAGGTTTTGACCCTGAAGCCCGACGTGCCTTTTGGGCGCTCATTGAAAGACTTCGTGGAGATGGGACAACGATTCTTCTTACTACGCATTATTTAGATGAGGCTGAGGCGTTAGCAGGCCGCGTCGGCGTAATCAACGAAGGCAAGATCGTTGAAGTATCTACACCTACCGAGCTAGGAGGGCGCAGTACTGCACAAGCTCTTGTTTCATGGCGTGATGGCGCAGAAATCAAATCAGAGGCAACCGATAATCCAACCTTCGTGGTCAGTAAGTTGACTGCACAATTTAATGGAGAGATTCCAGAACTGACAGTTACTCGTCCATCACTTGAAGATATCTATCTGAAAATGATTGGGGTAACTCATGAATAAGATTCCAAGTGCGCTATCTCTGGGTATTCGTCGTGGTGGATTAGAGATTAAGCAGTTTTCTCGTCAACGCGAATCTGTAGTTTTTACCCTACTTTTCCCCGTAATTTTACTGGTTATTTTTGGTTCAGTATTTACCGACACAATCGCACCTAACGTAACTTTCTCTCAATACTTTGTTGCTGGAATGATTGCTTCAGGATTAGTTAACACTGGATTCCAAGCTCTAGCAATTACGATTCCGCTCGAGCGCGATTTTGGTGCGTTAAAGCGATTACGTGGAACCCCTATGCCGGCATCAAGTTATTTCATTGGAAAAGTAATTCTGGTCTCTGTCAGTATGGTTATTCAAATTCTGATGCTTCTTGGCTTTGGTGCTATTTTCTTTGGCGTAGAAATTCCAACGGATATTAATAAGTGGATTACTTTTACCTGGCTAACTTTGCTAGGTAGTGCATGCTCAACGGCGCTAGGAATCGCATTCTCTATCGTTCCAAAGAGTGGTCGAGGCGCCTCTGCCGTAGTTTCACCTATCGTTATTATCCTGCAGTTCTTTAGCGGTGTATTTCTTATTTTCACCCAATTGCCTTCATGGATGCAGCAGTTTGCTGCACTCTTCCCACTCAAATGGCTTACACAAGGGATGCGTTCAGTCTTCTTGCCTAACTCCTTTGCATCTGAAGAAGTCGCTCAATCCTGGGAAAATGGCAAGACCTTTCTCATATTAGTCGTGTGGCTGGCCATAGGTATCTTCTTCTCTGTGCGAAAGTTCAAGTGGGATCGTGATTAAGCGCTTCAGTTTTCTCATTATGGTTGCAATTTTGATTGCACCGACCGCCGATGCTGCTTCAGAATCAGCACCGTCTGGCCATGCTGTAACGATGGTAAAGAAAAAGGTAACGCTCTCCCCTTCGCCATCACCTACGTGGCCGCCCAAGGGTTTCAAGAAAAATGGCGAGGTGTACGCGAAGATTCCAACGGCGAAGGAGCTCATTGGAACTGCTTCAAATAGCAAAACCTTAACCCGCCAACTTGCTCAATCAGTAGATGGAGTTCGGATCTGTGAGAAATATTCATGTGGAGCGGTGCAAGTTGCATCATTAAATGGTTGCACCTGGTGGGAAATTACTGCACAAGTCGTTGGACAAACCTCTGTAGAAGACAAGACGATTAAAGTTTATGGATCTATTCGAACAACAATCAGAGAAACGGCAAAACGGCAAATCACAACAGTGCTACTTATTAGTCGAGAGCTTTTACCACTGCGCCGCACCATTTCTGGAATTATTGCAAAATGCCATCATGATGCAATAAGTGAAAAGATGCCATCAACAACGTATGTGCCAATTAGCAGTTAGCGATTCGCTCCAGGTACCCACAGCTGATCGCCAATTTCTTTATTGGAATAACGCGCAAGTACAAACAGTAGATCTGAACAACGATTCAAATATTTCGCCGTTGTTGTGCTTACACCGCCGCCAAAGGCGTGAATTGCAGCCCATGTGCAACGCTCTGCACGACGAACTACTGTTCGCGCAACATGTAGGTGAGCAGCCGCTGGCGTACCTGATGGCAGGACAAATGAACGAAGAGAAGCAAGCTCACTATTATATTTATCGATAGCAGCCTCTAAATATTCAACTTGTGACTCAAGAACTCGCAAAGGCTCAAATGCGGGTGAATCTATGATGGGCGTACATAAGTCAGCTCCTACATCGAAAAGATCATTTTGAATTCGCACAAGAAGTGCGCGAACATCCTCACTGAGTTCATCGGTTGAGAGCACAACGCCAATCGAGGAGTTAGCTTCATCTACGGTCGCATACGCCTCAAGGCGTGGATCGTTCTTTGATGTCCGGCTCATGTCCCCTAGGGACGTCGTGCCGTCATCGCCTGTCTTTGTATAAATGCGCGTTAAATTAACCATGCCCGTAGCCTATAAGTAGACTGCCGCCATGGCATCTCTGGACCGATTCCGCGTAGTGGGCGGAGCATGCCTGCGCGGTGAGGTGAGAGTAACTGGGGCAAAAAACTCAGTGCTCAAATTGATGGCCGCCTCATTATTAGCCAGTGGTAAAACTACGATTACCAATGTTCCAGAAATCGCCGATGTAGACATCATGTCTGATCTCTTGACTCGCTTGGGTTGCACGCTCGTTCACAAGGAATCCACGGTAACAATCGATGTGCCCGCTGTTCTTGGCCACCGTGCCGATTATGACTTAGTGAGAAAAATGCGTGCATCTATTAATGTGTTAGGCCCGCTCGTCGCTCGTATAGGACAGGCCGAGGTTGCACTTCCAGGTGGAGATGCAATTGGTTCTCGGGGATTAGATTTTCATATAAAAGGTTTAGAAACTCTTGGAGCGCGTGCACATATCGAACATGGATACGTCATTGCCGAAGCGCCGAATGGCCTTGTAGGTGCAGCGATAGCTTTAGATTTCCCAAGTGTAGGTGCAACTGAAAATATTATGACTGCTGCAGTTTTGGCACAAGGTGTAACAACGATCGATAATGCAGCTCGAGAACCTGACTTGGTTGACTTAGGTGAATTTCTTATTTCGATGGGAGCCAAAATTCATGGTCTTGGAACCCCATTAATAACAATTACAGGGGTTTCACAGCTTCATCCAACGACTCATGCCACAATTGCCGATCGAATTATTACTGGAACATGGGCTTTTGCTGCGGCAATGACTCGTGGAGATATAACAATTCATGGTGCCCGAGCCCAAGATTTAGAACTACCATTGGAAAAACTAGCCAGCGCTGGTGCAATTATTACATCTACCCCCGATGGAATTCGTGTACGCATGGACACACGTCCTCAAGCTATTGATGTTTCTACTCTTCCCTACCCTGGCTTTCCAACTGATTTACTTCCTATGGTCATTGCACTCAATGCAGTTGCCGATGGACACTCATTAGTAACTGAAAACGTCTTCGAATCACGTTTCATGTTTGTCAATGAACTTATTAGATTGGGCGCACAAATTAGCGTTGATGGGCATCACGCTTCAATCGATGGTGTTGCTGAACTCTCTGGTGCCCCGGTTGAAGCCACCGATATTCGTGCCGGTGCTGGTTTAATTCTGGCTGGCTTAGTCAGTGAAGGTGAAACTACGATTGATCAGGCTTTTCATGTTGATCGTGGCTATCCAAACTTTGCCGAACAGCTATGTAGCCTAGGTGCCACAGTGAGTCGTGAATAATGCCTCCTATTCCAGATCGCAACTTAGCCCTTGAACTAATTCGTGTGACAGAAACCGCCGCGATTGCCGCCGCACCATGGGTTGGGCGTGGAGAAAAAAATCTAGCCGATGATGCTGCAGTAAAAGCTATGCGCGCAATGATAAATACAGTGGATATGGCTGGTGTTGTTGTTATTGGTGAGGGCGAAAAAGATAGTGCGCCTATGTTGCATAACGGTGAGCAGGTAGGTAACCAAGAGGGCCCTCTCTGCGATGTTGCTGTCGATCCCATCGATGGAACATCGCTGACCGCCAATGGAATGAATGGTGCAATCTCAGTTATTGCCCTCTCTCCTCGCGGCACAATGTATGACCCACAGTCGAGTTTTTATATGAACAAGATTGTCACTGGCCCAGAGGCGGCCCACTTCATTGATCTCGATGCTTCAACTGCCCAGAATATTCAAGCAGTAGCCAAAGCTAAGAATTTAGCGGTCAGCGATATAACTGTTGTTGTTTTGAATCGCCCTCGACATGAACAGCTGATTAAAGAGATCCGGGCTGCAGGTGCACGAATCCGATTGATTCAAGATGGCGATGTAGCCGCTGCGATTGAAACTGCACGAGCACATACTGGAATAGATCTTTTAATGGGTATAGGTGGAACACCCGAAGGCGTTATTACCGCCGCGGCCATGATCTGCTTGGGTGGTGCAATCCAAGGACGATTACATATTGATGGAAAAGCATCTGGTCCGATTCTGCACACGAGAGATTTGGTGAACTCAGAAGATGTATTTCTTGCCGCCACTGGAATTACTGACGGCGAACTGATTAAGGGAATCCGCTACACAAGTTACGGCGCGGTTAGTCAATCGATTGTGATGCGTGGAAAATCAAAGACCGTTCGAGTGATTGAGACTGAACACTACTTAAAATAACTTACTTATTTACCGTTTCAGTCAAGATTGATACACGATTGTTTGCTACCGATAAGAATCCACCACTGACATTAAATGAGGTGATGGTTCCATCGCTACCTTTAATACTTACCGCACCATCGACAAGCACTCCAAAGAGCGGTGCGTGATCAGTCAAAACACCGAGATCACCCTCCACTGTTCGGGCAGAGACAAAAACTGCCTCTCCCGACCAGACGCGCTCTGTTGGAGATACGAGTTCGACTTTAAGTGTCATTGTTTTACTTACTTTCCAACGCTTGCAGCAAGTTCTGCGGCGCGACGCTCTACATCATCTAGACCACCGCACATGAAGAATGCCTGCTCTGGAACGTGATCGTACTTTCCATCGGCGAGTGCTTCAAAAGCTGCGATTGTGTCGACAAGGGGAACAAATGAACCTTCGATACCGGTGAAGACCTTGGCAACAAAAGTATTCTGTGACAAGAAGCGCTGAATACGACGTGCGCGACCCACCAAGATGCGGTCTTCTTCGGAGAGCTCATCGATACCAAGGATGGCGATGATGTCTTGAAGATCCTTATAGCGCTGCAAGATCTGCTTAATGCGGTTAGCAACACGGAAGTGGTGCTCGCCTATATAGCGTGGATCCAAGATGCGCGAGGTTGAGTCAAGTGGATCCACAGCTGGGTAGATACCAAGCTCTGAAATCGGACGAGACAAAACAGTTGTTGCATCTAAGTGCGCAAATGTTGTATGTGGTGCTGGATCTGTAATGTCATCTGCAGGAACATAAATAGCCTGCATAGAGGTAATCGAGTGGCCACGAGTAGAAGTAATGCGCTCCTGTAGCTGACCCATCTCATCGGCCAAGGTTGGCTGATATCCCACAGCAGATGGCATGCGTCCAAGAAGTGTAGAAACCTCTGAACCTGCCTGTGTAAAGCGGAAGATATTGTCAATGAACAAAAGTACATCCTGCTTTTGAACATCGCGGAAGTACTCAGCCATTGTTAGCGCAGATAGTGCAACACGAAGACGCGTTCCAGGTGGTTCATCCATCTGACCAAAGACTAATGCGGTCTTATTAATAACACCGGTCTCGGTCATTTCCAAAAATAAGTCGTTACCTTCACGAGTACGCTCACCTACACCGGCGAATACAGATACACCACCGAAGTTTTCAGCTACACGATAAATCATCTCTTGAATCAAAACAGTCTTACCTACACCGGCTCCACCGAATAGACCGATCTTTCCACCCTTTACATACGGTGTGAGTAGATCGATAACTTTAATTCCAGTCTCAAACATCTCAGTCTTTGACTCAAGTTGATCAAATGCTGGTGCATTTCGGTGAATTGGCCATCGCTCCTTGATATCAAGTGATGACGTTGGAACATCCATCGACTCGCCAAGAGTATTAAATACGTGGCCCTTAGTTACATCGCCCACCGGAACAGAGATTGCAGATCCAGTGTCAGATACTTCTGCACCACGGACCATTCCATCTGTTGGCTGCATGGAGATCGCACGGACGAGGTTGTCACCAATGTGCTGGGCGACCTCCATCGTCAAGGTACGTGTAGTACCTGACATTGTTACCTCTACGTGTAGTGCGTTAAAGATCGATGGCATTGAGTCGGCTGGAAATTCAATATCCACTACCGGTCCAATAACTCGAGCTACGCGACCTTTACCTGTTGATGTCGACATCATTCACTCCCTGTACTAGCTGAGGCCAACGCGTCTGCGCCGCCAACAATTTCACTGATCTCTTGAGTAATTTCAGCCTGACGGGCTGCGTTCGCAAGTCGTGTAAGTGACTTGATTAAATCATCGGCGTTGTCAGTTGCCGACTTCATTGCACGACGTCGTGCAGCGTGCTCAGAGGCAGCTGATTGCAACATCGCATTAAAGACTCGAGCCTGAATGTATCGAGGCAACAGTGCATTGAGCACTACCCCGGCATTAGGTTCGAATTCATACATGGGCAGTAAACTAGATGCAACGGGTGCATCACTCTCGACAACTTCTAAAGGAAGCATGCGCTTAGCCATAGCATTTTGTGTCAGCATGGATTTAAATTCAGTGAAGACAATATGAATCTCATCTACTCCAGCGATATCAGTCTGTGCATCGGCAACAAATGCGGTAATCAAAGCATCGGCAACTTCTCTTGCATTCTCATAGGTTGGATTATCTGAAAAGCCCGACCATGAGCCGGCAACTGCACGATTACGGAAGCGGTAGTAGTTCACGGCTTTGCGTCCCACTAAATACGATGTGGTCTGCAATCCGCGCTCTTTGAGGAGGGCAGCTAACTGCTCTCCCTCTTTAATTGCATTGTTTGAATACGCACCAGCCATACCTCGGTCGGCAGAGATAATCAAAATCGCTGCACGAATTGGATTCTCACTTGCAGTTGTTAAGGGGTGATTAGTAGAAGAGAAGGAAGCAACTGCAGATACCGCACGAGTCAACTCATTTGCATAAGGGGTTGATGCAGTGACTCGTTGCTGCGCTTTGACAATACGAGAAGCCGAGATTAACTCCATGGCTTTCGTGATTTTCTTAGTCGCTTTAACGGATCGCATGCGTCTGCGATAAACGCGAAGTTGGGCACCCATGAGTTACTTCTTCACCGCCGGTGGCACATGCCTAGTAATCTGCTCTACACCTTCACCATCAAGGGCTTCGGCTGGGGCGTCGTTAACTGCACCTGCAGTAGATGTCTTAAAGATCTTCTTAAAATCATCAACGGCAATCTGCATCTTTGCAACGGTGTCATCTTCGAGCAACTTGGTCTCAGAGATTACGGTGAAGATATCTTTGCGTTCGCGACCAATGAACTCTAGGAGTTCGGCTTCAAATCGACGGATATCTGCAACTGGAACTGAATCAAGTGCACCCGATGTACCGGCCCAGATTGAAACAATCTGGTGCTCAAGTGAGTACGGTGAGTACTGACCCTGCTTCAATAGTTCAACCATGCGCGCACCACGCTCAAGCTGTGCCTTTGATGCAGCATCTAAATCAGAGCCGAAGGCTGCGAAGGCTTCAAGCTCACGGAACTGTGCAAGATCTAGACGCAAACGTCCAGCAATCTTCTTCATCGCTTTCGTCTGAGCAGAGCCACCCACGCGAGAAACAGAGACACCTACGTTGATCGCTGGGCGAACACCGGCGTTAAATAAATCTGTTTCCAAGAAGCACTGTCCATCAGTAATCGAAATTACATTTGTCGGAATAAACGCTGAAACGTCATTTCCCTTAGTTTCAATAATTGGTAGACCAGTCATTGAACCACCACCGAGTTCATCGGAAAGCTTTGCGCAACGCTCTAATAAACGTGAGTGCAAATAGAAAACATCGCCTGGATAGGCTTCGCGGCCTGGTGGACGACGTAGCAATAGAGAGACTGAACGATAAGCCTCGGCCTGCTTCGATAGGTCATCAAAGACGATCAATACGTGCTCGCCCTTATACATCCAGTGCTGGCCAATTGATGAGCCCGTGTATGGAGCTAAGTATTTAAAGCCGGCTGGATCAGATGCAGGGGATGCAACGATTGTTGTGTATTCCATCGCGCCAGCCTCTTCGAGCGCACCTTTAACTGCAGCGATCGTTGAACCTTTCTGGCCAATTGCAACATAGATGCACTTAACTTGCTTCTTCTTATCTCCAGATTTCCAGTTTTCCTTCTGGTTAATAATTGTGTCGACTGCAACTGCAGTCTTACCAGTCTGACGATCACCAATAATTAATTGGCGTTGTCCGCGACCGATCGCAGTCATTGCATCGATAGCTTTAATTCCAGTTGCGAGTGGCTCTTTCACTGGTTGGCGCTGAACTACAGAGGGAGCCTGAAGTTCTAGTGCACGACGAGCATCTGCCTTAATCTCACCCTTGCCATCGATGGGACGACCAAGTGGATCTACAACGCGACCTAAGAAGGCATCGCCAACTGGAACAGAGAGAATTTCACCAGTACGACGTACTGATGTTCCCTCTTCAATTCCTTCATAACCGCCCAAGATAACAACACCGATTTCGCGCACATCAAGGTTGAGTGCTAGACCGAGTGTGCCGTTTTCAAACTGCAGCAACTCGTTTGCCATCGTCGATGGCAGCCCTTCAACACGTGCGATTCCATCGCCTGCTTGGCTTACTGTTCCAACTTCGTCGC
Source organism: Streptomyces griseus (assembly GCA_945865365.1). Taxonomy (GTDB): domain Bacteria; phylum Actinomycetota; class Actinomycetes; order Nanopelagicales; family Nanopelagicaceae; genus Planktophila. The sequence goes on from CAMBDL010000008.1 coordinate 42,336, forward strand.
GTGCTGCAACGCCTGGATCGTAAGACTTAACAAAGTTTGCTAAGGCTCCCTGGATTTCAGCCGGGTTGATCGTGAGGTCTGCCATGTGTTTCTCCCTTTATTTGCTTCCGACTACGGCGCGTGCGGCCCCAGCCAAACGATTTGACACTGTTCCATCAACTAACTCATCTGCAAACTTAATTGACACTCCGCCGATAACTGCAGGGTCAATCTCAATATTTATGCGAACTGGCTGTCCAACCTGCCTATTCAAAGAGGCGGCCAAACGCTCAGATTGGCTGCTGTTCATTGGTGCGGCAACTCGAACAAGTGCAATTACTCGATTGCGTCTTGCAGCCAGTGAGTGCGCGTAATCTGCAAAAGCCGATTCGATACTGCGCCCACGCCAGGTATTAACCAGGTGAGAGACTAACTTCACGGTTGAATCAGATGCTCCCTTGAGAATCTCGCGCACCAATGTGGCCTTGGCGAGCTTTGCATCTGATGTCAGCGCTTTGCGTAACTCGGCTGAGCCTGCAATTGCACGTGAAGCGGTAAATATCTCATCTTCTACACGGTCAAGTTCGCCTGCAATATTGGCAGCAGATGCCTCTGCCTCAATAGCTAACTGCTCGATAACGTGTACAAGATCCTTTGGAGCAGACCAGCGCATCGCTGAAATCTCAGTTGCGATACCGAGAGCGAGTGCACCAATCCTGGAACTAAATAGCTCTGATAGAAAAACTTGCTTTGATGCTGCATCGCGAGATGAGTCGGTTAAAGCTCGACGCACTGCGATATGTGAATCCAACACCTCTGTTACAAAGAAGAGTTCAGCACTCAATGCAGATGCAGCCTGTGCATCGACGCCTTTTACGGCAGCATCTAAGGATGCGCGTGCAGCCACGAGTGACTGACGACTACTTCCTCCGAGGTGAGCTCTCATCTGTTATTTGCTCTTCTCTAGATCTTCTAAAAAGCGATCAACAACGCGCGACTGACGTGCAGCATCATCGAGTGACTCTCCGACGATCTTTGATGCAAGCTCTACTGCCAATGCGCCGACCTCAGTGCGAAGCGAGGTAATTGCTTGTTGGCGTTCGGCCTCAATAGATGCATGTGCAGTTGCAGTGATGCGCGCAGCTTCCTCTTGTGCCTTAATACGAAGATCTTCAATGATGGATGCACCTTGAACACGGGCTTCTTCACGCAAAGTCTGCGCTTGGGCCTGTGCCAATGAGAGTTGTTCGGTGTACTGAGCAAGTGCACGCTGTGCTTCTAGCTGCGCCTTTTCAGCACGTTCGATTCCACCTTGAATTGCATTAGTGCGCTCAGTGAATGCCTTTTCAAACATAGGCACTACAAATTTGCGCAGGGTTAAGAAGAGAAGGGTAAAGGCGACTGCACCGACTACAAGCTCTGCAGTGTGTGGAATCAGCGGATTGATCTTCTCTTCCGCAGCCAAGTTAACAAATTGCATCAGTTGTCCTTAATGTTAAATTCTTATGTATTAGAGAACGAATGCGAGAACGAGGCCGAAGAGTGCAAGCGCTTCAGCTAGGGCGAAGCCTAGGAATGCGATTGGCTGTAGGACGCTACGTGCTTCTGGCTGACGTGCAACGCCATTGATATAAGCCGCGAAGATTAGGCCAGTTGCGATTCCGGGACCGATTGCTGCCAGACCAAAACCAACCAGGTTGAGTGTGCCTTCCATTTTTTTCTCCTTATTTCCTATTAGTGCTCGTCGGCAAGGGCGCCGGCGATGTAAAGAGCTGCGAGCAGAGTAAAGATGTACGCCTGCAAGCACTGGACCATGAATTCAAAGAAGGTCAACACAATGCCGATACCGAAGGCAAATGGGCTAATCAACTTCAAACCAATAACACCTTGGAATAGATGCTCTCCACCCAAGATAAAGACGAGCAACAACAGGTGGCCCGCAAACATATTTGCAAATAAACGAAGCGCGAGCGTCAATGGACGCACAACAAAGAATGTAAGAATTTCGAGCGGCGTAATAAGAATGTATGCAGCTTTAGGTACGCCAGGCATAAACATAATCTCTTTAAAGTATTTAATGGCACCTTGCTTGCGAATTCCAACGTAGTGAAACACCAAGTAAATAGTCAGTGCTAAGACATAAGGAAAAGAAACTCTCGCCATTGTCGGAAATTGCAGAAGTGGAATAATTCCAAATAGATTATTGACTAAGATAAATGTGAAAAGTGTAAATAAATACGGTACAAATCGTAGAAAATCATGGCCAATAACATCTTTAGCCAAGTCATTTCGTACGAATGAGTAGACAGATTCACCGGCAAATTGCAGCTTGGATGGTACTACCGCAGCTTTACGTGAAGAGATAATAAAAAATGCCGAGATGAGAATGACTGAGAGAAAGACTAAGAAAATCGGTTTAGTTGTATAAGCATTGTCACCAAAAATCGGTGGAAGTTCGAAGTCGCTGCTACTTGGTGGGACGAAACCCTCACCAGAACGCAGTAGAACGCGCACGCATAACTCCTTAGGAACTCATATACGGTTGACTAAACGGGGAAGTTAAGACGATGTAACCCTAAGGCAGAGTCGGCTCAGTTGAGAAATCGAACCCAGCCCGGCAGGTGTGCAGCAGGTCTCAGTCACGCCCAAATCGGAGCCAGACCAGATAGATCGCCCCACTGATGCCTACAAGCAGCCCAATGAGCGTGAAATAGGAGGCGTTGAGCCACTTATCCAGTCCGTAGCCAACCCCACCCCAAAAAAGCAGGCCAGATAGTAGGTAGCCAAAGATCGACCACATCGCACTCTCTTCTCGATTAGCCATGGCTTACTCCTTCTTCTCTGGAAGAGGTAAATGTAGGCGCAAGGCCATAAAACTAGCAATCTCACCCCAGAGCCAGGCCACGGTCAGGGTCACCGCGCTTATGCCAAAGGTAGTGCGGCTAATGCTGGCACGGTCGGTGAACGTTGCAATCGCCCACAGGAGTAGTCCCAAGGCGAAGAGTTTTGCAAAGTATGAAAAAAGTGCCATCGCCATCGTTGAGATCGGATCGAGATTTCTGGTCATTCTAGAAACTGCGATATGAATAATAAAAAAGATGACAACGACAAACTGTGCCAGCAGAGCTCCATATAAACCGCTGACGCCGCGAAATACAGTAGAAATAATAATGGCAAGAACACCAGTAATTATTGTGGGGCGGAAAGCGCCTCGAAGCAGTTGGGACTCATTGCTGCTCATCGTGAAATCTTCACCTTCATAACAGTAAATGTAATGGCTGCCAGAACTACTGCCGTTAACAATGCAACCCAAGCTGGCGCAAAGGCCAAGACGGTAACTGGAAATGCGATTGTTGCCGTTACCAGATACAAAATAAAAGATGTCTTTAGCTGTGAGTTACCCGCACTCATTAAGCGATGGTGTAAATGCTCATTGTCCGGCGCGAAAGGAGATCTACCTGCCTTTACTCGACGAGCCACTGCGAGTAATAAGTCAGCTAGGGGAACCGCTAAAACAGCAAAGGGCAGGAGTAGCGGCAACAAGGTTGGTCCGGCAGATTCTGCTGAAATCGCGTTGGGATCAACTTGGCCAGTTAATGTAATTGCCGCGGATGCAAGCAGAAGACCCAGCAACATAGAGCCACTATCACCCATAAATATCTTTGCTGGGTGTGCGTTATGGGGCAAGAAACCAATGCATACTCCCACTAATACAGCTGTAATAAGTGATGGAACACCGGCGCGATTGAAGCCATAATCAACTGCTAATAAATAGGCAAAGGCAAAAAATGCAATGCCGGCAATTGCAACAATGCCTGCAGCTAGACCATCCATACCATCGATAAAATTAACGGCATTAATAGTTATTACAACAATAAGGACAGTAACCAACTGGCCAATACTTGGGGGTAATGTAACCACGCCGTTAATTGGAAGCCATAGGATCTGAATTCCATACATCAACAGAATTCCAGCTACGAATACTTGGCCGGTTAATTTAGTGAGCGCATCTAATTGAAAGCGATCATCGGCCATTCCCAATAAAACTATGGTGGTTGAAGCTAGGAAAATACCCTGTGCTTCATGACCAAAAGACTTGCCTACCAATGGCAAGTGATTAACAATCATAAAAGTGATTGCCATGGCAAACCACATTGCTACCCCACCCCATCGAGCCGTTGGAGTTGTATGAATATCTCGACCTCGAATTTGGGCAACTGCACCAAAACGAATTGCTTGGGTACGTACAAGTGGAGTAATCAAGTAGCACAGCGCTGCCGAGATAAGCAAGGTTACTAAATATTCACGCATACTTTAATCCTGATAGATAGGAAAACGCGCAGTCAAAGCATGCACCTCGGTTTTAATTCTGGCATGCTCGGTAGAATCTTCAGTAGCAATTGCCCGTGCAATGAGCGATGCAATCTGCTTCATCTCAGGAACTCCCATACCTTGTGTGGTTGTAGCTGGAGAACCAACGCGTATGCCACTTGTTATTCCAGGCTTTTCTGGGTCATATGGAATTGAATTCTTGTTCATAACAATTCCTGCGGCGCCACATCTTTCGTCGGCAACTTTTCCAGTCACGCCAGTACTGCGAATATCCATCAGTGCAAGGTGAGTTTGAGTTCCACCTGACACTGCGCGCATACCCTCGGCTTCAAGTGCTGCAGCTAAGGCTTGGGCATTAATAATCACATCTTTGGCATACTTTTGATAAGCCGGCGTTGCACACTCGGCTAGTGCAATGGCTTTTCCTGCTACCGCCGACATGATTGGTCCACCTTGCATACCTGGAAAGACTGATTTATCAATTGCGGCTGCATGTTCGGCCTTAGTTAAAATCATTCCACCACGCGGTCCGCGTAACACTTTGTGTGTTGTAAATGAGACTACGTCGGCATATGGCACAGGAGATGGAATCGCTTTACCGGCGACAAGACCAATAAAGTGCGCTGCATCTACCCACATGATTGCACCAACCTCATCGCAAATTGCGCGAATCTTTTCAAAATCAATCAGTGATGGATATGCAGTTGCACCTGAACAAATCATCTTAGGTTGAGTGGCAACAGCTTTATCGCGAAGCTCGTCATAATCAATAAGTTCGTTATCTGCGCGTACACCGTATGATTCGACGTTAAACCATTTGCCTGAAAAGTTAACGGCCGAGCCATGCGTTAAGTGACCACCATGCGGCAAAGACATAGCCAGAATGGTGTCACCTGGCTTAGTAAAGGCTTGATAAACGGCGATATTGGCACTAGCTCCAGAGTGAGGCTGAACATTTGCGTGATCTGCACCAAACAAACTCTTTGCCCGTTCAATAGCTAAATACTCTGCTTTATCTACTTCTTCACATCCGCCGTAATAACGCTTGCCTGGATAGCCCTCGGCATACTTATTTGAAAGGGTAGAACCCATAGCGGCCAAAACTGCACGCGACGTAAAATTTTCCGATGCAATAAGTTGCAGGTTGGTCTGCTGACGAGTGAGTTCAGATAAGAGAACGGCGGCTATCTCGGGATCTTGGTGCGTTAAGAGTTCAAAATCTGGGCCATAGAAAGTAGACATAGCCCAATCCTACAGTCCAGTGGCTCCAGGTGCGATTTCTTGAATCGCCTCTAGAGTGATTGCACCAACACGAAGGACTCTTACTCCCGTTGTATCGGCCTCAATAACGCTAGTTACTGGGCCTTTGCGCAGATTTCCATTATTGAACTGAAAGGCTAAGTCTGAGTCAAGAACGAAGATTTCACTAAGCGCTTTTGGCGCAGGTCGTCCCAGACGTGCTGCACTGGCAACAGCTAAGGGGCCGGTCTCGGCAATAAGAGCTTTCGCAAATTTATTTTTGGGAACTCTAATGCTGACTCGATCGAGTTGATTAGCATCACCTAAATCCCAACTTAATCCCATCTGCGGACGAAGATTCATTGACAGCATTCCTGGCCAAAACTTTTTCATCAACGCCGATATTTCTGGTGTTACTTCGCGAACTACACCTTGTGCAGTTTTGGCACTATCAACTAAAACTTGTGCTGCGGTAAATAAGGTATCTCCACGCAATACATGCATGGCCCTTACTGCATCATGTTTGAATGCATCACAAGCAAAGGCATAACTATGTTCGAGTGGAATCGCAATAATGTAGCCATCGGAGATCGCTTTAAGTGCTTTATTAACATGGCGATTGAGCTCGCCCTTTTTTACATCGACCTCTTTGCCCATGATTTACTTTCTGACCGCACTAGTCCACCGTGGACGACCAACGAGATCATCATGGAGTGCAATATCTTCAAAATCTAGGGCTAACTCACCTGCAATGGCAATCCCTTGTTCTTCAGTATGTTCAATCACTAAGACTCCCCCGAATTTAAGTAATCTGGCAGCTGCAGCGATAAAAATAGCCGGTAGCTCCATTCCAGTTGGGCCACCAAACAAGGCAACATGGGGTTCAAAGCCAACTACATCGCGCGGAAGGCTCTGTGAATCTGGAATATACGGTGGGTTAGCAATCACGACATCGCATTTGATTCCGGGCAAGACATCGCAAACATCGCCTTCAACAACGCGAACATTTGTTGCATGCACCGCAACATTCTTCTTAAGCCAATAAATAGCTTCTGGTGATTTTTCAACGGCGATAACACGCGTATCAGGCGCCTCAGTTGCAATGGCTAAAGCCAGGGCGCCAGATCCTGCGCCAAGATCTATTACGCTAACGGGCGAAGGCAGATTCTTGATGTGCGCCAACACCGCGTCGACTAATAACTCTGATTCCGGGCGAGGTACCAAAACTCCTGGACCAACTTCAAGCTCTAAATAGCGAAAGGCTGCAACCCCAGTTAAGTATTGAACGGGTTCGTGATTGAGTCGGCGATCTAGAAGCATAAAAAACTGCTCCTCAATTACATCGGAATCACTCAAAGCGCTGACTGTGTTCTGAACTAAAACTGAATTATGTAGATCCATTCGTGAAAGACCTAAAAGATGCGACATTAAAATCTCGCTATCGACGTCAGAGATTCCAGATTCGCTTAATTGAGATTTAGCTACTTTCAAAATCGCCTTGATATCCATAAGAAAATTAATTCGTATGAGCTAAACGCGCAGCTTTATCGGCATCAAGAAGTGCTTGAATCATGTCATCGAGATCGCCATTTAAGACTGCATCTAAATTATTAGCTTTATAGTTCACGCGGTGATCACTAATTCGATTTTCTGGATAGTTATATGTACGAATTCGCTCTGAGCGATCAACGGTTCGAACCTGACTTTTGCGCTCGGCCGAAGCTGCCGCCTCTTGAGCCTCTTGAGCCGCAGCTAGCAAACGTGCACGAAGAATACGCAGTGCCGACTCTTTATTTTGTAGCTGACTCTTTTCATTCTGACAAGACACGACAATGCCAGTTGGTACGTGAGTTAAACGCACCGCTGAGTCGGTTGTATTAACCGACTGTCCGCCAGGTCCAGAAGAGCGAAATACATCTACGCGTACATCATTCATATTTAACTCAACATCGACTTCTTCCGCCTCAGGCAGAATTAAAACACCTGCCGCCGATGTATGGATTCGGCCCTGGCTCTCAGTCTCAGGAACACGTTGCACGCGGTGCACGCCGCCTTCAAACTTTAACCGTGCATATGGAGATTCACCTGGAGCAGGTACGCCCTTAGATTTAACACCAACTGAAATATCTTTGTAGCCACCCATTTCACTCTCGGTGGCATCGATAATTTCAACTTTCCAATTATGTTTTTCGGCATATCGCATATACATACGCAGTAAATCTCCAGCAAAGATCGCTGATTCATCGCCACCTGCGCCTGCCTTAACCTCCAAAATTACATCGCGATCATCATTGGGGTCTCGCGGCAACAATAACTCTTCTAGTTTTTCAGCTGCAGTTTCTGCACTTGCAATAAGGGCTGGAATCTCGGATGCAAAATCAGCATCGACTTGAGCTAACTCTTTAGCTGCAACTAGATCTTCCTCGGCGGATTTCCAGGCTTTAAAGCCAGCCACGACTGGACCCAGTTGGGCATAACGACGACCAAGTTTGCGCGCGTTATTTTGATCCTCATGAATAGAAGGATCGGCCATCTTGGCTTCAAGTTCGGCATACTCGCGCACCATTTCATGGGCAGATGCAAAGCGATCATTAGTCATTGGCTTCTCCTTCCTATCTCTAGAATTCGACCCTTGAGAGAAATAAAAAAACCGCGACCGCAACCGTTAAGGCTGCGATGCGGTCTCTTTAAAAAGCTACTTGGCTTCGGTGGTCTTTTTTCCAAAGCGCTCTTCGAACTTAGCAACACGTCCACCAGTATCAAGGATGCGCTGCTTGCCGGTGTAGAACGGGTGGCATACAGAACAGACTTCAACGTAGATTGAACCACTTGCAACTGTTGAGCGAGTAACAAACTTCTCACCGCAACCACACGTTACTTGGGTCTCTTTATACTCTGGATGGATCTCTGGCTTCATTGAACTTCCCTAATTTCGTGCCTGGGTCTGAATCACTTCAGTGAACCAAGCGGATCGGTTAACGTGGATAAGAGTAGGCCAAAGCGCTACTTTTATGAAATTTACCTCTAATTACCTGCTGTCATCAGGCCCAGATGTTGTCTTCTGGATCTGCATCAAGAACTCCACATTCGACTTAGTGCCCTTCATCTTTTCAAGGAGAAGTTCTAGAGCTGCCTGAGGCTCAAGGGCATGAAGTACACGGCGAAGCTTCCAGACAATATTGAGCTCTTCAGAACCCATAAGAATCTCTTCCTTACGAGTTCCGGAGGCAACAACGTTGACCGCTGGGAAGATTCGCTTATCTGCAAGACGGCGGTCAAGGATGAGCTCCATGTTTCCGGTTCCCTTGAACTCTTCAAAGATAACTTCATCCATACGAGAACCTGTATCAACAAGTGCTGTTGCAAGAATTGTTAGTGATCCACCATCTTCAATATTACGTGCAGCACCAAAGAATTTCTTAGGTGGGTATAACGCAGCAGAATCAACGCCACCGGACAAGATGCGTCCTGAAGCTGGGGCTGCGATGTTATATGCACGGCCTAGGCGAGTAATTGAATCGAGAAGTACAACTACGTCATGACCAAGTTCAACCAGACGCTTTGCGCGCTCAATAGCGAGCTCAGCGATTGTTGTGTGGTCATCGGCAGGGCGGTCGAAAGTTGAAGCGATAACTTCACCCTTTACGCTGCGCTGCATATCGGTCACTTCTTCTGGACGCTCATCAACTAAGACAACCATTAAGTGACACTCTGGATTATTAGTTGTGATCGCATTAGCAATTGACTGCAGAACCATAGTCTTACCAGCTTTAGGAGGTGAAACAATAAGTCCGCGCTGACCCTTACCAATGGGAGCAATCAAATCGATAACTCGAGTAGTCAAAATATTTGGTTCAGTCTCAAGGCGCAAACGCTCTTGTGGATACAACGGAGTTAACTTGCCAAATTCAACACGATTACGTGCCTCCTCAGGAGTCATTCCATTAACGGTTTCAAGGGTAATAAGCGCGTTGAACTTCTGCTTAGTTTCACCCTCGCGAGGTTGGCGTACCTGACCAGTTACAACATCGCCTTTGCGAAGTCCGTTCTTGCGAACTTGCTGAAGCGTGACATAAACATCATTTGGTCCTGGCAAGTAACCCGATGTACGTATAAAGCCATAACTATCGAGAATATCTAATAGACCGCTTACGGGAACTAGGACATCGTCCTCGCCAATGACGGGTTCGCGCTCTTCGCGCGGTGCGCGATCGCGGTTACGATCGCGATTGCGACCACGTGAGCGATCATTGCGATCGAAACGATCATTGCGGTTTCCACGATCATTCGATGGTGCGTCCTCGCCTGCATCATCATCTGAATCCTGAGTGTGATTGGCCGCTGGCTTGCTATCTTTCTTACGAGTGTTGCGCGCTTCACGGCGGGCTTCACGTTCAGCCTTTGCAGCTTCGCGATTCTTAGCCTGTAAATCGGCGATCGCTTCTACAAGTGCATCCTTCTTCAGCTTTGCTGCGCCTTCAACACCTAACTGTGTTGCAACAGTCTTTAACTTAGGCAGGGTCATTGCAGCTAGCTCTGGACTTTGTGAACGTACGGGTTCATCTGTTGTTGTCATCTGTATCTTTTCGCTATTGGCCTTTGAGTTTTTTTAGATATACCCAAGTGACCGTGGTTTTTAACTTCTGAGTATCTGTAGATGTTGCTGGCCACAATAAGCGGGCCGAACAGATACCCATATGTTAGCAGTGCGACTAGCTGAGGGCAAAATCTAGCCTGCAATGAGGCTGGCACCTGAACGAGAGACGCCCAAGGCCCTTGTTATGAACCTATCGCCAGCGGCCCGGGTCAACTCATCTACTTCACTAGACCCGCCAGTGTGGAGCACTAAAACCGTTGGGCCAGCCCCAGAAATAAAGGCTGCCACGCCTGCTTTGCGAAGCTTGTTTAGCAGGGCGAAAGAGGCGGGCATCGCTTCGGCGCGATAACTTTGATGTAAGAAATCTTCAGTCGCCGTGTGTAATAAATCAGGGCGGTGCGAAAGCGCATGCACTAACAATGCAGTATTAGCTGAGTTCTTAACTGCATCCGAATGGTTAATTAACTCTGGCAACATTTTTCGCGCTTTAGATGTTGCAACCGACGTTGCTGGAACAAATGCTATTACTCCGATACGTGCATCAACTTCAAGTTGAACAGAGAGTGCAACGTTGCGACCATGTTGCATCTCTTGCCAGGCAATAGTTGCTCCGCCATAAATTGCTGCGGCAACATTATCGGGATGCCCTTCAAGTTCATTTGCTAAATTCAACATATCCTCGTTGCTCATCTGCTCATTACCACCAAGTACTAATGCGCGAGCAAGTGATAAGCCGCCGACGATTGCGCTTGCCGATGAACCTAATCCACGACCATGCGGAATTACATTCAACGCACGAAGTGCAACTCCACGGGGTTGGCCACCTAAAAATTCAAAGCCTTTATACATCGATTTAATTACTAAGTTCTTATCATTGCGTGGCACGGTCTCAGCACCTTCACCAGATATATCGATATCGATTATCGCGTCATCTAAAATCTGCGCAATATATCGATCATGCATACCCAGAGCTAAGCCAAGACTGTCAAAACCTGGACCTAAATTGGCACTCGTTGCAGGAACTTGCACCTGCATCGATTGCGCTTTAAAAGTTGGCTTCATATTAATTAAGGCCCAGCGCCTTTGCGGCAGCTTTAACATTGACTGGAACTACAACAGGTTTCTTGGCATTCTCGAGTGCATAAGGAATATCTTTCAATCCATGCCCTGTCACTGTAATAACAATCGTCTTATCCTTTGCTAACTTTCCGGCCTTCTTGTACTTAATGAGGCCAGCTAAACCCGCGGCCGATGAAGGCTCGACGAAAATACCCTCTTTAGCTGCGATTAAGCGATATGCGGCCAGAATTTCCCGATCAGTTACTGAGTCAATGACGCCACCTGAGGTGTCGCGGGCTTCTACTGCCTGCGCCCATGATGCGGGATTTCCAATACGAATTGCGGTAGCAATAGTCTCTGGATTCTTAACTATTGCGCCCTTAACAATTGGTGCTGCCCCTGCGGCTTGAAAGCCATACATGGCTGGCAAACGTTGAGCCATACCATCATTGAAGTACTCCTTGTAGCCCTTCCAATATGCCGTGATATTTCCAGCGTTACCAACGGGCAGTGCGTGAATATCTGGAGCGTTGCCCAACAAATCTACAACTTCAAATGCGGCAGTTTTTTGTCCTTCAATCCGATATGGATTAACTGAGTTAACAAGTGCAACTGGATAGTTCTCTGAGAGTTCACGTGCAAGCGTTAAGCAATCATCAAAGTTTCCGTTAACTTGCAAAATAGTTGAATTGTGAATTACGGCTTGAGCTAATTTGCCCATTGCAATCTTGCCTTTAGGAATCAGAACCGCAGGAGTCATACCGGCTTTAACTGCATATGCAGCAGCTGATGCCGATGTGTTTCCAGTAGATGCGCAGATAACGGCTTTAGCGCCTTCTTCGGCCGCTTTTGAGATCGCCATTGTCATTCCACGATCTTTAAATGACCCCGTTGGATTTAAGCCTTCAAATTTAATCCATACATTGTTACCTAATAATTCAGAGAGGTAGGCCGCATGAATAAGTGGAGTCCCACCTTCGCGAAGTGAAATAATAGGTGTCTTAGCACTCACCGGTAAACGATGGCGATACTCTTCAATGACTCCCCGCCATTGATGGGCGCTTTTTTTACTGTTCCCAAAGATTCCCATTTATGAGACCGCACCTTCAACGCGAATTACAGATTCAACTTTGCTGACAATTGCCATATCGGTTAATTTCTTCACGCACGCCTTGAGCGATGCCTCTGCCGCACTGTGTGTGATAACAATAAGTTCGGCGTCTTGGCCTAATCCAGCCTGGCGAACTGTTTGAATTGAAATATCTTCACTTGCAAAAGTTTGTGCGACTGCAGCCAAAACACCTGATTTGTCAGTCACGTTCAGGCGCACGTAGTACTGGGACTTCACTTCACCAACTGGTGCAATATCTAAATCTGCATAATCCGACTCGCCATATCCAACAGTTGAATATGCTCGATGGCGAGTAACAGCAACTAGGTCACCTAAAATTGCAGATGCTGTCGGTGCACCTCCCGCTCCGCGGCCATAAAACATGAGCTGGCCAGCAGACTCAGACTCTACGTACACGGCGTTAAAAGCGTTACGAACCGATGCTAATGGATGTGAGTTTGGCACAATAACTGGATGTACTCGTACTGAGATTTCATCTTTGAGCGTTAACTCCGCAATTGCTAATAATTTAATAACGCAGCCCATGGCCTTCGCGGCATTGACGTCTTCGATAGAGATTTCAGTAATACCTTCACAATATACTTCATCGATTGTCACAGTGCTATGAAATGCCAAGCTGGCTAGCAGCGCAGCTTTAGCCGCAGCATCATGGCCTTGTATATCGGCCGTTGGATCGGCTTCGGCATACCCAAGACTCTGTGCTTCTTTGAGAACATTTGCAAAGTCGCGACCTTCTTCATGCATCTTTGTCAAAATATAATTTGTTGTTCCATTTACTATTCCTAAAACTCGAGTGATTTGATCTCCCGCCAAAGATTCACGCATAGATCGAATAATTGGAATTGCTCCAGCAACTGCCGCTTCGTAATATAAATCAACTTTGGCTGCATCGGCGGCGTTAAATAACTCATGGCCATGCGTTGCAAGCAAGGCCTTATTTGCGGTGATCACTGATTTCTTATTCTTAATTGCTTCTAGGATCAACGTGCGAGCAGGTTCGATTCCACCCATTACTTCGATAATAATATTAATCTCTGGGTCACTCACGATTGAGTGCAAATCTGTTGTAATCATCGAAGCGTCAATGCCTTCACGCGGTGTATTGCTTCGAACGCCGACTTTTTTCAAAACTAGGAGAGCTCCTGAGCGCTCAGATAACTCTTGTTCATCTGATTGCAGCAGGCGAGCTACTTGACTGCCCACAACTCCAGCGCCAAGCATGCCAATAGATATTGTCTTCAAGCCTGCGTCCATGCGGGTTATTCTTTCACAGATGGCTGTAACGGGGTTAAATATCGAGTCTTAAGAGATCGGCTTCGGTCTCACGACGCAGAATTACACGTGCTTTCCCATCTTTTACTGCAATAACTGGCGGACGTGGCATGTGGTTGTAATTACTTGCCATGCTGCGACCATATGCACCGGTGGCTGGGGTTGCTAACAAATCCCCTGGTGCAATATCACTGGCTAGTGATATCTCGCGAATAAGGATATCGCCGGTTTCGCAGTGCTTTCCAACAAGACGCGTTGAAAGGGTTGGCGCACTACTTTTGCGATTAGCAAGTACTGCTGTGTATTCGGCGCCATATAGAGCAGGGCGAATATTCTCACTCATTCCACCGTCAATAGAAATGTATCGACGGTTATTGCCGTTTTCTAAAGTGACATCTTTTATGGTTCCAACTTCATAGAGTGTAAACATAGTTGGACCAACTATCGCCCGTCCTGGTTCAATCGAAATCTTAGGATGAGCTAAATTATATGTGGCACAGTTCTCTTTCACTGCTTTCGCTAATGCGTTCATAACTACAGTTGGTGATAGTTCTTCATCGCCCGGTAAGTAAGCGATTCCATAGCCTCCCCCTAAATCTAATTCGGGTAACTCTTCGTTAAAATTATCTCGGTACTGTGCCAACAATGCGATTAGTCGTTCGGCGCTGATTTCAAAAGAATCGGTATCTAAAATCTGTGAACCAATATGGGCGTGAAAACCACGTAATGAAATTGAGGCATGATTACGCGTTGCCTCGATAGCCTGCCACGCTGAACCACTTGCAATTGAAAAGCCGAATTTCACATCTTCATGCGCAGTAGCGATTGACTCGTGGGTATGCGCTTCGATTCCAGGAGTTAAGCGCAAAAGCACGCCTTGAACCACACCAAACTTTTGTGCAGCAGCGGCAACTCGATCGATTTCAAAAAGAGAGTCGATAACAATGGTGCCTACCCCAGCGCTGACCGCTTTCTCAATTTCAGCCACTGACTTATTATTGCCATGTACTTCAATTTTTAAAGGATCAATACCTCCGGCAAGTGCAACAGCTAACTCCCCACCCGTGCAGACATCGATTCCTATACCAATCTCTTGTATCCAGCGCGCAACTTCGACACAGATAAAAGCCTTTGCTGCGTAATACACGTTGCCGGCATGTGAACCGAAAGCCGTACCAAGTGCTTGATCCCAACTTTTAGCGCGATTATAGAAATCGACTTCATCCATAATAAAAGCTGGTGTTCCAAATTCTTGCGCAAGTGAGGTTGCAGAAATCGATGAGATTGTTAGTTGATCTGCGCGTGAAACATTAGCTGACCACATATCTACATCCTCTCCGGTGCACTGACACCTAATAGCGCTAAACCATTTGCAATAACTTGTTTTGTAGATGCACACAGTAATAGTCGGGCCGTGTGTAGTGACGATGGATTTTCATCCCCCATTGGAAGAACGCGGCAGTCGGCATAAAAGCCGTGATAAACCCCGGCTAACTCCTCTAAATAGCGGGCGACTCGATGAGGGTGGCGCAGTTCTGCTGCTGTTGCTACGACTCGAGGGAACTGGGCTAGGACACCTAAGAGCTCGTTCTCACGGTCATGGGTTAGCTGCGAAGAGTCGAAATCTTTTATATGTGTCGAAATTTTGAGCTCGTCGGCATTACGTAAGACCGCTGCGATACGGGCATGCGCATACTGAACGTAATAGACCGGATTTTCATTGGTGTTGCGTTTGAGAACATCGATATCCATCACCATAGGTGTATCTACGGGATATCTAATTAATGTATATCTAGCAGCGTCAACTCCAACTTTTTCTACCAACTCTTCCAAAGTAATAATCGTTCCGGCGCGCTTAGAGAGTTTGACCTCTTCCCCGGCCTCCATAATTTTAACTAACTGACCAATTAATATGTGAATGTTGTACTCAGGGTTATCGCCAGCGCATGCAGCAATCGCTTTTAGGCGACCCACATAACCATGATGATCAGCGCCTAACATGTAGATACAAATATCGAATCCACGTTCGCGCTTGTTTATGTAGTACGCGGTATCGGATGAGAAATAAGTCAGTGATCCATCGGATTTTTTTAGCACACGGTCTTTGTCATCACCAAAATCAGTTGTGCGCAGCCAGATTGCTCCTTCTTCTTCAAAGACATGTCCCTGTTTACGAAGTTTTTCTAACCCATATTCAACGGCGCCCTGTTCGTGCAAAGATTGCTCTGAAAACCACACATCAAAATGTGTACCGAAAGTATCAAGTACCCGCTGTTGATCTTTTAACTGCACTGCATATGCAGCTTCGCGAAATGCTTCGCGGCGGTTACCTTCTGGAAGATTCGTAATTGCAGAGTTAGCACTGATAACTTCTTTAGCTAAATCTGAAATATATGCACCTTGATACCCATCTTCTGGAATTGATTTTCCAAGAGCGGCTGCTTCAACCGATGCACCAAAGAGATCCATCTGGTTTCCACGGTCATTGATATAAAATTCGCGAGTTACATCGGCCCCTGCTGCACTGAGTACGCGACCAAGTGCATCACCAACTGCTGCCCAGCGCGTATGCCCTAAGTGCAAAGGTCCAGTTGGGTTTGCACTAATAAACTCTAGATTTATTCGAACACCTGCGAGCGCATCTCCTTGGCCATATGTTCCCGCTGATTTTAGAATTACCTCAACTAACTGGGCCTGGCTGGCACGGTTCAACGTAATGTTTATAAAACCAGGACCTGCAATATCTACGCGTGTAATTGATTCAATCCCTGTCAGTTCACTTGCAATCAAATCTGCGATCTCGCGCGGACTACGCCCGGCGGCTTTAGCAAGTTGCAGAGCGATAGAGGTTGCATAGTCGCCATGGTCGCGATTCTTTGGCCGATCCAAAACAATGGACTCAGGAACTTCCCCGGCTATCTTGCCATGTGAGATAAGACGATCAACTGCAGCTAATACTGCAGACTGCAGTAGCTCTAGTTGTGTGGGCACTGTGCAAGGTTACCGTTAGCGCTCCTGCAGCGTTACCTAATCGTTAGATGCGGCAGGAAAAATTCTCACATTACCTAGTGCGGTTTCTGCATAGTCTTGCCTTATGAGCGTAATTTCTAACGGCAACGAACGAGACATCAAATTCGCAGTGATAGGTACAGGGTGGAGAGCTGAGTTCTTTACTCGCCTCGCCCAGGCTATTTCTGGCGTTGAATGCGTTGGCTCGATAGTGCGAACCCCCCGTGAATCTTTCCTGCCGATCTACTTATCTCTTGATGAATGTATTCTCAAAGCCAAGCCAGATTTTCTGATTGCATCAGTACCCAGGGAAATTACACCCTCAATTATTCGGATGGCCGTTGCGGCTGGGATTCCAATAATGGCTGAGACTCCACCTGCCGCTGATTTACATTCGCTACGCGAGCTATGGAAAGACGTGGGTCAATCTGGACTCGTGCAAATTGCTGAACAATACCTGCGCCTTCCATCGCATGCTGGGCGACTAAACGTTGTTAAATCTGGCGCAATTGGCACCCCAACACACGTACAAATCTCATCAACCCATGATTATCATGCAATCTCATTAATGCGCGGATATTTAAGCGCTGGTATTGGACCTGTCCGGGTAAATGCGACAGCCTTTAACGCTCCTCTGCAAAATCCAGCTTCACGCAATGGTTGGAATCTAGATTCAGAACCAGTCAAGACTCAATCACGTATAGCAACAATTGAATTTGATTCAACGCTTTCTGGTCTCTATGACTTTACAGATAACCAATGGCATAACCAGTTACGTTTTAGGCGCGTCATTGTTCGAGGTAGTAGTGGTGAGATCAATGATGATCAAGTTATTAAATGGGTTCATCCTGATAGCTTTGTTACCGCCCCTATTGTGCGCAGGCAGACTGGATACGATTTAGATCTTGATGGGTATAGAACAGATAACCTTTCTTTTAACTCTGAAATTATGTATAAAAATCCTTACGGCAAAGAATCCTGGTCAGATGAAGAGATTGCGATAGCTACAATGATTCAAGAAATGTCTGACTGGGTTGGCAAACGTGGGCCTGCTCCATATCCACTCGCTGATGGGATACATGACTATCGTGTTTCACTTGCAATTCAAGAATCACTCGATAAATCCTGCGCAATAACTACTGAAAAAGAGGCCTGGGATAGCTAGTTTGGTGGTTGGGCCTAAATACCTTAATCTAGGCTCCTTACTCCAGCGGGAGTGGTGAAATGGCAGACACGCAGGTCTTAGGAACCTGTGTCTTCGGACGTGAGGGTTCAAGTCCCTTCTCCCGCACACTCAATCAATAAGGTCCTAGTTAGGATTTTTCTAATGGCAAAGCAATCACCGGCTAAGACAAAGAAGTTGGCTGCAGAAGCAAAGCGCGCAGGTGCTGCTCACCGAGCTGAGAAACAAGCTAAAAAAGTATCTGCACAAACAAATAGCGATGAGGTGTTAGATGCCTATGCTGCCGTTGATGGGCACTGGCGTGAGATTGGCTTAACGCCACCAACTCGTCGCGCATTAATCGATGATGGATTATTTCAACTGAGCGATCTTCGCAAGACATCACTTGCAGCGCTCAAGGAGCTAGATGGCATGGGGCCAAATGCGATTCGCGTATTGATTGCCGAGATGAAAAAAGCAGATTTATCTTTTAGAAAATAACTACTGCACTACTCGATAACCCGCAGCAATTACGGCCTGCGAGATTAACTCAGTATCTAAGGCATTATCGGATGTAATAACAGCCTGGCTATCCCCAGAGCTAGCCTTAACATCGGTGACGCCAGCGATCTTGCCCAGCTCTGTGTTTACTCGTCCCTCACAGTGCCCACATGTCATTCCTTGAATCTTTACCGTTGTCTGTGTCATTTTCTCTCCCTTTATTTGCTGAGTCGTGTGATCATTAAGTTCATCTGTTTATTCTGAGCAGTCTGGGCGGTAACTACATTTTCACCAAATAATTTAATATCAACGTTACTTGCATCCTTAATCATGGTGGTCATATGCAGCGCGCCATCATGGTGATTCGTCATACCTTTTAGCCACAGCAAATCAAATTCAGTTCCGGTGGCAGCATCTAAATCATTTAATTCAACCTCTGTAAGCATGCCGCCCATAGAGTCACCCATCGAGTGGCCCATATCGAGGTCGGCATTAGCTTGGCTTAACCACAACTTCATCTGAGTAATTTCGCTCTTCTGTTCGTCGCGAATATTAGTTGCCAGAGCAATCAACTCTGAATCCTTCGACTTAGCCAATGCCAAGTTCGAAATATCTACCGCTTGTTGGTGGTGTGGAATCATCATCTGCAAAAACATCACATCTGCACCACTAAGGGTTATAGTCCCTTGTTTCTCATCTGATTCCATCATCTCGTGCATTCCAGATGAACCGTGGTCACCATTTCGTGACATTCCCATGCCCATGATTACTGCAAGCAATGCAACAATAATTATCAGAAATATTCCTGACTTCTTATCGATATTCATCTGCGTGAGTCACTCCTCATTAGCCAGTAGTAGTTCCTAAAGTCTAGCAATTACTAACGCACCATGAAGCTTTGGCGAGACATACCTCACATATAGTATGAGTGCTAGCGTGCAGCGGCAAAGCCCAACTTAATGTCGTTCTTAATATCCTCAATATTTTCAAGGCCAATACTCACGCGTACCATTCCAGGTGTTATGCCAGCTTTAATCTGTTCATCAGAGCTTAACTGCGAATGAGTTGTTGAGGCGGGATGAATAACTAAAGAACGCACATCACCGATGTTAGCCACGTGGCTAAAGAGTTTTAAACCCTCTACGAATTTACGGCCAGTAGGAGCACCACCCTTCAATTCAAATGAAAACACGGCGCCAGCGCCTTTAGGTGCATATTTTTTTGCAACTGAGTTCCATGGTGAGGATGCGAGACCGGCATAACTAACGTGTGCAACTTCTGGTTGCTTCTCTAACCACTCGGCTAACTCTTGAGCATTCTGCAAGTGGCGATCCATTCGTAAGTTCAATGTCTCTAAGCCATGAGCTAATAACCAGGCATTAAAGGGAGACACTGATGCGCCAATATCGCGCAGCAGTTGCAACCTAGCTTTGAAAATATATGCGAGGTTTGCTCCGAAGGCTCCATTAACGCCAAGGGCTTGGGCATAGACAAGATTGTTATAGCTAGCATCGGGTTGATTAAATCCTGGGAATTTTTCAGGATCTTGCGCGAAATCGAAGTTGCCTGAATCAACGATTGCTCCGACCATTGCATTGCCATGACCTGATAAAAACTTAGTTGCCGAGTGCGTAACGATATCGGCGCCGTATTCAAAGGGCTTCGTGACATATGGGGTTGCAATCGTGTTGTCCACTATCCACGGCACTCCTGCTTCATGTGCAATCTTTCCAATGGCCTCAATATCTAGCACTGCTCCAAGAGGATTTGAAATTCCTTCACCAAATAAAGCCTTTGTATTGGGGCGAACTGCGCTGCGCCAAGCATCCATATTGCCCGTGTCATTAACGAATGTAACCTCAATACCGTACTTGGGTAGCGTGTAGTTAAAGAGATTAAACGTTCCACCATAAACATTTGAGCTCGATACGACATGGTCCCCGGCTTGGGCCACATTCATAATGGCAAATGCCGTTGCCGCCATACCTGATGCAACTAGAAGTGATGCAACTCCACCTTCAAGTGCAGCAATGCGTTGTTCCACTGCATCCTGCGTTGGATTATTAATAC
The DNA here is from genome assembly GCA_945865365.1 of Streptomyces griseus. Taxonomy (GTDB): domain Bacteria; phylum Actinomycetota; class Actinomycetes; order Nanopelagicales; family Nanopelagicaceae; genus Planktophila. Next base: position 62,688 of record CAMBDL010000008.1, read on the forward strand.
GCGTATATACGTTGCCAGCTTCAGCGATTCCAAAGAGATTTGCTGCATGCTGAGTATCGCGAAATTGATAAGCCGTCGTTTGATAAATCGGTAATGACCGTGATCCTGTTGTTGGATCGGGAGATTGCCCAGCATGGATTTGAAGAGTTTCAAAGGCCCAATCGTTTGTATCGCTCATGGCCTTTACCCTTTCGCACCAGCGCGCAAATTACAAGGACATTGAGTTAATTAATTACTGCGTAGGCAACGAGCGATGCTCCCAGAATTGCTGTCATCACTTGGCTAGCTTTCGTGTTCAAAACCTTGTGCATCGTCGGTATCCACGTTGAAATAAGTAATGCTATTCCGGGAATAATGATGGTCAAGCTATGTGCCACTACCTCGCTTTGGCCAGTTTGGTAGCGCAAGTTAATTAAACCTATTGCAATGAGCAGATATCCGCCCATTCTGTAGTTATTTACAAGGTTACTTTTCATTCTCATAGCTCCTAAAGATAGAGAAATGGGGTGCCGATTTCTCGACACCCCATTGTTAATCTACGTGATTAGTGATCTTCCTTCATTCCTTCTGCCATTGACTTCATACGTGCGATCTTCAAAATTGTAAGACCGAATACGCACTTAGCTAGGATGTCGGCGATTGTGTAACCAACCTGTACGCCAACAAACTGCTCAGCAGTTGCCATGCCCTCACCCATACCTAGGATGTAGGAGATTGGGTAAACGCCCCATGTAGCAATTAGCAATAGACGCAAACGACCAACGGTCTCTGCAACGCCTGCTGGTTGATTATCAAGTGACTTACCAAGCTCTACGAATAGTACGTAGAGGATGTACAAGAATGGAATTGTTGATAGAACACCATAAAGAACCTGTGTGTTCTGATCGCTTGAAATTTCGCCTGGGTAACCAAGTGCGATCATTGCAGCAGATGCTGGAACAAGGCGCATGATTAATGAGCGAGAAACAGATTTGGCTAGGGCAAGTACTGCAACTACTTCAACTAGAAGTAGAGGAACAGTGAGTAGCCAGTCCACATAGCGATAGGCCTCATTAAATGAACCCTGAGCACCAGAGACATTTATAGTCATATCTGCAGATGATTCATTGAATGAGTTGAAGATTCGCATGTAGTGGTAGCCAGCGATAAATGTAACCATCGACGACATGACAAGTGCATTGCGATATTTAGCTAATACACGCTGTTGTGAAACGAGTGTGTACACCGTGCAGGCAAGCATTGACACTAGTCCAAGAGAGAAGATGTTATAGACTAGGTTCCATTGATTACTATCGAGTTTCAGCATTGATTTATGCCTCCGTGAGTTGAATAGATGCAGAACCCTTGTGGATTGTGCAACTTCATGCCATATGGAGACCTCGAGGAGCTCCATTGGCCTTCGGTATAGTAATTGTGAGTTATCTGGGAGCTTTTAGCGACTTGAAACTAGCGATTTTCGCAAAAAACTCTTAGATTTTTACCACTTGACCCTCGCTGAGGGGAGTGTGCAGGTCAGCTTCCGTCCCAGGCAGACATCTCAGCGGCAAATGGGTCTAGGCCCATAGGCCCAATCTTGAGGGCATATGAGTGGAACTTCTTCATATTAAAGGCCTCTCCAAGACGGGTACGTGCATCTTCGCGTGCTTTCATCCAGACGCGCTCTCCCACTTTGTATGAAATCGCCTGGCCTGGCCAACCTAAGTAACGATCGGTTTCACTGCGTGAATGGGCCTCGTCTAATAAAGCTTGCTCATTGAGAAGTGTGCGTGAGCTCTGGGCATTCCACACATTGCCATCGAAGTCGGTGTAGCCAAGGTGCATTCCAATATCTACAACGATTCGTGCAGCTCGCAATGCTTGTGCTGATAAATAACCCATTTCAATTCCAGGTTCATCAAATGCGCCTAGCTCATTCATGAAGCGCTCTGCGTAGAGCGCCCAGCCTTCACCATAACCACTGATCCATGCAGCCGTGCGCTGAAAACGTGTTAAGCGATCCTTCTCAACGGTGACTGTTCCAACTTGTAAGTGATGACCAGGAACAGCTTCGTGATACCAGGTTGAAACTAAGTGCCAACTACTGACTTCTTCTTTGCCAAGCATTGGGATCCACGTTGAGCCTGGGCGAGATAAATCTTCCGAAGGTCCGTTGTAATACGGTGCAGAAGCACTGCCTTCAGGAGCTAAACGAGCTTCACAAATCTTAATGCGCTCATCGATTTCAAAGAACTCACCATCCATGCGCTTGATTGCTGCATCGGTGAAATCTTGAAGGAACTTAATGACATTCTCGCCACCTTTGATCACATACTTTGGATCACGATCTAAAACATCGGCTACTTCACGCAGCGTCTTTGCACCCGGCTTAATCTGCTCGGCCAGTACCCACATACGATCGTTAATTGCCTTTAGATCCGCTACTCCCCATTCATATGTTGCGCGCAAATCTAACTTCGCACCGGTGAAATAACGTGACCACACGGCATAGCGCTCAGCGCCAACGGCATCATTCGGATTAGCGATTGGCAGGTAATCATTCGTAAGTGCTAGCGCAGTTGCAGCCGATGATTTTTGAGCCAATTGAGCGGCCTCATGCATTGCTGGATACTTTCCATCTGGATCAAAATTCTTGCACATCTGGCTATACCCACCATTGGCATAACTCTCTAACTGCTCAATAACTCCCTTGACTTGACGTTGGGCAGTTGTCTTTCCGTTCTTTGCAACGGTAAGAATAGTTTCTAACCATTGCTCGTGTGCAGTGTCGACCGCGGCTAAACGCTTGGCTATGTTGTCAAAATCCTGAGCGGATTTCTTTGGCATTAACTCAAAGATTGAACGAATATTAGATGGAGGTGATGTCAGAACATTCCATAATACAAATGACTCTTGACTATCGTGAAGCGCAAGCCCGGACTCAAGTCGTTCAGTCATAACGGTCTTAGCAATTCGATCAATCTCATCTATTGGCGCCATCGTTGCAAGTTTCTTCAAGGTTTCACGCGTTAAATTTGCGGAAACAGCAGCTCCAGCAATTGAGAAGTCATCAAGCTTGTCCTGATTTTTACCATTGCCCAGATACGTGCAGTCCATTGGGCTAAGTGCTGCGGCTTGATCGATGAATACATCGCTTATTTCGAAGATTTCTGATCTATAGGTCATTGGCTATTCCTATCAGCGCATCCCAGTTTTGTCGAGAGTTATGCCTCTTCTGAGATTTAATCCAGTTGGAGGCGTAGGCTCGGCTCATGAGCGAACAGCCTATTGCACCACCAAAATTACGGGGCTGGTTTCATTTAGGTGCAACCCCTGTAGTAATAATTGCTTCGCTCGTTCTATTCATCTTAAGCAAGTCTTCACTTAAATTCGCTGTAGCGATTTATTCAATTACTGCAATTATGCTTTTCAGTGTTTCTGCAATTTATCATCGCGTACCATGGATTCCATCTAAGAAAAAGATATGGCGTCGATGGGATCATGCCAATATCAATTTACTGATAGCAGGTTCTTACACGCCTTTTGCCGTTGCTTTGCTTGAAGGTCGTAGTCGCGACATTCTCTTACTTGTTGTGTGGGTCGGCGCAGCGGCCGGAGTTGCGATGCGCATTTTTTGGTTAAACGCTCCTCGCTGGCTTTATGTTGCAAATTACTTGTTGCTGGGTTGGGTCGCCCTTGCATATATGCCCCAGCTCTATCGTGCCGGCGGATTATGGGTCCTTCTGCCGATTGTTATTGGCGGCTTGTTCTATTCAGTAGGGGCGATTTTCTACGCTCTTAAACGACCGGGCAAAGCTGCGAAGTACTTTGGCTTCCATGAGCTCTTTCATATCTTTGTGCTGGCAGCGTGGATTTCGCAGTATGTTGCGATTTCGGTGGCGATTTACAGTAAGTAAGGCCTTGCTCTAACCTAAGGCTCTAGATTGGCGAGTAGTGAGGTGTGTAATGGCTGAAAAGAACTCCTTCCTTAACTGGGTCGGATTTAAAGGTGATGAACCTGATGCGCCATCCTCGGTTGATCGAATTCGCGAGCTTGAATCTCAGCTAGCAGACCTACGTTCTCGTCGTGACATTACTGGTTTAACTAAAGAAGAGTTTGAGATTTTGGCGACCGAAACTGCAATGGCCATGATTAAGTCGGCACAAGCCCGTGAAAGTAAGGCACATTCGATTTCTTCGCGGTTAGTTGCAGAAACTAATCGAATTACTAAAGAAGAGATTGAAGCCGCAGACACTAAGGCACGCTCAATTTTATCTGGTGCAGAATCTCGCGGACGTAAATATATTCAGACTGCAGAAGATGAGGCAGGGCAACTTCTTGCACAAGCGCAAGCCGATGCAGAAGCACATATCGAATCCAAAAAACGTGAAGCGGCGGCACTATCAACCCAGGCGCGTCGTGAAGGCGAACGCATTGTCGGTGAAGCTACCGCTGAAGTATCAAATTATCGCCAATGGTTGAGCGGTGTTATGGGTGAAGCAGAACGCTTATATAAAATTCAAACACAGTCTTTGGATGCGGCAGAGGGTGCGATCCGTCAATCTCGATCACGTCTTGAGTCAGCATTTAATCGCTTAGCTGATCTCCAGAAGAGCGTCATTGAAAACCTCAATCCTGATGACACAATTATTGATGCCGGTCCAATTAAGGTTTCAAGCGAACGTACAAAAGTAGCTATCAGTGCGCCAAGGAAATCGACTAAGGCGCCGGTCAAAAAAACCGCCGCCAAGAAAGCAGTCACAAAGAAATCTGCACGATCTAAGTAGTTAATGTATGGCCATTGATCGCGGAATCCGATACATCCCTGCCATCGATGGCTTGCGTGCCGTAGCTGTCATTGCGGTGATGCTGTATCACTTGGGGATTTCTTGGATTCCAGGTGGCTTTCTTGGAGTTGATCTCTTTTTTGTTATCTCAGGCTATGTAATTACTCGACTGCTACTTGATTCAATTGCACGAAGCGGGGGTCTTGATTTACGCGCCTTCTATAAGGCGCGTATTCGTCGTTTACTTCCGCCGCTTGTCTTCATGATCATCGTGACTAGTGTCTACATTGGAATCTGGGCACCAGAGACGATGCGTCGATTTGTTACCGACTCGCCATTTGCTCTGTTCGGCGGCATGAACTGGTGGCTAGTTTTTCGCCACACCGATTACTTTGATTCCATTGCCAGGCCAGCGCTCTTACAACACACATGGTCACTTGGCGTAGAGGCGCAGTTCTACCTTGTGTGGCCCCTGATTCTTCTCCTCGTTCTTCGCTATTTCGGTAAAAATAAGATTCCTGGGGCCGCTCTACTTATCGCGGCTATTTCAGGAATTGCCCTGTTAGTTGTCTCATTTCAAGTCGATGCTGCAAGTGCTTCTCAAATTAGCCATGTGTACTTTGGCACCGATACCCACAGCATCGGCCTGTTTTTAGGTGCAGCATTAGCTGTCAGTTGGATTCCACAAAATCTTAAAGAGAACGTCAATCAACGTGCACAGGATTTTATTGATGGCATCGGTATTTTTGGTTTCATAGGAATGATCGCAACATTCTTATTTATCAATGAAACCGATCCCACTCTTTACAAACTAGCATTCCCACTCGCGGGAGTTTTCGGTTGCGCAATTATTACTTCGGTTGTTCACCCAGCATCTCGCTTCGCCCCGATTCTCAGTAGCAAAGTGATGGTCTGGATTGGAGAACGATCGTATGCAATCTATCTGTGGCATTGGGTTGTATTTCAGGTAACTCGTCCAAGCGTCGACCTTGAAGGATCAACCTGGGCTCTGATTGCACTTCGAATTCTCATTGTCTTTGCTCTAGCCGATATTTCCCTTCGATTGGTGGAGCTACCGATTCGAAGTGGATTAGTTGAATATTGGTTTAAAGGAATGAAGTACCGAACCAAAAAAGTACAAGTTCGTCAAAAATCCTTATTTGGGCTCTCTTTGATTTTGATGTCGATTCTCTTGGCTGGAAACAGCATTAATGCAATAAAACAAAGTGATGAAGCGATGGCGGTCATTAAGGCAGAGATTAACGCACCGATTGAAATGTCACCCGACGTTGAATCAGTCAGTGGCGCTCCTGGAATATGGGTTACAGGAGATTCGGTTATTCTCGGAATTCGACATGAACTCGATGCACGTAAGCACATCGACCTTATTAATGCTCGAGTTGGTCGCCAAGCAGCAGAACTAATAGATGTAATGAACCACGATAAATTGAACATGGTTGGAGCGACAGTTATTTTTAACTTAGGAAATAACAATAAGCTGACGCAGGCGCAAGTAATCTCTATTTTTGAGGAAGTTAAGAATCAACCACAAATCATTGTCGTCAATACTGCAGTACCTCGTGCTTGGCGTGATGAAAACAATGCCCTGATTGCACAATACAGCGTTCAATACGGCGCCTTGTTGGTGGACTGGGCGGCAATCTCACTTGGACATCCTGAGTTCTTTGCACCCGATGGAGTGCACTTAGTGCCTGCAGGTGTTCGCGCTTATGTAGATGCAATTTCAATTAATCTTTAGTCGCTAATAAAAAAATAAACCCCCACGAAAATCGTGAGGGTTTATTTCAGAAAAATTTACTTAAACTCACCCGGGATTCCAAAGACTGTTGCGGGTGCGCTTTGGCCATCTGAGTAAACAGATGAAACACGGAACTGAGTCCAGCCAGTATCTGAACTCTTAGTGACATCCTGAGAAAGTTGATCAGCTGGAACAGTTGCAATTGTTGTCCAATCGCCAGCTCCATTTGCACGAATCTCAACGTTGTAACCAGTCAAACCCTCAGTAGCAGTTGGTGCGATCCAGCGAAGTTTTAATCCTTCGGCACTTGCGAGCGCTACAAACTTTGATGGGGCTTCCACTACAGCAACTGCCGCAGTATCAGTTGGAGTTGCTGATGCAGATTCGGTTGGCTCTGCAGATTGCGAGATAGCTGGTGTAGGTGCTGCATCATCACTTTCATTGCCTGAATTTGACCACACAATTGCAGCGAGAATAACGATTCCTGCTACGACTAAAAACATTACACGTCCTGAAGCAGATTGCTGAGGAGCTGCAACTGGCTTGGCGGCAGCAACTGGCTTAGCTACAACTGCGGCTGGTGCTGAAACTTTTATCGGCGCGCTCTTCTTGGCGACCTTCTTGACGGTGCGCTTTGCAGGTGCCTTCTTGGCGACCTTCTTTTTAGCTACAGCTTTTTTAGCCGCGCTCTTCTTGGCGACCTTCTTGACGGTGCGCTTTGCAGGTGCCTTCTTGGCGACCTTCTTTGCTGCGGTCTTCTTCTTTGCAACACTCCTCTTAGCCGCGCTCTTCTTGGCGACCTTCTTGACGGTGCGCTTTGCAGGTGCCTTTTTCGCAACCTTCTTTGCTGCGGTCTTCTTCTTTACGGCCACAATTACTCCTTGGGTAGCGGTGCGCACGTAAGTAACGCACGTCGATAGGACAAGGTTACCCCAGGCCCTCCAGCATTTGTATGACTTGCGGTGCTAAAGAACGCAGCGATTTTCCTCGGTGGCTCACCGCATCCTTCTCATCTGCACTCATTTGAGCCGATGACATAGAGATTCCGAGTGGTGCAAATATGGGGTCATAGCCAAAGCCTTGATCGCCTATTGGGGCATAGAGAATTCGGCCTTGAAAAAGCCCTTCTGCAACGACTTCACGGCCATCGGGCATGGATAAAGCGGCTATGCAGGTGAAGTGTGCGCCTCGTTTTTCATCGGGAGTATCCCGCAGCTCGCCTAAAAGTTTTTCTAGGTTCGCGCGGTCATCACCGTGAACCCCAGCCCAGCGAGCCGAAAGAATTCCTGGTGCACCGCCAAGTGCATCAACACACAAACCTGAATCATCAGATATCGAAGGCAGACCAGTCATTGCCGCCGTGTATCGCGCCTTCAGAAGTGCATTTTCTTCAAATGTACTTCCAGTTTCCTCAACATCTTCTAACTCTGGAAATTTATCAAGACCGATGAGCTCAATCTTTCCTGGGGCTAAACTCTCGAGAATTCTATGAAACTCAATAATCTTTCCCTGATTACGTGTTGCCAGAACTAATGAGCGCGCCATAGATAAAGGTACTAACGCTTAGTTCGCTAGTACGGCTTTTTGTAGTGCGCTTAAATCTGCACATCCAGCTACTGCAAGATCTAGAAGTTGATTTAATAGTTCGCGATCGAAGGGTTCACCCTCTGCAGTGCCTTGCACTTCAATAAAGCGGCCATCGCCAGCGACCACAACATTCATGTCGGTGCCAGCACGGACATCTTCATCATAGCAAAGATCGAGCATTGGAACTCCATCAATAATTCCGACACTAACTGCAGCAACCGAATCGCTCAGTGGATTAGCAGTGGCTTTAATGTGTCCTTGGCGCTTAGCCCACGCAATTGCATCAGCTAAAGCTACATATGCCCCAGTAATTGCAGCAGTGCGCGTACCGCCATCGGCTTGCAACACATCACAGTCAATAACAATAGTATTTTCACCGAGCTCTTTCGTATTAACGATCGCACGTAATGAGCGTCCCACAAGGCGCGAAATCTCTTGTGTGCGTCCGCCTAACTTTCCCTTAACGCTTTCACGGTCTGAGCGAGTGTGGGTTGCACGCGGCAGCATTGCGTACTCAGATGTAACCCACCCAGTTCCAGTGTCCTTTAACCAGCGTGGAACTCCAGGTGAAAATGATGCAACGCACAATACGCGTGTCTTGCCGAACTCAACGAGCACTGAGCCCTCGGCGTGATCTAACCAGCCACGAGTAAACTTAATTTCGCGCAAGTCATTAACTTCTCGCTCATCATTGCGTGCCATGTAGTGCTCCTATTTACCTAGTTATTTTTGCTAGAGATCTTGATGTTCAACTCGAGTAACTTCTGGACCTAGAAAACGACGCGCAAGAGATTCAAATGCCTTGGCATCACCCGTTGCTAAGAATTTATGTGTTGGTAATGAGTTTTGTGGACCACGCAATTGATTTGTCTCTACCAAGGTTCGATATAGATCTTTTGCCGTCTCTTCAGCGCTCGATACAAGCGTCACGCTTTCGCCCATAACATAGGAAATAACTCCTGTTAATAGTGGGTAATGCGTGCATCCCAAAACTAAGGTATCAACGTTAGCCGCCATCACGGGTTCTAAATAATCTCGTGCAATTTTCGTAATTTCTGCGCCAGAGGTTTCGCCCCGCTCTACAAATTCAACAAAGAGTGGGCACGCAATAGAGGTGACGTGAAGTTGTGGGGCAGCTGCAAAGGCATCTAAATAAGCCGAAGAGTCAATCGTCGCACGGGTACCTATGACTCCAATATTGCCTGAACGAGTTGCTGACACTGCCCGACGAACTGCTGGTTGAATAACTTCGATGACTGGAAGTGAATATCGTTCACGTGCATCACGCAACATGGCTGCACTTGCAGTGTTGCAGGCAATAACAAGAGCTTTAACACCTTGTGCTACGAGAAAATCTAATGACTCTAATGCAAATTCACGAACCTGAGCTAATGGGCGTGGGCCGTAAGGACCACGTGCAGTATCTCCAATATATAAAGTAGATTCATTTGGCAGCTGATCCAAGATTGATCTAGCAACGGTGAGTCCACCAACTCCTGAATCAAAGATTCCAATCGGGGCATCGCTCACGCCGTTAAGCCTACCCTGCGATATACATATCTATAAAGCTTGGTCCATGAGCGCCATTATCAAACTCTCCTGCAACCAACCTAGCCAACTATAAACGGCGTAAACCCCGCGAAGTGGGTCATCGGGTGCCAAAATCTCTAGCTCTTCATGCGAATTTTCTTCAACATTTAAACGTACGCCTAACGCTAAACGAATATCGTTTAATGCGCCGAGCCAGGCGTTGGCACCTTCATGATCTACCTCAACGTATCCATCGGATGCACTCTTTAAATCAATACGCATCGACATGGCATGTGCAGTTTTCTTTGCTCTTAAAGTCGCTTCGGTATATCTACGAAACTCAGATGCATCAACTTGATCTGCATAGGCATTGGGCAGTAATCGCATGAGTACGTCATCTTCTGGTGGTGAATCATGGCTGGTAATACCTACCATCGCAGCTAATGGGTCATTCATGTGACTATCTTTGCGCTCCCCCAAAAGCTCTATTATCTGTTCAACTAGGTTTACGAGTACTTCACGCTCTGAATCTGAAAACTCTCCAATGAATGAACTGTCTCCGTGACGTCTAAAACCAGTTGTGCGCTCTGCGCCTTCGTGGCTCATACGCCTTGGTCCTCACGTTGAAGCGTGGCCCACAGTCCAAATTCATGCAGCCGCGCAACGTCATGTTCCATCTCTTCACGACTTCCTTTTGAAACAACGGCTTTACCTTCAGTATGAACTTTCATCATCAGTTCATGTGCGCTCTCTCGCGTTAATCCAAATAACTTCATCAGAACATAGGTTACATAACTCATCAGATTAACTGGATCGTCCCACACTATTGTGATCCATGGTCGATCGGTCACAAAGATCTCCTTTAAAGCTTCATCAATCTTGTCATCGAGCTTAACCATTGTTAGCGCACCACAATTAATCGCTCTGATGAATAAATCGCTTTAGCACCTTTAAAGATCTGTACTCTGACAGTGACTACACCTCTTTTGATTTCACTTGTAGTAAGTGTGAACTCTCCATTTAAATCCGTCACCGTTTCTTTTCCTAGATTTTGCCACTTGCCCGAGACTAATCTCTGAAACTGCACTGCTTGCGCTGCACTCTGAGGGTACAAAGTTCCGCGCAATAAGATTTCTTCACCACGCTGAGCACTTGTTGGAAATTTAAGTACCAGCTTGGGTTTGACTACAACGGTGAGTTCATTGCTCGTTGAATCTGCGCGCTCCCACGTGCCATCAGTGACTATGCGGAATACGGCACTGTTTGCTAAGTTAATAGGAACGGCGATTTTTCCTGCTTCATCTGTAGTAGTTTCACTGAGCACTGACCATGTATCTTCGCCGGCTCGCTTCATCTGTAGATGCACATTAAGGCCAGTGAAAGGCGTTCCATCCTTGCGTGATAACGAGCCATTGATAGTAAAACTCTCACCATAACCTAAACTAGCCTCTGCACGATCGTTAAGAGTTAACGTACTTACAACTGGTTCAGGTGCCATGGCAAGAGCTACTTTTCGCATAGCCGTTGTGGCAGTTAGATCTTCCATGCCTAATGTCCACAGCGCAACTCCACCAAGTTGATACTTTCCAACAAGTTGGCTTCTTTCGGAGTAGCTACGATCATTTTGATACCACACAGTGCGCGCCACACTGCATGACGTTGATGCGCCCTTTGCCGTTAAACCATTGAAAACTTTGGTGTACGAATAAGTCGCTTCACTGAATTTTTCATCAAAGCTTGGTAGCACACCATCTATAACAGCTTTTGCGGCGGCATAATTCATTTTAAATACTGCCGCTTTTGCTCCGGCAGTTGATCCCGGAGGCGCTGAAACTGGGCACGTTCCAGAGACGGCAGTTATCCAATCTCGACCATAGCCTGGGAGCCCGATAAAAACCTTTGAGGCAGGCATGATGCTAATTGCATACTGCACAGTTTTTTCAACCCAACTTATTGGACCTATAGGGCCAGGCCTTGCCACCGAATAGTCGTACGTCATAATTCGCAAACGATCGATACTGCTTGCAATATCAGCCCATGCATAGACCGTATAACCCTTTGATTTTTCTTTCGGATTGAATGCATATGGCGTCGTTACTGAGAGTAATTTTTCCGATGCATGGAGTTGTGCACTTAATTCCCTTATAAAGAGAGCCCACTGTGGCGCAGTTTGAGCCCAGCTGTTGTTGCCATCTACGAATGCAAAGCCTTCAAAATCTAAATCTATTCCATCGAAACCATTTTTATTTACCAGATCTACTATTGAATTTACAATTAATGCTCGCGTCTCTGCTTTAGCTAAATAGCCCGAAAGAACTAGTTTGGCGGTTCCATCTGTCATAGTAGGAATTATTTTCAAACCAGTCTTGCGCATAAGACATAAGGCATCAGCCATAGGCCAAGATGGATTACCCGTTGTGTAATCATCTCGAATCACTGTCGGGCTTTTTAATGTGTACCAAAATGGCATAACTTCTTTCATCAAATCTTTATTTGTAAATAGATACGATGAATTCAGCTTTACAATGTCTTCCGGTGAATACTCACTAGCTTCGCATGTAACTGTGGCTGTTTGAGTTAGATTATTTGGTAACTTTCTAATAAATGGCATGACAGTTCGTACTGAATAATATGGAATCCAGCCACTGACTATTGTGCGGGGCTGCTTTTCTTCTGCCGTCGCACCAATTTGGGCGGAAAAAGTTAAAACAAGCGAGATAAAGATGGCAATCGAAAACTTACCTCTCATTGCTATGAATCTTCAGGTGCCGGTTTAAGACCTGCGTAGATCTCTTTACATGTAGGGCAGATGGGATATTTCTCGGGATCATGGGAAGGAATCCATTTCTTGCCGCACAGTGCTCGAACAGATTTGCCAGTGACTGCCGACTCAACAATCTTCTCTTTCTTAACATAATGTGAAAAGCGATCATGGCCACCGTCATCTTCTTCAAGGACAGGTCGAGCTAAGAGATCGGTGCTGCCTTCAGCCTCGTTACCTGCTCTTTTAAAGATTCCCATGAGGTAGATAAGAATACCTTTGGCGGCGGCAAAACTACGGGTAGAATTCACAAATGAAGGACTTACTGCGAACCCACGATCTTTGCCGTGCCGATGTTGAGCTCTTGCTCGATACAGCCGCCGATTTTGCAAAGAACCCCCTGCGATCTAACACCGCGTTGGCAAATAAGACCGTAGCCATTTATATGACTAAGCCTTCCACGCGTACACGTTTGTCGTCAGAGAGTGCAGTTTCCCACCTGGGTGGTACTCCGATCTTTATTCGCGGCGACGAACTTCAATTGGGCCGTGGAGAAACTATCGCGGATACTGCTCGAATCATAAGTGGATATTGCAGTGCATTAATTATTAGAACATTTGCACAGGCCGATGTCGATGAACTCGGAGCACATGCATCGATTCCAGTAATTAATGCTTTGACTGATGAAGATCACCCAACACAGTTGCTAGCCGATTGGCTAACAATCCGTGAGCAGTTTGGAAAAGATATTTCAGGGCGTAAATTTGTTTACTTGGGTGATGGAAATAATATGTCGCATGCGTGGTTGATGATGGGTGCAATCATGGGTGCACATGTAGTTGCCGCTACTCCAACTGGTGCATGGGCACCTGATCCACGAATAGTTAAAATTGCACAAGAGATTGCCGAAGACAGTGGTGGAAAAGTTGAAGTGGTACACGATGCAGAAGCCGCTGCACAAGATGCCAGTGTTTTATACACCGATGTATGGATGTCAATGGGCGATCCAGACAATGAACGTGAAGAGAAAGTGCTGGCACTCTCACCATTTGCAGTAACAGAAAATTTAATGTCACTCACCCAAAAAGATTCAGTGTTCATGCATTGTTTACCTGCGCATCGGGGCGAAGAGGTCGAGGCCTCTGTGATAGACGGACCACGATCGGTTATCTGGCGTGAGGCATATCATCGCCGTACAACGATTCAATCTTTGCTGTACCACCTAATAAATGGTGACCTTCAAGGCTCCAAGCACTAGTATTCGACATATGCGCATAGCCGTACCTAAGGAAATTCGTGATGGAGAAAAGCGCGTGGCGCTTGTTCCCGACATTATTAGCAAATTAACTCGACTAGGTTTTGATGTTGTTATCGAATCTGGTGCCGGAGTTCACTCGCAGGCTACAGATGCTGATTACATCAGTGCTGGTGCGACTATCTCAAAGGGTGAAGTTCTCAGCGCTGCTGATGCCGTTTTATCTGTACAACCTTTAACCCCAGTCCAGATGGCTACATTAAAAAAAGGTGCAGTAACAATAAGTTTCATGTCACCTGTTACTGCAGTTGATTCAATAGATGCCGCTGCCGCTGCTGGAGTTACTGCATTCTCATTAGAACTAGTGCCACGTATTTCTCGTGCACAGTCGATGGATGCGCTTTCATCACAAGCTTTGTGTGCCGGTTATCGCGCAGCTTTAGTTGGTGCTGAACTATCTCCACGCTTCTTCCCCATGCTCATGACTGCGGCAGGAACAGTTACACCCGCACAAGTCTTAGTGCTTGGAGCAGGCGTTGCAGGACTACAGGCGATTGCAACGGCACGTCGCTTAGGTGCAGTTGTATCTGCATACGATGTTCGACCTGCATCTGCCGATGAAGTTCGCTCCATGGGTGCAACATTTATTGAACTAGAGCTTGAAGCGCTCGAAGGTGCTGGTGGCTATGCACGTGAGATGACCGAGGATCGTGCAGCACAGCAACAAGCACTTCTTACTCCTTACATTGCTAAATCACATGTAGTTATTACAACTGCCGCTGTGCCTGGTCGCCAAGCTCCGCGCTTAATGACACAGGCAATGGTTGACTCCATGGCTCCAGGAACAATTATTATCGACTTAGCCGCCGAAACTGGTGGAAATGTTGAAGGCGCAAAGCCAGGTGAAATAGTTACAACTGCTAGTGGAGTTCGCATTTGGGGCGGAAAAGATGTTCCGAGTCAGCTGCCATTCCACGCCTCCTTCCTTTATTCACGCAACGTCGTCAACCTTCTTACCTTATTTACGACCGCGACTAAAGATGAGGCGACCGTGGCATTTAACCTTGATTTTGAGGATGAAATTATCAACGGGGCCGCGGTAACTCACGGCGGATCACGCAGAAATGCGGGGGGTAAGTAAATGGAGCCGATTGCAGTTATTTCGATTTTCGTACTGGCGGTTTTCGTCGGGTTTGAAGTGGTATCAAAAGTATCTTCAACATTGCACACACCACTGATGTCTGGTGCAAATGCGATTCATGGAGTTATCTTGGTTGGCGCAATCATCGTGGCCGACCACAGTTCTACACATTTAGAGCTTGGACTCTCAGTTGCTGCAATTGTTCTAGCGACTATCAATATGGTGGGTGGCTTCGTCGTTACCGATCGAATGCTTGAAATGTTCAAAGGAAAAAAGAAATGAGCCGCACTCTCTATGACCTCATTGGCCTAGCTGCTGGCGTCGCTTTTATCCTTGCACTTAAAGGCTTGTCACATCCAAAGACTGCGCGCCGAGGAAACTTAATTGGTGCCTTTGGCGCAACACTGGCCACACTCGTTGTCTTCTTCTACGCGATTCCTGACTCATCACTTCCACTCAATAATCTTGGCTGGATTCTTGGCGCAATTGCTGTGGGTCTAGCCGTTGGTGTTCCAGCCGCTCGTAAAGTTGAAATGACTCAGATGCCACAACTTGTCGCCCTATTTAATGGTGTGGGTGGCGGTGCTGCTGCACTAGTTGCAATCGTTGAATATCTTCACCTTGGTAGCCAAGCAACAAAAGCTGAGGTTATCTTTACGGTGTTCACAGTAATCGTCGGCTGTGTTTCATTTAGCGGCTCGATTATTACCTTCATGAAGTTGCAAGAGCTCATGACCACTCGCCCCGTTATCTTCCCAGCGGGCCGCTTTATTATCGCCGCCACTCTGGTGAGCGTTATTGGCGTAGGCGGATGGGTCGTTGCAGCACTTGGAACTACACCACTGTTAGTGCTTGCTGTGCTCTCACTTCTCTTTGGTGTGCTCTTCGTGCTTCCAGTTGGTGGCGCAGATGTTCCCATTGTTATCTCATTATTAAATGCCTTTACTGGTTTAACTGTGGCGGCAAGTGGTTACGTACTTGATTCAGTACTGCTTATTATCGCGGGAACCCTGGTTGGTGCATCAGGAACAATTCTGACGCGTCTTATGGCCGAAGCCATGGGTCGATCACTCTTTGGAACTTTATTTGGTGCCTTTACTGCAAAACCACAAGCTGCATCTGATTCACTTGAAGAGCGTCCAGTGCGTTCAGGTTCACCAGATGATGTTGCAATCTTGCTTAACTATGCACGCCGCGTTGTTATTGTTCCGGGCTTTGGTTTAGCTGTTGCGCAAGCACAGCACACCGTTCGCGAACTCGCTGACTTAATGATTTCTAAGGGCATCGATGTCGCCTATGGAATTCACCCAGTAGCAGGTCGCATGCCAGGTCACATGAACGTTCTTCTTGCTGAAGCAAATGTTCCTTATGATCAACTAGAAGAGATGGATGAAATTAATCCAACTTTTAGTCAGACCGATGTGGCCATTGTTATTGGAGCAAACGATGTAGTTAATCCAGCGGCAGAAAATACTCCTGGATGTCCAATCTATGGAATGCCAATCTTAAAAGTTTCGAATGCGGCAAACGTAATTTTCTTAAAGCGTTCGATGCGCCCAGGCTTTGCTGGAATCGAAAATGAACTTTTGTATGATCCAAAGACAATGTTGCTCTTTGGTGATGCAAAGGCATCACTCACCAAGGTTGTGTCTGCGCTTAAAGCACTCTAGCTTTCGGTTTCAAAAGTTACGGCTACGTTTAATCACTGCCAAAACCAAGAGAAAAGAGCGGCTAAAGGAGAGCGTGTAGTTAGCTTTTCAGTCGACGTAGCTGGATTTTTGAACTTGGCGTAAGTTGCTGATGGTTGAAAGTTCAACTACTCTTGGATTCTGAGCCAAGGAGAGTAAAGAATGCCCGCTGTAACGGTTGCCGATATAACTATTTTGCCACGCGTACATGAAGTTGTCGGCGCGCGTGCACGTTCGGTGAAGAGTATTACTACCGCCCCTCAAGGTTTTGAGGGCGAAGGCTTTCCAGTTCGACGAACTTTTGCAGGAATCGAGATGGCAGAGCTTGATCCATTCATCATGATGGATCAGATGG
>CAMBDL010000009.1 GCA_945865365.1 Streptomyces griseus
GCCTCCCGTAGGAGTCTGGGCCGTGTCTCAGTCCCAGTGTGGCCGGTCGCCCTCTCAGGCCGGCTACCCGTCGTCGCCTTGGTGAGCCATTACCTCACCAACAAGCTGATAGGCCGCGAGGTCATCTTCAACCGAAAAACTTTCCAGACCCGCAGATGCCTGCAGGTCTCGTATCCGGTATTAGCCCCGGTTTCCCGGAGTTATCCCAGTGTTGAAGGCAGATTCCTCACGTGTTCCTCACCCGTTCGCCGCTAATCCTTCCCCGAAGGGATCTCATCGCTCGACTTGCATGTGTAAAGCACGCCGCCAGCGTTCGTCCTGAGCCAGGATCAAACTCTCCATAGAAAGTTTTATCTGGCGTACAGACAAACAAACTAACGTTTATTTTGTCTTATTACCAAAGGAAATCAACGGGTATAACTTTTAACGGTCATACCGATTGAAGTATTTCTTCTGCCGTGGGTATTATCAAAAAGTAAGTGTAAAACACTGACTTTGCGCTATTGAAAGCATGTCAAATAGAGCCACTTGATGGCATATATTGCATTGACTTATGGCACGCTGTTGAGTTCTCAAGGTACGGATGCGCACTGATTCCACAGAGATCTCTCTCCGTTTTTCAGGGCAGACCGCCAAACCTAGTCCATACACACGGGCACGGTCAAACCGAGCTATATGAGGACTAGAAGTGAGGATCGATGCTGTTCGGCCTAAATCGTCCGTTTCACAGCAAGAGCGTAACTATAACCCTAGGGCCATGTAGGGTCAAATCGGGGTAATGAGCGATTTCATACAGTCGCGGAGCATGTGAAAAACACTAGCCCGCTAGGCTTTTTCGCGAAATTGGCGAGATTTAGACCAACTCGACGCATGCTAAATCGCGCTTGCCTTTTCGCAAAATCGCGTATTTACCGCATAAAAAGTCGGATTTTTGAGGAGCAAAGTCTTCACCGGAAATCTTTACGTTGTTGAGATATGCGCCACCCTCTTTTACGATGCGGCGCGCGGCAGATTTTGAATCTACGACGCCAGTAGATGCTAGGAGATCTACCCATGTAGGAATCTGCGCATCTTTTGAAATTACCGTTCGTGGAAGCTCTGCTAAGGCTCCAGCAAGAGTTTTTTCATCAAGTTCGCTTAGTTCACCTTGTCCAAAAAGTGCACGAGCCGCAGCTTCTACGCGCGAAGTTGTATCTGCGCCATGTACAAGTGTTGTTAACTCACGTGCAAGTGCACGATGGGCTTCACGCAACCCTGGATTAGCTGTATGTGCAATATCTAAAGCCTCAATATCTTCGTGAGACAAGAAAGAAAATACCTTGAGAAAGTTAATGACATCTTTATCTTCAGTATTTAACCAAAACTGAAAAAACGCATATGGAGAAGTCATCTCAGGATCCAGCCACACCGATCCTCCAGCAGTCTTACCGAACTTTGTTCCGTCGGCCTTTGCTAGAAGTGGAACTGTGAGTGCATGGGCACTCCCCTGTTCAACACGACGAATCAAATCTAAACCGGCAACAATATTGCCCCATTGATCTGACCCGCCAAGTTGGAGCGTGCAGTTATTTCTGCGGAACAATTCTAAGTAATCATAAGCCTGTAGGACTTGATATGAGAACTCAGTATAAGAAATTCCACCGGCCTCTAATCTGCTAGATACCGAGTCCTTAGCCAACATTTGATTGACCGAAAAATGCTTTCCAATGTCGCGTAAAAATTCAATTGCACTCAGTGGTGATGTCCAATCTAAATTATTCACCACTAGCGCTGGATTAGTTTTCGCATCAAAATCTAAAAATGCTGAAACTTGCTTACGGATGCGTGAGACCCATTCTTCTACCACTTCACTGCTATTGAGAGTTCGCTCATCATTTCGACCACTGGGATCGCCCACTAATCCAGTGGCTCCCCCGACTAATGCAATCGGGTTGTGACCAGCTAACTGAAAACGACGAAGAACTAAAAGCACGACAAGATTTCCAACATGTAGCGAAGGCGCAGTTGGATCAAAGCCGATGTATAAAGTTATGGGCTTCTTTAATGACTCAAGGAGCGCGGCCTCATCAGTGGATTGGGCAACTAGTCCACGCCAGCGTAGGTCTTCAATCAGGTTCATGCGCTCATCATCTCTAAAAAACGCTCCTGCGCGTTGGTAATAGCTGCCATGGTCCCAGAATTAATTTTCAGAGCCTGGCTAATTTGTGCAGCCACTAAAGCCGGTGCAGTGCCACCGTGAGTAGTGCGAGAGTTCAAGGCACCGTGGACAGTGAGAACTAAACGAACTCCCGGATCTAACGCTGGATGGATTGAGGCTAACTCGATGTCAGTGAGTTGGTGAAGTTGCCTTCCATTTTCTTCGCAGAGCGCAACGCACTTTCCGGCCGCTTCATGCGCTTGTGCAAATGCAATCTTTTTTAGCACTAAGTAATCAGCTATCTCGGTGGCTAAGGAGTAACCCATGGGAGCGGCAAGGGACATTTTTTCACGATCAAAATCTGTTGTTGCGATCATTCCAGTAACTGCAGGTAGGACTAAGAGCAACGTATCGACACTGTCGAACAAAGGCTCCTTATCTTCCTGAAGATCACGGTTGTAAGCAAAAGGTAGCCCCTTGAGCATCGTCAAGACCGAAACTAAGTTTCCGATTAAGCGACCAGATTTTCCACGAGCGAGCTCGGCCATATCGGGATTCTTTTTCTGTGGCATGATTGATGAACCCGTTGAATAGGCATCTGAAACTCTTGCCCAAGCAAACTCGGTTGATGCCCACAGAGTCCACTCTTCGCCAATTCGTGAAAGATGTACTCCGACGAGTGAGAGAATAAAGAGAGCTTCAGCAACATAATCACGATCACTCACCGCATCGATGCTATTTGCAAAAACAGAGGTAAAGCCTAAGTCACTTGCCGTTGCCGCAGGATCCAGTGGTAGTGATGAGCCAGCAAGTGCACCTGCACCTAATGAGCTCACCGACGTGCGAGCTAGCCAATCATTGATTCGATCTAAGTCACGCGCAAATGCATGTGCATGCTTTGCTAGCTCATGGCCAAATGAAACCGGCTGTGCATGTTGGATATGAGTGAACCCAGGAGCGCTGTCGTTGACGTACTCCTCTGCTTTTTCCAATATCGCGATCTGAAGCAGCGTTATTTGTCGAGCAATTTCAAGCATATGGTCGATTGAAAAAAGTCGAAGATCCGTTGTTACTTGATCATTTCGTGAGCGCCCTGCACGAAGTGCCCCACCTAGCGCTCCCAATTTCTCATTAAGGCCGCGTTCTAATGCACTATGGACATCTTCATCATGATCGTTGGGACTAAAGGCACCGCTTTCTACTTCAGAGGCGAGTCCATGAAGCGCTGTTTTGATTGCTGTTGCATCGCTTTTTTCAAGAACTCCACTGGACTCTAAAGCTCCAAGATGAGCGAGTGAGGAACGTATGTCATAGGGGGCAAGTCGCCAGTCAAAGTGAACGCTGCGGGAGAGGGCAAAGACCGTATCGGCCGTGCCCTGTGAAAATCGCCCACCCCAGAGTGTCATCTACTTTTTCCCTACGTTAGTTCCTGCGTACGCGAGCAATTCTTTCGCTAATTGCGCTCCACCAGTGGCTTTCTTCGATACAAGGATAATCGTGTCGTCCCCTGCGATAGTTCCGATCACCCCCGTCAAGTTAGCGTGATCGAGAGAGCTGGCTAGGAACTGCGCAGCACCTGGCGGGGTATGAATAACTGCCAGGTTAGCGCTGTGATCTACAGAGAGAATTAACCGGGAAGGCATAGGTGTGATGCGAGAGAGTGCATCATCGGAGCTATCTGGAATTTGATAAATCGACTCACCATTTTTCGAACGTGCGCGAACTGCGCCAATCTCCTCTAAGTCTCGACTTGCAGTTGCTTGCGTTACTGGGAATCCCGATTTCTTCAGCAGAGTAACTAAATCAGATTGTGAGTGCACCAAACCTGATTGAATGAGGGCAATTGCGCGAGCTCTACGCGCAGAAACACTCGTTGTATTATTTGACATCGCTGAGCACCTTTCGCAGGATGATAATAAATTTATCGGCCTGCGCTGCAGTTACATTCAACGCAGGTGCGATACGGACAGTGCTAGCAGTTGCGGCATTTACCAATACTCCTTGCGCGCGCATCTCAATCATAACCTGCGTGGCAATCTCTGAATTGAATTCGATACCAATTAATAATCCGGCTCCTCTTACTTCTTTGACTCCTCGCATCTGTGCAATTTCCTGGAGCAGATAATTCCCATGCTTTACTGCCGCGACCATTAAATTTTCCTTTTCGATGGTTTTGATAACAGCTAATGCCGCCGCTGTCGTTACGGGATTACCACCGAACGTGGAGCCATGATCTCCAGGTTGAAATAGGTAGGCGCAAGCACCGAGTGCAATCATCGCACCTAGTGGTAGCCCGCCTCCTAAACCTTTAGCTAGCGTAATGACATCTGGAGATATTCCAGAGTATTCATAGCCAAACCAATCCCCCGTGCGCCCCATTCCAGTTTGTACGCAGTCAAGAACCATCAGTGCGCCTGTGTTGTTGCAAATTTCACGAACTCCTTGGAGATAACCTGGCGGCGGAACTATCACCCCTGCCTCTCCCATGATTGGCTCAATAATTACCATCGCAGTCCTCCTATTAACTGCACGGCGCAAGGCATCTAAATCTCCATAAGGAATATGTTTCACGCCCTTTAAAAGCGGTAAGAATGGCTCTCGCTTTGCATGTTGACCAGTCAATGACAAGGCCCCCATAGTCCGCCCATGAAAGGCACCCTGAGCGGCAACGACTCGAAATCGACCAGTACGGCGAGAGAGTTTTAAGGCCGCCTCATTGGCTTCAGCTCCTGATTGAGCAAAGAAAACTTTTGCATCAGAATCTCCAGTAAAACTCTTCAGCTT
Source organism: Streptomyces griseus (assembly GCA_945865365.1). Lineage (GTDB taxonomy): Bacteria > Actinomycetota > Actinomycetes > Nanopelagicales > Nanopelagicaceae > Planktophila. The sequence goes on from CAMBDL010000009.1 coordinate 4,922, forward strand.
TTCTGCGAGCTCAACAACATGTGGGTGAGCATAGAAATTACTAACATGACCAAGTGTGTTGATCTGTTGAGATACTGCTTTAACAATCGCTGGATGGGCATGCCCAAGGACATTTGTCGCAATACCACCTAGAAAATCTAAATACTTCTTTCCATCAGCGTCCGTGACAATAAGTCCCTTACCTTTTGTGAGTACAAGTGAGGGCGTGCCATAGTTACTTTGAACCGCGCTATTCCAGCGATCTAAGTAGTCACTCTTTTTCATGCATTCACCAACGTTCCACCGTGTCCGGTAAGTGCCGTGTGAAAGCTCTCGGCATCAGTACCATCAATAACACGCACTGCTTTTGCGCCTTGAGATATTGCATCTAGAACTGCTTGAACTTTTGGTGCCATTCCGCCATTAAAGGTAGATTTGATGGATTCAAGCTCGTCGGCTGAGATAGATTGGATCAAAGAACTCTTATCTGGCCAGTTCCTATAAATTCCAGGTACGTCCGTCATGATTATCAAAACGCTCGCATCTAAGGCTCCTGCAATTGCAGCTGCTGCTAGATCAGCATTTACATTTAATCCATCATTGCTATCTCGATCTGCCGACAAAGGTGAGATCACGGGAACAGAGCTATCATCTAAAATTCTCTGGATATCCTGCGTATTAACTTCAACTACATCGCCCACTAAACCTAAGTTGGCCGCAGAGCCATTCACCAACACACGTTTCTTGACTGACACCAACGTTGGAAAGCTACGCCCTGAAATAGAAATGGCTGGAACGCCGCTGTTAATTAATTGCAGAGCTACCGCTGGTCCAACTTCATTACATAGTTCATTTTCAACTATTGCTAAAATTTCAGGTGTTGTCACTCGAAATCCACCCACAAATTCACTGACTATCCCAGCCTTTTTAAGTGCACTATCTATCTGTGGCCCACCACCATGGACCACTACGACTTTTTCGCCCATTGCCCGAGCGGCTATTATCGCCGCTGAGAAGCTGCCATTTTCATCTTTCATGGCATGTCCACCAAACTTTACGACAATCATGTTGCGTAGGCCGAATTCTCATGAACATAATCGTGCGACAAGTCGTTAGTCAAAATAACCGCCGATGAACTACCAACTTTCATATCGATATCGATAATAACAAGGCGATCACTGAAATCTACCGTTGTTTTGTCTGCATACGGTGCGCTGTTAGAGCAGACTTTAACGCCATTAAGGCTCACATCAATTCTCAGTGGATCTATAACGGCATTTGCAGTTCCCACGGCGGCTAAAACACGTCCCCAATTTGGGTCTCCACCGAAAATTGCAGCTTTGAGAAGATTGTTACGAGCACATGCGCGTCCGATTTCAACGGCTTCTGATTCACTATGTGCATTGTGAACGTTGATTGACACAGTTTTAGTTGAGCCTTCGGCATCGGCGATTAATTGGCTGGCCAAGGATCCACACACATGCATTAAGACTTTCTCTAGATCTTCATCACTTACAGTTACACCTGATGCCCCAGATGCCATGAGCAGTACCGTGTCATTAGTTGACGTACACCCATCTGAATCAATTCGATTAAAAGTACGATCGGTACAGCGTGCAAATATCTCCTGCGCACTCTGCCCAATGACTGCATCGGTCATGACGACAGAGAGCATTGTTGCAAGAGCTGGAGCCAGCATTCCGGCGCCTTTTGCAATTCCACTCATTTCAATTCCATACTCTCCTATGGTTGCAATTTTAGGCACCGTATCCGTTGTCATAATTGCTTGAGCACTTAGATCTAGCGCATCTATGGAAAGTGTCGGAACAATCTGAAGGAGGCCAGTTGTGATTTTTTCCATAGGCAAAAGTTCACCAATTAATCCCGTCGAACAAATGACAACTTCACCAGCTGAAATAGATAAAAGTTCACCCACCATTTCAGCGGTTTTGTGAGTATCGGCAAAACCTTGTGGGCCCGTGCACGCATTTGCGCCTCCAGAATTAAGCACTACTGCCCGAACAATGCCCCCACGTGTTACCTGGCGTGACCAGATAACAGGAGCGGCAACAATTTTATTCGACGTAAAAACTGCGGCACAATCAAAGTGCGGTCCTTGGTTCTCAATGATCGTTAAATCCAAGGCGCCGCTGCTTTTAAGTCCAGCTGCAGCTGCACCGGAGCGAAATCCTGCTGGCAGTTTCATGCACCAAGCCCATCGGCCGAAAGTCCTGCGCCTTCGTGGAGCCCGCAGATCAAGTTAGCGTTCTGTATAGCTTGACCAGCCGCACCTTTACCTAAATTATCTATGGCAACACTAATGATTAACCGATTAGCGTGCTCGTCAACGGCCACCTGCATCTGTACTTTATTACTACCAGTCAGCGCAGCAGTCTTAGGCATCTGACCAAGCGGTAACACATCGACAAAGTATTCATTCTCGTATGCCTTGCTAAAGAGAGCATGGACAGACTCTGTGGTTACAGCTGCAGTTAGCTTGGCAGTAATTGTTGAAAGAATGCCTCGTGGCATGGGAGCAAGAATCGGGGTGAAAGATATTTTCGCCTTCTTTCCAGAAAGGCTAGATAGCGCCTGCTCGATCTCTGGCGTGTGTTGATGCACTCCCCCGAATTTATAAGAAGTAAGTGAACTCATCACTTCACTACCTATCAAATTAATCTTTGCGTTACGCCCTGCTCCAGTGGTACCTGATGCTGCTACAACAACGATGTCACTTACATCGATAATATCTACGGCAGGTGCTACTCCTAAAACAATTGAAGTTGCATAACACCCTGGATTTGCAACTCTACTCTCTTTAGTGATTGCCTCGCGTTGACCAGCGCATAGTTCGGGTAAGCCGTATACCCAAGCACCAGCATGATCTCCACCATAATATTTTCCCCACTGACCTGCATCTTCTAATCTAAAATCGGCACCTAGATCGACTATTTTCACATTTTCCGGAATTTTCGCAATTAAGGCGGCAGATTCACCATGTGGAAGCGCTAGAAAAACTAATTCAAGGGCTGAAAAATCGATTGCATCGACTGCCATAAAGCTTCTGCCGGCATAACTTTGTAGTTGCGGGTGCACCGAGGTGATGGTTTCACCAGCATTGGTATGAGCGCTCACGTTGATAACGTGGAAAAAAGGATGAACTGCCAGTAACCGCAGGAGTTCTCCTCCCGCATAACCGCTTCCACCAATGACCGCTGTTTGCATGGCTCCAGCATAAGGTCAGATAGATAAATATGCAAGTCTATGCATATTTATGCGGTGCGTACGACTGCCCCCAGTTTTTTACTTGCCACAGCGGTAGCGGCCTCACGCATGGCTGATACTTCTTCACCCGTTAGCGTGCGGTCAGAAGCTCTAAATACGAGGGAGAAAGCCAGAGAAACTTTGCCCTCACCAATCTTGTCATAGCGATCAAAGAGGGTGATTGATTCCAACAAATCGCCCGCACCTTCTCGTAGGGCAGAGGTGACGTCAGCCGCACTTACAGTGGCGTCAACAATGAGCGCAACGTCTTGAACCGCCGCTGGCATAGTACCGACAGTAGTTGGATTTACTAAAGATGATTCAGGAAGTGCGTTGAGTGCTACTGCAAAAGCTACAGCTCTGTCAGGAAGGCCATAGGCGGAAACAACACGAGGGTGGAGTTCGCCAGCATGTGCAACAACTGTGCCGTTAATAATGAGTTCGGCGCAACGACCCGGGTGCCAAGGAGCTAAATCTGATCGCGCGATACTCCATTCTAAGTTGCAGAGCGAAAGGACGTCTTGGGCTAATGCAATGGCATCTTGCCAATTGTATGCCCGTGCCTTGCCTTGCCAATTTTCACTCTCAAGTTTGCCAACCAGTAATCCCGCGACATGGTAACCCTGATTAGGAACACTTGCGAAAATCTTTTCAATAATTTTCTGATTTGGACGTTGAGATAAATCGGGAGAAATGGCAGTTTCCAATTTTTGTGAACTTCGGAATATCGAGCCCATCTCAAAGATTGCAAAGTCTTTAGCGCCGCGACTGATATTGCGTTGTGCAACTTCAATAAGCCCTGGAAGCAAATGCACTCGCATAAGAGGGAACTCTTCAGACATTGGGTTTGCTAATTTATATGTCGCTGCGCGCTCTCCTACAAAGCCCATGGCATCAATAGTCGACTGATTTGTAAAAGGAAAACTCTGAACTTCAGCTAAACCCCTACTTGCAAGCATCGATGCGACAGCGCGGCGGCGCTTTTGTGTAGACGTGAGTGATGCGTGTAAAGGCCGGGGTGGCAAAATAGAGGGAATCTTGTCGTAGCCCAGCATGCGCGCTACTTCCTCAGTAAAATCTGCCGCATGCAATAAGTCAGCTCGCCAAGATGCAGGTTTGATTTCAAAGCTCTTCTCATCGACTTCGCATCCAATAGTTCGCAAGACTTGAGCGATCTGGGCAGGCTCGATCTCAAAACCGAGGGTTTTGGAGACATACTCGGGATTAATTCTTACGCTCGACGGATAGACCGGCTCCCCTGCGACAACAGTTGCCACATGCGTCGCGCTGCTATGCGCCGTTAGTAATTGAACGAATCGAGCTGAAGCGAACTGAGCTAACGATGGATCAACACTTCGCTCTAAACGTCTGGATGCCTCTGACGAGAGTTTATGTCTACGCGAATTCTTAGCAATACATATCGGATCAAAGCGCACTGCTTCTAAGGCAATATCTGTAGTCGATTCTGTAATCTCTGAATATGCCCCACCCATGGTTCCGGCAAGAGCAAGTGGCTGTTCATCATCGACGACCATCAAGTCATCAGGATCTAACTGTCGTACGTTGCCATCTAAGGTTGTAAAGGGCTGGGCTTTGCCTGCGCGCTTAATTGTTAAGCCACCTTTGATTTTTGACTTATCAAAGGCGTGCAAAGGTTGACCTAGCTCGAGCATCACATAGTTAGTAATATCAACAACTAGAGAGATCGAGCGCATTCCCATCTTCTCTATACGTCTGCGCATCCACATAGGCGTGGTGGCAGTCGGATCAAAATGAGACATTGTACGAAGATAGAAGACAGAGGCAGTGGCTGGATCAGCAATTTTTGCACTGACACCTTTGCCCGTATCAGTAAAAGTTAGATTTCTTAGCTCATCAACTGGATCGATATATGGCAAAGCAAGTGATCCGGCAACTTCGCGTGCAAGGCCACGAATACTCAGTGCATAGCCCCGATCTGGATTGACCGCTACGTCGAAAATGACATCATTGATCTGTAATCCCTCAATCGCATCGCCACCTATTGCTACGCTATCTTTTGGCAACACCATAATTCCGGCGTGTTCGTCACTGATACCAAGTTCGCGACTTGAACAAATCATTCCATCTGAAACTTTGCCGTAAGTCTCACGTGCTGCAATTTTGAAATCTCCCGGAAGCACCGCGCCTGGAAGGGCTGCCACAATGACATCGCCCACTACAAAGTTAGTTGCACCGCAAATGACAAAGCGTGTTTGGCCTTCACCACAGTCAATTCCTACATAACGAATGGCTTTCTTGTATTCAGTTATCTCTTCGATTGAGACCACTTCAGCAAACTTCAGTGGACCCTTTAAATCATGCCCTTGGCGAATAATCTCTTCGACTTCGAAACCAACTCGAATAAGGGCATCAGATATTTGCTCTGCAGTAACTGCCTGCGGAATATCTACAAACTCCTTTATCCAGGATAAGGGCGCGCGCATTACAGACCAACTCCAAATTGGCGAGTAAAACGCAAATCGCCTTCAACGATATCGTGCATATCGGTAATGCCATGGCGAACCATGAGTGTGCGCTCTAGACCCATACCGAAAGCAAAGCCACTGTATTCATCGGTATCTATTCCACACGTTGCTAGAACTTTGGGGTTAACCATTCCGCAACCGCCCCATTCGATCCAACGATTGTTGAAGAAGATATCTACTTCAGCACTTGGCTCAGTGAATGGAAAAAATGATGGGCGCAACCGTGTGGTCACACCAGGACCAAACATATGGCGGGCAAAGTTATCTAAAGTTCCCTTTAAATGTGCCATGGTGATGCCTTTATCAATAACCAAACCTTCAACTTGATGGAATACAGGGCTATGAGTTGCATCTAACTCGTCGGCACGAAAGGTACGTCCAGGGCATATGACATAGATTGGTGGGGTCTGGGTGAGCATGGTTCGAATCTGAACAGGAGACGTATGAGTGCGCAACACCATCCCCGATTCAATGGGTTCAACGAAAAAAGTATCTTGCATCGTTCGTGCGGGATGATCTGCAGGGATATTAAGCGCATCGAAGTTGAGCCAGCCAGATTCAAGTTCAGGGCCTTCTTCAACTGCATAACCTTGTTCTATAAAGAAATCTGAAACCTCATTCTTGATGATAGAAATCGGGTGAAGTCCTCCGCGATGTGCGCGGTCAACTGGCAACGTAATATCGACTACCTCTTCAAGTAAGACTTTACGATCGCGCGCAGCCTCTAATAGAGCTGTTGCCGCAGCTAGCGCTTCAGCGATGGAGGCTTTAGCGTCACCGATTAACTTTCCAAAACTGGCCTTTTCATCGGGCGACATGGAACCTAAGGCACGGGATGCCAATGCGATTGGCGATTTATCACCTGAGTGTGCAAGACGAGTGATTTTGAGAGAGTCTAAATCAGGTGCACCAGAGAAAGCCCGACGGGCATCATCTATCCACGTAGCGATTTCTTGGGGCTGCATAGAGTTAAGTCTATCGGGTGCGAGTTTAGGAAGCCTGCATATGTGCAAGGTGATACATGACGATTGACGCGGCCGCTGAAAGATTCAGGCTTTCTGCATCACCGGGCATTGGGATGCTAACGACCTTAATGCCCAATGTAGATTGAACGGTCGAAAGTCCTCGTGCTTCATTACCAAAGATCGCTACGGTGTCCCCTACTACAGTCATCGACGAAAGAGACTGCGTTCCATCGGCACCTAAAGAAAAGCTGTGTAGTTTCGGATCAGAGAGTAAATCCGTCAGTAGAACTCCTTCAAACACTGGAATGTGCCACAGTGATCCGGCAGTACTTCTTACAACTTTTGGCGAATACATATCAACGCTTCCAGGTGATGTGATGACGGCATCCATTCCGAAGGCATCGGCCGAACGCAGAATAGTTCCAGCATTTCCAGGATCTTGTACTTCTGATAAATAGATAAATTTACGTTTTCCGTTTAAAGGCAACACACTAAGTTCTACTTGGGGTATGGCACAAATGGCAAGGATTCCCTGTGGAGTAATGGTCTCACTCATCGCCCTCATTACTTCGTCAGTGACATCAAAGGTATTGACTAATGAAAGATCGGTTAGCTCATCTAGTTTGACCCGTGCAGATGGCGTTAGATAAAGCGATTGAATCTTTGGTCCATTTTTTGAAACAATGGCTTCACGAAAACACTGAAAACCTTCAGCGACAAACTCCCCTGCGGCTTTACGTTCTTTCACGCCTCGGGATGAAATAAGAGCCTTAACCCGCGCAATATGTGGCGAGTTAAGGCTCTCAATCATATGAATTATTAAGCAGAGATGAGGCTCTTGCGAGCTACATCTACAAGAGTCTTAAATGTCGCTGGATCATTAGTCGCTAAATCTGAAAGTACGCGACGATCAACTTCTACTCCAGCAGCCTTAAGGCCTTGAATGAAACGGTTGTACGTTAACCCGTGTGCACGGCAGCCAGCATTAATACGCTGAATCCAGAGACGACGGAAATCACCTTTCTTGTCTTTGCGATCATTGAAGGCATAGACCATTGAGTGCGTGACTTGCTCCTTGGCCTTAGTGAAAAGGCGTGAGCGCTGTCCGCGATATCCGCTAGCCCGCTCTAATGTTGTGCGACGCTTTTTAGCTGCGTGAACTCCACGTTTTACTCTCATTTAATTCACGTCCCTTACTTCAAGCCAAGCATACGCTTGGCTGTCATTGTTACGGTTGGCTTTGCTGACTGCTCTGTAGAGAGACGACGGGTAACTCGAGAAGACTTGCGCTCAAGTAAGTGGCGCTTTCCAGCGCGCTCGTGCATGATCTTTCCAGTACCTGTGACGCGAAAAGTCTTCTTCGCACCACTATGAGTCTTCATCTTTGGCATCTTTATGCTCCATCCATTGTCTCTGCTGCGGCGAGGGCTTTCGCCTTACGCGCAGCTTTTGCTTCAGCAACCGCTTCGGTCTTTTTCTTTGTAGGTCCTAAAACCATTGTCATATTTCGTCCCTCTTGTTTAGGGGCAAATTCAATGAATCCAAACTCTGCAATATCTTCTGCAAGACGTTGCAACATTTTGTATCCAAGCTCTGGACGCGTTTGCTCGCGACCTCGAAACTTCATAGTCACCTTTACTTTGTCGCCGCCCTTTAAAAACTTTTCAACTTGAGTACGCTTTGTCTCATAGTCGTGAGTTTCAATCTTGGGCGTCAAGCGCACTTCCTTCACCACAATGTGGGTCTGGTTCTGTCGCGCCTCCCGGGCCTTCTGTGCGATCTCGTACTTATATTTTCCGAAATCCATGATCTTGCATACGGGAGGATTGGCCTCTGCTGCGATCTCAACTAAGTCAAGACCTACTTCATCGGCCATTCTTAACGCGGTATCGATATCGACTACTCCCACTTGTTCTCCGGTGTGCCCGATTAAACGAATGTGAGGCGTACGAATTCGATCATTGATGCGCGGTTCTGTGCTGACTGTGTGCTCCTTCGGTTCGGTAAACGCTTGTGGTGTGACAGCGCTACAAAAAGAAAACCGCAAGGAGAAAGAGAAGTACATCTCTGAATCCGACGAACCAGATCACTATAACTAGCGATGTAGGTGGGAGCGGTAACTCCTCTTGCAGTGAGCTTTTAGACCACTGGTCTGTCCCCAAGGATACCTGCTAGGTGCCTATTTGAAGAAATCGGGGTTTTAAGCGCCCATGGCGTGCAGTCCGCCATCAACATGGATAATTTCACCCGTTGTTTTAGGGAACCAGTCGGAGAGGAGGGCGACAGTGGCCTGAGCTGCAGGGACAGGATCACTCACATCCCATGCCAAAGGTGAGCGCTCGTTCCATGTCTTTTCAAACTCATCAAATCCTGGAATTGATTTAGCGGCCATAGTTCGAATCGGACCGGCTGCAATTAAGTTCACACGAATGTTTTCAGCACCTAAATCTCTAGCAAGATAGCGTGAAGTCGATTCAAGAGCTGCCTTTGCTACTCCCATCCAGTCATACTTGGGCCAGGCAACTGAAGCATCAAAATCTAAACCAACCACTGATCCCCCACCGTTAAATAATGGGCGCGCAGCCATCGTTAATGATTTGAGTGAAAAGGCTGATACATGAAGTGCAGTTGCAACATCCTCCCACTGGGTATGTAAGAAATTACCACCGAGTGCGGCTTCAGGTGCAAAGCCAATCGAGTGAACTACTCCATCTAATCCATCTGGAAAATGTTCGCGGATACGCGACTCTAATGCGGCTAAATCATCATTATTTGTAACATCGAGTTCGATAATCGCTGCCGGCTTTGGCAGGCGCGCAGAGATTCGCGTCGTTAGTGAAAGCACTCGGCCATAAGAGGATAGAACTACATCTGCACCCTCTTCTTGGGCGATACGTGCAATATGAAATGCAATCGATGCATCAGTTAAGACGCCTGTGACCAAAATCTTCTTACCTTCAAGAATGCCCATTAGTGTCCCATTCCTAATCCGCCATCAACGGGAATAACTGCTCCAGTTATATAGCTGGCTTGTGGTGATGCAATAAATGTAACAACATCTGCAATTTCAGCTGCTGTGCAAAATCTCCCCAATGGAACTGCGCTAGCAATTTCATTGCGACGTTTTTCATCCAATGTTGACGTCATATCTGTCTCAACAAATCCAGGTGCAATAACATTTGCCGTAATTGAGCGGCTGCCGAGTTCGCGGGCAAAAGAACGCGCCATTCCAACAAGGCCTGCTTTACTTGCAGCGTAGTTAACTTGGCCGGCAGATCCGGCAGCACCTACAACAGAGCCAATAAATATTAGCCGCCCACGCTTTAACTTAAGTAAGCCTCGTGTTGCACGACGGGCGACTCGAAATGCCCCGGTGAGATTTGCATCGATAACACCTTCAAAATCCTCATCGCTCATTCGCATAACTAGGCCATCTTTAGTTATCCCGGCATTTGCGATAATTATTTCTGGAACTCCCCACGTTGCTTCAATGAGATCAAATCCCGCATCGACGCTTGCACTAGAGGTCACATCCATCTGTACGCTCTTGAAATCACTAGGTGCGACTCCAGAGCGATAAGTCACAACAACATCATGTCCAGCGTTTTTCAAGGCGCTAGCAACAGCTAGCCCTATCCCACGATTCCCACCGGTTACTAGGGCTAGTGAACTCATATGCGCAAATCTAGTGGCTACCGATAGGTAATCAAAAGATGCAACGCCATCTTTGCAGCATTAGGCTTATGGCATGGCAAATGAGAAGGAAATCTTCGACATAACTAGCGCACCCAAAGCTCTCAGTGCCGATCAATCCGCGCGTCAAAAGCGGTATTTCATCTCAATGATGGTGCGTACGGTGTGCTTTGTGCTTACAGTTATTTTACCTAGCCCTTATCGCTGGATCGCTCTTCTAGGTGCAGTTGCTCTTCCTTACTTTGCCGTAGTCATTGCAAATGCCGGGCGTGAAAGCTTTTCACCTGGCGCCAATATTCGTGAAGAAAAACCGCGCTCCCTTTCTTGACATAATATTACGAGCATGCAACGTGAACCCTGGGCGATATTTAAATCTCTTATCGCAGTATTTTTGATTGTGGGATGCTTATGGGCTGCTCAATGGCAATACCATCGTGGAGTAGATCGACATGCACGTAACTCAATGATTGAAGCTCATATTGATCTCGCTCCGATTTCACTTGAATCAGCCCACACTGCTCCCGCTAAGTTTGAATGGCAGAGCGTAACGACCGCTGGAGTATTTAATCCTGAACACCAAATACTTTTGCGCAATCGATATTCCGAAGGAACCTATGGATTTGAGGTCCTCACACTCTTCACCTCACAACAGAAGCAACGTTTCTGGGTAGATCGTGGGTGGGTTCAAGCCGGCAAGACTGCTTCTACTCCCCCAGAGATTTCCCCGGTGCCAACAGGAATAGTGGAGATAACTGGCAGATTACGTTTGGACTCCTCCCTGCCACAAGGAGCATTCTTTGCGATTCCGGCACGTGGAGATACTTTGGTCCGAGAGTTAAATGCACAGTCGCGCATGCAGACTGAGAATTTCTATATCGATTTACTCAGCGGCTCTGATAAATCTCTCACTCCATCAGTTACCGCGCAGCTACCAGAACTAAGCGATGGACCTCATATGGCATATGCACTTCAGTGGCTATTTTTTACCGGCCTAGTCGTCTACGGACGAATTCTAATTCGCAGAGCCCGTTAGATCCTGACGGTTATAAAGATCGGCATAGAGTCCGCCAAGGGCAACGAGTTCATCATGTTTCCCGCGTTCAACAATAGAGCCTTTCTCTAGAACAAGAATCTGGTCGGCGTTTCTAACCGTGCTTAAACGGTGAGCGATAACAATGCTCGTACGACCCTTCAGGGCGCTCTCTAATGCAGCGTGGACAAGAGATTCATTCTCAGAGTCTAAATGTGCCGTGGCTTCATCTAAAATCACAACCGATGGAGATTTAAGAAGTAAGCGTGCTATAGCAAGACGTTGCTTTTCGCCTCCCGATAGTCGATGTCCACGCTCTCCCACCATTGTGTCCAAACCATTGGGAAGGGAATCGATAAGTTTCCATATCTGTGCTGCTTCACAGGCCAGTTGCATCTCTTCGACAGTTGCATCATTCTTTGCATATCGCAGATTCTCGGCGATAGTCTCATGGAAAAGATGTGCATCTTGCATAACTACACCTATTGAATCTCGAAGAGACTCCATAGTTAAATCGCGAATGTCCTGCCCATCAATCTTTATTGCTCCACTCGTTACATCATAGAGTCGTGGAATCAGCGCACTGATAGTTGTCTTGCCTGCCCCAGAAGGTCCAACTAATGCAGTGAGAGTTCCAGGTTCTGCAGTAAAGCTGAGGTTGCGCAGCACCTCTCCACTTTCGACAGTCTCTGGCTTAGCTGCAGACTCTAAGGATGCCAATGAAATCTCATGTGCGCGTGGATAAGCAAAGCCAACATTGTCGAATTCAACGCGTGGATTCTTTCCTTTGAATATAACTGCGCCTTCACGATTCTTAACCATCGGCTCTAAATCCAACACTTCGAAAACACGTTCAAATGAAACAAGGGAAGTCATGACATCGATACGAACATTTGAAAGAGCGGTCAACGGACCATATAACCGTGCTAGTAATGCTGTAATCGCTAATAGAGTTCCTACTGTTACCTTCCCGCTGATCGCCAAGTGTCCGCCAATACCGTAAGCAAAAGCAGTGGCAATTGCAGCGACACTAGTTAGTGCGATGAAGAACAAGCGATTAAGCATTGCACTTTTGATCCCAATATCTGCAACCCGTCTTGCTTTAGCACGAAAATTCTCGCGTTCGCGCACCGGTTGTCCATAGAGTGAAACCAACATCGCACCCGAAACATTGAAACGCTCAGTCATAGTGCTAGACATCTCCGCGTTTACATTAAAGGACTCTCTGGTCAATGCCTGTAACTTACGACCTACCCACTTTGTCGGGATTAGGAATGCTGGCAAAAGTAGAAGTGCAAAAATTGTAATTTGCCAAGATAAAATGAGCATGGTGATGCCAACAAGAACGAGAGAGACGACATTGCTAATGACGCCTGAAAGGGTGGCTGTAAAAGCTTGTTGAGCGCCAATAACATCGGAGTTGATTCGTGAGATTAACGCCCCTGTTTGGGTTCTGGTAAAAAAAGCGATCGATTGTTTTTGAACATGTCCAAAAACGAGGGAACGTAGATCATAAATTAAACCTTCACCGATTCTTGATGAAAAATACCGTCCCAGCATGCTGATGCCTGCATCTGCGACCGCAAGTAGGCCGACATAAATTGCAAGTCTAGTTACCAACTCTGGATTCTTTGGAATCACTCCGTCATCAATAAGTCGCAATAACAACAGTGGTGTGGCAACTACGAGGGCAGCATCGATAACCACCGTAATCAAAAAGATAATAATGCTCCTGCGGTAGGGCTTAGCGAAATCAAAAATTCGCTTGACTGTTCCGGCCTTGAGTTTTTGGGCCTTGACCGATGGATCAGCGGTCATCGAACGATGCGTCATCCATGCGGCGTGATTAGACATGGCCCTACCTTAAACAGTTAAAGCTTAAACAGTAAATCCGAGTGCTCGCAGCTGATCGCGACCGTCATCAGAAATCTTGTCAGGACCCCAAGGTGGCATCCATACCCAGTTAATCTTCACATCACTAGTCATGCCAGCAAGTGCTTGACGTGTCTGGTCTTCAATAACATCTTGTAATGGGCAGGCTGCCGACGTAAGCGTCATATTGAGAATTGCAATGTTGGCTTCATCGACCATGACATCGTAAATCAAACCAAGATCTACTACGTTAATACCGAGTTCTGGGTCGACGACATCTTTCATCGCCTCAGTTACATCATCTACACTCGTTGTCATTGCTCTCCCTTAATCAACGGTTGATTCTACTATGCTTGTGCTTGGATAGATGCATCCTTAAATGCCATCCAACCTAGCAACGAGCACTTCACTCGGCCAGGAAACTTTGATACTCCAGCAAAAACTACTGCATCTTCTAAAATCTCGGGGTCCCCTGCCGATGTTCCTTTGCTGGCCATGAGCTCTGAAAAAGATTTGACGACTATTTCAGATTCTTCCAAACTCTTTCCCGTTAAGAGATCTGTCATCATCGAGACGCTGGCTTGTGAAATAGAACATCCTTGGCCCTCCCAGGTTAAAGAAGTAATGACATCATCTTCCAAAATAATATTGAGAATAATCTCATCGCCACAACTGGTATTGACATGGCTCACTTGAGCGCTAAATGTTGGGCTCAATCCTTTGTGTTGTGGATGCTTATAGTGATCTAAGATCACTTCTTGATACAAGGAATCTAACTCCATCAAAATCTCCCAAAATATTTCTGTGCACCTAGTATTGCAGAGACAAGGGCATCACAGTCATCTTCATTGTTATATACATACATCGACGCGCGAGTTGTGGCTGGAACGTTCATACATTTAGCTAAAGGCCAGGCACAGTGATGGCCAGTTCTCACGGCGACTCCTTGACTATCCAAATATTGCCCAATGTCGTGTGGATGAATATCTTTAATAGTAAATGAAACCGTTCCACCGCGCATATGCGTATCGGTTGGGCCAACAATGCGGATATCAGGGATCTCCAGCATCTTCTTCAATAAATAGCCCGTCAACTCGGTTTCATGATTGTGCACATTGTCCATGCCCAAATTAGTTAAGTAATTAAGCGCTGCACCCAAGCCAACTGCCTGCGCCATATTAGGCACACCTGCTTCAAACTTTTGAGGTACCGGTGCCCACGTTGCACTCGTCATAGTGACGGTCTCGATCATGGAGCCACCAAATAAAAACGGTGGCAATTCATCTAACAAATTCATATGCCCCCACAAGACGCCAATACCAGTAGGGCCTAGGGCTTTGTGGCCTGAGAATGCTAAAAAATCTACTCCCAATTCCTTCACATCAATCTTCATGTGTGGCGCAGATTGGCAAGCATCCAAGATGACTACTGCTCCCACTTCATGAGCTCGTGCAACTATTGCGTCAAGTGGATTGATAGTGCCCAAAACATTAGATTGGTGTGTGATAGAAACGACTTTAGTATTTGCCGTAATCACTTCGTTGATATTGGATAGATCTAAGCGCGAATCAGGCGTAACTTTGAACCACGCTAACTCAGCACCTGTTCTAGCAGATAACTGCTGCCACGGGATGAGATTGGCATGATGTTCCATCTCAGTGACAACGATTCGATCTGAAGAGGTTAATGCAAAGCGATTTCCGGCTGGCGCATTACTCATGGCATATGCCAGAAGATTGAGAGACTCAGTTGCACTTTTAGTAAAGACTATTTCGTCAGCGCCTCCGGGTGAACCCAAAAACTGAGCAACTATTTCACGTGCACCTTCATAGGCATCGGTAGCTTCCTCGGCTAGCTGGTGAGCACCCCGATGTACGGCTGCGTTGTGCAACCTGTAGAAATCACTCTCAGCCTCAATAACCGAGAGCGGCTTCTGGCTTGTAGCCCCACTATCTAGATATACCAATCTTTTTCCATCGCGAACAGTACGTTCAAAGATTGGAAAATCTTTACGTATCTGCGCCGCGCTGAAACTCATATTTTTTTTATTTGCTCACATAATCTGCGTAACCACTTGCCTCTAGTTTATCAGCTAGATCTGGCCCACCTTCTTCAACAATGCGTCCATTAGCAAAGACGTGCACAAAATCTGGTTTGATGTATTGAAGAATTCTTGTGTAGTGAGTAATTAAAAGAACGCCCAAATTATTACTCTCTTTAGCGCGATTGACACCTTCGGAGACGATACGTAGCGCATCTACATCCAGTCCAGAATCTGTCTCATCCAAAATTGCAATCTTTGGTCTTAGAAGCTCTAGCTGCATGATTTCATGGCGCTTCTTTTCGCCACCTGAGAAACCTTCATTGACATTTCGTGAAGCAAAGGCTGGATCCATGTTCAGCGCCTCCATAGCCTCTTTAACCTCTGCCACCCACGTACGAAGTTTTGGAGCCTCACCACGAAGTGCGGTAGCGGCAGTTCTCAAGAAATTCGATACTGAAACCCCAGGAACCTCCACTGGATACTGCATAGCTAAAAACAAACCAGCCTTAGCGCGCTCATCGACAGTCATGTCAAGGACGTCGGCGCCATCGAGCGTGACTGTTCCTCCGACAATTGCGTACTTCGGGTGACCGGCAATTGAGTAAGCCAACGTCGATTTTCCCGAACCATTAGGTCCCATGATGGCGTGTGTTTCTCCAGAATTGATCGTTAAATCGACTCCCTTAAGAATTTCTACCGCGCCTGCATCAGTATTAACTGATACCTGCAAGTTACGAATCTCTAATGTGCTCATCTTTTTTCTCCTAAATCTCGACCGTGACGGAATTTGCATTTACTGTTACTGCATATGTTTCAAGTGGAATATTGGCCGGTAATGTAACTGCTTCACCGGTGCGTAAATCAAACTCGGCACCATGTAGCCAGCATTCGATTTTAAAATCCGTGACTTCACCTTCAGATAAAGAAGCTTCAGAGTGCGAACACGTGTCATCGATTGCAAATACTTCATCTCCGATGCGAGTGACACAGATAGTCTTACCATTTTTTTCAAGTTTTACGGGCTTACCCTGAGTAAGTTGATCGAGCAGTAGGTCGGCCACTTATGCACCAGCTCTTTCTAGCTCAGCATCAATGCGCTCCATCAAGCGTTCTTGAATCGACTCGACTCCAATTTCATTGACAATCTCACTAAAAAACCCACGAACAACTAAGCGACGAGCATTTTCCAATGTGATTCCACGAGACATCAAATAGAAAAGCTGCTCATCATCGAAGCGGCCTGTTGTGCTTGCATGGCCAGCGCCAACAATTTCGCCAGTCTCAATCTCCAAATTTGGAACTGAATCGGCACGTGCGCCATCACTTAATAGCAAGTTGCGATTAAGTTCATAGGTGTCAGTTCCTTCTGCGACGGCGCGAATTAGAACATCGCCAATCCAGACAGTATGCGCATCTCTTCCAGCTAAAGCGCCTTTAAAGTTCACGCGTGATTTTGCATGTGGAACAGCGTGGTCTACATGCATTCTATGTTCAAAAAATTGACCAGTAGTTGCAAAGTAAACGCCAAGAAGTTCAACAGAGCCACCAGGAGCAATAAACTCTACGGTTGGCAGAATTCGGACAACATCTCCACCGACAGTGACGGTAATCGATTTGTACTGGGCATCCTTATCTACAACGACATGATGGCGCGCTGCATAGACTGCATTAGCGTCAAACTCTTGTAGAGTAATAAATTTCAGGGACGAACCTGGTGCCAATGAAATCTCTAAATCCTCAGCTAAAACCGTATCCCCTGTGTTCTCAAGCACAACCGTTGCAACGGAGTGATTTCCTAGCGAGATGCGTACGCGAGAAAACTCCGCTGAATCTAGAGCTCCAAGGCTGCGACCTAGAAAAATAGGTTCTTGCACTTCAGTGTTACTTGCAATAGATAGATGAGCCACCTCTGCTTCGGCTCCTCTAATTCGATCAATAATAATGTCATCTGTGGTTGCCAACGGTTCTAAGATCTCTCGATGCAACGCGACACCTGATGCAAGGTGGCCCTTTGCAACCAGAGAATTACGTTCACCGATTACGGCCGTTCCATCGTGGAGTCCACGAAGACGCTTAAGCGGAGTAAACCGCCAAGCCTCTTCGCGTCCAGTTGGAGTTAAGTAATTTGTAGTTAAGACTGACATTAACCAACTGCGCCTTCCATTTGAAGTTCTATAAGTCGATTGAGCTCTAAGGCGTACTCCATGGGTAGTTCACGCGCAATTGGCTCGATAAAGCCACGCACGATCATCGCCATAGCTTCATCCTCAGTGAGGCCTCTAGACATTAAGTAGAAGAGTTGATCATCACTAATCTTTGAAACAGTCGCTTCATGTCCCATCGATACATCATCTTCGCGGATATCAACATACGGATAGGTGTCTGAACGCGAAATCGTATCTACCAAAAGCGCATCGCACTTAACCGTACTCTTTGAGTGATGAGCACCTTCTTGCACCTGTACTAAGCCACGATATGAAGTTCGCCCACCATTACGTGCAACGGATTTAGAGATGACCGAAGATGAAGTGTAAGGAGCTGCGTGAACCATCTTGGCGCCTGAATCTTGATGTTGTCCTTCGCCCGCAAAAGCCAAGGACAGAGTCTCGCCCTTTGCGTGTGGGCCCATCAAGAAGATCGCTGGATACTTCATCGTGACCTTGGAACCGATGTTTCCATCTACCCATTCCATTGTTGCGCCTTCAGCACATGTTGCGCGCTTGGTCACTAAGTTGTAAACATTATTCGACCAGTTCTGAATGGTTGTGTAGCGAACTCGTGCACCCTTCTTTACGATGATTTCTACTACCGCTGAGTGCAATGAGTCTGATTTGTAGATCGGCGCGGTGCATCCCTCTACATAGTGAATATATGAGTCTTCATCAGCGATTATGAGTGTGCGTTCAAACTGTCCCATATTTTCAGTATTGATTCTAAAATATGCCTGTAGTGGAATATCTACATGAACACCTTTGGGAACATAGATAAATGATCCACCAGACCACACAGATGTATTGAGTGCTGCGAACTTGTTATCTCCCACTGGAATAACCGTTGCAAAATACTCTTTGAATAGCTCAGGGTGCTCTTTGAGCGCCGTATCGGTGTCTAGGAAGATAACCCCCTGCGCCGCTAAATCTTCACGGATTGAGTGATAAACAACTTCGGATTCATACTGTGCAGCTACACCAGAGACAAGACGCTGCTTTTCGGCTTCAGGAATACCTAGACGATCATAAGTATTCTTGATTTCTTCAGGCAGATCATCCCACGTGGCAGCCTGCTTCTCTGTTGACCGCACGAAATATTTAATGGTGTCAAAGAAGATTCCTGATAAGTCAGAACCCCAGTTTGGCATGGGCTTCTTTTCAAAGAGAGCTAAGCCTTTAAGGCGCAGATCTAGCATCCACTGTGGCTCAGATTTCTTTTCTGAGATATCACGTACGACATCTTCATTAATGCCACGTCGAGCATTTGTACCTACGTCGCTCTTATCTGACCAGCCATATTCGTAGTTTCCTAGGCCTTCGAGCTCTGGATGCGCAATTGTCATGCACGTACCTTTCGGTTCTTTGTAGTGGATTTTGCAGGTGTGGGAATAAATGTTGTACAGACTCCATCGCCATGCGCGATAGTTGCTAAACGTTGAACATGTGTTCCTAGCACTCGTGAAAGTGCTTGCGTCTCTGCTTCACATAGTTGGGGGAACTCTGCAGCAACGTGTGCTATCGGACAGTGATGTTGGCACAGCTCTTCGCCCATCGGCTTAGAATGGACACTGGCTGCATATCCCTGCTCTGTTAAAAAAATCGCAAGCGCTTCGACTTTAGATGTTTTCTTTGCAACTGCAACATTAGCTTTGCGCTCAATATCATTGGCTCTGGATTCCGCAAAGCCCTGAACAAGGTGCTCCCCCGATTGAGCCGACATAAACTTCAATGCCGCGACCGCTAAATCATCATAGGAGTGTTCAAATTTTTCGCGGCCAGCATCTGACATGAGAAAAACCTTTGAAGGCCGTCCACGTCCGCGAACCAAAGCAGCTTGTGGTTGGCGAGCTTGCAGAACTCCATCGGCAACTAGCGAATCTAGATGTCTGCGAATTCCGGCAGGGGTAACTCCTAATCTGCCAGAGAGGGTCGCTGCACTTGATGGTCCATTCTCAAGAATTGAACGGGCAACTAACTCCCTTGTACGCCGATCCTCGGCCTTAGGGGTCGCTATATCCGAAGTCAATTTCACAACACTATTGTGTCCTAATTCGACACTATTAGCCACTTCAACGCCATGCTCCTGCAGAGCAATAGGGTTAGGCCATGAGCAGATCCCAGGAGCGAGCCAGGCGGATTTTAGCTCCAGCCAGCGCACTTCTTCTCTTTCTTCAAGCCGCTATTGTCGTTACAGGCGGTGCGGTGCGACTCACCGGATCAGGGCTGGGCTGTCCTACCTGGCCAGAGTGCGTGCCGGGTTCATACCTACCAGTTGCTGGCCAAGCCGAAGGACATCTGCGCTCGTGGATTGAGTTTAGTAATCGACTACTCACTTTTGTTCTTGTGATTGCAGCACTCGTTACTCTCATTGCAGTTCTACGTGCCGGACGAAGAGATTTACGAGTTCTTGCCGTTGGTCAATTTTTGGGCATCTTTGGCCAAGGTGTTTTAGGTGGAATCACTGTGCTTGTTCAATTAAATCCCATCGCAGTTGCAAGCCACTATCTGCTATCAATAATTTTAATTGCCGCCGCAACATCACTGTATACGCGTAGACACATTCGCGCACACAAGAAAATCTCTGACTTATTACCAGATGCATTCTCTCGTGCACATGTCACATTGAGTGCACTGGTGATGGTTCTAGGAACGGTAGTAACCGGGGCTGGCCCACATGCAGGTGACATTGATGCGCCACGCCTGCATATAAAGATTCAGGTTGCAGCTCAACTCCATGGATTAGCAGTTGTACTTCTACTTCTTCTTACCGCTGCCTTCTACTTTTCAACTCAGACTTCTGATGTGACAAAGAAATATTTGTTGTTTTTTGCCGTTATTTCTTTTGCACAAGGAGGAATCGGTGTAATTCAGTACTACCAAGGCGTCCCAGAGCTACTAGTCGCCGCTCATGTAGCTGGTTCGACGATTGTGTGGATTAGTGCTTGGCGAGTCTGGCTTAGCGTTCAACGAGAAGAAATGGTGCCTTCATAATGACTTCATTACCTGGTTGGATTGAGTTAGATGACCGTGCGATTTCTTATGCACGTGCATTAGCAGCCGATGCCGTTCAACATGTAGGTAATGGTCATCCCGGAACCGCTATGTCACTAGCTCCCGTCGCATACACACTTTTTCAACGACATTTAGTTCATGATCCATCTGATCCATCATGGCTAGGTAGAGATCGATTTATTCTCTCCTGTGGCCATTCATCCCTAACGCTATACACGCAGCTTTTTTACAGTGGTTACGGACTCGAGATGGATGACTTAAAGAGCTTTAGA
The DNA here is from genome assembly GCA_945865365.1 of Streptomyces griseus. GTDB lineage: Bacteria > Actinomycetota > Actinomycetes > Nanopelagicales > Nanopelagicaceae > Planktophila. Next base: position 25,770 of record CAMBDL010000009.1, read on the forward strand.
ACATGGGGCTCTCTTACTCCAGGCCATCCAGAGTATGGCCATACCGCTGGCGTGGAGATGACAACGGGCCCATTAGGCCAAGGTATTTCTACCGCTGTTGGAATGGCGATGGCGGCACGTTTTGAGCGCGGACTTTTAGATCCCGATGCGCCAGCAGGTACCTCTCCATTTGATCACAGTATTTGGGTCATATGTTCCGATGGTGATTTACAAGAAGGAGTAAGCGCTGAAGCGTGCTCACTTGCTGGAACCCAAGAGCTAGGTAATCTCAATGTCATCTATGACGATAACCGCATATCGATTGAGGGCGACACGCATAATGCATTCACTGAAGATGTATCGATGCGTTATCGCGCATATGGTTGGCACGTCTTAGAAGTTGCAACATTGCCTAATGGTGACGTAGATATTCATGCACTCGATGCAGCCATGATCACCGCACAATCAGAGAAAGTGAAGCCAACACTTATCAGACTCAAGAGTGTCATAGCGTGGCCTGCACCAAATCTGCGTGGAACAGGTAAGTCTCACGGCTCTGCTTTAGGAGTTGAGGAAGTCGCTGAAACTAAGAGAGTTCTAGGTCTAGACCCGGAGCATAATTTTGCAATGCCAGATGAGGTTTTGGAGCATGTGCGAAAAGTAAAAGTACGCGGAGCAACTAAGCGAAAAGAGTGGGAGGCATCGTTTTCTGCTTGGGAATCTGCCAATAAAGACTCAGCGCTGCTGCTTCAACGTTTACAAAAGCGTGAACTGCCGCCACAGTGGGATTCTGGAATTCCTGTCTTTGCATCTGGAAAAGAGATTGCAACGCGTGCAGCCTCGGGAGATGTAATCAATGCACTTGCCAAAACTCTGCCTGAACTCTGGGGAGGTTCGGCTGATTTAGCTGGCTCAAATAACACGAGCATTGAAAATGGTGGATCTTTCTTGCCATCTACGAGTCAGATAAAGGGTGCCCATCCCTATGGACGTATTATTCACTTTGGTATTCGTGAACATGCAATGGCATCGATTCTCAACGGCGTAACACTGCATGGATTAACGCGTTGCTTCGGTGGAACCTTTGCAGTTTTTAGTGATTACATGCGTCCTGCAGTTCGATTAGCTGCGCTCATGAAGATTGCCACAACTTTTATATGGACCCATGATTCAGTCGGTGTTGGTGAAGATGGTCCAACACATCAACCGATTGAACACTTTGCGGCATTACGTGCCATACCTGGCCTAGATGTGATTCGACCTGGCGATGCCAATGAGGTTGCGCAGGCATGGAGACAGATAATTATAAGAAATCGCACCGCTGGTTTGTTGCTGTCTCGCCAAAATCTTCCAGTCTTTGATCGAAGCGACTGCGAGTCTGCTTCAGGAACCGCACAAGGTGCTTACATTCTCAAGGATGCTCCCAATCCTGTAGCCATTCTCATCGCAACTGGCTCTGAAGTAAGCCTTGCCCTTTCTGTTGCGAGCTCGCTTGCAAGCGATGGCATTAACGTACGAGTTGTGAGTGCTCCCTGTCTTGAGTGGTTTGCCGAACAAGATCAGACTTATAAAGACTATGTCCTCCCCCCATCAATTGCGCTGAAAGTGAGCATCGAGGTTGGAATTGCACAGGGTTGGCGTGAATTAATCGGTGATCAAGGAATAGCAATTTCTCTAGAACATTACGGAGCATCTGCCGACGCAAAGAGACTTTTTATGGAGTTTGGATTCTCCACTGATGCAGTATCTGCTCGTATTAAGGCTGCGCTTGCATGAGTGTCAATGAGATTGCACAATTCGGAACTTCCATTTGGCTTGATGATTTATCCAGAGCTAAAATAACTGGAACCGATGCACACTCTCTTCCATCTCGTATTGCCCATTCAGGCGTAGTTGGAGTTACGACAAATCCTAGTATTTTTGCTGCAGCGATTGCTGGAGCAAGCGAGTATGCAGAGGATATTGCTTTGATGAAAGCTTCTTCTGTCGATGAGTGCGTTAAACGCTTGACCACTGACGATGTTCGACATGCATGTGATCTTTTCAAAGATATTTATTCATCTACAAAAGGTATTGATGGACGGGTCAGCATAGAAGTTGATCCACGTCTGGCGCATGACACGCTTGGAACAATAGCTGCAGCCAAAGATCTATGGGCAATTGTAGATCGACCAAATGTCATGATTAAGGTTCCAGCAACAGTTGAAGGTTTGCCCGCAATCACCGAGCTAATCGCCGCTGGAATAAGCGTCAATGTCACTTTGATTTTCTCAGTTAAGCGTTATGGTGCAGTGATAGATGCTTTTATAGCTGGCATAGAGAAGACTACGAATCCTTCACACGTGCACTCAGTAGCATCTTTTTTCGTTAGCCGAATCGATAGTTCAGTAGATGCATTGCTTAAAGCCAAGGCAACTCCTGAGGCATCGGCGCTCTTAGGAAAGGCCGCGATTGCAAATGCCCACCTGGCCTATCAATTATTTGAGGAAAAATTTGCATCGGCACGATGGGTAGCCCAGGCTGAGCGCGGGGCTCATAAGCAGCGCCCGTTGTGGGCATCAACTGGCGTAAAGGATCCAACCTACGATGACACGCGCTATGTAGTTGAACTCATTGCAGCTGAAACGGTCAACACCATGCCTCAAAATACTTTGGATGCCGTTATCAATCACGGCGTAGTTCGCGGCGACACGATTTCAATGAACTATGCAGATGCCGTTGAGGTATTTAAATCACTCTCTGCGCTTGGAATTTCATTGAATACAATTACTCACGATTTAGAGATTGACGGAGTGCAGAAGTTTGCACAGGCGTGGCAAGAGTTGCTCATTGCTTTGGAGGCTGCACAAAAAATATGATGAATCTTCGTGGTAAATCAATGCAAGCGATAGATCGAAGTGATGCACGTTATGAGGCACTTCGCCACTTTCATAATCGCCTAGCTACAAAGGATCCCACCATATGGGGTTCAGAGGCGGCAGCTGAGGCGGCGGTACGTCTGAACTGGATAGATCTACCTGAGAGTTCTCGTGACTTGTTGCCGCAATTAGATGCACTCTCGGCAAAGCATCGTGACAAAACAACAATTATTCTCTGCGGAATGGGCGGCTCATCCCTTGGCCCAGAGGTTATTGCGCAAACATTTCAGCGCGATTTATTTATTATGGACTCCACTGATCCTCACTACATTGCACATGCATTAACTGGTGATCTTGCCTCCACCCTAGTTGTCGTTAGTTCAAAGTCGGGTTCAACGATTGAGACCACTTCACAACGTGCACTATTTGAGCAGTTATTTCTAGATGCAGATCTACTACCTTCAGATCACATCGTTATCGTCACAGATCCGGGATCACCACTTGATAAGAGTTCCAGAGAAAAGGGTTACGCCGTAGTCAACGCCGATCCCAATGTGGGTGGGCGTTTTAGTGTTCTCAGCGCTTTTGGTCTAGTACCAGCAGCGCTCATTGGCGTTGATGTCTCGGTACTACTCGATAATGCCAGTGAAACAAAGAGCGCATTTTTACTAGATCCAACCCCAGTATTAGATATGGCATATGCAATCACCTACCTTTCTGGTCAGTACATGACCTACTCTGACTTTGGTTCAGCTATGCCAGGTTTGAGTGATTGGGCCGAGCAGTTAGTTGCTGAGTCAACCGGTAAAGAGCAAGTGGGTCGTCTCCCGATAGTTATTGACGAGCCAAGCCAGGCGTCACACTTCTCAATCGCTTACAGTGGTGAGGCTGATTTAGTTGTCGAGGCAGATCTTGCCTCTCAATTTATTATTTGGGAATGGGTGACGGCGCTCGTCGGTGCCGCCCTTTCTATTGATCCTTTTAATCAGCCCAATGTCACTGAGGCTAAAGAGGCAACATCTGCATTATTAAATGAATGGTCTGGAGTTCTACCGCATTTCATCGCCGACGCAATCGACGGGAGTGTAGAGATTTTCGGTGCCGGAGCTTCACTTACGTCAGCTCTAAAAGAGTTTATTAAAACTATCCCCCACGATGGATACATTGCCGTAATGGCTTACCTCGACCGTGCAGACGATGTAAAGATCGCTCACATTCGCAGCCTTCTCTCGCAAAAGTCTGGGCATCCAGTGACGTTTGGATGGGGTCCACGTTTTCTGCACTCAACTGGACAGTTTCATAAAGGTGGTCAGCAAAACGGTGCCTTTTTGCAAATAACGGGAAATGTAGAGAGGGAGATTGCAATTCCCGGTCAAGGGTTTGGATTTACAACCTTGCTTGCAGCTCAAGCCTTGGGCGACGGTAAAGCGCTAGCTTCAAGAAAATACCCACTCCTTCGATTTAATCTAACAAATCGCAGTGTGGGCATTGACCAACTTCTGAGTGCAGTAGCTTCGCTTTAGTCTTCGTCATCTCCACGAAGTTTGCGCAAGGCATCCTCTAATAGACGTTCACCCTCTGCATCGGTACGACGCTCTTTTACATATGCAAGGTGAGTTTTATATGGCTCGTTCTTAATTGGACTTGGCGGGTTATTGCGATCTCGCCCAGCTGGATAACCACACTTAGGGCAGTCCCATTCAGCAGGAATGACTACCGTCTCTTCAACGGCAAATGATGGGCGGACCTCATGGCCTTTGGCACAGAAATAGGAGACATAGGCACGAGCAATTGAATCTCCGCGCTCTGCTTCTCCCATTGGACCGGCGCCGACTCGGCTTCCGCGAATTGCACTTGCCATGTGATGCTCCTTTAAAGAAAAATTATTGAGTTCTGGAAGATTTACTTAAGAACAAGGCTCAGCGCTACAACAAATGCAAACCACAGACCACCAACAACGATTGTGATGCGATCTAGGTTGCGCTCTACCACTGATGATCCGCCGTAGTTAGAGGAGATGCCGCCACCAAATAAATCCGATAACCCGCTTCCCTTACCCTTATGCAAGAGGACCAGAAGAATCATAAGTACGCTCGTAATAACGAGCAGAATTGAGAGAGCTAGTTTCACGGTTCGTAAACTCCTTGTTTCGTAGAGGGTAAGGATACCTGCAAAAGGGGCTTAGTACTTAATCGCCTTGAGCGTAGAACTTAACAATCTTGGCCAATTCTTCAGGATCTAGGCTCGCTCCCCCAATAAGGGCGCCATCGACATCGGCTTTCGTCATAATCTCAGCGATGTTAGAGGACTTCACAGAGCCACCGTAGAGAATACGCATGGCAGCGGCTATCTCGGGTGAGCCGATATTTTCAATCTCTTCTCGAATAGCTGCGCATACTTCTTGGGCATCTTCAGGTGTCGCAGTCTTACCGGTACCAATTGCCCATACTGGTTCGTATGCGATGACTAACTTTTTTAACTCTGGCTTTGTCAGCCCTTCCAGGCCTGCGCGAATCTGACGAACCACATGGCTCACATGCGCTCCAGATTCACGAATTGCGAGCTCTTCACCAACGCAAAAAATTGGTGTTATCTCATGCGCTAAAGCGGCTTTAATCTTTCGATTGATCAAGGCATCGCTTTCATTATGGATTGCACGACGCTCTGAGTGACCAACTAGAACGAATGTGCAGCCTAATTTATGGAGCATGGAGCCTGAGATATCACCAGTGAAGGCTCCACTTGCTTCCGGTGAAAGATCTTGAGCACCGTAGGTAAGGCGAAGTCGATCTCCATCTATCAAAGTCTGAATTGAGCGAATATCGGTGAATGGCGGAATGATTGCAACGTCAACTGCGTCATAATCTTTATCGCTTAAGCCATACACAAGTTTTTGAGCAACAGCTATCGCCTCAAGGTGGTTCAAATTCATCTTCCAGTTACCGGCCATGAGTGGCTTGCGCATCTACTTCTCCTTAGATTCCAAGTGCTTGAAGGCCAGGAAGTTCCTTGCCTTCTAAATACTCAAGGGAGGCTCCACCACCCGTTGAAATATATCCGAAATCCGAATCTGTAAATCCCAAAGCTCTCACTGCAGCCGCCGAGTCTCCGCCGCCTACTACAGATATGCCAGCAACCTTGGTGAGGGCCGTGGCTACTGTCTTCGTTCCAGCGGCAAAATTAGGAAATTCAAATACCCCCATGGGTCCATTCCAAAATACCGTTGCACATTTCTCGATCTCACGCGCAAATGCAGTCGCAGAATCCGGACCGATATCTAGGCCCATTTGATCAGCTGGAATTGCATCTACATCAACAAGTGTTGGTGGTGAATCGGCAGAGAAAGCTGGAGCTACAACAATGTCGGTTGGTAAAACAAGTGTTACACCTTTACTTTGTGCGCTTGCAATAATTTCTTTAACGACATCAATCATTTCAGTTTCAACGAGAGATGTTCCGATTTGTTTTCCTTGAGCGGCAAGGAATGTGAAGACCATTCCCCCACCGATAGCTAAGACATCAACTTTTGTCAGTAGATTTTCTATCACACCTAATTTATCGGAGACTTTTGCGCCACCGAGCACAACTCCATAAGGTCGTGTTGGATTCTGCGTTAGTTTTTTTAGAACCTGGACCTCGGCAGATACTAAAAGGCCTGCAGCGTGTGGAAGTAGTTGAGGTAAGTCATAGACCGAAGCATGCTTGCGGTGGACTGCGCCAAATCCATCGCCCACATAAATATCGGCAAGTGCTGCTAACTCTTGTGCAAATGTTTGGCGTTCAGCTTCATCTTTACTTGTTTCAGCGGCGCTAAAACGAATATTTTCTAGAAGCAAAATCTGGCCTGGCTTCAATGATTCGGCCGCCTGACTGACTACCTCTCCAACAACCTGACCATTAAATTCAACACTCTGCCCAAGAAGTTCACTTAACCGCTTAGCAACTGGCGCCAGGGAAAGCCCTGGTGTGGGCCCACCTTTAGGTCGACCTAAGTGTGCAGCGATTACAAGACTGGCGCCCTTTGATAGCAGAAGCTGAATAGTTGGAAGTGAGGCCTTGATGCGACCGTCATCTTTAATGACTCCATCTTTCAATGGAACATTAAGATCACAGCGTACAAAGACTCGCTTTCCACCTACATCAAGATCTACTACATCTGACATTAGAGAGTTTTGCCTACGTAACTGATGAGATCGACTAGGCGGTTTGAATAACCCCATTCATTGTCATACCAACCAACGACCTTGACTTGATTACCAATTACTTTGGTAAGACCAGAGTCAAAGACACATGAAGATGGATCAGTCACGATATCTGAAGAAACAATTGGATCTTCTGTGTACGTGAGGTAGCCCTTGAGAGGACCATCGGCTGCAGCCTTCATGGCCGCATTGATCTCGGCAGCTGTAGCCTCTTTAGCTAATTCAACAGTTAAATCTGTAGCTGAACCAGTTGGAACTGGAACACGCATGGCATATCCGTCGAGTTTACCTTTGAGCTCTGGCAAAACAAGTGCGATCGCCTTTGCTGCACCTGTTGAGGTTGGAATCATGTTTGTCGCTGCTGCACGTGCACGTCGAAGATCCTTGTGTGGGAAATCAAGGATGACCTGGTCATTTGTATATGCGTGAATCGTCGTCATCAGACCTTTCACGATTCCCCAGTTGTCGTTAAGTACCTTAGCCATTGGTGCAAGGCAGTTAGTTGTACAAGATGCATTTGAAATGATGTGATGGTTTGCTGGATCATACTTTTCATGGTTAACACCCATAACGATGGTGATGTCTTCATCACTTGCTGGAGCAGAGATAATGACCTTCTTAGCACCTGCAGTAATGTGCTTACCGGCATCAGCGGCATTGGTGAAGTGGCCGGTAGATTCGATAACTACATCGGCCCTGAGTGATGCCCATGGCAAGTTTGCTGGATCGCGCTCTGAGAAAACCTTGATAACTTTTCCATCAACTGTAATTGAATCCTCAGTGAAGGTAACTGGCAGACCTAAACGACCCAAAATTGAATCGTATTTAAGCAAGTGTGCCAATGTCTCGTTAGGTGTGAGATCGTTGATTCCAACGATATTGATTTCTGGATTTACTAGTGCCGCCCGAAAAAAATTTCGTCCGATACGTCCAAAGCCATTAATTCCGACATTAATCATCACGATAGTCCTTGCTGTTAAGGGGCTTAAAAATGAAAAAACCCAACTGTTGGAAGGTGCAGTAAAAATGCCACAACGTTGGGGTCTTGTGAGGAATCCTACCAGTGGCGAATGCGTGAACTCTTCGGTAGGGCCGGTGTTTAATTCAACAAATCAGGGGAAAGGCCACTCTCAGTGTCGGGAATGCCTAGTTCACTTGCGCGTTTATCGGCCATCGCCAACAAGCGTCTGATTCGGCCAGCAATTGCATCTTTGGTCATAGGAGGAGTTGCCAATGAGCCCAACTCTTCAAGGGATGCCTGGCCGTGATTGATGCGTAGCTTTCCCGCCTCTTTCAGGTGATCTGGAATCGTTGCGCCAAGAATCTCCATTGCACGTGCAACTCGCGCCGATGCTGCAACTGCTGCACGCGCCGAGCGTCGTAAGTTTGCATCATCAAAGTTGGCAAGGCGATTAGCCGTTGCTCGAACTTCACGGCGCATGCGACGCTCTTCCCATGCCAACACGGATTCATGCGCTCCAAGGCGTGTGAGTAAAACTCCAATGGCATCACCATCGCGAATAACAACACGGTCAACTCCGCGAACTTCACGCGCCTTTGCAACGATGCCCATACGACGGGCTGCACCGACTAATGCCAATGCAGCTTCAGGACCAGGGCATGTAATTTCAAGTGATGATGAACGTCCGGGCTCGGTTAATGAGCCATGCGCAATAAAGGCACCACGCCACGCCGCTTCAGAGTCGCAAATTGCAGCAGAGACAACCTGCGGGGGTAGGCCGCGCACAGGTCGACCATGGGAATCTACTAAACCAGTTTGTCTAGCAAGAGAATCGCCCGCCTCAATGACTCGAACCACATAGCGTGAGCCTTTACGAAGTCCGCTAGATGAGAGGACCGCTAAATCGCTATCGTGTCCATAAATATCGGCAATATCTTTTCGCAAACGACGGGCGCTCTGCGATGTATCGAGCTCAACCTCAATAACAATCTTTCCAGCTGCAATATGCAGTCCACCCGCGAAGCGAAGTAGTGACGAGACCTCTGCTTTGCGGCAACATGGTTTAGTAATCGAGATTCGACTAAGTTCGTCTTTTACTGATGCGGTCATTGCCATTGTCTTATCCAACCAAACTTTGGCGCATAATGTGGCCCAAATGAAGAGCTAATTGTGAGACATCGTGATGAACACTTCCAGGGGCTTTACGAACATCTACCGCTACGACCTGTCCTCCGAGCTTTCTGGCCATCTGAGCCAGGTGACTTTCATTACGTACCACTGATCTATCGACCAGAAAATAATCTATAGACAGGGTGGGGGCATATGAATGGAAAAACTCTAAATGCTCCTCTGGAGTCGATCCAGCAAACTCTTCTCCAGAAGTATTGGCATGGGCATCCAAGTTGAGAATTAAAATCTTCTTGGCCTTGGTGCGTTCTAGGGCATCGAGCTGCATCGGTACAAGTAGATGTGGCATCACACTTGAAAACCATGAACCCGGACCCATCGTGATCCAATCAGCGACACGAATCGCAGTAAGAGCCTCAAGGCGAGGAGCTGGATTCTCTGGAATCACTCGTAGTGACTCAATGCGCCCCTTAGCGGTAGCCACTTCTTTCTGACCTCGAATAACTATGCGACCTGTTGAGGTATTAAAAGTTCCTTCAATATCCAATGGAACTGCGGCCATCGGAAGAACGCGTCCGATGACTTTTAATAACGAGCCAACGCGATCTAATCCGATAACTGGATCTTCGCCATCATTCCATAATGAGGCGAGAAGCAGATTTCCCATCGCATGATCGTTCAGAGCGCCCTGGCTAACAAAGCGGTGCTGCATAATGTCGGCCCAGGTTCTTCCCCACTCATCATCGGCGCACAATGCAGCTAAGGCCATGCGTAAATCCCCCGGTGGAAAAATCGAAAACTCTTCGCGAAGTCGGCCACTAGATCCGCCGTTATCGGCAACTGTGACGATGGCCGTTATCTCAGTTGTAATCTCTCGAAGCGCCGATAACGTTGCAGCTAAACCATGTCCTCCACCTAGTGCAACAACTTTGCTCACAACTACTCTCGCCCTACATCTCGATGTGTGGGATGCGCAGTTAAGCCTAAATCCATTGTATTAAGCTGCTGTGCAATCTCTTGCGTAATTGCAACACTGCGGTGTTTGCCGCCGGTACATCCAACCGCAATCGTTAAATATTTTTTGCCCTCATTCATATAACCTGGAATCATTGATGCAACTAAATCAACATAATCTTTAACAAAGCTCTTTACGCCTGTGCTACCCAATACTTTGTCACTGACTTGGGATGTCAATCCTGTTAATGGGCGAAGTTCGGGAATCCAATGAGGATTCGGTATGAAACGGCAATCAAGTACAAGATCAGAATCAACTGGAATTCCATACTTGTAACCAAATGACAAGACATTGATTCGCATTCCTTGAATCTTGCCACCACCAAAGATCTCACCGATCCGCTTTTCTAACTGATGAACATTCAAATTGCTAGTATCGATAGCAATATCACATTCAGATTTGACGACCTCTAATTTGATTCGCTCACGTGCGATGCCATCCAAAATTCGATCATTACCTTGTAGCGGATGTGGACGACGTGTCGATTCAAAGCGTTGAACTAGAGCTTGGTCGGTGGCATCTAGAAACACCAAGCGGTAAGGCGAACCCTTTTCCTTTAACTCATCGAGTGCTTGCGTAAGTTCATCAAAGAAATGTCCTCCACGAACATCAACGACGACTGCATACTCCTTGCCGCCTAGTCCAGTCCCTTTAGCGACTAGGGACGGCAGCAAAGAAGGTGGCAAATTATCGACCACATACCAGCCTAGATCCTCCAAAGCATGAGCAACGGTCGAGCGCCCAGCACCTGACATGCCAGTTAAAATCAAAATCTCTTTAGAACTCATGTGCTTATCCTCTTACATCTGTCAAGAATCTGGAAGCACGCTCAAGACTTTGATCCAGGTACTTGGGCAGCATCTGTTTATGCTCTTGATTATTGGTCTCACAAAGATAGTTCAGCAACATCAATCGTCGCTGTAAAAGTAGGGCTTTCATGGCATTGTCTGAATAGATCGGCAGAGCTCTGACGCTTCTATAGCCTTCAAGGAGGGCGGATTCCTGTTCGGGTGTATCAAGATAGTACAAAGCAACCGCAACATCCTGGGCAAGTAATCCATAACCACAATCATCAAAGTCAAAGATATAGATCAAACCCTCATGGCACATCATGTTCCACCCATGAAGATCGGCGTGAATGATCTGTGCTGAAGAGTTTTCATACAGTTCATCAGTGAATTTCATGATCTGCACTGCTGCCTCATGCAGCACGCTTCTATCTTTATCAGAGAGCTGGGACTTGGGACCAAATAGATAATCCTCGGTTCCCCACAGCAGATCCTTGAAAATAGGCAGTTGCGCATTAGGTGAAAGTTGGAACTTTTCTGTGCTCTTATGCAACGTGGCGATAGTGCGCCCAATCAGATGGAGCTGCTCCATTGATGGTTCATCTCCAATCACATCACCCTCTAGCCATGTGTACAGAACGCAATTCAAAAGACGTCCACTATCACTATGTGCTATTGAAGTAACATAATCATCATGAAGATTGGCAATCGGGGCGGGGACATAAACTTCTGGAATTCGATATAAGTACTGCGCCCATTCAATCTCAGCACAAATATCTGCACGTACCCTCGTAGAGTTGATATTGATTCGTAGTGCGTACTTTTGCGCAGAATCCGTGGTTACGGCAAAGGTGGCGTTGAACTCATAGTTAATGCACTCTACCTCTGCTTCTAATACACCATAGAGCTTCAAAACTTCATGCGCCGTTACAGTTAATGATGCTATCTGATCAGATTGGGTACGTTCAAAGAATTGATTGTTCATTATCAATTCTCAACAATCTCGCCGGTTTCAGTATTTACTTTTTGTGTACTTATTGCTGTGAGATGTGCTTCGATGATGGAGGCAGTCTTTGACCCTATTCCTGGCGTGGCACCAATCTCTTCGACGCTGGCCTTTCGAATTGCGGCCACAGAACCAAAACGTTCGAGTAAGGCATTCCTTCGCACAGATCCAAGTTGGGGAATCTCATCCAAAACTGATTCCAGCATCACTTTTGATCTACGTGATCGGTGAAATGTGATCGCAAACCTATGTGCCTCATCACGGATTCTTTGCAATAAATAGAGGCCCTCGCTGCTTCGGGGCAGGATTATCGGATCACTTGAACCGGGAATCCATACCTCCTCCAAACGTTTGGCTAAACCACACAGTGCAATGTCATTGATTCCAAGTTCACTGAGCGCACGTGCCGCTGCATTTACTTGTGGCGCTCCACCATCGACCACTATCAGTTGTGGCGGATATGAAAACTTACTCAGCTTTCCACCTAGTTGGGCGACTTCGGCTTCATCAACGGACCTGTCGTCCAAAAGTCGCTTCATTCGTCGGGTAATGACTTGATGCATAGCCCGTGTGTCATCAAATCCCTCTGATGTATCGATAATGAAACGGCGGTACTCACTCTTCTTAGCTAAACCATCTTCAAATACGACCATCGATGCCACTACTGATGTACCTGAGATATTGGAGATATCAAAGCATTCAATACGAAGCGGTGTGCGATCTAGATCTAACGCCTCTTCAATCTCTAGCAGGGCCTTGCCACTGACCGCCGCATCCGTTGCGCGCTTGCTCAGGAATTGAATCAATGAATACTGTGCGTTTCGTTTAACCGTCTGCAGAATCTCAACCTTTTCACCTCGCTGCGGAACTTTAAGGGAGACTGCGCCCCCACGTAGACTAGATAGCCACGCTTCAAGAGCAGGGGCATCTAGGGGCAGTTCATTAATCAATATCTGGGCAGGGATTTCATGTGGCGAACTTTGACTATAGATTGAGAAAAATAGCGCTCCCATCTCGTCATCGCCTTCTAGCGATTTACTTTGATCAACAATCCACGACCGCGAACCCTTGATTGCGCCACCTCTAATTATAAATATCGAACCAGCGGCATGAGCGCCATCATGATGAATTGCAATGACATCAGCAGTTAAGTTATCGGGAAGGGCTGCATCGGTAGATTCCTGTGCGCGCTCGATGGCGGTAATTGAATCTCTGATCTTTGTGGCACGTTCGAACTCTTCGCGCTCTGAGGCAAGCGCCATTTCATTGCGCAGCGTTGGAATAATGTCGGCATTGCCGTCGGACATAAATGCAACCAAGCGATCTGATAGAGCCTTATGTTCGCTTTGACTTATCCAGTCAACGCAGGGCGCCGCACACTTACCTATATCCCCTAACAGGCATTGACGCTTACTGCGCTTGGCGCGTTCAAAGTTACCAGTTGAGCAGGAACGGATTGGAAATACTTTCAAAATCACATCGAAAGTATTTCGTAGCGCCCAAGTATGAGTAAAAGGTCCAAAGTAGGTGATTCCAGTGCGCTTGGATTTTCGAGTAATAAAGATCCGAGGGAACTCGTCGTTGTTAGTAACTGCTAAATATGGATAAGACTTGTCATCTTTAAACTGTACGTTGTAGTGAGGGTTGTACTGCTTGATCCAGGAGAACTCTAACTGCAGCGCCTCTACCTCGGTTGCAACGATTGTCCAATCAACTCGCACGGCCTCATGCACCATGCGGTCGGTCTTAGTTGCAAGATTTGCTTGAAAATAATTGCTGAGTCGATTTTTGAGATTCTTAGCCTTACCAACATAAATAACTGTGTCGTCACTGTTGTAAAAACGATACACCCCAGGATGCTCAGGAATATTACTAGGCCGATAACTCTGAGGATCTGCCATCGCTTTACTTCTTAGCTGCTACTTTTCGATTAGTAGCCAACATCGGTGCCAAGTATTGACCCGTATAACTTGCTGCTACTTTAGCTACATCCTCTGGCGTTCCCTCGGCGACAACTAATCCCCCTCGGAAGCCTCCCTCTGGGCCCATGTCGATAACCCAGTCTGAGCATTTAATGACATCGAGGTTATGTTCAATAACAACAACTGTATTTCCAGTATCTACCAGGCGATTGAGCACAATCAGTAGCTTGCTGACGTCCTCGAAGTGCAGCCCTGTAGTTGGCTCATCGAGTACATAAATCGTGCGTCCAGTTGATCTGCGTTGAAGTTCAGTTGATAGCTTTACACGTTGGGCTTCACCACCTGACAATGTTGGCGCCGACTGGCCAAGGCGTACATAGCCCAAGCCAACGTCATTGAGTGTTTTTAGGAAACGAGCAATTGTGGGTACAGATTCAAAGAAGGCATGGGCCTCTTCAATCGGCATATTCAAAACATCGGCGATGGTCTTGCCCTTGTAATGAACTTCTAATGTCTCTCGGTTATAGCGCGCTCCGTGACAGACCTCGCAAGGAACGTACACATCGGGCAAGAAGTTCATCTCGATAGTGATAGTTCCATCGCCAGAACAGTTTTCGCAGCGTCCACCTTTGACATTGAAAGAGAAGCGCCCTTGCTGATATCCGCGGATCTTGGCTTCAGTAGTTTCAGCAAATAGCGCGCGTACCTTGTCGAAAAGTCCAGTATATGTCGCTGGATTAGATCTAGGCGTGCGACCAATAGGCGATTGATCTACGTGTACGATTTTATCCAGTAGTTCAACTCCGGTGACACTGCGATGTCGTCCGGGAACAAGGCGTGCACCGTTGAGTTTATTGGCCAAGGTCGTATATAAAATATCGTTGACGAGTGTGGATTTTCCCGATCCACTAACACCGGTAACCGAAACAAAGACTCCCAGTGGTACCTCTACATCTATATTTTGCAGATTGTTTTCTTTAGCACCTTTGACAGTAAGTACTCGTTTTAAATCCACAGGTCTGCGTTTTTGTGGGATCTCAATTGATTTGCGGCCTGAGAGATAAGCGCCTGTGATTGATTCTTTAGATGCAATGAGCTCTTCATAGCTTCCAGAAACTACAACATGGCCACCGTGTTCACCAGCTCCTGGACCGATATCTACAATCCAATCGGCGGTACGAATCGTCTCTTCATCATGTTCAACAACGATGAGGGTGTTTCCAAGATCTCGCAAATGAGTCAGCGTCTCAATTAACCGTCGATTGTCCCGTTGATGCAGACCAATACTTGGTTCATCCAAAACATAGAGAACTCCAACCAATCCACTGCCGATCTGCGTTGCTAAACGAATTCGCTGGGCCTCTCCACCAGAAAGCGTTGCCGCAGGTCTTGCTAAGGATAGATAATCCAAGCCAACATCGAGAAGGAAACCCAGGCGCGCGTGAACTTCCTTCATGACACGTTCGGCAATCTGCGCCTCACGTTTATTTAGTTTGATATTTTTAAGGAATTCGGCGCACTCTGAAATAGAAAGCTCGGTGATATCAGAGATGTTCTTATTGCCAATCGTTACTGCTAACACCTCTGGCTTAAGGCGTGCACCTTTACACACCTGGCAAGGGATTTGACGCATATAAGCTTCGTACTTATCACGGCTGTAATCACTATCTGTCTCACTATGGCGGCGGTGAATGAATGGAACCACTCCCTCAAACCCAGTCGTATAATTCTTCGTTCCATAGCGGCCCTTGTACTTCATCTTAATCTCATACTCATAGCCATTCATAATGGCTTCACGCGATTTAAGCGAGATTTTCTTCCACGGAGTATTGAGCGAGAAAGGCATATCTTTGGCTAAGGCTTCGAGTAGGCGTAAAAAGTAATCAGCTGACTGTCCACCCGACCAAGGCGCAATTGCACCGTCATTAATAGAGAGTGAGTCATCTGGAATGATGAGATCTTCATCGACCTCTAGCTTTGTTCCGATACCTGAACACTCTGGGCAGGCTCCAAAAGGTGAGTTGAATGAAAATGAACGCGGCTCTAACTCCTCAAAAGATAAGTTGCACTCATGACAAGCTAGATGTTCGCTAAAGGTACGTTCTTTATCGGCAGATTTAGAATCAACAAAATCTAGAATGACGATGCCCGATGCTAAGCGCAAAGCAGTTTCAATTGAGTCTGTAAGGCGCGTCTTGCTCTCAGCTTTAGCGGTGAGGCGATCTACAACGACTTCAATGGTGTGCTTTTCCTGCTTCTTCAACTTAGGCGCTTCGTTAAGTTGAATAACTGTGCCGTCAACACGAGCTCGTGAGTATCCCTGTGTAATAAGTTCAGCAAATAGATCTAAGAACTCACCTTTGCGTGCACGGACCACGGGAGCTAAGACTTGAAACTTTGTTGTTGCTGGCATAGCCAAGATTTGATCAACAATTGCTTGTGGAGATTGCCGTGAGACTGCTTTGCCACACTGAGGACAGTGCGGACGACCAGCACGGGCAAAGAGGAGACGCAGGTAGTCATAAACCTCGGTAATTGTGCCTACGGTGGAGCGAGGATTTCGATTTGTAGATTTCTGATCGATTGAGACCGCTGGTGATAGACCCTCGATGAAATCTACGTCGGGCTTGTCCATCTGTCCTAAGAACTGACGCGCATAGGCCGACAAGGATTCAACATATCGGCGCTGACCTTCGGCAAAGATTGTGTCAAAAGCTAAGGAGGATTTACCTGAGCCTGAAAGTCCAGTGAAAACAATAAGTGCGTTTCGAGGTAGCTCGATTGAGACATCTTTGAGGTTGTGTTCGCGGGCTCCGCGCACAATTAACTTATCGATACTCACTAAATCCCTGCCTCTTCCATCGATCGTAGCTCTTTCTTTAAAATCTTAATTTCATCACGCAATCTAGCGGCAACTTCAAACTGCAGCTCAGCGGCGGCATTCTTCATCTGATCAGTGAGCGAGCCTATCAACGCCATTAAATCCTGTCGCGGCAAAGATGCACGTGAATTGCCATATAAGCCAACTGATGGAGCGCTCTTCTGGTTAGCCTTCTTATTGGCGGCCAATAAGTCTTCAGTATCTTCTGACTCTCGATTGATTAAATCTGTAATATCAGCAATCTTCTTTCGTAGTGGTTGGGGATCCACTCCCCTCTCAAGGTTGTAGGCAACTTGCTTGGCTCGTCGCCGATTAGTTTCATCGATCGCCTTAGCCATGGAGTCTGTGATGTTGTCGGCATACATATGAACTTCACCTGAAACATTTCGCGCTGCACGTCCTATGGTTTGAATCAAGGATGTAGCAGAGCGTAAAAAACCCTCTTTATCAGCATCTAAAATAGCAACGAGTGAAACTTCTGGAAGATCTAAACCTTCACGCAGCAAGTTAATTCCAATCAACACATCATATTCACCCATGCGAAGTTCGCGCAGTAATTCAACGCGCCTCAAGGTATCAACCTCAGAGTGGAGATAACGCACGCGCACGCCTTTTTCCTGCATATAATCAGTGAGATCTTCCGACATCTTTTTAGTTAAAGTCGTTACTAGAACGCGCTCATTCTTATCGGCTCGAATCTTAATCTCTTGTAATAGATCATCAATCTGCCCCTTTATAGGTTTAATGACTATCTGAGGATCTACCAAACCAGTTGGGCGAATCACTTGTTCTACAACATCGCCATTGACTTTAGCCATCTCGTACTTGCCAGGAGTGGCCGATAGATAGAGCTTTTGTCCCGTGCGATCTAGAAATTCCGGGAACTTTAGTGGGCGATTATCTAATGCACTCGGCAGGCGAAAACCATGCTCTACCAATGTTCGCTTTCGTGATGCATCTCCTTCGAACATGGCCCCTAACTGCGGCACTGTCACATGGCTCTCATCAATAACAACTAGAAAATCCTCTGGGAAATAATCGAGTAAACAATTTGGTGCAGAACCAGCTTCTCGCCCATCTAAATGGCGGGAATAGTTTTCAATACCACTGCAAAAACCAATCTGCTCCATCATCTCAACATCAAAAGTTGTACGCATACGAAGTCGCTGAGCCTCAAGCAGTTTGCCCTGTTTTTCAAATAAATTGAGTTGAATCTGTAGCTCATCCTCGATCTCACCAATAGCCCGTTTAATTGTCTCTGGCCCCGCTGCGTAATGGGTGGCCGGGAATATATACATCTCGGTTTCATCGCGAATGATCTCCCCCGTTAACGGATGCAGCGTTGAAATCTTTTCAATCTCATCTCCAAACATCTCAATACGGATGGCAAGCTCTTCATACATCGGAATGATCTCAATAGTGTCCCCGCGCACTCTAAAAGTTCCACGCTCAAAGGCCATATCGTTACGTTTGTACTGCACATCAACAAAGCGACGCAGTAGCGCATTTCGCTCGATTTCATCTCCAACGCGTAGAGTTACCATTCGATCGATGTACTCCTGGGGAGTGCCAAGTCCATAAATGCATGAAACCGTTGCAACAACTATGACATCGCGCCGTGTTAAAAGTGAGTTAGTAGCCGAATGGCGAAGACGTTCAACTTCATCATTAACGCTTGAGTCCTTCTCAATAAATGTATCCGTCTGAGGAACATATGCCTCAGGTTGATAATAGTCATAGTAGGAAACAAAGTATTCAACGGCATTATTGGGCAATAACTCTCGAAACTCATTAGCCAATTGGGCAGCCAACGTTTTATTGGGCGCAAGCACTAGTGTTGGTCGCTGAAGTTTTTCGATTAACCATGCAGTTGAAGCAGACTTGCCAGTACCTGTTGCACCTAACAAGACAACGTCTTGTTCACCGGCCTCCAAGCGCCGAGCTATCTCAGCGATCGCCTCCGGTTGATCACCGGCCGGTATGTAATCACTAATAACCTGAAATGGCTCAACTCGACGTTGTATATCTGAGACTGGGCGCATTGTGTAAGTCTAGTTTGAAGTCGGCGCTAATCCATCCCAAATAATCTCAACTTGGCGCAGCAGGTCATCTTCACTGCCACTGTTTTCAAGGACAAAGTCGGCGACGCTGACCCTCTGCTCACGTGTTGCTTGCGCTGCTATACGGGAGTTGATTTCGGAGAGGTGTAGGCCCTTAGCACGCAAGCGTTGTATGCGTATCTGCGTATCCGCCTCTACTGTGATGACGGTATCAAATCGTTTGGCGGCATCTTTTTCAAATAGTAAGGGAATCTCATAGATAAGAATTTGATCACCTGTAAGGGATTGAATGGCCTCATTAAACTCTGAGGCCACACGGGGATGAACAATTGCCTCTAGGACTGCTAAAGCTTGAGGATCCTTGAAAACAATATCACCGAGTACCCGCCTATCGATATCTCCATCTTTTAAAATTGAATCTCCAAAATGACTTACCACTTCATCGAAACCTTGCGTTCCACGAGAGATTACTTCTCGAGCTAACTGATCTGCATCGATTACCAATGCTCCTAGCTCTGCGAAAAACTGCGCGGCCAGTGATTTTCCGCTTCCAATTCCACCCGTTAAAGCAATCACGCGCATGTGTAAAGGATAGCGTTAAGAGGTTAGTTGGTTAAAAATAGAAAAGACCCGACTGTAGAGTCGGGCCTTTTCTGGAGTATTAACTTTTATTCAGCAGCTTCGACCTCTACTACATCGCTCTCAGGAGTAGCCGCTGCATCGGCCGCCTTAGCCTCTGCCTTTTGCTTCTTGTGTGCCATGAAACGCTCTTGAGCTTGGGCGTACTGCTGCTCCCACTCTTCACGTGCAGTTTCAAAGCCTGGCTTCCACTCTTGGCTCTCAGAATCAAAGCCTTCTGGATAGATGAAGTTTCCTTCAGCATCATAACGAGCTGCCATTCCATATTGAGTTGGATCAAAGGCTTCAATCTCAATCTCTTGTCCTTCATTGGCTTGCTTCAATGAGAGTGAGATTCGACGACGCTCTAAGTCAATATCAATAATCTTTACGAAGAGTTCGTCATCAACGGCAACGACCTGCTCTGGAATCTCAACGTGGCGCTCGGCCAACTCTGAGATGTGAACAAGGCCTTCAATGCCCTCATGAACGCGGATGAATGCACCAAATGGAACAAGCTTTGTCACAACGCCTGGCACAACCTGATTGATTGTGTGCGTACGAGCAAATGCCTGCCATGGATCTTCTTGTGTCGCCTTTAGTGAGAGCGAAACACGCTCGCGCTCAAAGTCAACTTCAAGAACTTCAACAGTGACTTCGTCGCCAACTTCAACGACTTCACCTGGATGATCAATGTGCTTCCATGAAAGCTCAGAGACGTGGACAAGACCATCAACGCCACCTAGATCTACGAATGCACCAAAGTTCACGATAGATGAAACAACACCTGTACGGACTTGACCCTTTTGTAGCTGGTTCAAGAAAGTTGTGCGCGACTCCGACTGAGTCTGCTCAAGAAATGCACGACGAGAAAGAACAACGTTATTACGATTCTTATCGAGTTCGATAATGCGAGCTTCAACCTGCTTACCAATATATGGAGTCAGGTCGCGTACGCGGCGCATTTCAACAAGGGATGCTGGCAAGAAGCCACGTAGTCCAATGTCAACGATGAGTCCACCCTTAACAACTTCAATAACAGTTCCGATAACAACTTCGTCACGCTCTTTCTTGCCTTCAATGTCTCCCCATGCTCGCTCATACTGTGCGCGCTTCTTGGAGAGAATAAGGCGGCCTTCTTTGTCCTCTTTTTGAAGAACAAGGGCTTCAATGCTTTCTCCGACTTTAACAATCTCATGTGGGTCTACATCGTGGCGAATTGAAAGCTCACGTGAAGGGATAACACCTTCTGTCTTGTAGCCAATGTCAACGAGAACTTCTTCGCGACCAACTTGAACGATTGTTCCGGTGACGAGATCTCCGTCATTAAAATTTCGAATTGTTCCTTCGATTGCCGCTAGAAAATCTTCGGCTGATCCAATGTCATTTACTGCAATTACTGGCGTTGTAGACAAGTGAGCTCCGTAGGGATAGATGAGTAGTAGTTTCCGCTTTCGCGGCTGGAGGGCAAGAGTACGGTTGAAGCGTATAAAGGAGCAAATCCGCACTGTGCGCTGGGCGAAATCAATAGAATGAGCCAACTATGAAGCGCTATCGGCAACTCTTTTCAATTCCTAATGTCTGGGTCCTGGTGCTTGCCGCTTTCCCAGCGCGGGTTGCATATGGAATGGTTGGATTGTCCCTCTTTTTCAAGACACAACAAGAAACGGGCTCTATCGCAATAGCTGGCCTAGTAATTGGAGCCAACTCATTGGCCGGCTCATTTACTGCAGGAATCCGCGGTTCGGTGATCGACAGGTATGGCCAAAAGTGGCCGCTTCGAATTCTAGTCCCTGCCTATGCAACGATGATGATTGTTGTTAACACTTCGCACTCATCACATGTCATTGTTGCAATGGCAATCATCATGGGGCTCACTGCGCCACCAATTAATCTTTCGGTACGCCCTCTTTGGAAGACAATTGTTCCCGCTGATTTTTTACGCACGGCTTATGCAGTTGATTCATCGGTCATGAATACGGCTGGAGTCATAGGCCCTGTTATCGCAACGTCTCTCGCACTTTCCTCGCACCGGAGCAGTCCACTAATTACAGCAGCTATTTTGATGTGCATTGGTGGTGGCGCACTTGCAATTGCCCCTGTATCGCGAGATTGGAAGCCGGAGAAGAAAGAAAAAGACGCTGGCTCATTGTGGAAGAATCCGGCACTGCGGTTGATGATGCTTGAAGGATCTTTCATTGGCTTTGGCTGGGGACTCTTTGATGTTGCCGTTCCCGCTTTTGCAACGATAGAAAATGTTGCTCACCGTACAGCATGGGTCTTTGCTGCAATGGGAATCTCCAGCATTATCGGCGGTTTAGTTGCCGGCCTGATTTCAAAGCGTACATCTTCTTTAAGCGCACTGCGACGCACTTACTTCATCTGGTTTCTTGTCGCGATACCCATGGCATTTACATATCCAGGCTGGTCTATGGCAATTGCTGGCGCCTGTTTAGGTTTCGCTGGCGGCGCAATTCAAGTTTTTTACTGGGAAGTTATGGAGGCGGTTCGACCAAAAGGTTCGGCAGTATCCTACATGGCGTGGTTATGGACAGTAGAGGGAAGCGTGATGTCACTTGGCGCAGCAGTGGGTGGCATTCTCTCAGAGAATATCTCACCACAATTCTGTCTAGCGTTAACAGCGGTTTCAATTGGTTTAGGAAACATCGTATTGACCATCGGTAAAAAACGTTTAATTGCCGCTAATCGAATACCAACAGAGGAGGAAGATACTGCAGCTATGGAAGGTAACGCCCCTACAACAACTTAATGCGCAGCCTCATGCCACGTTAAACCAAGTCCTGCGCTGACATCTAAAGGTGCACGCAGAGGATAAGCCGCACCCATTTCACGCTTGACTAGTTCAGTTATCTCAACTTCTTCACCCTTAACTACCTCAACAATTAGTTCGTCGTGAATCTGTAAGAGTAATCGAGACTTATATCCACCCTTAGCTATAGCACGGTCTACATTGAGCATTGCCATTTTTATTATGTCGGCGGCCGAGCCTTGAATCGGAGCATTCAACGCCATACGTTCGGCAACTTCGCGGCGCATTCGATTATCACTCATTAAATCAGGTAAATATCGGCGACGCCCCATGATCGTCTCGGTGTATCCAACTTTTCGAGCATCCTCAACTACCGTCTTTAAATAATCTCGAATTCCACCAAAGCGCTGGAAGTACGTATCCATTAAACCCTGCGCTTGACTTGGACTGATATCTAACTGCGCCGAGAGGCCGTAGGAAGACAGGCCATACGCAAGACCATACGACATCGCCTTAATCTGTCGACGCATCTCTGAATCAACATCATGGGCTTTGATGCCAAAAATCACTGCTGCAATCGTTGCATGTAAATCTTCACCGGATTCAAAGGCAGAAAGTAGTTTTTCATCATTAGAAAGGTGCGCCATAATGCGCATTTCAATCTGACTGTAATCAGCAGTTAATAAACCGACATAACCCTTGCCAGCAATAAAAGCATTTCGAATCGTGCGACCCTCTTCGGTACGCACTGGAATATTTTGAAGATTTGGCCCAGTTGAGGATAAACGTCCGGTGGCTGCAACGGTCTGCTGAAAATGCGTGTGAATCCGAGCATCAGGTGCGATCTCATTGATCAATCCCTCAACAGTTGAACTGAGTTTCTTGGTCTCGCGAATTCGTAATAGATGAGTAAGAAGTGGATGACCCGTTTTCTCACGCAGCCAATCTAAACTCTCAGCATCAGTTGTAAAGCCGGTCTTAATCTTCTTCGTCTTCGGCAACTTAAGTTCATCAAAGAGAACTACCTGTAACTGTTTTGGCGATGCCACGTTGAATTCATGGCCAACACAGTTATGAGCAGCTTTGGTCTCCCGTGTCACTTCACCCTCAAAAAAAGCAAAGAGTTTTTCTAACTCTTTTCGGTTCACAGCTACGCCAATATTTTCCATACGGGCTAACAGCTCTGCGATTGGCAGCTCCATTGATGTAAAAAGCTCGTAGAGATTGCGCTCCTTTAACTCGCGAGTCACTGAATCCCTAAGTGAGAAAAGCACCCGTGCAGAGGTGAGTAACTCTTGCTCTGGTGAAGATGTACTGATTGTAGAACCATCACCCCATCGCTCTTGAATATCGGTGAGCTCTAATGATCGTGTTCCAGGGTTTACTAAGTAGGCCGCAATGGCTGTATCGAACTCAACTCCACTCATGGCATTCACGCGAGCGAGAGATTTAGCGTCATGCACAATCTTTTTGACTTTAGGGTTAGAAGCCCAATCCCCCATGGTGGATTCATGCACAAGAAAAATATCCTCCGGCGAGAAAGCCACGGCATAGCGATTGAGTTTTTCTTCAAGAAGCGAAAAGCTAATCGCAATTTCCCCCGAGTGTCCTGCTATTCGTTTTGAGGCTGCATCAGCCGTGATAGCACCTTCATGAATATTTTCTGCAAATAAAGTGAACTCTGGTGATGAAAAAGAAGACTGCGCAGCCTTTACAAGAATTGGCTTCATGCGATCTTTTAACGTCTTAAACTCTAAAACTTCGAAAAGTGGGTTTGTTTGTAATTCATCTACGCCGACCCATTCAAGGGCATCTATAGATAGGTCAAGGGGAACATCATCGACTAATTTAGTTAGTTCGCTATTTTGAATCACGCTGTCAATTGAGTCGCGCAGTGATTGTCCAACTTTGCCGGCTAACTTATCGACGTTGGCTAGAAGCTCCTTAAGCGAACCGTATTCCACAATCCATTTAGCGGCAGTCTTTTCTCCAACACCCGGAACTGATGGCAGGTTATCGCTCGGGTCACCGCGCAAAGCTGCAAAATCTGGGTACTGCGCCGGTGACATTCCATACTTTTCCTGGACTGCATCCGGGGTCATGCGTGCCAAATCACTGACGCCGCGCTTTGGATATAGAACGGTTGTCTTTTCATTAACCAACTGAAAAGAGTCGCGATCTCCAGTACAAATAAGCACCTCAGCGCCTTCGCGCTCGGCCTGCTTAGCAATTGTTGCCAAAATATCGTCGGCCTCAAAACCCTCAACTTCAAACTGGGATATTCCAAATGCGCTCACAAGATCGTGTAAATAGCTCATCTGTGAACGGAATTCATCGGGTGTCTTGCTTCTATTAGCCTTGTAGTCGGGGAAGATTTGCGACCTAAAGGTTTTACGTGATACATCGAAGGCCACTGCAACGTGCGTAGGTTTCTCAGCTGTGAGAAGTGATAACAGCATCGTTGCAAAGCCATAGATTGCATTGGTGTGTTGGCCCGAGGCGGTCGTGAAGTTTTCTGCCGGAAGGGCGTAGAAAGCGCGATATGCCATTGAGTGCCCATCGATAAGTAATAGGCGTTTGCTCATGGGCACATCTTAGGTTGCCCACTAGAATACGTGGCATGATCAATGAAGAGTTTCTAAAGTTTTATAAAGAGCGCGCAAGTGGTGCTCTCGATCAAAAAATGGGCATTGTTATTACAGAAGCGCAGGAAGGTCGCATAGTCGCAACCATGCCCGTGGATGGCAATACGCAACCTATGGGTCTTTTACATGGTGGAGCCAATGTCGTTCTTGCTGAGAGTTTAGGTTCAATTGGAACCTCTTTACATGCCGGCCCCACGCGCAAGATTGTGGGCGTCGACATCAATGCGACGCATCATAAATCGGCTACGACAGGAGTTGTTACTGGCGTTGCTACCGCGATCTCTTTGGGTAAAACACTCTGCAGTTGGGAGATTATTATTACAAATGAACAAGGGGAACGCACATGTACTGCACGTATTACTTGTTTAATCTTGGCTGAAAGAGCATAGGCCCTTATGCAGAGATACCTAGCTGCAAAACGTTAAGAGTGCGCGCCAGTTCCTAAGTAGGCCTCACGTACTGCTGGATCATTGAGCAAGTCCGCAGCAACCGCCTCTTTAACCACGTTTCCAGTCTCCAAAATATAGGCACGATGTGCGCGCTGCAACGCTTGCTGGGCATTTTGCTCAACCAACAAAATCGTCACACCTGTCTTATTGATTTGCGTAATGATGCGAAAGATATTGGCAATCATTTGAGGTGCAAGACCCATAGATGGCTCGTCGAGCAGTAGCACCTTAGGTCGGGCCATCAGCGCGCGACCAATAGCTAACATCTGCTGCTCTCCCCCAGATAGTGTGCCCCCGGCTTGAGCTGTGCGCTCCTTCAGGCGTGGAAAGAGTTCATAGATTTTATCGAGATCTTCATTCATCTCCTGGCGACGGTTTTTGCGGTGAAACTTTCCCATCTCAAGATTTTCTAGCACGCTCATTCCAGGAAAGATTCCGCGACCTTCTGGAGCCTGTGAGATTCCAAGATCCACTCGCTCATGTGCCGGGAGCTTAGAGATATCGTGACCATCAAAGATAATCTGACCACTAGAGACTTTGCGAAGGCCTGAGATAGTTTTTAGGGTAGTCGTTTTACCGGCGCCATTGGCGCCAATCAAGGTAACAATCTCACCTTCATTGACTACAACAGAGATTCCTTTGATCGCTTCGATCTTTCCGTAGTGAACATGAAGATCTTTAATTTCAAGACGCATCTGCAGGTACTCCTAAATAGGCCTCAATAACCTTGGGATCATTTTGAACTTTACTTGGCAAGTCATCGGCGATTTTTATGCCGAAATCCAAAACCACAACGCGATCTGAGATTCCCATAATGAGGGACATGTCATGCTCAATAAGCAAAACCGTATATCCCGCATCGCGAATCTTTTTGATTAGCTGTGCCAGCTCAACTTTTTCCGCTGGATTAAAACCAGCGGCTGGCTCATCAAGAAGCAGAAGCTGTGGAGAAGTTCCCATGGCACGAGCAATCTCTAGGCGACGCTGAACTCCATATGGAAGATTCTTTGCCAGACGATCTGAATATTCATCAATTCCAATAAATGTAAGAATCTCCAGGGCACGCTCTCGATTTTCCTTTTCTTCTCGCCGCGCGCGGGGCAAGCCAAGGAGAGCTCCGATTACACCGCTCTTCTTGTGCACATCGGTTGCAGTGATAACGTTCTCAAGGGTTGTCATGTCACCCCATAAACGAATATTTTGAAAAGTACGGGCAATTCCAAGTTGAGTTATCTGAAAACGCTTTTGATTCTTAAGGGCGATGCCGTCAAAGGTGATGGAGCCACTCGTTGGCTTATAAACACCTGTAATGACATTAAATACTGTGGTTTTACCGGCACCATTAGGACCAATTAGGGCGAGAATCTCCCCCTTTTTTACCTCTAGATTGACTTCACCTAGTGCTGTTACTCCACCAAACTTCATAGTGAGATTGTGTATTGAAAGAAGTATCTCTGACATTTAGGCGTTCACCTCTCGCTTTACTATCGCCTTTTCGCGCTTTTTGCGAGGAAGTAATCCATCCGGTCTAAAGTTCATAACTACGACCAAAATGGTTCCGAAAACTAAGAGGCGCGCATCGGAAATAAAACGAATACGGTCTGGCAGATAGCCAAGAATAGTTGCTCCTATCACTACTCCCCAAATATTTCCGATTCCTCCAAATACCACACAAGAGAGAATAAGAATGGAGACGTTGAGGGTAAACATTTCAGGTGCAATAAAAAGATTCTTGGATGCATAGAGAACACCTGCGGCGCCGCCAACTGCTGCGCCCAAAGTGAAGGACCAAATCTTATATTTCAACGTTGGCACGCCCATGAGCTCAGCAGCGTCCTCATCTTGGCGAATAGCTTCCCATGCCCGACCAGGGCGTCGAATGCTTAATCGACGAATCATCCAAATAGTCAGCAAAATCATAATAACGACTACCCAGAAAAAAACCTTCTGATCATCTAACTCGAATTTTAGTGGTCCTAAATCTGGCGGCATTGGAATATTTGCGATTCCATTTGGGCCTTTACTCCACGAAGAGTTAAGAAGAACGAGTCGAACGATTTCTCCAAAACCCAAAGTTACAATTGCTAAATAATCTCCGCGCAAGCGCAAAGTTGGAAGTCCGAGCAACACGCCCGCCAACATGGCAAAGCCAATACCAAAGGGCATGATCTCCCATGTATTTAGCCCTGTGTGCGTACCCATTAGCGCCATTGTGTAGGCACCGATTGCGAAGAAGGCTACATAGCCAAGATCGAGCATGCCAGATTTTCCAACAACGATATTTAAACCCAACGCCATGAGAACAAAGACTCCTACTGGATAAACAAGCACAGCGTCATAAGCTGCAATCGGAGTAGCTAGGAAACTGGCACCGGCAAAAGGAAGGAGGCTGACAAGAAAAATTGATGTCAGAGCAATAGCTATTCGCTGTGGACGAGTAGCACGCTCCCACATGCTTGCGCCCCAGTCGCGAAGATTGAAATAGTTACGCATTTTCATAGTGTTATGCCCTCGTTTGCTGGACGGCTTCACCAAATAAGCCGTTGGGCTTAAAGAGAAGAACAAGAACTAGAACAATAAAGACTGTCACTGCTTTCCACTGTGTACCAAGAACCGCAGATGCATACACTTCTAACAAGCCAAGTGTGAGTCCACCAAAAAAGGCACCTCGAATATTTCCGATTCCACCAAGCACTGCTGCAGTAAATGCAGCCATTCCCATGGTGAAACCAATATTGAATTTGGTGTATTCAAAGACTGTCACATAAAAGAATCCGGCCGCTCCAGTTGCAAGTCCACCCACGAGGAAAGTCGTAGTTATCACTCGATTAAGATTGACACCCATGAGCTTTGCTGCATCCTCGTTTTGAGATACGGCTCGAATAGCTTTACCCATTCGAGATAATTTAATAAAGCGCTCAAGAATAAAATAAATTACTGCTGCCGCTATAATTGTAACGATCGTATCAAGGCGAATATTAGCGCCCCACACCTCAGTAAGAATAATCTTTTCTAATACGCGAGGCGCTCCTACGGGGCGCGAGTCTGTCAGTAAGCGCATTAACTCCTGCAAAGCAATTGAAATTCCGATTGCTGAAATCAACGTTGCTAAGCGATTAGTGCCTTTGGCGCGTAATCGACGATAAGCAACAAACTCAACGAAAACCGCGGTTAAGCCCGCCACTACCATTGACATTAGAAGGCTCGTAAGCAGCACGAGGGCGAGTTTGAATCCGGTAGCTGGTTCAGAGGTTTGGGTATAACTAAAAATGTCACGCGAAGTGATAACTGTTCCGAAAGTACCCCACATGAAAATCTCAGAGTTCGCAAAGTTAATCATGCGTAAAACGCCGTAGACCATGGTGTAACCAAGTGAGATCAGAACGTAGATGAAGCCAAGGGCTACTCCTGCAATCGTGAGCGACCAGAACTGATCAATTAAAACTGCAAACATTGGTCTCCTCTGGGTGTTAAAACTTAGACGTAATGTACTGCACAAGTACGCAAGTGATGGGTGCCTTGAAAATCTTCAAGAGATTCTTCAAGACACCCACCTACTCGTAATCGATAGCTCTAAATAACTATGTACTAGTTACTTAATGATACCCGTATTGACTAGAACGCCATCCTTTGTAGTAAAGCCAGCAAATAGGCCGTATGAAATATCACCATTCTTATCAAACTTAATGGTATTTCCACTCACGCTCTTGCCGCTATAAGCCTTGACCCACTTGAGCATTGCTGCACGAGTAGTCTTTCCAGCTTTAATTCCCTCTAGGAGAATGTTTGCTGCGTCATATGACTCTACTGAGTACACGCCAGATGAGACACCCATCTGCTTCTTGAAATCAGCTTCTAGCTTTGGGCTAATTCCAGCTAAGCCGCCTACACCAGTAATGCGTGAGCCTTCAGCTGCATTTCCTGCAAGCTTTGGGAACTCCTGGTTGAAGACTCCATCTCCACCAGCAAATATCGCTGTTGAACCTGAGTCACGAAGCTGCTTGATGAAGATTGCTGCCTGGCTGTAGTAACCAGTGTAGATAACAACAGTTGCGCCAGATGTCTTAATCTTTGCAATTGTTGGGGCGAAGTCAGTTGTTGTATTTGGAACTGAATCTGTTCCTACTACTGAAGCTCCTGAGACCTTCTTGAGACCACCAGTAACAAAGCCTGCCAATGGCACAGCGTATGCAGATTGATCATCAAAGATAAATACCTTTGCATTAGCTACGCCTTGTGTTGCGTACTTAGCCAAAGCTGGACCCTGGAGGTCATCTTTACCTACAACACGGTGGAAAACTGGTCCGCCGAAGTCAGGTGATGCTGGATCTGTTAGTGAAACACGAGTTGCAGATGGAGAGATAAGTACTAATCCACCCTTCTTGTAATAAGGAAGTGAGGCGATAGTTGCACCTGAGTAAGCAGGTCCTACAACACCCAGAATGTTCTTGTTATTACCAATTCCTGGAGCAACTGTTGATGCAACAGCTGGATCTCCTTGGTCATCAACAGATACAACCTTGATTGTGATGCCCTTGTTCTTTGCCATGAAAAGCTTTGCAGCGTACTTAACTGCATTCTGCTCATCGATACCAGTTGAGGCTTCTCCACCAGAAAGTGGGCCTTGGTAGGCAATGTAGTAAGTCTTATTGGCGGCAGTTGCTGTTGAAACTGAAGCTAAGCCAAATGCAAGGGCTGCAGCAGTAACAATGGCAAGACCTTGTTTGATCTTCTGATTCATGTAATGCCTTTCCTGTTCTTGTCGTCCCGGGACAGGGAGGAGTTGAGGGTAACGGTAAATACCACCTCTTAACAAGGCGAAGCAAGCGTGAAATATCTTAAACTCCCCATAGATTGCGGGCTTAGTGCTCTGGCACCGCATCGGGGCTAATGACGGCTTGGGCGACTTGCTTCATGGTCAGCCGGCGGTCCATGGCCGCTCGTTGAATCCATGAGAAAGCCTGCGGCTCAGAGAGGTTGAGCGCCTTCATCAAAATTCCTTTAGCTCGATCAATTAACTTGCGAGTCTCCAACCGATCATGAAGATCGGCGACTTCATCGGCAAGGGATCTCATTTGCAGGTGCCTACTAATTGCAATCTCGATAGCGGGGATTAAATCTGAAATCGTAAACGGCTTAACAACATAGGCCATAACTCCAGCATCACGAGCTCTATCGATGAGCTCCTTCTGAGAAAAGGCGGTTAACATTAAAACTGGAGCTAGAGAGATAATTTTTTCTGCGGCAGAGATTCCATCCATGACCGGCATTTTGACATCGAGAATTGCAAGATCTGGTTTGTGAAGAACTGCTAAATCAACGGCCTCTTGACCGTTAGTCGCCTCAGCGATTACTTCATAGCCTGCGCCTTCTAACATTTCAACAAGATCCATTCGGATCAGCGCCTCATCTTCGGCAACCAGGATGCGAACACTCATGTGCAAGTCATCCTTTCAGGAAGTGGGTGAACTAACGTGCCCCGAGTCGGATTCGAACCGACACTGTGCAGTGTTTGAGACTGCCCTCTCTACCGTTGGAGTACCGAGGCTTACCTATCAATCTTAGCGGTAAGCAGGGGCGACGCCGCCAACGGCATCTCCCACAACGTGCACTCGCATGGCATTGGTTGAGCCAGGAATTCCAGGAGGAGAGCCAGCAACAATCATCACATTATCACCGATGTTTGCACGGCCGGATTCAATAAGGACTGTGTCAACTAACTTCACCATTTCATCAGTTGCGCCAACGATCGGAGTTAACATCGATTCAACGCCCCATGAAAGAGCCAGGCGATTATAAGTTCCAACTTCAGGTGTCATGGCAAGAATGGGAATCGGTGAACGTAGTCGTGACATTCTGCGTGCAGAGTCACCGCTCTGAGTAAATGCAACGAGATACTTGGCTTGAACAATTGCGCCTACCTCAGTTGCCGCTTTAGTGATTGCGCCACCTTTAGTTCGTGGTGCAGTCTTAATTGGGCGAATGCGATCCAAACCACCCTCTTCCGTCTTTTGAATGATGCGGGCCATTGTTTGAACCGCTTCAATCGCAAACTCACCAACACTTGTTTCACCTGAAAGCATTAACGCATCCGCGCCATCTAGAACAGCGTTAGCACAATCTGTTGCCTCTGCTCGTGTTGGACGTGAATTTGTAATCATTGAATCTAACATCTGCGTGGCAACAATGACGGGCTTAGCCATATCACGTGCAAGCTCCACACAAAGTTTTTGCACTAGTGGTACATCTTCAATTGGAAGCTCTACGCCTAAATCGCCACGAGCGACCATGATTCCATCAAAGGCGCCGACAATCTCTACAATATTTTCTACCGCTTGTGGTTTTTCAATCTTTGCAATTACTGGAAGGCGAATCCCCTCTTCATCCATAATCTTGTGTACATCTTTAATATCTGCAGCATTACGTACAAATGAGAGTGCTATAAAATCTGCGCCAGCTCGTAGGCCCCACCGAAGATCTTGAATATCTTTTTCTGACATAGCCGGGACAGATACGGCAACTCCTGGCAGATTGATACCTTTGTTATTGCTTACAGCTCCAGGCTCAATAACTTTAGTGATTACATCATTACCTTTAACTTCAATAACTTCTACCGTAACTTTTCCATCATCGATTAAAATTCGATCACCCGACTTGCAATCACCTGTTAAACCTTTATACGTTGTGCCGACACGCTCTTTGGTGCCTTCGACATCATCGGTAGTAATCGTAAAAATATCGCCGCGTGCTAAATCATGAGGTCCAGCTGCAAATCGGGCCAAGCGAATCTTTGGTCCTTGAAGATCTACCAAAATTGCAACAGGTCGACCAGCGGCCGTTGCTGCAGCACGTACCTGATCAAGGCGGGCTTGATGCTCGTCATAGGATCCGTGGGAGAGATTAAGACGTGCCATATTCATTCCGGCATCGATGAGCTCTTTTACCTTTTCAGGTGACTCAACTGCTGGACCCATCGTGCACACAATCTTGGCTCTACGCATAATGCAACCTTAAACCATCAATTGACGAGTAGTGGGTTCAATTGGTGATGGAAGTTGGCTATCACCAGTGAGATATCTATCAACGGCCGAAGCTGTACTTCGACCTTCTGCAATGGCCCAAACAATTAAGGACTGTCCACGCCCTGCATCGCCAGTGACAAATACTCCATCTTCATTAGCGGCAAAATTTAGATCGCGTTTAATATTTCCACGGTCATCAATCTCTACTTCCAGTTGTGTCAGTAGGTTTGATCGCTCCGGTCCAGTAAATCCCAATGCCAAGAAGACAAAATCAGCTGGAATCTCCTTCTCAGTGCCGGGGACAGATTCAAATTTTCCATTAACAAAAATCGTTTCGACTATTTTTAGTGCACGAAGATTGCCATCTGCATCACCTAGAAACTCTTCTGTACTGACAGAGAAGAGGCGATTATCTGTCTCTTCATGCGCGCTAGAAACTCTGTAAATCATCGGATATGTAGGCCATGGTTGTGATGCTGGGCGTTCTTCGGTTGGACGCGGCATAATTTCAAGTTGAGTAATACTCGCTGCACCTTGGCGGATAGATGTTCCTAAACAATCTGCACCAGTGTCTCCGCCACCCAAAATTACAACATCTTTGCCAGCAACATTAATTTCAGGCGTCTCTATCTCACCGAGGGCTTGCTTATTGCCCCACGGTAAAAACTCCATAGCCTGATAAACACCCTTGAGTTCACGGCCTTTAATAGAGAGGTCGCGCCACTGCGTAGCACCAATTGCTAAGACAATTGCGTCGTACTTCTTTCGAAGTGAAGAACCCGTGAGCTCTCCCCCAACATCGACCCCGGCACGAAAACGTGTTCCCTCTTTTTCCATTTGTTCTAGTCGACGATCTAAAATACGTTTTTCCATTTTGAACTCGGGAATTCCGTATCGAAGAAGACCACCAATTTTATCTGCACGCTCGTAGACAACCACGGTGTGTCCAGCGCGAGTTAATTGTTGAGCAGAGGCAAGTCCGGCTGGACCAGAGCCGATAACTGCGACAGTTTTTCCTGTTAAGCGATCTGGCGCTAGTGGCTTTACATCCCCATTAGCAAAAGCCTCTTCAATAGTACGAAGCTCAACCTGCTTAATTGTTACTGCATCTCTATTGATTGCCACTACGCATGCGGTTTCACACGGAGCAGGACACAGCCGCCCAGTGAACTCTGGAAAGTTATTGGTAGCGTGCAGACGATCAATGGCTTCATGGATATCCCCGCGCCAGATTAAATCGTTCCACTCAGGGATGAGATTGCCCAATGGGCAACCATCGTGACAGAAAGGAATTCCGCAGTCCATGCAACGCCCTGCCTGCTTTTGAAGCTGCTCAAAGCTTTGAGGCTCATAGACTTCGCGCCAGTCTTGAATGCGAACGTCTACCGGACGCCTAGTTGGTGTTTCTCGCGGTGTTGTAATAAAACCCTTTGGATCAGCCATGTGCTGCGACCTCCATAACTAAGGCATCAATCGGAAGGCCCTCGCGAGTTGCGCGCTCCATTGCCTCTATTACGCGGGCATAATCGCGCGGCATTACCATTGAAATTCGATGGACTGCATTGTCCCAATCATCTAAGAGATCGGCGGCTACAAGAGAGCCAGTCTCTGTTCTGAACTGTGAAATAACTGTTTTTACAATCTCTTTTTGATCTTGTGGGAGTGCCAAAACATCCACCATATCCATGTTCACATGCGAAGCCTCTAGATCTAAAACAAAGGCTCGGCCACCAGACATGCCAGCGGCAAAATTTCTACCAGTCTGGCCCAAGACGACAACAGTTCCACCTGTCATGTACTCACAACCATGATCGCCGATACCTTCAACAATTGCAGTTGCACCAGAGTTTCTTACACAGAAGCGTTCTCCAACAACTCCACGGATCATAATTTCACCTGATGTAGCACCATAACCAATAACATTTCCTGCAATTACGTTCTCTTGTGATTGATAGGTTGAGGCCTCATCGGGGCGAACAATCACTCGCCCCCCAGAAATTCCCTTACCTACATAGTCATTGGAGTCTCCAAATAATCTAAGCGTTAATCCGCGAGGAATAAACGCTCCCAATGACTGCCCAGCAGAGCCTCGTAACGTAATATCGATTGTTGAATCTGCTAATCCAGCACCACCAAAACGACGCGTGATTTCAGCACCAAGCATGGTTCCAACTGTACGGTTGACGTTTCGAACGGGAAGATCGATACGAACTAACTCTTTTCTTGTGAGTGCAGGCTCTGATAAGCGAATCAACTCATTATCAAGGGCGGCATCTAAACCATGCTCCTGGCTAATAGTATTGTGAAGCGGACTATCAACTACGGGCCGTACTAACAATGGAGAAAGATCTAAACCACTTGCCTTCCAATGCTCAACTGCACGTCGGGTCTCTAAATACTCAACACGACCAATAGCTTCTAGCAGGGTTCTGAATCCCAATTGCGCAAGAATCTCTCGAACTTCTTCGGCAATATATTCAAAGAAGGTCTCAACGAACTCAGGTTTTCCAGTAAATTGTTTGCGCAACTCTGGGTTTTGTGTAGCCACTCCTACCGGACATGTATCTAAGTGGCATACACGCATCATGATGCATCCTGAGACGACTAATGGAGCAGTTGCAAAACCATATTCTTCCGCGCCTAATAATGCCGCGATCACAACATCCCGGCCAGTTTTTAGCTGTCCATCGGTTTGTACGACAATTCGATCACGCAGGTTATTGAGTAGCAAAGTTTGCTGGGTTTCGGCAAGACCAAGCTCCCATGGCGCTCCTGCATGCTTGAGTGATGTGAGCGGAGACGCACCAGTTCCACCATCATGACCTGAGATCAAAACAACATCGGCATGAGCTTTACTCACGCCGGCAGCAACTGTTCCGACACCAACTTCAGCTACTAGCTTTACGTGAACGCGAGCATTCTTATTGGCATTTTTTAAATCATGAATAAGTTGGGCTAAATCTTCGATCGAATAAATATCATGATGCGGAGGAGGTGAGATTAAGCCGACACCTGGAGTTGAATAGCGAACTTTAGCGATCCATGGATAGACCTTGTTACCGGGTAGCTGTCCGCCTTCACCTGGCTTTGCACCTTGAGCAATCTTAATTTGAATGTCATCAGAGTTAACTAAGTACTCACTTGTCACACCAAAGCGCCCAGATGCAACCTGTTTAATTGCAGAACGCTTTGAGTCACCACTCTCCATTTCAACATACCGCGAAGCATCTTCTCCGCCCTCACCAGTGTTGGATTTACCACCTAAACGATTCATCGCAATAGCCAGAGTTTCATGCACTTCTTGTGAAATCGAGCCATAGGACATTGCACCAGTTGAGAAACGTTTAATAATTTCGCTGGCTGACTCAACTTCATCAATCGAAATCGGAGTTTGATCTTTAAATTCAAATAGTCCACGTAAAGTCATTAGGCGTGTGCTTTGATCATTGACGCGACTTGTATAACGTTTGAAGATGTCGTATTTCTTAGTGCGCGTTGAGTGTTGCAAAGTAAAGACAGATTCAGGATCAAACAAATGTGGTTCACCCTCGCGGCGCCATTGGTACTCTCCACCAATAGGTAGGCGCTTAGTTCCAGGAACTTCTCCCCCAGGCGGATAGGCGATGTTATGGCGGGCAATCGTCTCATCTGCAATAACATCTAATGAGACTCCACCAAGTCGTGATGTTGTGCCAACAAAGTACTCGTCAACAACTTCTTTACTCAGCCCAATGGCCTCAAATACTTGAGCGCCTGTATATGAAGCGATGGTACTAATACCCATCTTGGACATTACTTTTAGGACACCTTTACCTAACGATTTAATAAGGTTACGCACTGCCTTTTCAGGCGTGATGCCCGTGATAACACCTTGTAGAACTAAATCTTCAGCGCTCTCCATCGCAAGATATGGGTTGACCGCAGCAGCGCCATAGCCGATAAGTAAAGCGACGTGGTGAACCTCGCGAACATCACCAGCTTCCACAACTAAACCAACTTTAGTGCGCGTCTTTTCGCGGATAAGGTGGTGGTGAACGGCCGATGTTAAAAGTAGTGAAGGAATCGGTGCGTCTTCTGCATCTCCATCACGGTCAGATAAAACAATAATGTGCGCGCCTCGCTCGATAGCTTGAGAAACTTCCGACTTAATCTCATCTAAACGCTGGCGTAAAGATGCTCCGCCACCAGCGACTAAGAACAAACCTCGAACCACATGGGCCTCTAGACCAGGATGATCTCCATCGGCGTTAACATGGATAATCTTTGCCAGTTCGTCGTTATCGATGACTGGAAAAGCTAGAGAAATTTGCCGACAGGAAAACGGACCTGGATCAAGAAGATTATGTTCTGGTCCCATAGATGTACCTAAAGAGGTAACTAACTCTTCACGGATTGCATCTAACGGTGGATTAGTTACTTGAGCAAATAACTGTGAGAAGTAATCGAAAATTAGTCGAGGCTTATTCGAAAGCGCTGCAATAGGAGTGTCTGTACCCATTGAACCAAGGGCTTCCATTCCGTTTTTAGCCATTGGGGTAATCAAAATACGTAACTCTTCTTCGGTATAGCCAAACGCCCTCTGACGACGCACAACTGATGAGTGAGGATAAACAATGTGTTCGCGTGCTGGAAGATCATTAAGTTTGACCATACCCGCATGTAACCAATCACTGTAAGGCGCAGCAGTTGCAAGTTGCTCTTTGATCTCGTGATCTTCAATGATACGACCGGCTTTAATATCTACAAGGAACATTTTTCCCGGCTGTAAACGGCCCTTCCGCTCAATATTTTCTGGTGCGATATCAAGAACGCCTACCTCTGATGCGAGAACTACTAAACCATCTTTAGTGACCCAAAACCGTGAAGGTCGAAGTCCATTACGATCGAGAACTGCTCCAACCTGATGTCCATCGGTAAACGTCACGCATGCAGGACCATCCCATGGCTCCATAAGAGAGGCATGAAAGGCATAAAATGAGCGACGAGCATCTGACATTGATGTGTGGTTTTCCCACGCCTCAGGAATCATCATCAGCACAGCGTGAGGTAAAGAACGTCCACCCAAATAGAGGAGCTCCAGAACTTCATCAAATGATGCTGAGTCACTTCCAGACATTTCAACGATAGGAAATAGCCGCTTTAAATCACCCGGGATCAAATCGGATTCTAGAAGTGACTCTCGAGCGCGCATCCAATTGCGATTTCCCTTAACGGTATTGATTTCTCCGTTGTGCGCTATATAGCGATAAGGATGAGCTAATGGCCACGAAGGGAATGTATTGGTAGAAAAACGAGAGTGAACAAGGGCTAGTGGTGATACAACACGTTCATCACTTAAATCTGGGAAGAACTCTTCAAGCTGACCCGTGGTGAGCATGCCTTTGTAAACAATTGTCTGTGATGACAATGATGGAAAATAAAGTTTTAATCCGTGCTCAGCCCGCTTTCGAAGACAGAAAGCCATTCGCTCTAGCTCTAAGCCTGATTCACCCTTGAGCCCACTGATAAAAATCTGTTTAAAATCTGGCATCACCGATAAGGCGGTTTTGCCAAGCGATGTTGAGTTAATAGGAAGAGTACGCCAACCCACAACCTTTAATCCTTCAAGTGCTGCTAACTCAGCGATAGATTTACTGATGTCAACGCCAGATTCAATGAATGCGATTCCTGTTGCATATGAGCCATTCGCAGGGAGTGAGAAATCAGTTACTTCCTGATAAAACTGATCTGGAATACAGATGAGGATTCCAGCGCCATCCCCGCTATCTGGCTCAGCCCCTGATGCTCCACGGTGTTCAAGATTTCGAAGTGCAGTCAGAGCTTTTTCAACAATGTCATGGGTGGCAACTTTGTTAAGCGTTGCAACCATGGCTACACCACATGCATCATGCTCGTTGGCAGGGTTATAGAGCCCTTGTGCATGTGGATAGTTGGAAGCCAGTGCCATAAGTGCCTACTCCGCTTGTTAAATGAGATGCGGGACAACCTTGGCCCAAGTGTAAATTTTTTTACTGTGCTAAGACTAGCAATAAACCAGCGATTTGCGAGAGCCTAAATGCCAGATACCCGAGCAATCTGGCCAATACCAGCGGTGATGAGCATGCCCAGTCCTCCTCCAATAATGACGCGAAGTGTTGTGCTAAGCACGCGAGCACCCGCAGTTCTGGCGCTGACTACACCTGTAAGAAGCAAACCTGCAACAGTGAATCCGACAATGCTCCAGGCCTTGGCGCCAATTGTTGGAGCAAAAGCGCCTGCAAAGGGAATCAAGCCACCAACGGTAAAACTTATTGCAGAAGCAACCGCCGCCTGAACCGGGCGGGCTTTTGTATGCGGATGTTGCCCAAGTTCATCGCGAAGATGGGCAGCCAATGGATCTTTCTTATGCATTTGCGATGCGACTTCAAGTGCCAACTCTGGGCTAAGCCCCCGGTCAATGTAAATATGTTGAAGCTCAATTAATTCAGCCTCCGGGTCTGTAGCTAAATGTTCTATTTCAAGTAAACGATCAGATTCTTCTACATCGTTTTGGGAACGAACTGAAACATATTCACCGACTGCCATAGACATTGCGCCCGCGGTAATACCAGCGATTCCCGCAGTGACTAGAAAATCATTTTTGCCTGCAGCTACAACACCAATCATAAGAGAAGCCGTTGAGACTAAACCATCGTTTGCACCTAGAACTGCAGCTCGCAACCACCCAGCTCTATGAGTACGGTGGCTTAAATTTCTCTTGTAAACATCTTCAAGCGCCATGCGAATTAGTCTATCCGAAGATCTTGCTCGGCCTTCGGAATTCTCAGAAAAGCTACTAACGCGCCTAAGGCAACAAACACACTCACCCAGATATTAATGCGAAGCCCTGCTATTACATGTGCCGAATCTATGCGTAGCGACTCAACTACTAATCGCCCTACGCAGTAACCCAAAACATAGAGCGCAAATACTTGGCCGGAACGAAAAGCTCTACCGAACTTCATCAGGAGAATCGCAAGTGCAGTGCACCACAGTGCTTCATAGAGAAATGTTGGATGGAAGGTTTCAAAGGCTGAAAAACCTTGTGGCCTCTCAATTAACGGTATCTCTAAGGCCCATGGAGCGTGTAAAGGTCGGCCGAAAAGTTCGTGATTAAACCAGTTACCGAACCGCCCAATAGCTTGAGCCAGTAGGACTCCAGGTGCTAGCGCATCCATAAATAATGCAAAGGAGGCGAGATCTAATCTCTTAGACAAACTGCGGAATCTCCACCATGCACCGAGAGTACCTAGGGCTATAGCCCCCCAGATTCCTAGACCACCTTCCCAGATTTTAAAAGCATCTAACGGGTGTCCGCCACTTCCAAAATAGGCATCTGGTGACGTGATCACATGATAAATGCGACCGCCAATAATTCCAGACGGTACAGCCGTAATTGCAACCTCAGCAACAACTGATTGAGCATGAGCAGAGCTTGCCTTAAAGCGTTTATCACCTAACCAGATTGCAACTGCGATTCCAGTGATGATGCACAAGGCATACATGTGAATTGTAAGCGGTCCGATTTCCAACACCGAAAATGTTGGCGATGGAATCGAACGTAACAAAGTTTAGCCAGCCTCTACTGCCAAGCGGAACTCATCAACATTAAAGTCTGATGACTTTCGCTCCCATAGCTTTCCGTTGATAAAGACAGTTGGGGTCCCGGAGACTTTGTATTTTGGCATGGAATCATAATTCGCTTTTACAATATCGAACTTAGATCCGTTGTTAACGCAATCAGTGAAACTTTTGGATTTCAAGCCAATATAGTCACCAATCTTGATTAAATTAGCATTCGTGAAGAAGCCCGAGTTTTCAAGTGATGGCTGAACTAAATAGATAGCTTTATGAAAATCTAAGTACTGGCCTTCATCTGCAGCACAGAACTGCGCATTAGCGGTTCTAACAGACTCATCACCTAAGAAAGAAAGCACATGGAAAACTACGGTGGCTTTATTAGTACGAACTAACTCATCGATGTAACCACCATTTGCATCTTCAAAAAGTTTGCATATTGGGCACTGGGGATCTTCCCACACATCGATTTGGGTCTTACTGCCGGGATTTAAAACAAGGCCAGAGCCCTGTGCTAGATCTACTGTTGCGGCAACAGGTGCTGCTAACTTGTAATCCTTGAGCGCAGCAAATGATGCACTCGCTTTAGTCGATTGACTCATCAATGAGAAGACCACACCTGTGACAACTACAAGTGCCACCATTCCAATTACTAACCATCGGGTAAAATTATCTCCACCAGAAGTTGCTTTGGCCTTGGATTGCTTTGACATCACTGCTCCTCATTATTAACTGTTAGTTTTTCAATTCCAAACCGCCCGTAGGGGAAAAAGTATAGGTACATGGCGCATAAAACCAATCCAGCATCGCGTAGGATTTCTATGAGATAGGTTCGGTGAACCGTGGCCGCCTTCGATGGGTCTATTACCCCACCCCCACCGAAACACCCACAATCGATCAAGATTCCACGGGCCCATACTGAAATGATCGCCGCGATAAATAGCAGCATCACTGCACCGGCGGTCATGGCCGCAAAACGAACTGAGAGTCCGATAATTAGGAGCATGCCGATTGCAATTTCTAGCCATGGTAAGGCATAGCCAAAAATATGGGCTACCTGTGTTGGAAAGATTTTGTAGGCAGCTACAGCGTTAGCCGATTCAGATGGTGAAAATGCCTTCAATCCACCGGCTACAACTAATACTCCACCTAAAATTATACGACAAGCAAGTGTAAAAAAACCCTGACACTTTTCATTAATTCTTTTCATCGACCTTCTCGTACCCCTAAAGCCAACTCTTTGGCTAATGAAGATATTGCATGGAGGCCTTCAGATTCCGATTTCGCATTCAACAGTAGCTTAATAAATGCCGAGCCAACGATCACACCATCTGCGTACCCTGCAACCTCGCGCGCTTGCTCTCGCGTCGATACTCCAAGTCCTACTGCAATTGGAAGTTGTGTGGTTTTACGAATTCGTGAAACAAGCTCACTTGCATCAACTGAAATACTAGTTCGCGCTCCAGTGACTCCCATAACGCTAGCTGCATAAACAAATCCGCTAGTTTTGGCAGTAACTTTCCCAATTCTGCTATCGCTACTGCTAGGAGCAACTACATAAATAGGGCTGATTTCATTTTTCTGCGTTGCCTCCAACCACTGATCCGACTCCTCAATCGGTAAGTCTGGAGTAATTACTCCTGAACCACCATTATCGGTGATTGCCTGAGCAAATTTTTCTACTCCAAATCTTTCAATCGGATTCCAATATGTCATTACAACACTTGCCACTCCACAATCACTTGCAACTTTTAGCGCTGTAAAGACATCACTGGCATTGGTTCCGGCTTTAAGTGAAATATCTGCAGCTTCTTGAATCGTTGGTCCATCCATTACTGGATCACTATAAGGAAAGCCGATTTCAATTGCATCTACACCCGCATCAGCCAGTGCTGTAATCGCTTTATGACACCCATCAATGGAGGGAAAGCCAGCTGGAATATATGCGATGAGCGCTGCGCGATTTTCTGCCCGAGTTTTTTCAAAGAGTCGATCAAGGGAAGTACTCACAATGGAATTCCAAAATACTGTGCGGCAGTTTGAACATCTTTATCGCCGCGTCCAGATAGGTTGATCAAGAGTGTTGCATCTGGACCGATTTCCTTACCAATAATCATTGCGCCAGCCAGGGCATGTGCGGTTTCAATCGCTGGAATTATTCCCTCGGTCTTGCAAAGAAGATCAAAAGCCTCCATAGCTTGATCATCATTAATCGCACGATACTCCGCACGGCCGATGTCATGAAGATAGGCATGTTCTGGGCCAACGCCGGGATAATCTAATCCGGCTGAGATTGAATGCGACTCAACAGTCTGCCCATTTTCATCTTGCAAAACATAGGATCTAGTTCCATGTAGAACGCCGGGTGAGCCGCCAGTAATAGTTGCGGCATGACGGCCAGTTTCAACTCCATCACCACCTGCTTCAAAACCGATGAGTCTTACGTGAGAATCAGGAATAAATGCATGGAAAATTCCAATTGCATTGGAGCCGCCGCCAACACATGCAAGAACTGCATCGGGAAGCTTTCCAGTCAATGCCAATACTTGTTCGCGCGCTTCTTCGCCAATAATCTTATGGAAGTCGCGAACCATGGTTGGAAATGGATGCGGTCCTGCAACTGTTCCTAATAAATAGTGCGTGTCAGCAACGTTTGTCACCCAGTCGCGCATGGCCTCATTGATAGCATCTTTTAAAGTACGCGAACCAGATGTAACGGGAAATACTTCAGCTCCTAGTAATTTCATTCGAGCCACATTGAGTGATTGTCTACGAGTATCTTCCTCACCCATATAGACAACACACTCAAGGCCCATCAGCGCAGCTGCGGTGGCTGCAGCAACTCCATGCTGACCTGCACCGGTT
>CAMBDL010000010.1 GCA_945865365.1 Streptomyces griseus
AGCGAAATCGCTAGGACAAGGTACACATATGTCAGATTGGATCCAGTTACTTGCACGAGTGATACCGCGCTTGAAGCTCGCATAGGTTCTCCTCCATTGGAGAGTCAGGGGTCGTACTGACCCGATGAACTCGTGAAGTGTAGATGCCAGCACCCCTATTAGCGCAAATTTATACTTATCTATTACTTCACAGCCCCGGCCGTTAGGCCTCGGATGAAGTAGCGCTGAAGGCTGAAGAAGACCAGGAGCGGCACAGACATCGAGATGAAGGAGCCTGCGGCCACGCTCTGCCAGCCCTCGCCATATTGGCCCAGCATCGCCAATAACTTGTAGGTCAAGACGGGGTGGTCATTGCCCACGAAGACGAAGGCCACCAAGTAATCATTCCACACCCATAGAAACTGGAAGATGGCAAAGGAGGCAAGGGCTGGAACGGAGATGGGCAAAACTAATCGCCAAAAAATGGTGAAGTTACTAGCGCCATCTACTTTGGCGGCTTCGATAAGCGGCACTGGAATCGACATCATGTAGTTTCGCAAAATATATACAGCCAGCGGCATCGCAAAAGCTGCATGCACAAACCATGCCGCCGCATACTGTCCAGAGATTTCTATCCCGGTTATTGCAGTGAACTTTAAGAAAAGTTTAAGCACTGGAACCAGTGCCCCTTGTAATGGGATTACTAAAAGTCCGATCAAAATTGAAAAAATAAATTCGCGACCCTTAAAAACTAAAAAGGTAAAACCATACGCTGCATATGCAGCCAATAAGAGTGGCAAAATTGTTGCTGGAAGCGTTACAGCAAATGAAGAGATAATGCTAGAACCTAATCCGTCATTACTCATTACGCTTGAAAAAGCCTGAAGCGTCCAGCTATCCGGAGTAAAATGAGTAATTGCATTCCACCAGCCCGTAGTTTGCGCTTCAGTGCTCTCTCGCATTGATGTAATCAACAAACCAAAGGTTGGCAATAACCACAGAGCTGAAATTACAATAAGTACAAGCGTCGATCCTAGATGTGATTTGGCTGCAAACTTCTTAAAATTACTCATCGCAGCATGTCCATTTTTCTATAGTGGCGGACTTGATATGTCATTACTGGCGCTATTAATGCGATTAGCACAACTACAGTTGCCATGGCCTTACCCGTATTTCCATAAATAAAGTACTCGTTGTAGAAATTCTGAGCAAGTACATTGGTATGATAATTTCCACCCGTCATCGCTAAAACAATGTCGAAGATCTTCATTGAGCCGATCAAAACGGTAATAAACACCGACAAGGCAGTACCCCAAATTTGGGGCAAGATAATGCGGAAAAATAGCTGGGTCGGACTAGCCCCGTCCATGCGACCTGCCTCA
This sequence comes from Streptomyces griseus, assembly GCA_945865365.1. Lineage (GTDB taxonomy): Bacteria > Actinomycetota > Actinomycetes > Nanopelagicales > Nanopelagicaceae > Planktophila. Next base: position 1,362 of record CAMBDL010000010.1, read on the forward strand.
ATTGTGTCTTCTGGCACAGCTTTAATCGCCGCCGACATCAAGACCATTGCGAAGCCCACGTTGAGCCAGATAAAGATAATCATTAAGAAGATATTGTTGAGTTTAAAGCCCTCAAGTTGCAGCCAGGTCTGAGGAGTGCCACCAAAGCCAACCCATAGCGCGTTGAGCAAACCGGTCTGTGACTGTCCTTCTGGAATGTAAGAATAAATTAAACGCCAAATTGTTGCAGCGCTAACAAATGAAATTGCCATAGGCATAAAGATTGCTGATTTAAAGAATTTTTCTCGCTTAGGGCCAACGTTATTTGCAAACTGTGCGATTACTACGCCAAGACTGACCACAATTATTGGAACAATCGTAATCCACATGAGGTTATTAACCAACATGGTTCTAAAGTTTGCATCACCAAAGATATCTTTATAGTTTTGAAGTCCAACCCAGGTTGTACTTCCATCAATCTCTTCTTCCATGAAACTCAACCAAATCGATTGAAGTGTTGGATAGATTAAAAATAGTGAGATTAATACAACAACTGGGCCTATAAATACCCAGGGTTGTAAAGTCTTTCGAATTTTACTGGGCAGGGCTTCAACAATTTTGTTTCCTAGCCAAAAAAGTAGCATGGTAGAAACCACGCCAACGACAATGGCCTGGATTGCTACTAAAAAATCTTTCACTAGTGCTGCCTACTCTTCATAGAAATAATTATAAATAGTTTTGAAGAAATTGAGAACAGCGCCGATGGGGATATTTAGCCCCATCGGCGCTGTTTTTACAGCTTATAACAATTAACTATGACGTTAATTGTTGGTTATGCGTTATCCCAAGAAGCGTCAATGGCTGCGAACGCTTCCTTCATGGTCTTCTTACCTGCGATCCAGTTTGTAAGTTCTGTCCACTCAGTCGCATTAACAATTGCTGGCGATAGGTCTGACCCGTCGAAGCCGAAAGCCTTAGCTGAAGCAAGGATTCCTGCAATGCTCTTAGTGATTGGGTTTAAGTACAAGCCTCCTGGGAAGCTCTTGTGAGCTGAAAGGTATGAAGGGTACTTAGACAACATAACGCCCTGACCTAACTTGTCAGAGAGAATGAATGAAAGAACCTTCTTAGTGCCTGCGTTGTCGTTGAAGCCAGCGGCTAGATCGCCACCACCTAGAACGCCATCAGTTGCTCCAGCTGGAGTAGGAAGCTTGAAAACACCCACATGAGTGAAGTTATTTGCTTTGTACTCAGCCTTGATTGCATCTGGGAAGAAGTCAGTGATAAATGATCCTTGACGCATCATAAAGCACTTGTTCTTATCGGTTGCAAATAGTGCAGCAGTATTTCCGAATCCTGTTGCTGCGATTGACTTTCCACCACCGTTGACGTTTCCTGCTGTCAGCATAATGTCGGCAACTTTCTTGCCAGCCTTAGTGACGATAGGAGAGTTGAATGCAACTTTGCCCTTCCACCAGTTGTTGTATGTAGCAACTCCGCCGTAGCGAAGTACATACTCTTCTAGCCAGTCTGTTGCAGCCCAACCAGTTGCTCCGCCAGATTCAATGCCTACGCACCATGGGAAGCCAAGCTTCTTTGACTTAATCTTTGAAGTAAGAGCCGTCAATTCAGCATCTGACTTTGGGACAGTAAGACCAGCAGCTTTGAAGTTAGCTGGGTTGTACCAAACAAGTGACTTTACGTTTGCAGAAACTGGAAGACCGTAAGTCTTTCCACCTTTAACTGCAAGTGTGTCCCATCCTGGAACAAGTGTTGCCTTGATTGCTTTTAGATCAACAAGGTTATCTAGTGGATCAAGTACTGATGCGTACTCAAGAAGTCCGCCTGGTTGTGGCCACATTCCGATATCTGGTGCCTGACCTGCCTTTACCTTTACGCGAATGTCAGTATCGAAAGCATTAAGTTGTGTGTATTTGACTGAAAGACCATTAGCTGCACCGAATACATCTAATTCGGCCTGGAAGCCTTCAGCTTGCGCTCCACCAAAACCACCGTAAATAGTCACGGTATCAACAGCGTGTGCTGAAGGTAGAACAGCAACTGATGTTGCTACTGCTACTGCAATAAATGCAGCGCTTAATTTATTTTTCATTACATTCCTTTCCAAGGGGTACGAGGTTGCATAAGTTGACCTAACGTGGATGAAAGTTACATGAACCACAAAGTCAATTAAAGCGAAAACCGCTTTTGGGCCATAACGGTTTGCTCAAGTTTTCAGCAGGTTTTTGCAGGTTTTTGCAGAAGAATTTGAGCGTAAAACATGTAAAAATCGTGTCGCAATTAACCAAAATCACTTAACGCGCGGGTAACCCCCGCCTGTGGGAACACTGCCATGGTAATCCAGGAGACCCCATCGCTTGTGTAGAGCTCAACCGATGATTGATCAATTAAGACTTTCAAGTGAATCTGATTGTTAACCGGCTTAACATCTGCGGTGTAGTTATCAACAAATATCTGTTGGGTTTCTGGGTCATAGCCCAGCTCTACAAATCCAGTTAACCCAGAACGATACTTTTTTGTAGCATCGATAACTAATTCGTATGTTGGGGAACAAAGAGGTTGTTGAGTGAGAACAATTTCTTCTCCGATTTTTGTTAAGCCTAACTCACGTGGAATCGTCATCGCATTTGTCCACGATGTTGCTGGGTGTGCACCAAGATCTTGCCAGTTTGCCATCCAACCGATAAAAATTCTGCGGCCATCAGGTGAATTGTTAAAAGTTGCACCCGCATAATTATCTCGACCATGGTCTAGCCACCGGGGTTCTTCGGTCGAATACCTCGGCGTGAAAGTAACCCCATCAAAATCACCCACAAAATACTGTGTGCCAGTGCCGTTCTTAATTGCTCCGGGATTAAGCGATATAAGAAGAACCCACAACTCTTCGCCTTCACATGTAAGCGGGAACAGATCTGGGCACTCCCAAACCCCGCCAATGGCTGCTGTTGGACCAAACTCGCTTAAAAACTCCCACTTAATTAAATCTATAGATTTATAAAAAACACATACATGTTCGTGTGGTTTAACCACAGCCATTACCCATCGATCTTGATACCTAAATACTTTTGGGTCTCTAAAATCGGCCATACCTAAATCCAGTACAGGGTTGCTTTCAAACTTGGTAAAGGTGCGCCCATTATCTTTACTAGTTGCAATACATTGAGTCTGGTTAGTTTCAGTGTGGCGTGTGTAGATTGCAACAATTTCATCGCCAATGCTTACAGCGCTTCCAGAAAAAATAGCTCCATCAGTATCTTCAGGGATTGCAATATCTAAGTGCTGCCAATTCAATAAATCAGTACTTACCGCATGCCCCCATGACATATGGCCCCACTTGGTTCCAAATGGATTATGTTGATAAAAAAGATGATATTCGCCCCTATGAAATACAAGGCCATTGGGATCATTCATCCAGTTTTTTACAGGGGTGAAATGAAAGCCAGGGCGATATAAAATATCAATATCTGTGGACATTGCTTCCTTCTGGGGTAATGGGACACATAACATTCTCAGAACTAGTAGAAGCTCAGAGTTTCGGTAAGTCTGTTCATAATTACCCTCAGTGGCAATGTAATAAGGACTGTAAACACAACAATCTGATAACTACTTTCTGGATTTGAACTCTCGATTGAGATAGCCTCGGGCGCGATGAACCTCTTTGATGCCCACTCAATCATCGCCGACCTTGGTTTAATTGGGGTCTTAGCGATTATCTTTGCTGAAACCGGTTTACTGATTGGTTTAGCTTTCCCTGGCGACTCACTTCTCTTTCTTGCTGGAGTTGCCGCGTCTGCTTCTGGAACTGCAATTTTGGGCGACTCCCACTTACCCTCGGTTGCGCTCTTTCTCTTAGCGCCTATCGCCGCCGTTACTGGAGCACAGCTCGGGCACTGGTTTGGCCATAAATATGGAAGAGCCATGTTCGATAAACCCGATGGACGTGTTTTTAACCACCAAAAAGTTGTTGCAACTGAAAAGTGGCTACGTAAATACGGCACTGGCAAGGCAATAATTCTCGCACGCTTTGTTCCATTCATTAGAACGTTGATAAACCCTATGTGTGGAGTTGTTGGAATTCCTGCCAAGGTATTTTTCAAGTGGAACTTGATCGGTGGAATCATTTGGACTCAGTTAGTTATTGGCCTCGGTTTTATTATTGGCGAAAAACTAAAAGGTTCGGTAGATGCGTACTTACTCCCCGTTGTTGCAGTGATTGTCTTTGTTAGTTTAGTGCCAGTTCTGATTGAACTATTTAGAGAGTGGCAAACAAAGAAGCACCACAAGTAATTAGCTAGAGACCTAAATCAGCTAATTGGTAAGCGGCACGGTATTCATAACCCGCCGCTTTAATCTTTGGCGCAGCACCGCGTTCAACGATTACTGCAACGCCAACAACAATTGCTCCGGCCTCAACGAGTGCTTCAACTGCAGTTAATACGGAGCCACCGGTTGTAGATGTATCTTCAACGGCTAAAACGCGCTTGCCTTTAACGTCAGGGCCCTCAATACGACGTTGCAGACCATGTGCTTTTTCAGCTTTGCGCACTACAAATGAATCAATCTTCTTTCCTTGCCCAGCTGCAACATGCATCATGGCTGTAGCAACCGGATCTGCGCCAAGAGTTAAACCGCCGACGGCTTCGTAATCTAAATCTTTAGTTAGCTCGAGCATTACTTCACCAACTAATGGTGCAGCTTCGTGATCAAGGGTTACGCGACGCAGATCTACGTAGTAATCGGCCTCTTTGCCCGAGGATAAAATAACTGTGCCATGCACAACGGCCTTACTAACAATCTGGTTTTTTAACGCATCCCATGAACTCATGCGGGCGAGCCTACTATCTAGACTCCTACAGTTCTAAAGCGTTACCCTTTACAACACTATGGCAGCTAAAAAGAAGAAGGTGGCGGCTAAAAAGCCGGCTAAAAAGAGTGCCACGACAAAGCATGCGCTCAATAAGACGATTATCAGCTTGCGCAAAGAGGCAGCGATTTTGGAAAAGTTTGTTGCCACATTAGGCGCTATTGATGAAGTTCCTTTGACGCGTAAGAGAGTAGTCAAGAAGCGGGTGGCTAAAAAGGCTACGAAGAAGAAGGTTGCTAAAAAGAGGCGCTAACCGTGTGGGTTCTCTGTGGAATCCCTGTGGATTGCCAGTAATCCACCCACTGTTCACATAAGGCAATTACAGTTATTTCATGAATGCTAAACGGCTTGAAACTTCCCGGCTGTTTCACCGTTTTGGTTTTGGTCCGCGACCTGGCGAGTATGCCGCAGCGATTAAGAATGGGCTCGAGGCAACACGTTCAACTTTATTAACGATTCCAGAGGTTGATCTAGGAGCATCTGCAATCACTACTCCCCTCATTACCGACTTAGGAAAACGTCCACAAGCCAATAGTAAAGAAGTTGTTCCCTTCGCAATTGCGATGCGCTTTCAGTCGCAGCAAATGCTTTTATGGTCATTAGATCGCATGGCCCTAAGTGATCACGGACTAACAGAACGGGTGACCTGGTTTTGGCATGGGCATTGGGCTACTTCAATACAAAAGTTGAACTATCCGCTACCGATGTTTAACCAAAATGAAACACTTAGATTACACGCTCTTGGAGACTTTAACTCAATGGCTAAAGCGATGCTCAACGACGGTGCGTTGCAGTTTTGGTTAGATGGTCAGGAAAACACTGTAAAAGCGCCAAATGAAAACTTAGGACGCGAATTAATGGAGCTATTCGTTTTGGGTGTAAATCGATACACCGAAGATGATGTTAAAGCCATCGCGCGCGCACTGACCGGTTATGAAGTTGTTCGTAGCAACGGGCTTGTCACAATGAATCAAAAGCGAAGAGATCGAGATCCCATCACTTTGCTCGGCAAAACTGCGGTGTTTACCGGTGACTCACTTGTAGATTTTCTTGTGAGCCGCGATGACTGTGCACAATTTATAGCCGAACGGCTGTGGTATCGCTTCATTTCAAGTGGCGAAGAGATGCCTGCTAGTTTTTCTGCGAAGGCTGCTTTCGCTAATAGAAGTATCGCCACTGCAGTTACAGCAATGGCACAAGATGCTGTTATGAGTGACATGCGGTACTCGATGGTCAAGTCACCGGTTGAATGGTTTATCTCAGCGGCCCGTGCACTTGAATTAACCCCATCTAAATTATCTACTCCCGGACAATTGGTAGGTCATCTAGATAAGTTAGGTCAGGTTCCTTTTTCACCGCCAAATGTTGGTGGTTGGCCAGCAGGGGAGGCGTGGTTATCTTCTGCAACTGCGCAGTATCGAATCGCTTTTGCTACATGGCTAATTAAGCAGAGCGATTTATCGGTCATAAAAAACCTTGCACCCTCTGCCAGAGTTTCAAAGAGTGCCGATTGGTTGGGTGTCCCCGAATGGAGCGCGCGTACACAGAGCGCATTGAAGGCATCGATAAATGATCCTGCTCAATTTGTTTTACTTGCTTTATGTAGCCCTGAATACATCGTGAGTGCATAGGAGAATCACATGGATACTTTAAGTCGACGCAAGTTTCTAAAACTTACAACAGGGGCAGCCACGGTTGGTGTGACCTCTCATTTCTTGTCGTTAGATCAAATTGCACAGGCCGCCATAGATCGTCCACTAGCCGCTGGCACTCCAATTCTTGTTGTCGTGACTTTGTATGGCGGTAATGATGGATTAAATACGGTAATTCCATACACGGATCCGATGTATTTTTCTTTACGCCCTGATATCTCATACAAGGCAGAGACAATGTTGCCATTAGATGCCGAGCTAGCCCTGAACCCAAATATGGCTGGTATTAAAGGGCTTTGGGATCAAAAGAAGGTGGCGATAATCCGTGGAGTTGGATATCCAAAGCCTGATCGCTCACATTTTTCATCTATGGCAAAGTGGCAAAGCGCATCACCCGAGCGTCATGTAAACAGTGGATGGTTAGGACGCTGGCTAGATTCGCAACCAGAGGATCCGATGCTGGCTATCTCTCTGGGTTCAGTGCTTCCACCCATGCTTGCCGGCACAAAGATTTCTGGCTCTGCGCTGCCACTCGGTGGTTTAGTAATTCCAAAGGGAACACTTGCTACGCAGTGCATTCAACTATCAAAGGTTGCACGAACAGACTCCAAGTTAATGGCGGCAGCAGCTACGTCAATGCGTAACTTATTTAACGTCTCAACTTCAATTCAACCGATTTTGAAGCTACCTGCGCCAATTGCGCCAGACCTTCCAACAGTAGATGGCGGCAATGCCGGTGGAGAAAGCAACTTGGCGCAGCAGTTAGATGTAGTTGCAAAGTTAATCTCTGCTGGAAGCCCCACAAAGGTTTGGTCGGTCTCTCTAGGCGGTTTTGATACACACGCCAATGAAGCCAACGCTCAAGCCGAACTCTTAGGGGTTGTCTCAACATCACTCACTCGCTTTATGAGCCAGTTGAAATCTACAACGCGCGCCAATGATGTGACCGTAATGGTCTACAGCGAATTCGGCCGACGTGTAAAAGGAAATGCATCGCAAGGTACAGACCATGGCACATCTGGACCGATGCTTATCATTGGGGAAAAAGTTAAGGGTGGTTTTTATGGAGACCAACCATCGCTATCTAAGTTAATCAGTGGCGATTTAGCTGTAACTACTGATTTTAGGGATGTGTATGCAACGGTCTTAGAGTCGGTTTTGAAATCTTCGGCAGATCAAAGCTTAGGCAAGTGGAGTGGCCGAACAGCTTTCTTGCCTAGCCTTTAGTGATCCTCTTTATAAACAATTACTTCACTACGGCTACGGCGCATTAACCCCTTAGGTGGGTTTGCGTCAACAAGTGCATTAACCTCAATGCGTAGTTGTGCCACTTCAATCGCCATATTGGCCATTGCAGATTCAAGTTCGATAATTCGCTTAATCCCTGCGTGATTAATTCCTTCGCCAACAAGTTTTTGTACCGCGCGCAGCAGCGCAATGTCTCGCAATGAATAACGGCGATTGCGACCTTCTGTGCGGTTAGGTGAAACTAAACCTAATCGATCGTATTGGCGCAAGGTTTGTGGATGTAATCCAGAGATTTCTGCAGCGACAGAGATAACGTAGACGGCAGCATCATCTGCTGGCTGTTCGTTCTTTAACTCATCGCTCATATCTTGGCCTTTAATACTAAATCGGCTCGAACATCTTCGTGTGACGTCTCCTGCGCAAATACCTTCAGGGCTTCAAGTGCTTTCCCATCCACGCGTTGCGGTACTTGTACATCAACACTAACAAGCAAATCACCAGTTGTAGAGCCCTTGGTTACACCACGACCTTTAACGCGCAATGTGCGGCCATTTGATGTACCTGGCGCAATTCGTACGGTTACATCTTCTCCGCTTAGTGTTGGAAACTTTATGTCGGCGCCTAGCGCAGCTTCAGTAAAAGTTATGGGCAACGTCATGGTTAAATTCTCGCCTTTGCGCCCAAAGACTGGGTGGGGCTTAACATGCAAAAGGATGAATAAGTCACCTGGGCCAGCCTCCCCTGAAGCGCCTTTGCCTTTAACGCGAATCTTTCCACCATCGTTTACACCTGCGGGCACGCGCGCAGTAATGTTTTGTGCAGCGCCGCGATCGGTTGCAAGGCGCAAATCTAAGTTTGTGCCAACTATCGATTCGCGAAAAGTAATTGTGGCCTCAGTCTGTAAATCCTGGCCTTTGCGTGGCCCACGACGTCCACCGCCAAAGAGATTTGCAAAGATATCTTGCGGATTCCCGCCGCCGAACATGTCATTAAAGTCGCCACCTTGTTGGCCGCTACCCATGGGCGCGCGAAAACCTCCACGCTCATACAAAGATCTAGCTTCATCATATTCGGCACGCTTTTTTGGATCCGACAGGATTTCATAGGCCTCTGAAATTCCTTTGAACTTCTCTTCTTTTACTGTATCGCCCTTGTTCTTATCAGGGTGAAGTTCGCGCGCCAATGTGCGGTACGTCTTTTTGATTTCATCAGCGCCAGCTTTTTTATCCACTCCGAGAACTTTATAAAAATCCTTCTCGTATAGATCTTTGGCGGCCATGAAAAGCTACTCTCCTGCTGGATCGGTTACAGCTACGCGGGCAGGACGCAAAATCCGCTCCTTGTATTTGTAGCCTGGCTGCAGAATCTTTGATGCAGTTGGGACTACAACATCGGCCGACATATTGTGCATCAGCGCTTCATGAATCTGCGGGTCAAAGGCTTCACCTTCGGTACCGTATTTTTCAAGACCTATGCGCGATGTAATTGAATTCAACTGATCGGCCACGGCTTTGAAACCACCCGTGAGTTCACCATGTGCTTCGGCGCGATCAACATCATCGAGTAGAGCTAAAAGTTCAGTTAGCACTGCCCCAATCGCCATTTCATGCGCAACTGAACGATCACGCTCTACGCGTTTGCGATAGTTGGCGTATTCGGCCTGAAGTCGCTGTAAATCATTGGTTAATGTAGCTACCGGATCAGCTACCTGATCCGGTACTACGTCGTCAATAACTTCGGTTATCGGGTCGACTAGACCAATTTCCTCGTTCGGCATTTTTATGCCTCACTCTCATTTATGACTTCAGCATCTTCAACACCGTCTTCATTTGGAGTTGCCTCTGATGCGCCTTCACCGGCAGCTGCTGCTTGTGCATACAGTGCGGCGCCAAGTGCTTGGCTAACAGTTGCAACCTTTTCAGTCGCACTCTTAATCATCTCGAAGTTAGATCCACCCAGTGCGGTTTGGAGCTCTGTAAGCGCGGCTTCAGTCTCAGTCTTTTTCTCTAACGCTTCACCCTCACTAAGTTTTTCTTCATTGTCCTTAATGAATTTTTGTGTTGAGTAAAGAAGTGAGTCTCCGGCGTTGCGTGTCTCGGCCTCTTCTTTGCGCTGACGATCTTCTTCAGCGTGTGATTCAGCTTCCTCCATCATGCGGTTGATCTCATCTTTAGAAAGTGCAGAGCCACCTGTAATAGTCATGCTCTGTTCTTTACCGGTGCCAAGATCTTTCGCCGATACGTGAACGATTCCGTTAGCATCGATATCGAAAGTAACTTCAATCTGTGGAACTCCGCGTGGAGAAGGTGGCAGACCAGTGAGCTCGAACATGCCTAGCTTCTTGTTGTAAGCCGCCATTTCACGCTCACCTTGGTAGGCCTGAATCTGTACTGCTGGTTGATTATCATCAGCGGTTGTAAATACTTCACTGCGCTTTGTAGGAATCGTTGTGTTGCGCTCGATCAAGCGAGTCATCACTCCACCCTTAGTCTCGATACCAAGAGATAGAGGTGTGACATCGAGAAGTAGAACATCCTTTACTTCGCCCTTGAGAACACCAGCTTGTAGAGATGCACCGACAGCTACAACTTCATCAGGGTTTACACCCTTATTTGGCTCTTTTCCGCCGGTTAACTCTTTAACAAGATCGACGACAGCTGGCATACGAGTTGATCCACCAACAAGTACAACGCTTTGAATCTTGCTAATTGGGATTCCTGCATCTTTTAACACCGCCTGGAAAGGCTTCTTGCAACGATCAAGTAGTGCACCAGTTAACTGTTGGAACTGTGCGCGGGTAATTGTCTCGTCCATAAATAGTGGATTCTTCTCAGCATCTACCGTGATGTAGGGCAAGTTGATTGATGCAGATTGTGATGATGAGAGTTCAATCTTCGCTTTTTCAGCGGCTTCACGAATTCGTTGCATCGCCATCTTGTCTTTTGTTAAATCAATTCCGTTCTGTGAACCAAAGTTTTGAACTAAGAAATCAACAAGTGCTTGATCCCAGTCATCTCCACCTAAGTGGTTATCGCCGTTAGTCGCTTTCACTTCAACAACACCATCACCGATTTCAAGAAGTGATACGTCAAAAGTTCCTCCACCTAAGTCAAAGACAAGAATGGTCTGCTCTTGATCAGCTTTATCTAAACCATAGGCGAGCGCTGCAGCAGTTGGCTCGTTGATAATGCGCAAAACATTAAGGCCCGCAATTTCACCGGCCTCTTTGGTTGCTTGACGTTGTGCATCATTAAAGTATGCAGGCACCGTGATAACTGCATCGGTAACGGTTTCACCCAGGTATGACTCGGCATCGCGCTTTAGCTTTTGAAGCACGCGCGCTGAAATCTCTTGTGCTGTGTACTTCTTGCCATCGATATCGATCGACCAGTCTGTTCCCATGTGGCGCTTGACTGAACGGATCGTGCGATCTACGTTTGTGACAGATTGGCGCTTGGCCACTTCGCCGACGAGGACCTCGCCGTTTTTTGCGAAGGCGACGATCGACGGGGTCGTGCGAGCACCTTCGGCATTAGCGATAACGGTGGCTTCGCCACCTTCTAGGACCGATACGCAACTATTTGTCGTTCCGAGGTCGATTCCAACTGCTCTAGCCATGTTTTAACGCTCCTTTTATCATCACTCGAGCCTGGGATAGGGTCGAGGCCTGCTTGAAACCTGAGTCCATAATACCCAAAAGGTTGAGTCGAAGCGACTCAGGTTTGCTACCAAGTGAACCGTGCTTGTCGGGGCTTTATTCCCTAACCTATGGCCATGAACCTGACATATGCAGTTATCGCCTACGGCATCACCGTTGTGGCCCTGGCCCTCATGGTGGTTCGCACTCGCCAGCTCATCGGCATCTATAAGAAGGGTCAGCCCGATCCAACGCGCAGCAATGATCGTGGCAAGCGTCTGCGCATGGCGTTAGGCGAAATCGTTGGCCACACCAAGATGTTTAACTTCACGGTCGTTGGTTTTGCTCACTGGTTTGTCATGGTCGGTTTCGTTGTTTTATTTGGAACTTTAATTACCGCCTACGGTCAGATAATTAACCCAGAGTTTGCACTTCCAGTAATTGGCCACTTATGGCCTTACGAATATTTTACCGAACTTATTGGGTGGGCAACTGGAATTGGCATCGTTACACTAATTGGAATACGTCAAGTAACCCGTTTGCGTCGAAAAGGTCGGGCATCTCGTTTTTACGGATCGGGAATGCGCAAGGCATACTATGTTGAAGCCACAATTCTTCTTATTGTTTTCTGTGTTATCTCTTTGCGCGGCCTTGAAGGTGCGCTGTCAGATGAAGTTAAATGGAATCGCCACTATGTAACAACGTGGTTTATTGCATCACATTTGAAAGCCTGGACACTTAGCCAATTAATTTCAACGGTGCAATTAATTGCGACCATTAAAATCGTTGTTTCGATGGCGTGGTTCATTGTTATTGCAAGCAACCTAACTATGGGTGTTGCTTGGCACCGCTTTTTAGCACCGTTTAATATTTTCTTCCGACGTAACGCTGATGGTAAATCTTCACTTGGCCCATTACCCGCCATGTTGTCACATGGAGAAGTTATTAACTTTGAAGATCCAAAAGATGACGATGTGTTTGGTTTAGGTACACGCGCCGACATTACGTGGAAGGGCCTGTTGGATATGACCTCCTGTACCGAATGTGGACGCTGCCAATCGCAGTGCCCCGCCTGGCACACTGATAAACCGCTATCCCCCAAGCTTTTAATCATGGCGATGCGCGATCATGCCTTTGCTAAAACCGTTGAAACTGAGGCTATGGCAGGTGTTGGTGCACCTATCTCACTCGATGTTTTGTGGTCTTGTACGACATGTGGTGCATGCGTTAATGAATGCCCAGTCGATATCGAACATATTGATCACATTGTTAACATGCGCCGTTTTCAAGTTTTGGTCGAATCAAACTTTCCAAGTGAGCTTGGTGGAACTTTCCGTAACTTAGAACAAACTGGTAATCCGTGGGGTGCTAATAAGAATGACCGCGAAGCATGGATCGCTGAATGTGATTTTCCGGTTCGAGTTGTTGAAGGCGTTCTTCCCGACGATGTTGAGTATTTATTCTGGGTAGGTTGCGCTGGCGCTTACGATGAGCGTGCAAAGAAAACTACTAAAGCCGTTGCCGAACTTTTGTACATGGCCGGAGTTAACTTTGCAGTGCTAGGCAAAAAGGAAACATGTACGGGAGATCCAGCTCGTCGCGCCGGAAATGAATTTCTTTATCAAATCTTGGCCGCAGAAAACATCGAAACTTTTAAGGAAGTTTTTGAAGGACGCACTAAGGGAACCAAGAAAGTTGTTGTTACCTGCCCACACTGCTTTACAACAATTGGGCGCGACTACGCGCAAAGTGGTTTTGAGTTAGAGATGCTCCACCACACTCAGTTACTCAATCAATTAGTTCGCGAGAAGAAACTGCTTCCGATAAAAATGAGCCATACAGCTATGACGTATCACGATCCATGTTATTTAGGTCGTCACAATGAGATTTATCAACCACCTCGAGAAATACTAGAGGCAACTGGCGCTGAAATTACTGAGATGCCGCGCAATAAAGAGCGTTCGTTCTGTTGCGGTGCAGGTGGCGGTCGAATGTGGATGGAAGAAAAACTTGGTACGCAGATCAATCTCAATCGTGTTGATGAAGCTATCGCTACGGGTGTCACAGAGCTGGCCGTAGCGTGTCCCTTCTGCCGAGTGATGACCTCCGATGGAATGACGGCTCGAGCATCTGAGGTTGAGGTCTTAGATGTTGCTCAGATTCTCCTGCGCTCAGTTAAGGGGTAAAACTAAGCTCTTTCTCAGGAAACTCCCAGTTCGTGGGAGCATTGTCTAGCCATGACTACAACCGCCGAAAAGAACATGCAACGCATCCTCGTCGTTGACGATGAATCCAGTATTAGTGAGTTGATCTCTACCAGCCTGCGCTTTGTTGGCTTTGATGTTCGCACTGCAGCAAATGGCGCACAGGCTTTAGCTATGGCCGAAGAGTTTCGTCCACACGCGATGGTTCTAGATGTCATGTTGCCTGATGTTGATGGTTTTGAAGTCTGTAAAGCCATTCGCAATGAAGGCGTATCAACTGGCGTACTTTTCTTAACTGCTAAAGATGGCATGGAGGATAAAGTAAAAGGTTTAACTCTGGGCGGTGATGATTATATGACTAAGCCATTTTCACTTGAAGAGCTAGTCGCACGTTTGCGTGCATTACTGCGCCGTACTGGTGTTACCGATATTGAAATTGATGATGAAAAGATGCGCTTTGCCGATCTTGAACTAGATGAGGCGACACACGAAATACGCAGAGCGGGAAATCTTTTAGAGCTTTCACCAACAGAGTTTGCGCTCATACGTTATTTAATTATTAATGCAGATCGAGTTGTTTCGAAATCGCAGATTTTAGATCACGTGTGGCAGTACGATTTCCGTGGTGATGCTGGAATCGTTGAAACCTACGTTTCATATCTTCGTAAGAAGATTGATTGCTACGATCCGCCACTAATCCACACAGTTCGTGGTGTTGGTTATCGACTACGGATGCCGCCTAAGTAGAAATGAATTCACCGCTTCGCAACTGGTCCTTACGCAACCGTTTAACGGTAGGCGTACTCGTATTGTCTGCGATCGGCTTTATCGGTGCTGGGCTAGTTGCACAAAGTGCACTGAAAAACTATCTTATTGGCCAAGTAGATGATCAGCTAAAAAGCGTTATTGGTGGAACTACGTCTCGTGTAAATCAAGCCGGCATAGTTAATGATGAAGAGACCAACCCGCAATATCGTGAATCGAATAGGGGGGCTCCACAGGTTGCAGGGGCAGCGCCAATGACTCCTCTCAATCGAGTCCCCACAAGTATTTCAGTAACGGTTCTCGATCCATTTGGTAATTTGATTGGTGGAATCGGCGGCGATTTAAACGCCAATAAAATCACTGATTTTGTGATGGGTCTGATGCCTAATCAAATCGCCGCCTTTGGTGATAAGCCATTTACTATCGACGCTCCCGGTGCCGACTTTAGAGTTATTACTCAAGTTCTTCCATCGGCCATGGGAAGTGTTGTTGTTGCACAATCTTTAGCAGATTTTGATAGAACGACCCATCGTATTGGACGCGTCTTTCTATTTATCGGTTTTATAGTTTTATTGCTGATTGGTATTGCCGCTCGACAAGTTATTAAGTTAAGCATGAAACCACTTGAGTCAGTTGAAGAGACGGCGCAAAAGATTGCTGGTGGAGATTTATCTGCCCGGCTTGAAAATTTTGAACCTAATACTGAAGTCGGGCGTTTAAGTGCTTCGCTAAACATAATGCTAGGTCGCATTGAAGAGTCTTTTGCCGTTCGAACTGAGAGCGAAGATAAGCTTCGTCGCTTTGTCGCCGATGCCAGCCATGAGTTGCGCACACCCTTAACAGCGATTCGCGGCTTTGCCGAGCTTCACCGGCAAGGCGCGGTTCCAGAAGGTGAGAAAACTAAAGAGTTGATCGGTCGAATTGAGAAAGAATCCATTCGTATGGGCGCTCTTGTAGAAGATTTATTGCTGCTGGCCCGTCTAGACCAGTCACGCGAAATGGAGTTTAACCCGGTTAATCTCACCGATGTTCTTGAAGAAACCATTGCCTCAGCATTGGCAGCTGGGCCAGGGCATCCGATAACGGTGAGTATGCCTACAGAGTTGTACATACTCGGTGATTCTGGCCATATCTACCAAGTCTTTACAAACTTACTCGCAAACGCCCGCACCCACACACCTACTGGAACTGCAATAACAGTTGTTGCACATGCAGAAGCTGATGGTATTTATGTAACAGTTGCCGATAATGGACCGGGCTTAAGTGATGATGATCAAAAGAATATCTTCGAACGCTTTTTCCGTGCCGATCCATCTCGCCAACGCACAGGCAGTGAAGGAAGTGGTTTAGGTCTTTCAATTGTTAATGCAGTGATGCAGGCGCACGGCGGCAAAGTTAGTGTTGTCTCAAAGCTAGGCGCAGGGGCTACTTTCACGCTCTTCTTCCCAGGTACGCCAACTGCTTAGTTTAAAGACTCCATAGCTTTTAGAACGGCTATGCGCTCGGCAATCGGTGGGTGAGTAGAAAATAGCTTTGATACCGACGTGCTATCAAGTGGTGACTCAATCCAAATATGGGCAACTGATGTTGATTTCTGATGGACCACAGTTGAATCAGAGGCTAGAACTTCTAGTGCACTTCGTAGCCCCGCAGGGTTGCGCGTAAAAGCTACGGCTGTGGCATCGGCCAACGATTCGCGCTTGCGGGATATTGCCGAGCGCAAAAGCATCGCAGCAAGTGGTGCCAGAACAAGAATAAGTAGCGAAAATATAGGCACAACTGGATTACCGTTACCACCGCGATTACGGTCGCGACCTCCGCCGAACCACATCATGCGTGTCAACATGTCGCTGAGGATTGCAATTGCTCCGGCCGTTGTTGCGGCGACTGCCGAGACTAAAGTGTCGCGGTTAGCAACGTGTGCCATCTCGTGCGCGATTACACCTTGCAGCTGGTCGCGATCCATGGCATCTAAAATTCCTGTAGTAAAAGCAATTAAAGCGTGTTCTGGATTTCTTCCTGTTGCAAAAGCATTGGGAGCGCTATCAACCACAATCGCAACCTTGGGCATTGGTAGTCCACTTGCGATTGTGACCTCTTGAATTAAATTAAATAACTTTGGATTATCTGACTCTTGAATTAACTTAGCCCCAGTCATAGTTATCACTAATTTATCGGCGCCATAGTAAGAGCCCCATACTGAAATTACTGCAATGCCGACGGCGATCGGAACAATGCCGGCAGTACCTGTGCCGAAATACGTCATCGCGGCGAACACTACAAAACAGACCAGTACGCCCATCCCTATGAGCAGCCCGATTGTCTTACGTTTATTTGCCGCTTGTTGGGTTCTAAAGTTCATAGAAATTAGAAAGTAACTTTTGGTGCGTTACGATCTTGTGGATCTTCAACTTCGTAAAATTCGCGTTCAGTTACCTTTGCAAAGCCTGCAAAGAAGTTAGTTGGCACTGTTTTTACCGCCGTGTTGAGCGAGCGCACATTGTCATTATAGAACTGGCGACTAAATGCAACTTTATTTTCAGTTGTTGATAGCTCTTCTTGTAATGACAAAAAGTTTGCAGAGGCTTTTAGATCAGGGTAAGCCTCAGCAACAGCTAACAAACCACGTAGAGCTTGTGTCAGCATTCCATCGGCAGCTGCTACATCGGCAACAGTTGACGCGCTCGTTGCCTTTGCACGCGCTGCAACTACAGCATCAAAAGTGGTTTGCTCGTGCTTGGCATAACCTTTAACGGTTTCAACCAAGTTGGGAATCAAATCTGCGCGACGCTTTAACTGAACTTCAATCTGGGCCCATGCCTCATTAACACTGATATTCAGACGAATCAAACGGTTGTATTGAGCAACAAAAAAGATAGCGATAAGAGCGATGACGCCTAGGATTACGATTGTTTTCATACCTAATTAAACCGCGTTTTCGGCAGGTTTCATTCCTTCAGGTTTACTGAATCTTTGATTTGTGGAAATTTAAAAATGAGCGGCTAGCCGTTGGTCCGCGCTGACCTTGGTATCTGGAGCCATACTTCTCGCTGCCATATGGATGCTCGGCCGGAGATGAGAGCTTGATGAGACAGAGTTGACCGATCTTCATACCTGGAAATAACTTCACAGGCAGGTTGGCCACGTTAGAGAGCTCAAGGGTGATGTGACCGCTAAAGCCTGGATCGATAAAGCCGGCGGTGGAGTGCGTGAGTAAGCCGAGGCGACCCAGTGATGACTTACCTTCTAAACGTCCAGCAATATCATCGGGAAGCGTAATAACTTCATAGGTACTAGCTAAAACAAATTCGCCTGGGTGCAGGATAAATGGCTCATCGCCCTCGGTAATAACTTCGCGAGTGAGCTCGGGCTGTTCAATCGATGGATCGATGACGCTGTACTTGTGATTTTCAAAGACCCGGAAGAACTTATCCAGGCGCACATCCACCGATGAGGGCTGGATCATGGCTTCATGGAAGGGATCACAGCCAACACGTCCGGCAGCGATTTCGGCGCGAATATCGCGATCACTTAGTAGCACGCGCAGAACCCTATCCTTTTCTAGCGCCTTAGCGGGGCAGGCTTGCATAAGTTACTGGCGGGTAGCATTATTTGCCCATGAGCCATTACACAGCCAACCTGCGCGATACTGAATTCTGCCTCTTTGAACTTCTAGGGCGCGAGAAAATACTCGGTACCTCTGTCTATGCCGATATTGATCGCCAGACTGCCATGGGCATGCTTGAAGAGATGAAACGATTATGCGAAAACGATTTAGCTGCATCCTTTGTTGAGGCAGATCGCATTGGTGCCATATTCAATAAAGAGAGTGGAAATGTCACCTTGCCTGAGAGTTTTAAGAAATCTTATAAATCATATATCGATGGTGAGTGGTGGCGTGTTGATGCACCTGTCGAATTAGGTGGAACAAAGATCCCTCAGTCGATTCGTTGGGCAATCGCTGAAATGGTCTTGGGCTCTAACCCTGGTATTCACTTATATGCATCTGGCTACGCATTTGCACAGGTTGCATACGTTCTTGGAACGGATAAGCAAAAGAAGATTGCAAAGCATATGGTTGAAAAACATTGGGGAGCAACGATGCAGTTGACCGAACCCGATGCTGGTTCAGATGTTGGTGCAGGTCGAAGTAAAGCGGTGGAACAACCAGATGGCACATGGCACATCACTGGAAATAAGCGCTACATCACTTCAGGTGATGCCGATTTTTATGACAACGTAGTTCACTTTGTACTGGCTCGTCGCGAAGGTGGCGGACCTGGTACTAAAGGATTATCGCTATTTTTAATCCCAAAATTTATGTTTGATTTTGAAACTGGTGAGCTTGGCAAGCGTAATGGAGTTTATGTAACCTCCATTGAAGATAAAATGGGGCTCAATGTTTCAGCCACATGTGAGGTCAACTTGGGTGAACATGAGCCCGCTGTTGGATATTTATTGGGCGATGTCCATCAAGGT
The DNA here is from genome assembly GCA_945865365.1 of Streptomyces griseus. Lineage (GTDB taxonomy): Bacteria > Actinomycetota > Actinomycetes > Nanopelagicales > Nanopelagicaceae > Planktophila. The sequence goes on from CAMBDL010000010.1 coordinate 20,211, forward strand.
ATCGCACAAATGTTTAAGGTCATTGAGTTTGCTCGCATGATGGTCGGCACTAAAGCGATTGCAACGCTATCTGCCGGCTACCAACAGGCGTTGAGCTATGCCAAAGTCCGTGTGCAGGGCGGTGACATGAAGGTAATGAACGATAAGGCAAGCCCACGTGTCACAATTATTCATCACCCTGATGTGCGCCGATCCTTAATGGTCCAAAAGTCATACTCCGAAGGTATGCGCGCCCTTGTTCTCTACACCGCCTCGATTCAAGATGAGATTGAGCTGGCCGAAAAGGCAGGAGACACCGATCTTCTTGCCGACATGATTGCGCGCAATGATTTACTACTCCCAGTTGTTAAGGGCTATGGCTCTGAAAAATCCTGGACTCTTCTTGGTACTGAATCGCTACAGACATTTGGTGGCGCTGGTTTTACCCGTGACTGGCCGATTGAACAGTATGTGCGCGATGCAAAGATCGATACGTTGTATGAAGGTACAACGGCGATTCAAGGTTTAGACTTTTTCTTCCGCAAGATCGTTAAAGATGGCGGACGTGCAATTGGTCTGCTTGGAAAAGAGATTCAAAAGTTTGCCGAATCTGGTGGTACTAATCCACAGGAGAAGGCCGCACTCTTTACCGCCCTGGGCAATCTCAACGGAATCATCGCTGTGTTGGTTACTCGCGCGATAGAGTCACAGGAAAATCCAGAGAAGATTTACAACGTTGGCCTGCATACATCGCGTTGTTTGATGGCCGTTGGTGACATCATCACTGCATGGTTACTGCTGCGCCAAGCCGACATCGCTACAGAGAAGCTTCCAAACGCCGGTAAAGAGGCCGAGTTCTATACCGGCAAAATTGCATCAGCAAAGTTCTTTGTAGCTAACTTCTTGCCACAAATCGCCGCCGATCGAGCGATTATTGAGGCGGGCGATGGAGCTATTATGAATATTCCAGAAAGCGCGTTTTAAAAGCACTACGCTTACCCGGTGTTAACGAAATACAGAGGCGAAATCCTGACCCTGACGGGCGCTATTTTCTTCTCCTTTAACGGCATCATTGCCAAATTAGTGTTGACCTCGGGTTTGTCATCCATGCGCTTAACTCAAGTGCGATGTGGTGGTGCTTTCATCATTCTCGCTACCTATATGTTTCTTCGCCATCGCGACAAGCTGCGTGCAACTAAGGCCGAGCTTCCACATTTGTTTGCTTATGGAATCGTTGGTTTTTTAGCGGTTCAAGCCCTGTATTTTGTGGCTATTACACGACTGCACGTAAGTATCGGCTTAATCCTTGAATTTACCGCCCCTATTTGGATTGTTGTGTGGCTGCGATATGTGAAAAAGAAAGTTGTGCCCGCCCTTATGTGGGTCGCTATCTTTTTAGCATTTAGCGGGTTGGTTCTTATCGCTCAAGTGTGGAAGGGCCGCACACTTGATCCAATCGGTGTTATTGCCGCTTTACTAGATGGAATCGTTTTGGCCGCCTTCTTTCTTATTGGCGAAAAACTTACTACCAAACGTGATGTTGGCTCCCTCATGGTCTATGGCTTTGGTTTTGCCTCGCTTGGTTTAGCGATAGCTATGCCGTTGTGGTCGTATCCAGTTGAGATTTTTACGCAAACGATGGATTTACAGGGACGCTTTTCCGGTTACACCGCGCCGGGTTGGCTCTTAATTGCCTGGGTCATCATCATGGGCACCATCGTTCCCTATCTACTTATAGTTAATGGATTAAAACTCTTATCTGCATCAACTAGTAGTGTGATGGGAATGGCCGAGCCAGTTTTGGCTGGAGCCTTTGCGTGGATCTGGTTATCTGAAAAATGGAGCTTCATTCAACTAGTTGGCGGCGTAACAGTAATTATTGGGATTATCTTGGCCGACAAAGCGCGAACAGCCGCGCACTAATTTTTATTAAGCGCCGAATGTACTCTCTTCAGGCGGTGAAACTTCACGCTGTTGAGTCCAGTCAGTTCCAGCACCAGGATTCTGTGGCATGTCGTAGAAGCGTGCATAGTGAAGTTGGGCTGAAACGGTAATTGTGCGCGTTGGGCCGTTACGGTGCTTAGCAACAATTAAATCAGCTTCACCGGTACGGTTTTGTTGATCGTACATATCATCACGGTGTAGCAAGATAACAACGTCGGCATCTTGTTCGATAGAGCCAGATTCACGAAGATCAGACAACATTGGTTTCTTATCGGTGCGCTGTTCAGGTCCACGGTTGAGCTGTGAGATTGCGATAACTGGAATATCTAACTCTTTAGCCATCAACTTCAACTGACGCGAGAACTCAGATACTTCCTGCTGGCGGTTCTCAACTTTTTTACCCGATGACATCAGCTGTAAGTAGTCAATAACAATGAGTTTAAGGTTATGGCGCTGCTTAAGGCGACGGGCCTTAGCGCGAATCTCCATCATCGAAAGATTTGGTGAGTCATCGATAAACAGTGGCGCCTGCGAGATCTCACCCATACGGCGTGCAAGGCGTGACCACTCATCATCAGATAACGTACCTGCGCGAATATTATTTAAACCAACGCGTGCTTCAGCCGACAACATACGCATTGTAATTTCAGACTTCGACATTTCCAGTGAGAAGATAACCGATGTTAATCCATTGAAGATCGATGCATGGCGCGCAATATCTAGACCCAATGTTGACTTACCCATTGCAGGACGTGCAGCCAAGATAATCATATTGCCAGGGTGGAAGCCATGAGTAAGCGCGTCTAAATCTTTAAAGCCCGACTTAACACCTTCAACGCCAATTCCTTTTGAAATAGCTTCAATCTCATCGAGTGCTTGTGGCAACAGTGTAGAGAGCTGTACATAATCTTCAGATGAACGTCGTTCAGTTACTGCAAAGACCTCGGCCTGTGCTTGATCGACCATATCATCGACTTCACCTTCAGATGTATAACCAAGCTGCACAATCTTTGTACCGGCCTCTACTAAACGGCGCATGATTGCATGTTCACGAACAATCTTTGCGTAATAGCCAGCGTTAGCTGCAGTTGGTACCGAAGAGATTAAAGTATGTAGATAAGGTGCACCACCTGCGCGTGCAATATCTCCGCGCTTAGATAACTCAGCTGAAACAGTTACGGCATCGGCGGGTTCACCACGACCATAGAGATCGATAACCGCATCGTAAATTAATTCGTGTGCTGGGCGATAAAAATCGCGATCGCGAATAATCTCAATAACATCGGCGATAGCATCTTTAGATAACAACATTCCGCCGAGAACAGACTGCTCTGCTATTAAATCCTGCGGAGGTGTGCGCTCAAACTCAGCGCCAACAGAGTTAATAGCGGAATCTCTACGGGGGCGGCTACTTGGAAGTTCTGCGATGCTCACGCGTATAACCTCCCATGTAGGACTGACACCATGTCTTTACTACTACATGCGTAACTTAGGCGTGAGGCCTTAGTGCAGGCGAGCGCCCCGCTAAAAGCTTGGGGACAAGCTGTGGGTAAGTCGGTGGAAAAGCTCGATTTTCTGTGCATGAAGCCGTGGATAGATTGTGGATAAGCAGGGCGGGCTGGCGCTAAACACGGGTATAACCGCAGGTCAGAGCCGATTTTAATAGAGACAGGCCTGGGGATGAAAGTAATTCTAGCAATCTTAGGATTTGAGACTAACCGCGAATGCGCTCATTACCGGGATCGAACAAGGGCTCGGCATGGATCACGCCGCTGGTCCAGATGCCAAAAAGCTCTACCTCTACATGTGTGCCCGGTACAGCGGAATCAATTGGCAAGTAAGCGTAGGCAATCGCTTTCCCGATCGTATAGCCCTGACCTCCACTTTTAATGCGTCCACCTATTGAACCGTTTATGCGAATAGGTTCACTTCCAAATGGAACAGCTGTGATGTCATCAAAGGTGATTGCTATAAGTTTTCGACTTTGATTTGCTTTAGCTGCAATCGCTGCAGACTTGCCATGGAAGTTTTCTTTCTTCAATGACACCGCAAAGCCTAGCCCTGCCTCATAAGGATTAGTTTCAGTATTGATCTCCCCAGCCCACGCACGATAACCCTTTTCTAAACGCAGTGATTCAATCGCTCGGTAACCACAGGGGATTAACCCTAAATCTTTTCCAGCCTCCATAATCTTTTGCCACAAAGCTAAACCATCTGTAACCGATGCATATACTTCCCAACCGAGTTCACCTACATACGTGATTCGCGTTGCACGAACTTTGATACTCGCAATTTCAATTTCTTGTGAAGTCATAAACGCACATGCATTGTCATTTAAATCGGTGGTCGTTAGTGATTGCAAGATTGCACGTGAGTTTGGACCCATAATTCCAAAACATGTGAGATCGCGGGTAATATTAGTTATCTCAACATTATCAAAACTATATTCACGGCGGATCTTTTCAAGCCAACCAAAGTCATGTGTAGCAAAGGCCGTACCTGTAACAATCATAAACTCGTTATCACCGGTTTGTGTAACGGTGTAATCAGATTCGATACCGGCCTTGCTGTTGAGCGCTTGGGTGTAAACAGTTTTGCCAACACCTTTAACGACGTTATTGGCACAGACATAGTTAAGAAATTCACCTGCACGCGATCCACTAATGCGCGCTTTAGCAAAACTCGATTCATCAAATAATCCAGCAGCTGTTCTGGTTGCGTGGTGTTCTACTTGTACGGCCGATGACCAATGTTTACCTAACCAGCCTTGGGGGCGCAGAGCATCGTCGCCGATGTTGTTTTGATAGTAATTAACGCGTTCCCAGGAGGCTTTTTCGCCAAAAACTGCGCCGTTGGCTTTGTGCCATTCATAGACAGGGGAGGTGAACTTAGGGCGGGCACTTGTGCGCTCTTCGCCGGGGTAGTGAATGTCGTAATACTGTTCATAGTTTTCAGTGATGCGCTGCAGAGTGAAATCAGGGGATTCGTAAGATGCACCAAAGCGTTTGATGTCCATATGCCATAAATCCATCGTTGGTTCACCTGCAACTATCCATTCAGCAACGACTTTGCCGATCCCGCCAGCTCCAGCGATTCCGTGGGCACAGAACCCTGCGGCAACATAGAAACCACCAACCGAAGTCTCACCTAAACAAAATTCGTTGTCGGGGGTGAAGCCTTCAGGTCCGTTAATAAAGTTTTTAATTCCAACCTCGGCCATCTTCGGTACGCGCTTTTGCGATGCTTCGGCAATATCGTAAAAACGATCCCAGTCATCGGGCAATAACATCGAATTAAAGTCCGCCGGAATATCATCGATTGTTTTGTAATCAGCCGACCAGGCTTTGGAGTTTCGCTCGTACCCGCCCATAAGTAATCCAGCTACTTCTTGGCGAAAATAAATCAGATTATCGGGGTCACGAAGTGATGGTAAGAAAGGTGCATCCGCTTCCATAAAGTTATCGGTAATTAAATACTGATGGCTCATGGGAACTATAGGAATGCGAACATCAACCATTCGACCGATTTGCGGGGCGTACATTCCGCCGCAGTTCACAACTATTTCACATTCGATTTCGCCTTTGTCGGTAACAACACTGCTCACTCGACCATTGGTAGTTTTGATTTCTAAAACACGGGTATGTGTAAATATCTGTACGCCATTTTTACGGGCACCGGCGGCAAGTGCCATCGCTAACTGTGAAGGATCAACTTGACCATCTGATGCCATGTAACAGGCACCAACTACCCCATCTAAATCAATGAGAGGGAATAACCGCTGTGCCTCTTGGGGTGAAATCTCCTGTAAATCCAAGCCAAAACTCTTAGCCCAACCGATCTGCCGGCGAATCTCTTGCATGCGTTCAGGTGATGATGCCAGTTTGATACTGCCGCATTCGCGCCAACTTGGTGGGGTATCAGTGGCTTGTAATTTTCTATATAAATCAACTGAATGCATATTCATTAACGTCAAGGTGGGATCTGCCCGTAATTGGCCGACTAACCCTGCGCTATGAAAAGTTGAGCCACTTGTTAACTCGTTGCGATCTAGAAGAACCACATCTTTTTCGCCTAGCTCAGCTAAATGATAGGCGACCGACGTTCCACCCACACCCCCGCCAATAATGAGGATTTTTGCTCTGGTTGGAACTACTGACACGGACACATGTGAAATGTATCCTGAACGAGTGAGTGATGCCAGTGCACTAGAGCGTGAGTTTGCCCCGCTCTTTAATAAGGTAGAGCGCTTGCACTCTCGAACCTCTATTTCAGAACTTTCTGGCGGTTTAACTAACCGAAACTTCCTTATAGAAACACCTGAGAAGAAATTGGTTGCTCGTGTATCCAGTAACTCATCATCGCTTTTATCAATCGATCGCGGTTCGGAGTTTATTAATTCAACGATTGCTGGCAAGGGTGGTGTTGGCGCTGAAGTTTTAGATTATCTGCCAGGTGAAGGTTTGTTAGTGATTTCTTACATACCTGGAAAAACTTATGGGGCGGCCGATGTCGCAGCTAACTTACCTAGAATTGCAACAAGTTTGCGAAACCTACACTCATTAGAGCCCTTTGACCACGAGTTCAATATGTTTACTACTCAGCGAAACTATCAATTAATTGTGCAAGAGCACGGCTATAAGTTGCCCGAGGGCTATGTGAGTTTTGCACCGACAGTGGAATTAATAAAGAAAAGTATGGCGGTTTTATTTGAAGGTTTAGTGCCCTGTAATAACGACCTACTACCTGGAAATTTTATCGATGACGGCTCAAAGATTTGGTTAATCGACTACGAATATTCAGGTAATAACGATGCCTGCTTTGAGATTGGCAATGTGTGGGCCGAGGCGTTCTTGCCGATTGAGGCCCTTGTTGAGTTAGTGAAGGCTTATTACGGGGGATATAGTCCTGAAAAAGTTGCGCGTGCTTGGTTATGGGCGTTAATGGCAAAGTATGGATGGACTTTGTGGGCATCGATTCAATCAGAAGTCTCTGAGCTTGATTTTGATTTTTGGGAGTGGGGAATGGCCAAATACGATTTAGCCCGCAGCGAATTTACAAGTGAGTACTTTAAGCAGGCCATGATTGATGTTGTAACCAAATAAAAAAACCCGCCGCGTTAGCGACGGGTCTTTTTAACTCTCTACTTATTCAGGAACAACACTTACTGTTGCCGTTGCGACAACGTTATGACCAAGTGAGACCTTAACTTCGTGATCTCCGGTCGTCTTGATGTGGCCAGCTGTCTTGATCGCATGGCGATCAATATCTAGACCAACCGCAGCCTTGATAGCACTTGCAACATCTTTATCGGTTACAGAACCGAACAAAACGCCCTTTGCGCCAACCTTGACCTTAGTTGTAATAGTTGCCGCCTCAAGTGTTGCCTTAACCTCTTTTGCATGATCAATGTCGCGAATTTCGCGATTTGAACGTGCGCGACGGATGCTCTGAATCTGCTTTTCTCCGCCAAGTGACCAAGCAATTGCATTTCCGCGTGGCAACAAGAAGTTGCGTGCAAAGCCATCTTTAACAGTTACAACATCGCCTGCAGCGCCTAGGCCTGCAACTTCACGAGTAAGGATGAGTTTCATAGTTGATTCACTCCTTATTTCGCTGAAGACGTGTAAGGAAGTAACGCTACTTCACGGCTGTTTTTAACTGCGGTTGCGATCGAGCGTTGGTGCTGTGTGCATGCACCAGTTACGCGGCGAGCGCGGATTTTGCCGCGGTCAGAGATGTACTTGCGAAGGGTCGCAATATCTTTGTAATCGATATATGTGACCTTCTGTTGGCAGAAGCTGCAAGGCTTCTTCTTAAACTTTTTATTCAGGGCAGCGGCTTTTGCGCCCTTATTCTTTGGCTCGCGTAGAGCCTTATTATTTCTTGCTCCCATTGTGGTGCTCCTTTTCGGGCCCTAGCTTTTTAAAGTTTTTTTAATTAACTTAATTGACTAGGAATGGATGGATAGGTTGATTTAAAACGGAGGCTCGTCGGTTGTTGAGGTTCCCCAACCACCGCCAGCTGCTGGTGTTGACGATGCTGCAGCCCATGGATCTTCAGTGAATGAATCGTTCGCAGCTGGTGCTGAGAATCCGCCACCTGTTCCGCCAGCGCGTTGGGCCTTAGTGACCTTAGCTGTTGCGTTACGGAGTGATGGACCGACTTCATCTACTTCTACCTCAAAGACTGTGCGCTTTTCGCCCTCTTTTGTTTCATAAGAACGTTGCTTGAGTCGACCAGAGAGGATGACACGCATTCCCTTTGTCAGTGACTCGGCAACATTTTCAGCTGCTTGACGCCAGATCTGACACTGTAGAAAAAGGCTCTCGCCATCTTTCCACTCGTTAGTTTGCTTATCTAAATAGCGAGGTGTCGACGCAACGCGAAACTTTGCAACGGCCGCACCTGATGGTGTGAAACGTAGCTCCGGATCGTCAACTAAGTTGCCAATCATTGTGATTGTTGTATCTCCTGCTGCCATTTTTCTTCCTCTTCTCTCTACTCGTGGAGTCCGTGCCTATTATTTTTCTGGGCGTATAACTTTGGTGCGCAGAATCGCTTCATTCAAATTGAGTTGACGATCTAACTCTTTGATTGCAGCTGGTTCGCAGTTCATATCGATAACTGCGTAGATGCCTTCGCCTTTTTTCATAATTTCAAATGACATACGGCGACGGCCCCACAAGTCGAGCTTGTTGACGGTTCCGCCGGAGTCTTTAATTATTTTGAGATAAGTCTCAAGGCTTGGTGTGACTGTACGTTCTTCAAGTTCTGGATCAAGAATGACCATAAGTTCGTAGTGACGCATGCGTTAACCCGACCTCCTCTGGACTAAGACGGCCACGGTATTTCCGTGACAGGAGGGTTAGTGCTTTCTTATACCGCCACATAGTGTCGGTTCAAGAGGGTTAAGGGTAGGCCTTAGAGGCCTCAAAGAGTAAATCGAAGGCCGACCCCTGTGTATTTCCAGCCTGACGGGCCCGTCTTATCAGGACTACCACCAAGAAAAGCGTCCCGGCGATACGTAGCAAGCTCAGCGCCGCATACCCGCCTTGGGGTAGGCCAAAGTGGGCTCCGGTGAACTGGGCTAAGTATTGCCAAACTGCAATGTGATACATAACTTCGACGCTTTGCCACATCCAAAAAGCATACAAATCTTTTGACGTTGTTATTGCAATAATCGCAAGCGGTGTTAACCATAAAACATATTGCGGGGAGTAAACCTTACTGGCAATCATTACAACACTTAAAACTATGAATGCTAGCGATGCCAGTGTTGGTGTGTATGTGAGTTGAAAAAAGAAGATAGCAATTGTCGTTAATCCAATTAATAAAAGGAGTAAGGATAGATAATTTAAATTTGTTAACCTAACACCCAGTTGGTTTAGTGCCAACCACAGTGATCCCCAGTCGGCCACGCGTTCGATATTTAGTTTATAAAAACGCCACCATCCCGTTGGGGTAGTCAATGCAAAGGGAGCGTTTATTGCCACCCATATCAATGTCGTGGTGGCAATATATTTTACTAACTCCCTAATTCGATTGTGTCGCCATAATATAAAAATGATTGGGAATAATAGAAAAACCGGCAAAAACTTTGTTGCAATTGAAACACCTAAAGCTAAAGAACTATATAGATATGCTTTTCGATCAAACCAGTAAATCGCTAACATCATGGTGATAATCGCCCACAAGTCCCAATTGATATAGAGCGATGCAATCATGGCCGGGGCCACTGGAAGTAAGTATGAATACTCTGGTTTTATCTTTGAAACGAGAATAACTAGCCAAATAAAAATTAATGCCAGCAAAAGAGCGTTAAGGTTAAAGTAAGAAGCTGCGGTATCAACTAAACCTGCAGTCGCAAACATAACAAGCCCAGTGATCACCGGATATTCGACAGAGTTTGTGTCGCTGGCATAGGGCCACTTGTTATCGTTCAGGCCGCGATCACCGAATAGAGATGGAAGATCGCTATAACAAGCGTGAATATATTGATCTGGAGTAGCCCAGTTAGTGCCTTCGCACTGTGAAAACTTAGCAAAAGATATGAGTGATGCCAGTACCGCTAAGGCTAATAACGCTTTAAAACGTAGCGCCATCATGGTTTACGGGTTTGTTTGCCACCTGATGTCATAACTATCGGATCTAACCCACCGATATTTGCAGGTGCTGGAAAATCCATAACCGGTTCGCCCTTAAGTGCGCCCTTCATAAAGGCGGTCCAAATCTTGGCGGGAAAAGTTCCACCGGTTAATGAGGTTAAACCGCCAATTCCATTGAGAGACTCTGAAGCGCTATCACGAAAAAAGGCTACCGAGGCCGCCAGTTGTGGTGTGTAAGCGCTAAACCACGCAGATGCATTTGACTGCGATGTTCCAGTTTTACCTGCTGCTGGGCGGCCCAACGCCAACGCCGCTGCGCCTGTTCCGCCGGTTACAACGGCTTTAAGTGAATACGTTAAATCGGCCATAACCTCTTTGGAAAAGACTTCTTGAGTTTCGGGTTTAGCTTGATACAACACGCCTTTATTAGAACCTAAAACCTCGGTTACTAAAAATGGTTTTGATTTTATGCCTTGTGCGGCAAAAGTGGCATATGCATTTGCAACATCAATGACGTGTGGGCTGGCAACTCCTAAAACAACCGATGGTGTTGGCATCATTGCAACGGAATCTGGAATTCCTGCGCGTCTTGCGACATCGACAACTGCTACTGGCCCAACTTTAATTCCAAGTGGAACAAATACCGTGTTGATTGAGTGTTTCGTTGCATACAACAGATCGATCTGACCCCAACCCTCGTTGCCATAGTTAGAAACTATGTAAGGCTTGCCTGCATCATCAAATGTTTGTGGCGAATCACCATTCCACATAGATGTTAATGGGATGCCCTGCTCTAATGCGGCGATAATTGCAAAGGGTTTAAAGGTTGAGCCAGCTAATGCAATTGACTGCGTAGCATCACTTAATTGACGCGCTAAGTAATCTCGGCCGCCGTATAGGGCGACTATTTCGCCAGTGCCGGGTCTAATTGCAACTAAGCCAATACGTAAATTATCTGGGGCTTTTGAAGGATAAAATTTATTTACTGCATCCACGGCCGATTGCTGTGCCTTTTGGTCGAGCGTTGTTTTAATAACTAGCCCACCAACTAATAATTGGTCTTGGCTAAATCCAAGTTTTGCTAACTCCTTTTGCACCGCTTCAATCACGTGTCCTTTAGGGCCGCTGAGTTGTCCCGACGTAGAACGTGGTGCAACTGTAGGAAATTTCATCTTCGCTGCATCTTTTTCATCTAACCAACCTGCATCGACCATTCCCTTTTTCACATATTCAAAGCGCGCAATCAATCTCTCTTTATTCCCCTCTTTAAACGCGGGATCATACAAACCTGGCGAGCGCAGAATTGACGCGATAATTGCGGCTTGAGCATTTGTTAATTGATCTACATTTCGATTGAAATACTGTTGCGATGCAGTCATTACCCCATAAGAGCCACGGCCAAAATAGATTGTATTTAAATAGCTTTCAAAGATTTGATCTTTAGATAATTGATTTTCTAATTTAATTGCGATAACCAACTCTTTTATTTTTCTTTGAATCGTACGACTAGGTGTTAAGAATGCTGTCTTGGCATACTGCTGTGTGATCGTTGACCCGCCTTGCAACGACCCACCTTTTAAGTTATTTAATATAGCGCGCGCGATTCCCGTAACACTAAAAGCTCTATTTGAATAAAAACCGCGATCTTCTGCCGCTAACACCGCATGCCTAACATTGAGCGGAATCTTTGCCAAGGGAATAATCTGTCGGTTCTGTGTTCCGACGCGGCCGATTTCTTCACCATTTGAATAGTGGAAAATAGTGGCTTGACTGTTCACATATGCGTTGGGATCTGGAATATCCACTGTGAAATAAGCCAGGGCAAACAAGGTGGCACCGGCGATAAAACCAAAGCCACCGATGAAGATTGTGGTTCGCACCAATAGTTTGCGCAGCATTAGTGAAGGCTACCGCGCCGCGTAATCCTCGTCCTCGAGGGTACGTGTCTTGCGAGGCGCTTTGCGTTCAACTCCATCGCCTAAAACAAAGGAGGCGCACATGTGATTCCATGAGCAATCTGGACACACCTCAACTATGTAGACCCGAAACTCTCCAAACTCGCTCTCCATCTCAGCTAGTTCGCGTGGAGACTTAATACGGCCTGAGTACTGCCCTAACTGTTCCCCAAAGGTGTAGCGCAGTTCAACAAGGGCGTTCTTTTTGCACACGGGGCAGTTGCGCACGACTTTTTCTCCATGCCACTTGGCCGCACGTAATAAATATGGATCAGCATCACAGGCATCTACTGTGCCCCGAAACAAGGCCAATAAAGTGGCGCGCTTATCGAGTGAATAGTCGATGTACGAACGCTGTGATTTCATTGTCGGAGAAGAATAAACCAAGTTGTGCGACTACGCTCAATCTCGTGAGTCTTTTCGACCTCCTTAAGCACCCACGGTTTTCCCGTCTACTGGCTATTCGTTGGACGGGACAAATTACCGACGGGGTTTTCCAAAGCGCTCTTGCATCCTTTATCCTCTTTTCTCCAGAGCGCCAAGCTAACGCGCTCAGTGCGGCATTAGGTTTTGCCGTCGTTCTATTGCCGTATTCAGCCGTTGGCCCTTTTGTGGGAACAATTTTGGACCGCATTTCACGACAGCGAGCTTTGTTTTTTTCAAACATGATTCGTTCAGTAAACCTGCTACTTGTTGCACTTCTGATTTTTAGTGGCTCAACTGGGGTTGAATTAACGATCGTCGTCTTAATCGCCTTTGGAGTTAATCGATTAATTTTGGCAGCCTTATCAGCTGGACTCCCACTCTTAATTGATATGAAATCACTTATAACTGCAAATGCCATTGCTGTTACAGGTGGCTCATTACTCGTGGTGGTAGGTGGCGGCATTGGTGTTGGGGTACGAGCCCTTGTTGATTCTTTGGCGCTTGCTAACCATGCTGATGCTCTTCTTATTCTTATTGCAAGTGCTGGCTATTTTGTGGCCGCATTACTAACTGGTCGATTGAAAAAGTATGAGATTGGTCCCGAGCAACACGAAAAGGATGCATCAAGTTTTGCGCAGGGATTCCATGACATGCGAGATGGATTCCGTTTTCTCGCCACTCATAGCGACGTCGCACGTGGAATTCTTACTACTGCTGTACACCGAGGTGGCTTAACCGCTTTAACGCTAATGGCCCTACTTTTAGAGCGAAATACTTTTAACGATCCAGCCTTTCCTGAAAAAGGACTCAGGGGATTTGGTATCGCTTTATCACTTGCTGGAGTTGGATTATTCTTGGGGGCGTTTTTAGCGCCTTACGGTGTTTCACAGGTAGGGCGACACCGTTGGATGAGATATTCAATGCTAGTCAGCGCAATGTGCCCACTTATTTTGGCCGCTTCACAAACACAAATCTCTCTTGCGGCAACTGCGTTTTTAACCTCCTTCTTTGGACAAAATGTAAAAGTTACAAATGATGCACTTGTACAATCAAAAATTGATGACTATTTCCGTGGCCGCGTTTTTGCTGTTTACGATGTTGTAGTTAATGGTGCGATAGTTTCTGGCGGCTTACTAGCTGCGCTTCTGCTTCCAACTTCTGGAATCTCGATGTGGGTTCCGTTATGCGTTTCCATTGCCTACTTTTTTACCGCACTTCGCTTACTTCGTCGTTCGGTTTTCCCACCACGCTAATAACTCTTCGGTTGCCTTCTCTTGGCCTAAAACTCCTTGATCTAAACGTAACTCCATTAGAAAACCCATGGCAGCGCCAACCTCGCGGGAAGGCTTTAGATTCAAAATCTCCATTACTTGTGCACCATCTAAATCAGGGCGAATCTTTGATAACTCCTCTTGCTCCATGAGAACATCGATTCGAGCCTCCAATGAGTCATAAATACTTGCTAATCTCGTCGCCTTTGCCTTATTACGAGTTGTGCAGTCTGCGCGGGTCAACACATGTAAATGAATTAGAAGATCTTCGGCATCACGCACATAGCGGCGCACAGCCGAGTCGCTCCATTCACCATCTCCATAGCCATGAAAGCGAAGGTGTAAAGCCGTTAAGAGCTCAACAGATTCGATCGTGTCTCCATCAAATCGCAGCTCTTGTAAGCGTTTTTTGGCCAAACGCGCGCCTACAACTTCATGGTGGTGGAATGAAACTCCGCCACCCTCAACAAAGTTTCTAGTTTTTGGTTTACCGATATCGTGCAATAGCGCAGCTAGGCGAATAATTAAGTTTGGACCACCTAATCGCTCTTCCTGCATTATCGCTTGTTCTAAAACGGTTATCGAGTGTTCATAGACATCTTTATGGTGGTGGTGCTCATCAACTTCTAATCGAAGTTTTGGGATCTCTGGAATTACGATATCGGCTAAACCTGAATCGACTAAAATTGTTATTCCTATTCGCGGGTTTGGTGACATTATAATCTTTATAAACTCATCGCGTACGCGTTCAGCCGAAATTATTGCGATACGAGATGCTAGCTCTTTCATAGACACTAAAACTTCCGGAGCGATCTCAAAATCAAGTTGGCTTGCAAAACGTGCTGCTCGCATCATGCGAAGAGGGTCATCATTAAATGAATCATTAGGTGATCCAGGTGTTCTCAAAATCTTTTTTGTTAGATCTGCCAAACCGTTAAAGGGATCGATGAACTCTGGTTGGGAACTTGTGAGTTCTAACGCCATTGCATTAACTGTGAAGTCGCGTCGTGATAAGTCACCGAGAATATCTTTTCCGTATTCGACTTCAGGTTTTCGTGAATCGATTTCATATTTTTCGGTTCGATACGTTGTTACTTCTACTGTTGTGTCGCCGCGTTTTCCAGCTACGGTTCCAAAGGCAATTCCAATATCCCAAACATTATCGGCCCAAGCACTCAGGATTTTTTTACTTTCTTGCGGAAGTGCATTCGTTGTGAAATCTAAATCATTTCCAAGGCGGCCCAAAATTGCATCGCGAACCGGGCCTCCAACTAAGGCCAAGGTGAATCCATCGCTCTTGAAGGCATGGGCGAGCGAGCTCGCTAACGGGGCACGTTCAATAAGTGAACGGATCGCTAACTCGCCTGCGGCTCCCAATGCACTAGTCACAATAAGTAAGGTTAGAGCAGTACCCTTGCTCCATGATCCCGGCACCTGGTGCGGGCAGCGAAGGCATTAAAAAGAAGCGGAAGCGCAAGCGCCCCGCTAACCGCGGCCCCCAAACGACAACTAAACCCAAGCCATCATCTCCATCTGCTGGTAAGCGGGTCTACGCAAAGCGAGTAGACGAGGTCAGCGCTGGAGGTTTGGTTATTGATTCCACTGGAACTATGGGTTTACTAATTGGCCGCATCGATCAAAAAGACTCCTCCGGCACCAAATTATTGTGGTCGCTTCCAAAAGGACATATCGAGGCTGGTGAAACCCCAGAAGAAGCTGCGATCCGTGAAGTTGCCGAAGAGACTGGAATACATTCTACGATTTCACGCTCTCTTGGTGTTATCGATTTTTGGTTTATGGCTGGTGGTAAGAGAATTCATAAAACCGTACATCACTTTCTTTTTTCTGAAACTGGGGGCGAGTTAGCCCCGCAAGTGAGTGAAGTCGATGAAGTGTCATGGTTTCCGTTAACTGAGATCATTGACCACTTGGCGTATCCGGATGAGAAGAAGTTGATTGCACGAAGCGGCGAGCTAAAAACATGAAGAAAATTCTCGGCGGCCTCCTATCTATATTTTTTCTGTGTGGGTCTCTTCCACTTTCCTTTGCATCAAGTTCGGTGGTAAAAATTGTAAGCCCGCCACACCAAAAATTTACTGGTGATTTTCGAAACGATGAGTTAGCTCAAGAGTTAACGCCATCGGGCAGACTGGGACAATTAGTTTTTGCACCTTCTGTTCGATCAAAAATCTGGGTGATAGATGCATCGCTCGTAGATGAAGTGATTGCGATGACTGGTGATTACACGCTTGCGAGCAAGGCTCTTCCTGTAGGAAGTGCCATCGCAACAAATTGGCTGTTACAGTTGAAGAAAGTCACTAGTTCTAATGATGTTATCTCCCTCGCCTATGGAAATCCTGATGTTGTTTTAGCCCGACGTTTAGCCCCGAGTGAACTGCGAGCGTATTACGCATACGGCAAAGTAAAATTAGAGGCTTTTTTAGGTCGGATGGTTAGAACTTCAGCTGGTACTGGATTAAACGCTGGAACCTCGCAAATAAGTGGTGCCCAACGCTCGCGCTATAGCGAAAATCGTAAAGCACTCACACGGCTATCTAGGGTTGTTACCCATTCTGATGTCTCTGATCTGCGAATGAAATTAGCTCGATTATTAACGCCAACCCTCGACAAGGGCTCTCGTGAGTATTTCACTGCCGATGCCACCGCTGCCGTGTCAGCTCAAACCTACAGATTGCGCGTAAACCCAGGCAAGTACCAGATAACTACCGAGAATGCCAAACTTCCAGTTACTGTAATTAATCAATTTCCCGTTGACGTCACCGTAGATATTGCAATGATGGCTAAAAACTCTCGAATCCTTGTGGCTAGCTTTACTGGAGTGCGCCTGCCCCCTAACTCAAAGGTTCAACTCGAGCTTGCAACTCAAGTGATTGCGCCGGGTGAGACAACTGTGTTCGCCCAAATTACCGACTCAGAGTCGTTCTCGGTCGCTCCTTTCTCCATTTTGAAGCTCAATGCGACAGTAATTGATTCCAGGGTCACGTGGTTTACCACCGGAGCGGCGATACTTCTCTTATTGGCCGCTATCGCCCAAAGTCTCCGCCGAGTTCGAAAGGGGCGCACTCATGAAATCTAATGAGCTCTTTCGTGCTTCTGGAATTATGGCACTCGGAACAATTATCTCACGTATTACAGGTTTCATCCGAGGTATTCTCATTGTCGCCGTTCTTGGCACCACATTACTGGCAGATACTTACAATGTAGCAAATACTATGCCGAATATTTTATACAACTTACTCGTCGGTGGAGCATTGACTGCAGTGTTTATCCCACAGCTTGTTAGATCTTTTGACCATGAAGATGGTGGTAATGGTTTTGCTTCGCGCTTAGTAACAACAATCTCGTTAATTTTATTCGTTCTAGTTGTTGTTGGCGTCTACTTTGCTCCCGCATTAGTGCGGCTATACGCACCAGAGTTTTTCACTCCCGGTTTTGAAACTGAAGAAGAGATAGCAATTGCATTTACTCGCTACTGCCTTCCACAGATTTTTTTCTTGGGTGTTTTCACAATGCTAGGACAAGTAGCAAATGCACGTGGATCTTTCGGCCCTTTAATGTGGGCACCTATTGCTAATAACTTAGTAGGAATAGCGCTTTTTGGTTCATTCCTTGTTTTTTCTCCCGCTATAACGGCTGAGACCATCACATCCTTGCAGGTACAAATTCTTGGGTGGGGAACCACATTCAGCGTTGTTGTACAGGCTTTAGTTTTAATTCCCGTGATAAGGCACTTAGGAATAACATTAAAACCTCAATGGGGTTTATCTGGCCTGGGTAAATCATTTGGTTTAGCAGGTTGGACGTTGCTATATGTATTAATTTCTCAACTTGGTTACTTGGTCACCGTTAATGTAGCAACTAGTGCTGCGGTAAGAAGCGCGCAGGAAGGCATTACGCGAGGTGTTGGTTATACGCCATATACATATGCTTACTTTGTAATGCTCTTGCCTTACTCAATCGTGACTATTTCAATTATTACAGCCATTCTTCCGCATTTGTCTCGCCTGGCCCTAGCTAAAGAGCGTGATGAGGTGCGAGTGCAGTTAATTCGGGCGATAAAGCTTGTCGGAGTTATAACAGTTCCTAGCGCCGTTGCCTTTTTCCTCTTCGGCTCACTCATTACAGAAGTTATCTTTGTTGGTATCCCTGTTGAGGATTCACGATACATAGGTTATGTACTGTCCGCTTTGAGTTTTGGTCTAGTTGCTTTTTCAATTAATTTAATTTTGATCCGCGGATTCAACGCATTTGAAGATACAAGGACGCAAGTAATTTCAATTTTAATTATTAATTTACTCTCCGTCGGGCTCTCTTACTTATTTCTTCATCTCCTTAGAATTGAGTGGGTAACTATTGGTCTTGGTTTAGCCTTCTCTGTTAGCTACTTAATTGGTCTGTTAATTACGCTTTCACTGCTCAAGAAACATACGGGCCGAATCAAAGTTATGGATTTTCTAGGTCAGCATCTTCGTTTATTGGGCGCAGCATTTGGCGTCATGACCCCTTTGTACGTTTTAATGCGCTACATCACATGGATTGGTGTTGAGTTATCGCCACTAGCTCGCGCAGGCGAACTTCTTCTCGTAATGGTGATGGGCTTTTTGGGATATTTAGTTGCAGGCAGAGCCGTCGGTGTTGAAGAGATTAGTATGATCCGTCACTTACGTGACTCGGTTGTTCGCCGCCCATCAAGTGCGGAATAAAGCGTGTAAATTGAGGGTTATAGGCACTAGTGCAGTTAACAAGGGGTGAAGTATGAGTGATGTGCGTGATGTAGTAATTGTGGGATCTGGGCCAGCTGGTTACACGGCCGCTATTTACGCATCTCGTGCTCAGATGAATCCAATTATTTATGAAGGTTCGGTCACCGCTGGTGGCGCGCTCATGAATACAACCGAAGTAGAGAATTTTCCAGGTTTTGTTGAGGGAGTAATGGGCCCAGATTTAATGGACAACATGCGCAAACAAGCTAAACGTTTCGGTGCGCAGTTAATCACAGATGACATTGTTGAGATGGATTTAGTTGGCGATATAAAGACACTCACCGATGGATCAGGAAATATTGTTAAAGCTAAAACCGTCATTTTGGCAACTGGTAGCGCTTACCGTGAAATTGGGTTAGAAAATGAAAAGCGTTTATCGGGCCGCGGTGTTTCATGGTGCGCAACATGTGATGGTTTCTTTTTCCGTGATCAAACTATCGCCGTTGTAGGCGGGGGAGACTCTGCCGTAGAAGAGGCGACATTCTTAACGCGTTTTGCAACTAAGGTTGTTCTTATTCATCGTCGCGATGCGTTGCGAGCCTCAAAGATTATGATTGACCGTGCGACTTCAAATCCAAAGATTGAGTTTTTGTGGAACACAGAGGTTGTTGATGTTCTTGGGGAGACAAAGGTTTCAGGATTAAAGCTGCGCAACACCCTCGACGGTACTGAGACTGAACGCGCCTTCACCGGTTTATTTGTTGCAATCGGACACATCCCTCGCAGTGAACTCATCGCGAATCAGATTACGCTCAATGGCGAGGGTTACGTGGAGGTAGAGGGCCGATCTACGCGTACAAATATTCCTGGTGTTTTTGCTTGTGGTGACCTGGTCGACCATACCTATCGCCAAGCCATCACTGCCGCCGGCTCGGGCTGCCAAGCCGCCCTTGATGCCGAGAAATATCTAGCACACCACTAAAGTTCACATACTATAAAGGGAGATCTGGGGAGTAAACATGGCAACAAGTACGGTAACGACCACGACTTTTGATGCAGAGGTTTTAAAGAGCAGCCTGCCGGTTTTAGTTGATTTTTGGGCTGAATGGTGTGGGCCTTGCCGTGCCCTTGGACCGATTCTTGAGGAAATCTCTGATGAATACGGCTCAAAAATTAAGATCGTAAAACTCAACACTGATGAAGAGTCTGCAATCGCCATTAAGTATGGAGTTCTTGCGCTTCCAACAATGAATGTTTTTGTTAACGGAGAAGTTGTAAAAACTATCGTTGGCGCAAAACCAAAGCCTGTACTTCTAAAAGATCTCGCAAGTTTCATCGCTTAATTTTCTTCTTAGGAAAACTAATGCCAGAACTAACGCCAGCGCAGATTAGATCCTTTCAACAGGCCCGCGGTTTAAGCGTCACGGGTTTGATTGATGATGTAACTGCACGCGCGCTCGAAGAAGCTCGTTGGAAATTAGGTGATCGCTCTTTAAATCTACAAACCCCACCTTTAATGCGCGGTGATGATGTTGCAGCTTTACAGTCTCGGCTAACAGAGATGGGTTTTGATTGTGGCCGCGTTGATGGAATTTATGGTCCGCGATCTGAATCTGCAGTAAAGGAGTTTCAGCAATCTGTTGGTATTCATGTTGATGGAAAATGTGGGCCAGCGACAATAATTGCGCTGCTGCGATTGACTCGAATTGTTTCTGGAGGAGCCCCTTCTGCAATGCGCGAAAGTGCTACACAAAGAAATCGTGGTCCGGCACTTGCAAATAAAGTTATAGTGTTAAATCCAGATGGTGTTGATCCACTTATCTATGATGTTGCTGTACGCACTGAAGGGCGGTTATTAGCCTTAGGCGCTTCGGTTTTCTTAACCCGTGGTGTTTCCAATAACCCAACCGAAGTTGAACGTATTGCTTTTACAAATCAAAGTGGCGCCGATTTAATGATCTCATTTCATGTAGATACTTATGTAAACGAGATAGCTCATGGCGCTGCAACATATTTCTACGGCAGTGACGCTCACGGAGTGCACTCAATTGTTGGTGAGCGATTTGCCTCTTTGGTTCAGCGCGAACTGTGCGCCAGAACAGATCTGACGAACTGCCGCACACATGCCAAAGCGTGGGATCTCCTGCGATTAACACGTGCACCTGCCGTACAAATTGATCTTGGTTATGACACTAACCCAGGGGATATGGAGCGCATCGCTAGAGCTGATTTCAGAGATGTCATTGCTGAGGCTTTAGTAATAGCTATTCAACGCCTATATTTGGCTGCCGAAGATGATGCAAAGACTGGAACACTGCGTATTGCAGATCTTAGAAGCGCGGGTATTCGCCGCTAAATGACACTCGAAGTTCGTACTGGTTATGGCAGACTTCGCCCATGTCTGAGATAACGCAACGATTTGCAACAGGGGCTCCTCAAAATTTAGAGGCGCGTTTTGCAAGCCGTGCCGCACACATGAAGCCAAGTGAGATTCGCTCACTCTTTGCCGTTGCCTCTCGTCCTGAAATCGTCTCACTCGCCGGTGGTATGCCTAACTTGTCCGCCTTTCCTATGGCGATGATGGCCGATGTTGTTCAAAAGCTAGTACTAACTAATGGTGGTGAGGCGCTGCAATATGGCAGTGGACAAGGCCATCCAAAGCTGCGCGAGCAGATCTGTGAAGTTATGGCCCTTGAAGGTATCCGCGCTAACCCCGATGATGTCTTGGTAACAACAGGTTCACAACAGGCCCTTGATCTCATCTCTCGAATCTTTATCGATCCAGGCGATGTTGTCTTGGCCGAAGCCCCTTCCTATGTTGGGGCCTTGGGAACTTTTCACCAGTATGAGGCCTCCGTTGTTCACGTTGAGACCGATGACCTTGGCTTAGTCCCACAGGGTCTGCGTGATGCCATTACCAGTGTGCGGGCGGGCGGGCGCACAATCAAATTCCTGTACATGATCCCTAACTATCAAAACCCATCCGGTGTTTTACTACCGGCTGAGCGTCGAACCGAGATTTTAGCTATCTGTCGCGAGGCTGGAATCTTTGTCGTTGAAGATAATCCATATGGTCTATTGGGTTTTGATAAGCCATCGCCCAATGCCATGCGCGCTGAGGATTCAGAGAATGTGATTTATCTAGGAACTTTTTCTAAGACAATCGCACCAGGGCTTCGAGTTGGTTGGGCGCTTGTGCCTCCATCACTGAAAGAGAAGATGGTGATTGCAAGTGAGTCTTCAATTTTATGTCCTTCAAACTTTGCACAACTAACGATTTCAAGCTATTTAGCCGACCAACCATGGCGCGATCAAATCGCTTCTTTCTGCGATTTATATAAGGTGCGTCGCGATGCGATGTTGGAGTCGCTAGATGAGTATTTCCCTGCAGCCGCAAAGTGGACCAAACCTGGTGGTGGTTTCTATGTGTGGGTTACCTTGCCACCGGAAATCGATACAACTGCATTAATGCCTAAAGCCATTGTTGCAAAGGTTGCTTATGTGCCAGGTACTGCTTTTTATGCCGATGGTTTTGGTTCGTGGTCATTGCGTTTGTCGTACTGCTATCCAACTCCTGAACGAATCCGCGAAGGCGTTAAGGCGTTAGGTGGAGTAATTAAAACGGAGATGTCTCGCCGCGACGGAAATCAACTACATTAACTCTCCAGCTTGTGAGTCAAACGTTTTAAATCTTCAGCTCCAGCGAACTCAACAACAATAGTGCCTTTTTTAACACTGCCTTGAATCCTTACGCGAGTATCTAACGCGTCGCCAATTCGTTCGGCGATTTCATTAAACTCAATAATGCTTGATGTAACCGTTGTAAGTTTCTTGGTTTTCTTTCTGGTTGGACTTGAGGTGATCACTTGTTCAGTAGCGCGAACACTTAAGCCTTCTTTCACGATTCTATTCGCTAGAGCCTCGATTGCATGCGAATCACTTAAGCCAAGAAGTGCGCGAGCATGGCCCGCCGACAACACACCCGTTGTGAGTTTTTGTTGAACCGATAATGGAAGATTCATTAAGCGAATTGTGTTTGATATCAATGGTCGTGAGCGTCCAAGTTTTATTGCTAACTCTTCATGCGTGCATTTAAAGTCCGTTAACAACTGAGAATAGGCCGCGGCCTCTTCTAGTGCATTGAGTTGGCTGCGGTGGATATTTTCTATAAGAGCTTCACGAAGTAACTCATTATCCGATGTCTGTCGAATGATTACGGGGATAGTTTTTAAACCTGCAGCCTTTGCAGCGCGAAAGCGTCTTTCGCCCATAATTAATTCATATTTACTTGGTCCAACTTGACGCACAACCGGGGGTTGCAAAATACCTATCTCTTTAATCGATGCAATTAATTCATTGAGTGAGTCTTGATCAAAATGTGTACGTGGTTGGCGAGGGTTAGGAGAAATATCGCTGAGTGAGACTTCGTTCTGTGTTGCAACTTCTTCTCCATCAACAGTAAGTGATGTTGGAATTAATGCATCTAGGTGTGTTCCTAAGCCGCCACGACGTGCCATTATGCAATCTCACCTTCGCGTTTGTAATGTATTGAAACAACATTTGAGTCAAATGGTTTTGAGCGCAGAGCAAGTTCGCGAGCTACAGACATATATGCAATAGCCCCGGGTGATGCTGCGTCGTACGTCATCACTGTCTGATTAAAACCTGGAGCCTCAGATACCCGAACTGCGCGTGGAATTGGAATATCAATTAACTCATTGGGATAGTGTTTGCGAATCTCATCTGCAACATCATTGGCTAAACGTGTGCGCCCATCAAACATTGTTAGTACAAATGTAGAGAGCTTTAAGTTAGCGTTCAAACGCTTCTTAACTACCTCAAAGGTTTTTAATAGTTGTGATAAACCTTCGAGTGCGTAATATTCACATTGAATTGGAATCAACATCTCTTTAGCCGCGGTCAGTGCGTTGATTGTTAATAAACCTAAACTTGGTGGGCAGTCGATAAAGATGTAGTCCAGTGCATCTCCACGTTTTTCGCGATCCCCGACTAACTCCTCTATCGCCTCTTTAAGCCGCATTTCTCGCGCGACCATTGGTACTAATTCGATTTCAGCCTGAGCCAATGAGGTGTTGGATGAGATGCACTCAAGGGAGGGAAAGCCCTTTACTTTTTGGGCACACGCCGACATCGTCGTATCGCCCATTAAAACCTCATAGATCCCTGGATTTTCTAGATGCTCCACACCAAAGGCTGTCGAGGCATTTCCTTGAGGATCTAGGTCGATGACCACCACATTCAGGCCCCCCATAGATAGGGCCGCTGCGATATTAACCGTGGTGGTGGTTTTGCCTACCCCGCCTTTTTGATTGGCCACAGTAATAATTCGGGTGTTGGCAGGTTTAGCCATCGCCTCTTTGAGGCGGCGGGTCCCAACTACGTTCTTTGTTTCACGTGAATCATTCACAGGGCTCAGTTAAGCACCTTTACGTATCTCCACAATGCGCCCACGCTCAACTCCCTCTAAATCCACCTCATGGAGCAGGGCCTTTGGAAGGTTTTTCATCTCCTCTTCCGCTGATTTGCCCTTTATGGCCATTAATGAGCCCCCCGTCTTAAGAAGGTGCCAGCTAATCTTCTTTAGCTTTTCTAATGGGGCTACCGCCCGCGCCGTTACATAGTGCGCTGTTGTGCGTACATCCTGAGCCTGCCCCCGCACTACCTCGATATCAAGGCCTATGACAGCCTCTTTGAGGAACTCAACTCGGCGCTCAAGTGGCTCAATGAGCGTTACATGCAGATCTGGCCGCGCCAGAGCGATAACTATCCCTGGTAGACCGGCGCCAGAGCCGATATCAAAGATGATTGAGCCCTCTTTAAGGAGGGTTATTACGGGTAGGCAGTTGAAGATATGTCTATCCCAGATACGCTCAGCCTCGCGCGGGCCTAATAAGCCACGCTCGATTCCAGCTGTTTCAAGAAAATGAGCGTAGGCGTGGACCCGATCGATATCTGGAAAGTAGCGCTCGATTAGAGTTTCACGTGAAACATCCACTTAGGCTGGATAGATGACGACGAAGCGGTGTGGATCTTCCCCGTCGGACTCGCTACTCAAACCAAGCTCCTGAATAGTGTCGTGGATGATTTTGCGCTCAAAGGCGTTCATAGGCGCGAGTTTTATCGAGCTACCTGTTGACTTTGCCTCATCTGCCATCTCTCCCGCTAACTTCTTAAGCTCTGAACGGCGGTTGGAGCGAAAGTTGTCGATATCGAGCATTAATCGGGAGCGATCACCTGTGGCTGTTTGAACAGCCAGGCGTGTGAGCTCTTGAATCGCATCGAGTACCTCTCCCTGGCTACCTACGAGGTGGCGTAGCTTTCCGCCGACGATAGCCAGTGAAGCACGGTCGTTTTCAACATCGATATCGATATCTCCATCTAGGTCGGCGATATCTAATAGCGCTTCTAGGTAGTCAGCGGCGATATCGCCCTCTTCCTCTAGTTTTGCACCGGCTTTGACCGGTTTTGCCTCTACGGCTGCATCTGCGACCTCTTCTATAACAGCCTCTACAACTGCCTCACTCTTTGTCTTTGCCATATCTCGCTCTCCCTGTCGGGTTTGTAGTGAATTAATACTATTTGTCCTACTTTGTCTTGTTTTTACTTCTTTTTCTTCTTCTTTTTTGGTTGATTTCGTTGGCCTTTAAGATCCTCTGGGGTTTCAGGGTTTTCAACGTCAGGGCTCTCTACAACGCCACTCTTCTTAGCTCTCTTGTGTTGAAGCTCCTCATAGGCGGGAGATCCAGGTGTTGGATTTCTTTTAATGACGTAGTACTGCTGTCCCCATGTCCACAAGTTTGTTGTCGACCAATAAATTAAAACACCAATTGGAAAGTTAACCCCTGAGACTGCAAAAATAACTGGGAATGCATACAGCATAATTTTTTGCTGTTGCAACATCATATTGTTGCTTGAATCCATTTTGGGCATTCCCTTCAACATCAACTGACGTTGTGTGGTGAAGGTTGTTAGCGACATAAACGCGATCAAAATAACAGTGACTACTTTTACGGTAGTTATATCTGTACCTAAGAATGTTTGTGAAATCGGTGCGCCGAAAAATCTAGCGTTAGCGGCGCTTACTACGTCTTCTTGTGTAAGCACGCCGTGTTTAACGGGCGGGTTTTTCCCTATTCCATTTAAAACAGTGAAAAGCGCAAAAAAGATCGGAGCTTGAGCAAGGATTGGAAAGCATGATGCCAATGGGTTTGTTTTATGCTCTTTGTAAAGCTTCATCATCTCTTCAGATTGTTTTTGGCGATCATCCTTGTACTTCTTTTGGATATCCTTCATGTGTGGCTGAAGGGCGGTCAATGCGCGCTGGCTTTTAATCTGTTTAACAAAGAGTGGGATTAAAATAATACGGATTAAAATAACAAGACCAACAATTGCCAGCGACCACGACACCCCACTATCGGTTCCAAAGAATGGAGAAAGCACGTCATGAATAGTTGTAATGACCCAAGAAACCGCTATATATAAGGGGTTTAGGATAGTATTCATTATTTAGGCTCCAACCTTTTCTTTAATTGCGTAATCGACACCGCCATGTGACCATGGGTTACATCGCACTAAACGCCACGCGCTCATTGCTACGCCTTTGATCCCATAGGCCTCGATCGCGCTGACTGCATAACTAGAACACGATGGGTAGTACTTACAACGAGCGCCAAACATTGGAGAGATCCATTTTTGGTAGATTTTTATTGGGGTGATTAAAAACTTTCTCATTTTTTCACCGCCCGCTCCTTGGCTTTTCTAACAAGATTGCTAATAACTTCTTGTATTTCACTGGCACAATCAGCACTCGCTGCATTATTTAGACCACGCACAACCAGTAAACTTCCATGAGGCAGTTGTGTATAGCAATCGCGTAAACAGTGGCGAATTTTCCGCGCTAACCGGTGGCGCGCAACTGATCCACCAACAGCTTTACTGATAATTAATCCTGCGCGGGCAGGTTCAGAAGTATCGTTGGTAATATAGAGGTAGCCGACGAAGTTGGTCGATGTGTATCGAATTCCACTCTTCGTTGCGCGGGCGAAGTCGCCGCTCTCAGTAAGGCGTGCAGTTTTAGCAAGCACGGGAGTCTGCTTATAAATCCTTACGCTGAAAGTCGGGCGCGACCCTTAGCGCGGCGGGCTGCAAGAACTGCGCGACCAGCGCGTGTTGCCATGCGTGCACGGAAGCCATGCTTCTTGGCGCGACGTCGGACGTTAGGTTGGAAGGTGCGCTTTGTCATGTGAAACTCCTAAGATAAAAAATCTGGCGATCGGTCAGAAATACGGGGGAAGCGAGGGTGTAACGGTAGAGGTCTGGGGATAAGGCGGTCAAACTCAGTTTTCTAGCTAGGACGGCCGTCTTACTCTGTGGATAACTAGTTGCTTTTTCTGCCTTTACGCTCTACTTTTCAACCCTCTCCACAGATTATCGCTTTGAGGGCTTGTTTCAAGGTCTCAATCTAAGGTTTAGACCACAGGCTGTGGATAACTTTGTGGATAACGGGAAGGTGTTGTATGGATGTTAAAGAGATTGAGCTCAGCGCCTTATGGAGCCGAGTTATCGATGAAGTTGCAGGTGATGCGCCTCAACACCGCGCTTTTTTACAACTAAGTAAACCTTTGGGTCTCTTACATAACAGTGATCAAACAACATTGTTGATTGCTACCCCTAATCTTTTCGCTAAAGATGTTTTAGAGAGCCGTTTGCGTAGCGTGGTTAGTGAGTTTTTAACTCGTGAGCTCGGGGAGAGAACAAATATCGCTGTCACGGTCGATGAGACTTTGGAATCTGGGGCTACACCACAAGCAGATATTGATATCGAGTTTGTTGTTCCTAAAAGTGGAACAGGCCGTGATGGCACTGCTGAACAAAAGAGTGCTGTTTCAGAGTTATCACAGTTAAATCCTCGTTACACATTTGAAAAATTTGTTGTTGGTTCATCAAATCGTTTCGCTCATGCCGCTGCAGTTGCAGTTGCTGAAGCGCCAGCAAAGGCGTACAACCCTTTATTTATTTACGGTGAATCAGGGTTAGGTAAAACCCATCTCCTGCACGCTATTGGCGCTTACGCTAAAGAGTTATATGGTCATGTGCGCGTTCGTTATGTCTCATCTGAAGAGTTTACAAACGACTTTATTAACTCAATTCGCGATGATAAGGCATCGGCTTTCCAACGCCGTTATAGAGATCTCGATGTTTTAATCGTTGATGATATTCAGTTCTTAGAAAATAAAGAGCGCACACAGGAAGAGTTCTTCCATACATTTAACACGTTATACAACGCTAACAAGCAGATAGTTATCTCTAGTGACCGGCCACCAAAACAGTTAACAACTTTGGAAGATCGTCTTCGTAGCCGCTTCGAGTGGGGTTTAATTACCGATATTCAACCTCCAGAGTTAGAAACTCGTATCGCAATTCTGCGCAAAAAAGCTGCGCAAGATAAATTAAATGCACCTGATGATGTTTTGGAATACATCGCTAGTAAAATCTCCTCGAATATTCGAGAGCTTGAAGGCGCCCTTATTCGCGTAACTGCTTTTGCCTCTTTAAATCGCCAGAGTGTGGACTTATCGTTGGCCGAGATTGTTCTTAAAGATCTCATTCCAAACGAGGGGAACCCAGAGATCACTGGTGCAACGATCATGGCCCAAACCGCGGTCTACTTCTCACTAACCATCGATGATTTGTGTGGCACTTCTAGATCGCGAGTTTTAGTTAACGCTCGTCAGATCGCTATGTATTTATGCCGGGAGTTAACCGAGCTCTCACTTCCAAAAATCGGTCAAACATTCGGCGGGCGTGACCACACCACGGTTATGCACGCCGACCGAAAAATCCGTCAACTAATGGCTGAGCGCAGATCGATCTATAATCAGGTCACTGAGCTCACCAATAGAATCAAACAACAGGCCCGGTAACCGCCGGAATAGGTGGAAATGACCCTTTTGCCATTTTTTACCCCCAGTTGGGGATAACGTGTGGATAACTGTGGAAATCTCAGGGTTTTTTGTGTATAACTAACAGGCGCGGTGGAGATGAAAAGGAAGGGGTTTGTATGTCGCAGTTAAATGTCCACAGCTTTACCCCCTCTATCCACACCCGTGCAACGCTAACAATCGCCTTTGAGCAGGGGTTTTCTTGCTTACCCACAGATGTTGGCTCTGGCTACTACGACTACCTTTATATATATAGATCTAGATATGAAACGAACCTTTCACTGAATTGGGGTACCGAATGAAGTTCACAGTTGAGCAATCTGTTTTAGTAGACAGTGTTAATTGGGTCTCTAGAAGTCTTTCAACGAGACCTATTAAAACCGAGCTTCTAGGAATCGTTATTGATGCCACTGGTGATCAAGTGTATTTATCTGCCTCCGATTTAGAGACTGCCAGTAAAGCCCATTTTCACGCCGAGATAAAAAAGGGCGGAAAAGTATTAGTCCCAGGCCGTCTACTTGCAGAGATCTCTCGAGCCCTTCCCAACAAACCAATTGTTTTCGCATTAGATGGAACACGGGTATTAGTAACGAGCGGAAGTGCAAAATTTACCCTTCCCACATTATCTGTCGATGAATATCCAAACCTTCCCGAACTACCAGATACAACTGGAGTTATTCCTAGCGATGTATTCGCGACAGCGGTTGCACAAGTAGCCATTGCTGCCGGAAGAGATGATTCACTACCGACTCTCACAGGCGTACACATTGAAATCAACGAAGATACGGTTACGTTGGCGGCAACAGATCGCTACAGATTAGCTGTGCGAGAGATCCAATGGCAGCCCTCAACACCTAATATCTCAACGTCATCTCTACTCCGCGCTCGCACAATCGCAGATGCAGCTAAATCTTTAACTGGCACTAAAAACGTCTCTGTCTCATTTGCTCCCACCACCAGCAACGACCGTTTAGCTGGCTTCGCTAGTGACGGAAAAACAATGACATCTAGAATGTTAGATGGAACCTTTCCCCCATACCGACACCTGCTACCCCAAGAAGTAACAACCACTGCCTTAATTGATGTGGCCACTCTTCTTGATTCGGTGCGACGCGTCGCCTTAGTTACCGACAAAACCGTACCTCTGCGTTTAGATTTTAATAATAACTCCCTATCCCTTGAAGCTGGGGCTGGAGAAGAGGCACAAGCAACTGAAGCGATAGAGATCCTCTTAACCGGTGAACCAATTTCGATCGCATTTAATCCCGTCTTTTTAGCCGATGGTTTAACCGCTGTTGGAACCAAGTTTGTTCAAATATCCTTCACAGGAGCTAATAAACCAGCCATCCTTATGGGCAAGAGCGATAAAGACGGTACGTTAGTTGAAAACTACCGTTATTTATTAATGCCTATGCGTTACGCCTCGTAACAAAAAGGATATTTGTGCGTATTAACAAGTTGGCTTTAACCAACTTTCGTTCGTATCCAAACCTTGATATCTCTTTTGAACCTGGTGTTGCAACCTTTATAGGTGACAACGGATCAGGTAAAACCAATATTGCTGAGTCTTTAATCTATTTAGCTTTTCTTTCATCGCATCGAGTTTCAAACAACACCCCGTTAATCTCATTAAATACACAACAAGCGATTATCCGCGCAGAGATCGAACGCGATGACCGGGTATTAAATGTGGACCTAGAGATAAATATAAACAAAGCTAACCGAGCGCGGTTAAACGGTAACCCAACAAGAAGCCAACGTGAAATTTTGGGAGCTTGTCAAGTAGTTTATTTTTCACCAGAAGATTTAGATTTAGTTCGAGGTGAGCCTGGAACCCGCAGAGATTTTCTTGATCGTTTATTAATCACCAGAAGCCCCAGACTAGCCGGTGTAATCGCGGATTATGAGCGAACAGTCAAACAACGTAACGCTTTATTAAAAACTCGATCATCACAAAGCGCTTTAGTCCCATGGAATGAACAACTTGTTAACTTAGGGGCGCAACTAACCGCTGAACGAATCGCTTTAATTGAAGCCTTAAACCCATGGGTAGAGAGGAATTACACCCATTTAAATGAGTTGAAACCCGCCTCAATAAAGTATAAATGCAGCACTGAAAACGTCAGCGCACATGTCGAAAACAACATAAAGGTACTTACAAAAAGATTAGAGGAGGTTGCTTATCAAGAAATAGAGCGCGGTGTCTCATTAATCGGCCCACATAGAGACGACTTACATTTACAACTAGGCGACTTTCCAGCAAAAGGTTATGCCAGCCACGGTGAATCGTGGTCGATGGCGATTTCACTACGAATCGGATCATTTAATTTATTAAAGAGTGAAGGCGCTGAACCAATTTTAATTCTAGATGATGTCTTTGCCGAGCTAGACACCTCAAGGCGCTTAGCGTTAATGTCAATTACTCATATCGCTGAGCAGACAATAATCACAGCAGCAGTTGAAAGTGATTTACCGGCAGAGCTTCTAACGCAAAAGTTTTACGTAACACCCGGGCTGGTTAAGAAAGGTAAGAGCTAATGGAAAAACGCGATTTAGCCTTAGATCTTTTCAAAAGCTTTAAAACATCGGTAACAAGAAAAATTAACAAACCCGCCCCCACACAAAGAAGTGGACAACCGGGAGATCCAGAGTTGATAGGTGGAGTTTTAAATAATTTAATATCTGAGCGCGAATGGGATAGTGGTTTAGCTGACGGTAATTTATTTATAACCTGGGCCGAGATTGTCGGCAGTGACATCGCCGCACATGCAACACCCGTGTCGATTGTTGATGGAACACTCACAGTGCGAACATCTTCAAGTGCGTGGGCCACCCAACTCTCTCTTGTGGCCAACGATCTACTGACAAGCATTAACAACAATCCTTCAGGTGCGACAATCTCCACGATTATCTTTATCGGCCCTCAGGCCCCCAGTTGGAAAAAAGGAGTGAGGAGTATTCGTAATGCTCGCGGTCCTCGAGACACCTACGGCTAGAGAATCCACTAGGAACCCTCACCGATAGGCTCTTCGTTCGGCTATACCCACACACAAGGCTTTTCTTGGCTATATATAGTTGCCATTTACCACTAGGATAAAGGCTTAGAAAAGGGAATATCCCCATAGAGAGCCCTTAGAGGGCTTTTAAGCGTGTGAGAACAGGAGGGGTGCCATGGCCGAGAGCTCATATAACGCCAGCGCCATTACCGTTCTTGAGGGCCTAGAGGCGGTTCGCAAACGCCCTGGAATGTATATCGGTTCAACGGGTGAGCGCGGCCTGCACCACCTGGTCTACGAGGTAGTCGATAACTCAGTGGATGAGGCTTTAGCTGGGCACTGTAGCGAGATCAATATTTCATTAATGGCAGATGGTGGAGTTGAAGTAATTGATAACGGGCGCGGGATTCCTGTTGATATTCACCCAGTTGAAAAAAAGCCAGCCTTAGAGGTTGTGTTAACGGTTCTGCACGCAGGTGGAAAATTTGGCGACAGCGGTTATTCAGTATCCGGTGGATTACACGGCGTTGGAATCTCGGTCGTAAATGCATTGAGCACCGACTTGTCTGTTGTTGTCCAACGCGATGGAAGTTTTTGGTATCAAGATTACAAACTCGGAGTGCCAACTGCGCCAGTTAACAAAGGCGAGCCATCAGAAAAAACAGGAACAACCGTTCGCTTCTGGCCATCAAAAGAGATCTTTGAAACTACCGATTTTTCTTTTGAGGTTTTATCTACAAGGTTTCGCGAGATGGCTTTTTTAAATAAGGGTTTAATTTTAACGCTTACAGATTTGCGCGCAGGCCATGTTGATGAAAAAGGCGAACAGTTAATGGTGCGTTACCAGTACCAGGGTGGAATTTCAGACTTTGTTCGCCATTTAAATTCAACGCGTGGTGAAACACATAAATCTGTTATCTCATTTGCATCAGAGGATAAAAAGAATCAGATCGCACTAGAGGTTTCAATGCAATGGAATGCCGGCTTCAGTGAGTCTGTATATACATTTGCTAACACGATTCATACCCACGAGGGTGGAGCACATGAAGAAGGTTTTCGCACAGCGTTAACATCGGTTGTAAATAAGTTTGGCGAGGAGCAAGGCTTTATTAGAAAGAAAGAGGATCGCTTAACTGGCGACGATGTACGAGAAGGTCTGACTGCGATAGTCTCAATTAAATTAGTAGACCCGCAGTTTGAAGGGCAAACAAAGACCAAACTTGGAAATACTATTGCGAAGACTTTCTCTCAAAAAGTAGTTAATGAAGAGTTAACAACATGGTTTGAACAAAACCCAGCAGAGGGTAAAGATATTGTTAGAAAAAGTATTGACGCTGCTGCGGCTCGTGTAGCTGCACGTAAAGCACGAGATTTAAGCCGCAACCGTAAAGGTTTACTAGAAGGCCGAGGCATGCCAGGCAAGCTAGCCGACTGCCAGTGGACGGATCCAGCTAAGTGTGAGCTTTATATTGTCGAAGGTGACTCCGCCGGCGGTTCTACAAAAGGCGGACGTGATTCGCGAAATCAAGCGGTACTTCCAATCCGTGGAAAGATATTAAATGTTGAGAAGGCGCGTATCGATCGCGTACTCCAAAATAATGAAGTCCAAGCACTTATTACCGCACTCGGCACAGGCGTGCACGACGACTTTGATATTGCAAAGCTGCGCTACCACAAGATTATTTTGATGGCCGATGCCGATGTTGACGGACAACATATCCGCACACTTTTACTCACACTTCTTTTTCGTTTTATGCGCCCGCTGATTGAAAATGGTTTTGTTTACTTTGCTCAACCACCACTCTATAAACTGAAGTGGGGTGGTAAAGATCCAGTTGAGTATGCTTTTAGTGATCGCGAACGCGACGGCATGATTCAAATCGGTCTAGATAACGGTAAGCGGCTACCAAAAGAAGATGGAATCCAACGCTTCAAAGGTTTAGGTGAGATGCCAGCTAAAGAGCTGTGGGATACAACTATGGATCCAGAGCACCGTGTACTAATACGCGTGACACTAGAGGATGCAGCAGCAGCAGATGATTTATTCTCAGTATTAATGGGGGAAGATGTTGAAAAGCGTCGTGCCTTCATTCAACGTAATGCTAAAGACGTTAGGTTCTTGGATATCTAATGGATGAATTAAACCCAAAAAATCTTGAGTCATTCGACAAGATCGAAACCGTTGATCTTCAAGTCGAGATGGCCCGTTCATATCTTGACTATGCGATGTCAGTAATTGTTGGTCGCGCCTTGCCAGATGTGCGCGATGGTCTAAAACCGGTTCACCGACGTGTTTTATATGCGATGTATGACGCTGGTTATCGGCCAGATAAGGGTTACTACAAATCATCTCGCATCGTTGGTGATGTTATGGGTAACTACCACCCTCACGGAGACACCGCGATCTACGACTCGGTTGTTCGCCTTGCCCAGCATTGGTCGCTTAGGTATTTATTGATCGATGGAAACGGAAACTTTGGCTCTCCTGGCAATGATCCAGCGGCGGCCATGCGCTATACCGAGGCTCGTTTATCGCCATTAGCCATGGAGATGATGCGCGATATCGACGAAGACACTGTCAATTTTGTGCCTAACTATGATGGTCGATCACAGGAACCAACGGTTCTACCAAGTCGTTTTCCAAACTTACTTGTTAATGGAAGTGCTGGAATTGCCGTCGGCATGGCTACAAATATTCCACCACACAACTTGCGCGAAATCGGCGAGGCCGTTGTCTACACACTTGAACACCCAGATTTAAAACACAGTGAGCTGCTCAACGAGCTTTTAAAGATCGTTAAAGGCCCTGATTTTCCAACTAAAGCTTTAATCGTTGGTCGGGGTGGAATTGAAGATGCATATCGCACTGGACGCGGATCCATAACAATGCGGGCGGTTGTACAAGTTGAAGAGATCAATAAGCGCACATGTTTAGTTATTAGTGAACTTCCATACCAAGTGAACCCAGATAACTTGGCGTTGAAGATCGCTGAACTTGTCAAAGATGGAAAGATTAAAGGCATTGCAGATGTTCGTGATGAAGGCAATGAGCGTTTAGGTCAACGCTTAGTAATTGTTTTACAAAGTAGTGCAATTCCAAAAGTCATTCTTAATAACCTGTATAAACACACACAACTGCAAGATACTTTTGGCGCTAACATGTTGGCCCTTGTAGATGGAGTTCCACGAACACTGCGTTTAGATGAGTTTATTCGTTATTACATCGAACATCAGGTAGAAGTTATTGTTCGACGCACCAAGTTCCGCTTAACTGAAAAAGAGCGCCGCGCACATATCTTGCAAGGGTACTTAAAAGCACTTGATGCTTTGGATGCAGTCATTGCTTTAATTCGCGCATCGACAACCCCCGAAGAGGCCCGCACTGGTTTGATGAAACTACTTGGTGTTGATGAGATTCAAGCCAATGCAATTCTGGATATGCAGTTACGGCGTATTGCAGCGTTGGAGCGTCAGAAGATTAATGACGAATTCGACGCATTAATGGCCGATATTGTTGAATTAAACGCGATCCTTATAAGCCCAGAAAAACAGCGAGATATAGTTAAAACCGAGCTTGTTGAATTAGTAACTAAATATGGTGATGAACGGCGTACTCAGATTATAGCCAGCGAGGGCGACTTTAGCGCTGAAGATTTAATTCCAGATCAAGATGTTGTTGTAACTATTACTCGTGGCGGATATTCAAAGCGAACAATGGCCGATCTTTATAGGTCACAACGTCGCGGCGGCCGCGGAGTTAAAGGCGCAGCGTTAAAAGAAGATGATGTTGTCGATCACTTTTTTGTCGCATCTACCCACGACTGGTTATTGTTTTTTACGAATCAAGGACGCGTGTACCGTTCAAAAGTTCATGAACTTCCCGATGCCGGACGCGATGCACGCGGACAACATGTTGCAAACTTAATGGCATTTAAACCTAATGAAAAGATTGCCGAAGTTTTATCATTAAAAGATTACACAATCTCACCTTTCTTAGTTCTTGCGACAAAAGGCGGTCTAGTCAAAAAGACACCACTGATTGAGTTTGATTCACCTCGAACAGGGGGATTAATCGCTATCTCACTAAAACCGGCAGATGAAGTTGTGGGAGCATCACTTATTAACACTGAAGACGAACTACTTCTCGTCTCATCAAAGGGAATGTCACTTCGATTTACCGCAGACGACGAGTCATTGCGTCCAATGGGTCGATCAACAAGTGGTGTGATAGGGATGAAGTTCCGTGCGGGGGATTCCTTATTAACAATGGCGCGTATTGATTCAGAGTTAGCAGCACACTCATTTGTATTTACGGCCACCGATGGTGGTTTTGGTAAAAAAACCCCAATCGATGAGTATCGACTCCAAGGCCGTGGAGGCATTGGAATTAAAGCTGCCAAGATTGATGAGAATTCGCGTGGAACCCTTGTCAGCGCCCTTGTATTGCGTGATGAAGATGAGGTTTTAGCTATTACATCGGCTGGAACGGTGATGCGCACCCCGGCTGGTGAGGTTCGCCAGACTGGCCGTGACTCTATGGGTGTTCGCCTAGTAAACCTTGATGAAGGAGTTGTCTTGGTATCAGTGACCAAGAACAGCGAAGATGAGATTTCCCCGAAAAGTTAGTATGGTTCACACCTGCAGTTGTAGGGCACTGATTCTCATTTTGGGAGTTAGCGAAGTTCAAGGTAACCTTGCGCTTCTGCATTAAAGAGTGATCTTTTATGCGGGCCTATAGCTCAGCCTGGTTAGAGCGCTTCCCTGATAAGGAAGAGGTCGATGGTTCGAGTCCATCTAGGCCCACCCGTTCT
>CAMBDL010000011.1 GCA_945865365.1 Streptomyces griseus
CGGCCCTTGCGGAAACCACTACCGAGGACCATTGATCCTGTCGGTGGGTAGATATTTATTTAGCGGCGAATACCGAGCTTTTCGATAATCGCACGGTAGCGATTGATATCTGTCTTAGCGAGATACTGAAGAGTTCGTCGACGACGTCCAACTAGTAACAAAAGGCCACGACGGTTGTGGTGGTCATGTGGGTTGGTCTTTAAGTGTGTAGTGATCTCTTCAATGCGCTTGGATAGCAAAGCGACCTGTGTCTCAGGACTTCCCGTATCAGTAGGAGTCGATCCGTACTCTGCGACGATTGCCTTTGTTGCCTCTGGTGATAGTGCCATTTCGTAGTGCTCCTATTTATCTGATGATCACGGGGTTTTCCGGTGTACCTCACGGAAAATCGCTTTCTCGTTGGATGCATAGGCTACCAGCGGGCCTGTGGATACGTGAAATCGGCTTTAAAGCTCGGTCAATTCGCGGGCTTTAGCGCAGTCTTTGGCCATCTGCACTAGCAAGGGCTCTAGGCCATCAAATGCCAAGGTATCGCGAAGTCTCCAACCAAACTCAATCGTTGCCCGTTTGGAGTACAGATCTAAGTCAGTCTGATCGAGTGCATAGGCCTCGACTTGGCGGCCACGAACTCCAGCAAATGTTGGATTTGCACCTATCGAAATCGCCGCTGGCCAACGATCAATACCAACCGTTAACCATCCGGCATACACGCCATCAGATGGAATGCTCTGATTATCTAAATCACCAAGATTTGCAGTGGGATAACCAATTTCGCGCCCGCGCTTTTCACCGTGTACAACGATGCCATCTAAGCGATGTGGCCTTGTCAATAGTTCACGTGCTTTTTCAACATCGCCAGTAGCAATGAGCTTTCTAATCCGAGTTGATGAAACAACCTCTGCATCATTAGGTGTTAAATCAAGTGCAATTGTTTCAAACTCCTTGTGAACTGCAAGGGTTGTGACATTACCCGCGGCCTTGTGACCATATGTAAAGTTTTTACCAACAACTACCTTTGTCGCTCCTAACTGCTCAATCAAAATCTTGTTGACGAAATCCTCTGGACTCATTGTGGCAAACTCTGAGGTAAATTTAATGACAGCTACTTGGTCGGCATTATGAATCTTTAAGAGTTCAATTCGATCTGTTAAAATTGTAAGAAGCGTCGGTGTGCGATCTGGAGCAACGATAGATGCCGGATGGGGGTCAAAAGTAAGCGCAATAACTTTTTCATCTCCAGCAAGAGCTTTGGCTCGGGTAAGAATATCTTGATGCCCCTTGTGAACACCATCAAAGACTCCGATTACAACGACGCTCATATGCTCATTATTCACTACTTAGTTAGCCGCGGCGAACACAGCAATGGGCTTAGCAGAGCCATCTTTATTGGCAAGTAGGGCTATTAATTGATTGTCAGCGCTTATCCCTGCGAAAATTTCATCAGAATTATTGGCAGATAATGCTCGCCCAAACGAGAGCTCACTACGCTCATCCAAAGCTAACTCACGGACTTTAAATGTTGCTCGGGCGACATCGGCTAAAGCTAAGGTAGAAAACTCCCCATTTTTTAACTGCGCCAAAGAAACTGCGCGATCTAAAGCAAATCCGGCGACGCGACTGCGTCGTAGTGAGTTTAAGTGTCCACCTGTGCCAAGGGCTGTACCACAATCACGGGCTATCGCTCTAATAAAAGTTCCGGCAGAACAGGTAACTTCGATATCGACTTGGATTGTTTTATCTAATCTGCGGATCTGCAGAATATCTAGCTGACTAATTGTGACCTGCCTGGCTGCAAGCTCTACAACTTCTCCAGCGCGCACACGATCATATGCACGCTCTC
Source organism: Streptomyces griseus (assembly GCA_945865365.1). Taxonomy (GTDB): domain Bacteria; phylum Actinomycetota; class Actinomycetes; order Nanopelagicales; family Nanopelagicaceae; genus Planktophila. The sequence continues at coordinate 1,841 of CAMBDL010000011.1, forward strand.
CGGCGACTTTAACGGCTGAGACTGAACTTGGGCGCTGCATGACTACACCACGCATCTTCGACATCTCAATTTCAATATTAGAGTCACTGATTGCAGAAACGTCACCAGTGGAGATAACGTCACCTTCAGCATCATCGGTAACCGTAGCTGCACCTAAGACAACGGTTGCTTGGTATGTCTTATCGCCATCGGTGATGTACTGCAGCAAACGTGTTCCGTTGTTAAAACCAAGAACTAAAATTCCAGTCGCCATAGGATCGAGCGTCCCAGCATGACCGACTTTGCGTGTGCCTAATGCACGTCTGGCAATTGCTACAACATCATGGCTAGTCATTCCTGGCTCTTTATCAACAACCAGAAATCCGTGCTCGATGATTACTCCGACTCGATTATGCGTGGGGCTTTATAAGGATCTTCTCCCCCTGCATAGGTTGCATTCTTACGGAGTGCAGCTACTTGAGCATCTTGTTCATGCACTTTTTCTAGCAGTGAATCGAGGGCTTTGGCACTCTCTGGTAGACCATCTTCAAAAAATGCCAACGAGGGAGTAATTCGAAGACCAAGTTCACGACCCAGCGCCGAACGAATTGCACCTTTTGCGCTGTCTAGGGCCGCTGCCGTTGATGCGCGTTGTTCTAAATCGCCCAACACAGTGTAGAAAATTGAGGCTTGTTGTAAATCTCCAGTAACGCGGGCATCAGTGATAGTGACAAAACCAAGACGCGGATCTTTAATCTTTGTCTCAAGCAGTTGTGCCACCACCACTTTAATGCGGTCGGCTACTTTTAATGTGCGATGTGATGGGCTCATTTTTATACTCGCTTTTTCTCGCGCATCTCAAATACCTGAATTGTGTCGCCGACGGCGATCTCCTTCATGTTGCCAACGCCAATTCCACACTCGAAGCCCTCTTTCACCTCAGTTGCGTCGTCTTTGAAGCGTTTGAGTGAATCGATAGTGAGGTTATCGACCAGAATCTGATCGCCACGCATGATGCGCGCCTTTGCATTTCGACGGATGATTCCATCTTTGACAATAGATCCTGCGATATTTCCAGCCTTAGAAGATTTGAAGATCTCGCGAACTTCAGCGTTACCAACAACAAACTCTTCGTAGATTGGTTTGAGTAAGCCCTTGAGCGATAGCTCAATCTCATCAATTGCTTGATAAATGACTGAGTAGAAACGAACTTCTACACCTTCTTGATCGGCAAAGATTGCAGTTTGTGGCTCAGGCTTAACGTTAAAGCCAATCACTACTGCAGTTGATGCCGAGGCCAACGTGATATCGCTCTTGGTAATTGCGCCAACACCACGGTGAATAACACGGAGATCAACTTCTGCGCCAACATCGAGCTGAATCAACGCTTCTTCCAGTGCTTCTACCGAACCACTAACGTCGCCCTTAAGAATTAAGTTCAAGGTAGAAATCTTGGACTGCTCCATGAAGTCCTCCAATGAAACCTTCTTGCGCGCCTTAGCCAATTGAGCATTACGTTCAGCGGCCTGACGCTTTTCAGCGATCTGTCGCGCAGTTCGATCCTCATCGGCAACTAAGAATGTATCTCCAGCACTTGGTACAGATGTGAATCCAAGTACCTGAACTGGACGAGATGGACCAGCGGTTTCAACGTTGTCACCGTTTTCATCCAACATCGCACGAACGCGACCAAAAGAGCCACCTGCAACTATCGCATCACCGATCTTTAACGTTCCGCGCTGAACGAGAACTGTTGTTACAGGTCCACGTCCACGATCAAGGTGGGCTTCAATTGCAACACCGCGAGCGCTGTCATCGGCTACTGCGCGAAGATCAATTGCAGCATCTGCAGTAAGCAGAATTGATTCAATAAGATCGTCAACACCTTGACCAGATTTTGCAGAGACATTTACGAAGATAGTCTCTCCGCCGTACTCTTCGGCGATTAAGTTGTACTCAGTTAACTGTTGACGAACCTTGTCGGCATTTGCGCCTTCTTTATCCATCTTATTAACGGCTACAACGATTGGAACATCGGCGGCTTGAGCATGGTTTAACGCCTCGATTGTCTGAGGCATGATTCCATCATCTGCTGCAACAACTAGTACAGCAATATCAGTTACCTTGGCTCCGCGAGCACGCATGGCGGTAAAGGCCTCGTGACCTGGAGTATCGATAAATGTAATTGCGCGGTTTATACCGTTGTGATCATGGTGAATTTGATAAGCACCAATATGCTGAGTAATTCCACCAGCCTCAGATTTCATTACCTCGCTCTTGCGAATTGCATCTAGCAGCGAAGTCTTACCGTGGTCGACGTGACCCATAACAGTAACAACTGGTGGTCGCGCAACAAGTAATTCAGGGTCAAGAGCTGCAAGTTCATCGGCTAAGTCAATATCAAAGCCTTGTAGAAGTTCGCGATCCTCATCTTCAGGGCTAACGATTTGAATCTCATACCCAAGTTGGACTCCGAGAATTTCAAATGTATCCGCGTCCACTGATTGCGTAGCTGTAACCATTTCACCTAAGTGGAACAGAGCTGCAACTAGCGCTGCTGGATCTGCACCAATCTTGTCGGCGAAGTCAGCTAAGGATGAACCCCGACGCATACGAATAGGCGTCTTTCCATCACCGTGCGGAACAACTGCGCCACCCAGTTGTGGTGCCTGCATATTGTCGAACTCATCGCGAAGTGCTTTACGCGACTTTGCTTTACGACCTGACTTCTTACTTGCATTCTTTCCAAATGCTCCGCCTGCTCCTCCGCGTTGAGGAGGGCGTCCACCACCTGGACGAGTAGGTGCACCACCCGGTGCAACTGGCGCACTGCTCTTATATGGTGAATTGGGTGTTGGTGCACCGCCGGTACGCGGTGGGAAACCGGCACCTGCTGGTGGACGAGATCCTGCTGGACGTGCAGCAAATCCTGGTCGCACTGAGCCCGGACGTGGACCGCTCATTCCAGGACGAGGCGCACCTGTCGGACGTTGAGGTGGGCGTGGAACTACACCGCCAGTTGAAAATGGATTGTTTCCAGGACGAGGTGGGCGTGGAACTACACCACCAGTTGAAAATGGATTATTTCCAGGACGAGGTGCAGACTTTGGCGCATCTACCGTTGGTGCATCTTCATGTGCACGCACAGCTTCGGCCTTGTGGTGTAACTCTGCTTTGTGGGCTTCTGCGCGAATCTGCTCAGCTTTAATCGCTTCAATATCGACGCCAAGTTCGGCAGCGAGTGAAGCGGCCTGTTCAGCACTCACTTCTGGCTTTGCGGCAGCGGCTTTCTTAGCAGCGGCTTTCTTGACCGGCTTCTTTTCTTCAGCTGGTTTTGCATCGGGATACATTTCGATGAGCTTGCGCACAACTGGCGCTTCTACTGTCGATGATGCCGATTTTACAAACTCACCCATATCTTGGAGCTTTGCAAGAACTTCCTTGCTCTCCATACCGAGCTGTTTTGCTAACTCGTGTACGCGGACCTTTGACACATTTTCCCCTGTCTTGGCCCGCAATGTTTTTCACATGCAAGCCCTAGTTGTACGACCTCATAGTTCTAGCGAGCTCATGTGAGTTTCATATCTTTCATATCCATTTCGTTAAAAGTGCAGGGGGTCATCGTATCCAATGAAGTGCCAGTTCACATAATGGGGTTATCAGGGTGAATGTCGATGCGCCAGCCAGTTAAGCGCGCGGCTAAGCGTGCATTTTGTCCATCTTTGCCAATGGCCAAGGAGAGTTGATAGTCAGGAACAATTACTTTGGCTGAGCGGGAAGTCAGATCAACGATTTCTACCGATGAAACCTTAGCTGGGGCTAGAGCGTGTGCAATAAAGGTCGCTGGATTTTCAGACCAGTCGACGATGTCGATCTTCTCTCCATGAAGCTCATCCATCACTGCCCGCGCACGTGAGCCCATAGGTCCGATAAGTGAGCCCTTAGGACTTACACCCGCACGGTGAGATTTAACGGCAACTTTACTTCGATGACCAGCTTCACGTGCAACCGCCATAATTTCAACGATTCGATCATTTATCTCTGGAACCTCGAATGCAAATAGCTGCTTTACAAGTGCTGGATGGCTGCGAGACAACATAATTTCAGGACCTTTGAGCCCTTGCTTTACCTCAACAACGAAACACTTAATGCGATCACCGTGGTTGTACACCTCACCTGGTACTTGCTCTTGCGGAGGAATGCGCCCCTCGGTGCGACCTAAGTTAACGTTGATCATTTTTGGGTCGCGCCCTTGCTGAACTACACCAGAGATAACATCTCCAACGTTGCCAGTGAACTCTCCAACGATCGAAGCATCATTTGTTTCGCGCATCTTTAACTTAATGATTTGGCGAGCAGTTGATGTAGCAACTCGTGAGAAGCCATCGGGCATATCGGCTTCATCACCGATTTTTTCACCTATCTCGTTGAACTGCGGAATCAATATCTGAATCTCACCACTCTCGCGATCTAGATGTGCTCGGGCATGACGCTTAGCTTCATCGGTCTGGTTATATGCCGTTAGAACGCCAATTTCAATGGCTTGAATTAGCTGCTCCAATGGAATTCCTTTTTCATTGGTTAGCTCAACCAGCGCGCTCATCTCTACATGCATTTACTCTTCATCCTTACGGTTGAATTCAACCTCAGCATGTGCGCGTTTAATCTCAGCTAAAACTATTACGTGCGTCTTCATTCGACCTTTGATATTTTCGATAAACGTTGCATCTTCATCACCTAGCTCAGTTAAACGAGCCGTGAGAGTACTACCGTCATTAAATGTAGAGGTGATAATTCGAGTTAGGTTCTTCTCCCAGTGGCGGCGCTTTGTAATTGGCCGATCAACACCTGGCGAGGTGACCTCAAGGGTAAATGCACCCTCTATTAAGGTAGTTTCATCGAGTAGTTCAGAGATTAATCGTGAAACTACGGTGACTTCATCTAAATTTAGAGGTTTAAGGCCATCAACTACACAGGTGATAATGCGATGGTTACCTGGATTTGTTGGGATTACTTCCTCAAGAAAAAACCCTGCGCCTTCAACGGCTGGTGTAAGAAGCTCTGTCAGTGAATCTTTTAAGCTCATGTGTCGCTACTTTCTTATTAAGTTGTAGTCAGAATTGTAACTAAAAACTTTGAAAAACCCCAATTGCCACTTTAATAATGAGCGCCATGGTGACGAGTAAAAATACCTTTCGCACCAGTGTTGATCCACCCTTAATTGCCATGCGAGAGCCAACAACTGCGCCACAAATATTGGCCACACCCAGTACTAAACCAATCTGCCACAAAATTGCCCCGTCAAAGCCAAAGACTAGAAGTGCGCCAATATTAGTTGCCACATTGACAATCTTTGCAATCGCAGAGGCTGTGATAAATGCATAACCTAGAGATGCCACAAGTACAAGCATTAAAAATGAACCTGTGCCAGGACCAAAGATTCCATCATAGAAACCAATACCAAGACCAGCCAAGATGCAGATGTGAATCCGACGGTGTGAATGGTGTTTAAGAAGCTCGATTTTGCCTAAATCCGGTTTTAGCCATGTATATATCGCTACGCACACTAAGAGAATAAGAACTACGGGACGCATGCTTGACGTAGGGATTCGCGAAGCCAGAGTTGCCCCAACTGCCGAACCAATAAATGCTGGAAGCGCCATCGCTAAAAGAATCGAAGCTTCAGGTTTAATCTGTCTGCGATAGAGTGCGGCCGAACTAATTGTTCCAAAGACTGAGGCTAATTTATTGGTTCCAAGAAGTGTTGCCGTCTCTGCCTTGGGTAAGCCAATAAGAAGTGCCGGTACCTGAATGAGTCCACCGCCACCTGCAATGGAGTCGACAAAGCCAGCAAAAAAAGCGGCTAAGAAGAGAAAGAGCGCTGTAGATACTCCTAAATCTAGAAACACGGATTACTTCAGAAGTTGCGTAATCGTCGCTACTGCTTGACCAAGGGCGACTTCCTGCTTGTCGCCACTTCTGCGCACTCGAACTTCAACATTTCCATCAGCCAGTGCCTTGCCCACAATGACAATAACCGGATTTCCAATCAGCTCGGCATCTTTAAACTTAACTCCAGCACTTGCATCCCGGCGATCATCGAGCATGACACTCACTCCGAGGGCCTCTAACTCTTCACCTAACGCAAGGGCGGTGTCGAAAGGTAGATCCTCTTTACCGGTAGCAACGATATGCACCTTGGCTGGGGCTATTTCAACTGGCCAATTCAAACCAATTGCATCACTAGTCTGCTCAGCGATTGCAGCTACTGCACGGGAGACACCAATTCCATAAGAACCCATGGTGACAACGTGAGACTTTCCATTGTTATCAAGAACCGTCAAATCTAAAGCTTGTGCATATTTTTGACCCAGTTGGAAAATATGACCAATCTCTATTGCCCGGTCGATAATAATCTCTGTAGTGCACTCTGGGCATGCATCCCCAGCACGAACTTCGGCAGCTTCGACATATGCATCTGGAGTGAAGTCGCGGCCATTGACAACAAAGCGTGCATGCCGATCCTTTTTATTAGCACCGCTAATCCATGAAGTGCCAGGTGCTACACGAGGATCTGCATAGACGGTGATTCCAGATTTAGCTGCATCCTGAGGGCCGATATATCCCTTCACTAAACCTGGATAGTGAGCAAAATCTGCCTCTTCAAAGACGCGCAGTTCGTGCACTCCACCTAAGTTTTCTTGAAGCCTCTTTAGATCAACTTCGCGATCTCCAGGAACTAGAACCGCGATTGGTTTAGCATCGGCAACTAACATAATATTTTTCAGCGTATCGGCAGCCGTGTATCCCCCACCAAACTTTTCATTCATAACTGCAACAAGTGAATCAATCGTTGGTGTATTGGGGGTATCGAGCTCTTCAAGGGCTGGTATTCCAGTTGGATCGCTATTGGCAACTTTTGTCACCATGGCCTCAACATTTGCTGCATATCCACATGATGGACACAAAACATATGTATCTTCACCGGTATCGCATGGAGCTAAAAACTCTTCTGACTTTGATCCACCCATTGCTCCAGACACAGCTCTAACTATGTTGTATCTCAGTCCTAAACGATTAAAACAGCTGATATATGCATCGCGGTGTTTTTGATAAGAAATATCTAGGCCTGCATTATCGATATCAAATGAGTATGAATCCTTCATGACGAATTCGCGTCCGCGGATAATTCCACTTCGTGGGCGTGCTTCATCGCGATACTTAGTTTGAATCTGATAGATCGACAGTGGCAAATCTTTATACGATGAGTATTCACTCTTTACCATCAAAGTGAACATCTCTTCGTGGGTTGGACCTAAAAGATAATCTGCACCTTTGCGATCTTGAAGACGAAAAAGCGATGGGCCGTACTCTTCCCAGCGATTCGTTGTCTCATAAGCCTCACGCGGCAATAGCGCAGGAAAATGAACCTCTTGAAAACCGGCTTGGTCCATCTCTTGACGAACTACATTCTCGATATTACGAAGGGTGATAACGCCCAGTGGAAGCCATGAGTAGATACCTGCAGCGATTCGTCGAATATATCCGGCACGAACAAGCAAGCGATGACTAGTGACTTCAGCATCTGCTGGATCATCGCGTAATGTACGCAAAAAAAGCGTAGACATTTTCAACATGGGGCGAGCCTATCCAACATCAACAGAAGGTTGACCCGAAGCAACGCCAGCTGCCTCCATTTCTTCGGCTAATCGCATCGCTTCTTCTATGAGCGTCTCAACGATCATCGCTTCAGGCACTGTCTTTATGACTACACCCTTAACAAAAATCTGCCCTTTTCCATTGCCCGATGCAACACCGAGATCGGCTTCGCGTGCCTCCCCTGGACCATTGACTACACAACCCATCACTGCAACGCGAAGTGGAACAGTCATACCTTCCAAGCCTGCTTGTACTTTCTCTGCCAATGTATAGACATCGACCTGTGCACGTCCGCATGAAGGACATGAAACAATCTCTAGTTTGCGTTGACGCAAATGTAGCGACTCTAAAATCGAGATGCCGACTTTAACTTCCTCAACAGGTGGCGCAGATAATGAGACGCGAATAGTGTCACCGATTCCTTCAGCCAATAAAATTCCAAATGCCGTTGCAGATTTAATCGTTCCTTGAAAAATCGGTCCCGCTTCAGTAACGCCGAGGTGCAGCGGATAGTCACACTGAGCAGCCAATAATCTATAGGCATTCACCATGGTGACGGGGTCATGATGCTTTACTGAGATCTTAATATCAGAGAAACCATGCTCTTCAAATAGAGATGCCTCCCACAAAGCAGACTCAGCTAAGGCCTCGGGAGTTGCCTTTCCATATTTTGCAAGAAGGCGTGGATCGAGTGAGCCAGCGTTCACGCCTATGCGAATTGGAACTCCAGCATCTCCAGCTGCCTTTGCTACCTCTTTAACTTTGTCATCAAACTGCTTAATGTTGCCCGGGTTAACACGTACTGCAGCACATCCTGCATCGATTGCTGCAAAGATATATTTTGGCTGAAAGTGAATGTCGGCGATTACTGGAATCTGAGACTTCTTAGCGATCTGGGCGAGAGCATCGGCATCATCTTGACTTGGAACTGCGACGCGAACTATTTGGCAGCCCGCCGCAGTTAATTCAGCGATCTGTTGCAATGTTGCATTGACATCTGAAGTAAGTGTTGTGCACATAGATTGGACGCTCACTGGTGAGTCACTGCCCACCCCGACTTTTCCCACCATCATCTGCCTGGTCTTACGACGTGGTGCCAGTGTTGGCGGTGGGGCGCTTGGAATACCTAAATCAACCATGTGGCTATTCTGCCGTATTAACTGGCGTTGCGCTAAAGATTAAGAAGTACTGGATTCACTATGTCGGCCACAAGAAGAAGCACTGTGAGCGCTGCCAAAATCACAAAGACCACCATCGTTATTGGGGTAAGGGAGGTCACATCGATTCCTGCTGGACGTTGGCGTCGGCGAATGCGGGCTATGAATGCACGAATCTCATCAGCGATTGCCACTGCCATATGGCCACCATCTAGCGGCAAAATTGGTAACAGATTAAATAGCCCAACAAAAATATTTAAGCTCGCAACAATTAATATAAACGTGGCAAAACGTTCCATGGGCGAAAGTTGACCGCTACTGAGCGCTTCACCCGATACACGTGCAACTCCTACAACTCCCACTAAACCATTGGGATCGCGTTTATCTCCATTGACCGTCTGACCCCATAGAGCAGGGATTTTTGATGGAAGCTTTGCCAGAGATGAGACGCTCTGGTTCAAAAAATCTCGAGTCACAAGAGCGGCGTTCTTAAAAGAGGTAACTACTCCAGTTCGCTTAAGTCCCACATCACTTACAATTCCAAGAACAAAACGATCAGTACCATCTATTGTTTCACGTCGTGGAGTTGCAATTATTATTAGATCTTGACCATCTCGCTCTATCCCTAGTGTCAACTCTTTGCCCTGTGAGTTTCTAATCTTTAAAACATCGGTATACCAATCGGTAACTCTCACTTCGTTAATCGAAGTAATCTCATCGCCAACAAGTATTCCAACACTCTGGGCAGCTGAACCCTTCATTACCTGGCTAACAACTGGAAGAAGTTGATTGGTTCCAACACCAGCAAAGAGAATAAAAAGTAAGAGATAGCCAAGGAGAAAGTGCAGAAATGAGCCGGCACCCAAAACAATAAGTTTGCGTCCAGATGATGCCGAATAAAAAGCGCGATCTTCTTCGCCCTCAGGCATGGAATCTCCCGGAGACATTCCTTCGATCTTGCAATATCCGCCAGCAGGTATCGCCTTGATTCCAAACTCGGTCTCACCACGACGCGTGGACCATAGTTTTTGGCCAAAACCTAAGAAAAACTCTGAGACCTTCATGCCAAATCGCTTTGCCGTTATGTAATGGCCAAACTCATGGAGCATTACTGAGAGCAGCAAGGCAATAATAAAGGCGAGAATTCCAAGTATCTGCATTATGGGGCCAATCGTAATAGATGTTCGCGAGTCTTATTGCGAGCATCTTCTTCGATGGCACTGACATCGGCTAAATCTCGGATTGTTGTAGTCACGCCATTGTCATAAGCATTCACAACTGCAGCAACCACGCTGACAATCGATGAAAACTCTAATGTGTTGGATAAGAAAGCATCTACAGCAACTTCATTAGAGGCGTTGAAAATTGTAGGAAGCGCACCACCACTCTGGCCGCAATGTCTGGCTAGATCAACTGCTGGGAACCTCTGTCGATCGATTGGAGAAAAACTCCAGTTATGTGAGCGAGTCCAGTCGATTGGTGGCGTTGAATTCGCAAGTCGCTCTGGCCAATTAAGGGCATATGCAATTGCACCCTTCATATTAGGCGGAGTTGCTTGTGCAATTGTTGAGCCATCAAAAAATTCGACAAGTGAATGAACAACTGATTGTGGATGTATTACTGCATCTATATTTTCATAGGGCATTGAAAACAGGTGATGCGCCTCGATGATCTCTAAACCCTTATTAACTAACGTTGCCGAGTTGATAGTTACTACCGCACCCATACTCCATGTTGGATGTGCCAATGCATCCTCAATCGAAATACCTTGTAAGTCTGGACGATCTCTAAAAGGTCCACCACTTGCAGTCAGAACTAGCTTTCTAATTTCACTTCGCGAACCAGCTTGTGCGCACTGCCAAATTGCACTGTGCTCTGAATCAACAGGAATTATTTGATTCACCTGCGCTCTGCTCATTACTAAATCACCAGCAGCAACCAATGACTCTTTATTTGCAAGTGCAAGAGTGTTTCCAGCATCTAAAGCGGCCAAAGTAGGGCCTAATCCAATAGAGCCGGTTATCGCATGTAACACTACATCGCACTCCATGGCGGCAATCTGGGTCGATGCAAGTGGACCATCGATTACGTTTACTCCAGGCAGCGCCGTTCTAATCTGCTCTGCGTTATGTAGTACACCTACATACTTAACGTCAAACTTTTTAGCTTGTTCAATAATCAGTGCTGGATTACTTCCAGCACAGGTAAGCGCAATGACTCGAAAACCGGTGGGATTATCGGCAATAATCTGGAGTGCTTGGGTTCCGATTGATCCCGTGGACCCCAGAATGAGAACATCACGCATCTATCGATCCAAGAGATTTTGTACCGGTGAATAGGCCTCACCCGAACGACGCTTAGCTATTGCGCTCAGGGCTTCAAGCACAACGCGGTTAGCTAAAATCGCTGTGATATCAGCGCTATCAAAGGCTGGAGCAACTTCGACAATATCAATTCCAACTATTGGTAACTCCAAACAGATGCGGCGAACAGATTCAAGAAGTTCACGGCTAGTCATTCCACCGGGTTCTGGAGTGCCCGTACCGGGAGCCATGCCAGGATCAACTACATCGATATCTACCGATAAGAAGACCCCATCGCATTCATCTGTCAGGATTGCAAAGGATTCATCTAAGACAGTATTAAGTCCGCGATGATGAATCTCCGTCATTTCATATGAGCGCATACCTTGATCGCGCATCCAATCAAGGGTCTTTGAATCTGGCCAATATCCGCGCAGACCCAGCTGTAGGAAGCGATCACCGCGCACAGTTCCCGAATCAATCAAACGTCGCATAGGTGTGCCATGTCCGACTAAGGCGCCAAACTGATCTTCGCCAGTATCGGCATGTGCATCGAAGTGAATCATTGAGATTTTACCCATTCCACGATGGCGGGCTATACCTGCAACATCGGCCGATGCAATGGAGTGATCTCCGCCCAAAATTACTGGGATTGCACCTGCGCGTGAGATTTTTTCGGTTGCAACTGCCAAAACCTCTAACGATGCAACAAGCTCTCCCCCGGGCATGAGCAAATCGCCGGCGTCAACGACTTTCATCGCCTTGAATGCATCGATGCGCAGAGCTAAATGAGGACGTTCTGCGTCATGTGGAAGATAATCTCCACCGCGAATTGCTTGCGGTCCAAACTTTGCACCCGAGCGATGTGATGTTCCGCTATCAATGGGTGCGCCAACAATGACAACATCGGCATCGGCAAATGTTGAGGCGATATCTAAATCACAGCGCTCGATTCCAAGAAAAGTGAAATCAGGGCCGTACATATTGCCGTGGTTGGTCATTGTTTAAGGATAGGCGTAAAGCATTAAGAATCGAAACCCAAACCCAAGAAATCTAGAAGTCGAAGCCAGGCATTGCGTTTGCCCTGATGTTCATCGGCCCTATTGATCGACCACTGCGTCAGGCGAATGAAGATAAATCTAAAAGGCTCTGGAGGGAATGGAAATGGCTTCTTTCGCACCATCTCTAAGCGGGTGCGTTCATTATCTACGTTATCTAATAAATCCAACATTACTTGGGCGCCAAAGCGTGTGGATCCAACCCCTAGTCCGGTGTAGCCCAAGACATAGGCGACCCGACCACCAAAGGCCTTGCCCCAAAATGGTGAGAAGCGCGAACACGTATCAATTGCTCCGCCCCATCCATGCGTGAACTTGACTCCCTTGAGCTGTGGAAATGTCTCTAAGAAGGCTTGAGCTAAATGTGCGTAAGTTTGGGCATCGGATTCATACTCTTGACGCACTTTGCCGCGGAAATTATAGATAGCGTCATAGCCGCCCCACAAAATCTCATTGTCCTTAGTCATTCGATAGTAGTGGAACTGGTTACCAGCATCGGATAAACCTTCTCGCTCATTCCAGCCAATTGATTCGAGCTGTGCTGGCGTGAGGGGTTCAGTTACTAATTGAAAATCATAAACAGGTACAACGTATTTATGTGCGCTGCGAACTAGAGATTTAAATACATTGGTTGCTAAAGCAACTTTTTGTGCATACACACTTCCGTAAGGAGTGTGAACAATCATTCCATTGTTGGTTCGCTCTAACAATTCAACATGGGTATTTTCAAAAATTCTTACTCCCAGTGAAATGCAGGCGCGTTCTAAGCCCCACACTAACCGTGCTGGATCAACAAGGGCCGTCCCATCTGGATCCCACAAAGCTCCTTTATAGAGCGGAGATTTAATGCGCGCTTGAATTTGATCTTGCGACAAAAGCTCTACATTGTCGCCAAAAGAGTTGCGAAGCTCGGCCTCTTCAACCATTCCAGCCATCTGCCACTCTTCAATAGCAACACGAAGTTCGCCATTCCATTCAAAATCACATTCGATGCCGTATTTTTTAATTGTCGCTTCTATGCCATCAAGGTTTTCGCGACCCATTCTCTCAATGATTGCCATCTCATCTTTAAAGCGACTATAACCATTCATAAATCCATGTGTGAGTGTGTAACTACAAAATCCACCATTGCGCCCAGATGCACCTGCTCCGGTTTCGCGCTGTTCTACAAGTATGACTTCGCGCTCTGGGTTTTGCTCCTTAGCTAAAAGTGCGGTCCACAAACCGGTATAGCCAGCACCCACGATGCATAAATCCGTTGTGACATCGCCAATGAGGGTTGGGTGAGGTAGTGGCTCTAGTGGATCCTCATCGAGCCAATACAAAGCTGGCTGCATATGGGATAAATGTTTGAGAATGGAAGGGTCGATGGCTGCCATCGCGCTATCCGGCCTTGACCGGAATCACCCCTTCAATCACATCTCAGAGTTGGCCCGGGTCCTCCGGAACCTAACCCCACAACGCAGATTTTCTTTTTCAAACCTGTAGTTCGTTATGGTTACAAGAAGGTACTTTACCGCGCTTTTTTACGATTGACGAGTTGCCCCGCTATAACAATGGCTAAAGCTAAGAAAAACATGGAAGATCCAATGACATTTGCCTGGGCTGGTATTCCACGTGCAGCGGCCACATAGACAAACTTTGGAAAAGTAATGAGTGTGCCTGAGTTGAAGTTAGTAATAATAAAGTCATCAAAGGAGAGCGAGAAAGCTAGAAGCGCCGCCCCTGCTATTCCAGGAGCCACTAATGGAAGCGTGACACGTCGGAAAGTCTCAAGCTCATTGGCATAGAGATCCATTGCAGCCTGTTCTAATCGTGGGTCAAGGCTAGCAATACGAGCCTTGACGGTAACAACAACAAATGAGATACAAAACATCACGTGCGCTATAACCGTTGGCCAAAACCCTGGATTAATCTTGAAAACCAAGAAGAGTGAGAGAAGTGAAGCGCCTAAAACAATCTCAGGAGTTGCCATAGGTAAAAAGATAAGTAAGTTTGAACTTGAACGACCTTTAAATCGATAGCGACCTATTGCAAATGCAATCATCGTGCCAAGAATCGTCGAAAATATCGTTGCTAGTAAACCGATCTTTATTGAGTTGCCTAAAGCATTACATATCTGAGGCGCTCCACAAGGATTCTGCCAGTTACTGAGCGTAAAGCCTTTCCAAATTAAATTACTTTTTCCTGAGTCATTAAATGAAAATACGAATGTGTAAGCAACTGGAATAAAGAGATACGTGAAGCCAAAAATCATGTAGATGCGCAGAAGGTTACGGCCAAACCAACGCGAAAGTCGCGCCTTAAATGGAATAGTTGGAATAGTCGCATCTTTAATCTTTGTACTCATACCAACTCCTCCGTTCCAGCTTTGCGGATATAGAGTGTTACAAGAATCAGAATCGTCGCCATTAAAGTAAAGGAAAGAGCGGCAGCCGTTGGATAGTCAACGATTTTAAAGTAGCGAGACTCAATCACATTACCAATCATTTTCGTATTCGGGCTACCCAAAATCGCTGCATTAACGTAATCACCGGCCGCAGGAATAAAGGTCAACAAAGTTCCAGCAACAACTCCGGGCATCGAGAGCGGCACGGTTACTCTGCGAAAAGCCGTCAATCCGTTGGCATATAAGTCACCTGCTGCCTCAATTGTTCGTGGATCAATACGCTCCAACGATGCATAGAGCGGCAGAGTCATGAAAGGTAAAAAGTTATAGGTCATGCCCGCTACCACTGCTACCGATGTAGAAGTAATCGTGGTCTGTTGACCCATGATGTGCAGCGATCGCAAAGTTGGGACAACAAAGCCTTCTTCACCCAGAATCTGCTTCCATGCAATAGTGCGTAGTAAAAAGGATGTAAAGAATGGTGCAACGACTAAGACCAGTAAAATGTTTTTAAACTTACCCGATTTGAAGGCAATTGCATAAGCCAACGGATAAGCAATTGCTAATGCAAAAACCGTAGCTAACGTTGCATAGATAAATGAGCGTCCAAACTGTTCACGGTTGTCTAGAAAAGCATTGACATAGTTGCTAAAGGCAAAGCTCTGCTCATACTCTCCGGTGTCTCCACCTGAAACTGGAGTCTGAGTGGATGTTTGTGCAAGATTAGCAATTGGCAGGATAAAAAAGGTAAAGAGAAAGGCAAAACCCGGAAAAAGAAGCAGGTAAGGAACACGAACCTTTGGCAAGGCCATGCTCATTACTCCTCAATCTCCTCAGGATTAACTTCAGTACCAGCCTCAACATCTTCATCGCCACGAAGTCCAAAGGTAAAGCTTGGCTCCCACGAAATGATTACTTCCTCGCCCTTATTAAATGGTGGCACACCATCATCATTTTGCTCAAAGACCATGAGCTCTTGTCCCCATGGCATCGCAACAACGTATTGAGTACTCACGCCGATGTAGGAGACATCTTCTATGTGTCCACCAGTTAAAGAGTTTCCACGAACCGTGGAGCCTATCCGTGAAATACGGAACTTCTCAGGGCGGATACCTGCGTATAAAGAAGTATCAACGGCGTGGCTACGTGATTTAGGCATAGATATTTTTTGGCCAAAGAGATCGATAACTAAGTTATCGCCATCATTGCCATCGATCTTGCCCTTAATTAAGTTGGATTGACCTAAGAAGTTTGCAACGAATGCGGTCTCTGGATCGTCGTATAAATCGGCAGGTGAACCCATCTGTTCGATCTTGCCCTCATTCATCACGGCGATAGTGTCGGCCATAGTCATAGCCTCTTCTTGATCATGCGTAACGTGAACGAAAGTGAGACCAACTTCGCGCTGAATCCACTTAAGTTCGATCTGCATCTGACGACGTAACTTCAAATCAAGTGCACCTAAAGGCTCATCTAGGAGCAGCAATGCGGGGCGATTAACGATTGCGCGAGCAAGTGCGATGCGCTGTTGTTGTCCACCTGATAACTGAGTTGGTTTGCGTTGCGCTAAATGTGGAAGTTCGACCAAGCTCAATACTTTATCTACTTGCTCCTTCACATCTTTTACTCCACGTCGGCGCAGACCAAATGCGATGTTTTCAAAGATCGTTAAGTGCGGGAACAGTGCATAGTTCTGAAAAACTGTATTGATCGGACGCTGGTAAGGGCGCGTAGTCGTGATGTCAGTTTCACCTAAGTGAATACTGCCGACCGTAGGCTCCTCTAACCCAGCAACCATGCGAAGTGTTGTTGTTTTGCCACACCCTGAAGGTCCAAGCAGTGCGAAAAAAGATCCCTTCGGAATCGTCAACGTTAAGTCATCGACGGCTTTGAAGTCACCGTATGACTTAGTAATTCGAGTTAACCGAAGATCTCCACGCGCAGTAATTGGATCAATAGACACTAGTTACCTTGCGCCTTTTGGAAGGCCTCTGCCCATGTTGTCTCTTCATCTGGTGTGAGTGAGCGAAATACCTGAAGGCGAGAAGATGTCTTCTCGGTTGGGAAGATGTATTCACTCGTTGCTAGCTCGGGTGCAATTTTCTCCATCTCCTCCTGTGCGCCCTTGACTGGACATACATAGTTAACATAAGCCGCAACTTCTGCCGCCACTGCTGGGTCGTAGTAATAGTTAATCAACTTCTCGCCATTGGCCTTTCCTTCTGGCGATGCCGTTGAAGGAATCATCAAGTTATCACCAGAGATAGTTCCGCCTGATTCTGGAATTGCAAAGTCAAACTTTCCTTCATTCTCACTGGCAAGAATAAACATATCTCCAGACCAACCAATCACGGCCGTTGCATCTCCGGACGTTAAATCTTCAGCGTATTCATTGCCCTTCACGCCACGAATCCATCCATCAGAAATCTTGCCGGCCATAAAGTCGACGGCGTTCATAAATTGATCCTCGGTAACCTTGGAAACATCAACGCCCTGTGCCATCAAAATGACTCCGATAGTGTCACGCATTTCAGAGAGAACAACGATCTTTCCCTTGTTCTGCGGTGCAAAGAGCTCATCTAGCGTATGGATTCCCTTTGGATTCTTTTCAGTGTTCCAACCAAAGCCCGACATGATGCCCTGCCATGTAAGTGTTGATTCACGGTTTGAATCATAAGAAGGAGATTTCAATGAATCTAAAATATTTCCAGCGTTTGGAATATTTGCTAGATCAAATTTTTGGGTGTAACCCAAACGGATCCAACGTGCAGCCATCCAGTCAGTTGGCGTTACTACGTCATAACCAATATCTTCACCAAGTTTAAGCTGAGCTTGAACTTTTCCAAAAAACTCATCGTTATCGTTATAGTCTTCAAAGTACTGGGCATCAATGCCAGTCTCGGTAGAGAATTTTTCTAAAGTTGGATATGTCTTAGTCTCTTCATCAAAATCTAAGTACAAGGGCCAATTTCCCCAGCGCACAATGCTTTCTGCACTATCGCCACCTGAACCACCACATGCGGCAAGTAATCCCGCTGCACCTAATCCGCCCGCGCCGGCTAAAACTCCGCGACGCGAAATGCGAGCGCTAAGAATTGAACGTGCCTCTTGTGAGAGTGATTGCTCTGTTGCCATATTCATTGCTCCTTAGGTGTGTGTGGTTCTGGCGCACATACTATGCCCCGAGATTAGTCATAACATGCTTTATTCGTGTGTAATCTTCAAAGCCGTAGGCCGATAAATCCTTGCCATAACCCGAACGCTTAAAGCCCCCGTGCGGCATCTCGGCAACAACGGGAATATGGGTATTGATCCAGACACAGCCAAAGTCAAAGGCCTTGGCCATACGCATTGCACGGCCATGATCCTTGGTCCAGACGCTAGAGGCCAAGCCATAATCGACTCCATTGGCCTTAGATACTGCATCGGTCTCATCACTAAATCTCTGAACCGTAATAACTGGTCCGAAGATCTCATGTTGAATCATCTCGTCATCTTGGTTTAGCCCTGCCACAACCGTTGCCGGGAAGAAGAAGCCAGGTCGATCTAAGGCGCTTCCACCTGTCATGACCGTGGCATGGGAAGGAGTGCGATCAAGAAATCCCGATACTCGCGCAAGTTGATTAGCGTTGTTCACTGGACCTAAAAAGACATCCTCATCAGGGGCGCCGATAGCGATGGCCTTGGCCTGTTCGGTTAAAAGTGCAACAAATCGCTCGTAGGCCGAGGCTTCAACGATCACACGCGTAGCGGCCGTGCAGTCTTGGCCGGCGTTGAAATAACCGGCGATTGCGATGGCTTCGGCGGCGGCTTCTAAATCGGCATCGGCAAATACAACAACAGGCGCCTTTCCACCTAACTCTAAGTGCACTCGTTTAAGTTGTGTAGCTGCAGATTGCGCAACTTGGATTCCTGCTCCCACTGAACCAGTGATAGAAACCATATCAGGGCGTTTATGTTCAACTACTGCACGACCAGTTTCGCGCTCGCCGCATACCACATTGAAAACGCCAGCTGGTAAAAACTCTGACATTACTGTCGCCATCCATACAGTAGATGCTGGCGTTGTATCACTTGGCTTTAACACCACAGTGTTACCTGCAGCAATTGCTGGCGCCCATTTCCACACTGCCATCATCATCGGATAGTTCCATGGAGTTACTTGTCCAATGACTCCAACTGGTTCGCGCCTAATCATCGATGTCATGCCAGGCATGTATTCACCGGCAGACTTTCCCTCTAAGTTTCGTGCGGCACCTGCAAAGAAGCGAATCTGATCAACCATCGGTGGAACTTCTTCAGATGTCGTTAATGAGATTGGTTTACCTGTATTGCGGCACTCAATCTCAATGATCTCAGATTGGCGCTCTTCAATCGCATCGGCAATTTTGAGAAGTGCACGTTGGCGCTGTGATGGTGTTGAATCTCGCCATCCTGGGAATGCATTACTTGCTGCGCTAAATGCTGCATCCACATCGGCGGTATTTGAATTCGGTGCAGTCGCAAATGCAGCGCCCGTCGACGGATTTATAAGCGTGGTAGTTTCTCCGGACTTACTGTCTACAGAGTGGCCATTAATAAAGTTCGTTAACTTTTCCATGGAAGTGAGCCTACCAACTGAGCGAAAAGCTAACTAGTCAGTTCTGGTTTTTTCTGACGCGGCCAACTGACCACAAGCGCCATCGATTTCTCGTCCACGGGTATCGCGAACCGTTACCGGCACTCCATAGCCCTCCAGGATTCGAACGAATTCGGCTTCATCTTCGCGCCTCGAGGCGGTCCATTTTGAGCCAGGAGTGGGGTTGAGCGGGATTAAATTGACATGGGCGTTGCGGTTTTTTAGTAATCGACCCAGGAGATCTGAGCGCCAGGATTGATCATTGATATCGCGAATCATTGCGTACTCAATCGAATATCGGCGACCAGTGCGCTTTTCATAAGCATCGGCGGCGGCTAAAACCTCTTTTATTTTCCAGCGAGAATTAATAGGTACCAACGTATCCCGCAACTCATCGTCAGGGGTATGCAAGGAAACCGCCAAAGTAACAGCTAGGCCCTCCTCTGTGAGCTTTTCAATTCCATTGACTAATCCAACGGTTGAAACCGTCACAGAGCGCGCACTGATTCCAAGTCCATCTGGTGCTGGATCGATAATGTTATGGAGGGTTCGTACAACGGCGTTGTAGTTAGCCAATGGCTCCCCCATTCCCATAAATACAATATTAGATAATCGTGCAGGCCCACCCGGTAGTTCGCCATTGGCGCACGCTCGCGCAGCAGCGACAATCTGTTCGGTGATTTCGCCTGCACTTAAATTACGTGTTAAGCCGGCTTGGCCAGTTGCACAAAATGGACAACCCATTCCGCAGCCAGCTTGCGAAGAAATACACACTGTTACTCGATCGGTGTAGCGCATCAAAACACTCTCGACCAACGTTCCATCATGTAACTTCCATAAATCTTTACGGGTCATTCCGTTATCACATGTAACTGAGCGAACAAGTTCAATAAGCTTTGGAGTTAGTTGATCGGCAATACTGTGACGCATCTCAGCAGGTATGTCGCTCCATGTCTGCGGATCATCGGCTAAATGTGAAAAGTAATGTGTAGCAACTTGAGTGGCTCTAAAGGCTGGTAGGCCTAGAGCTTTGGCCACTTCCCTGCGCTCCTCAGGTGAGTAATCAGCTAAATGCTTAGGAACTTTTTTGCGCTGTACCGGCTCATCAAAAACTAAATTCACTTCAGGGATACTCATAACCACGCTTTCACAAGTTCAAGGGCTAACCATAACGCTGGTGCCGAGATTAAAACTGAGTCAAGTCGATCGAGCATCCCACCATGGCCAGGCAGTAACGAGCCCATATCCTTAAGCGCTAAATCACGTTTCATTGCACTCTCAATTAAATCGCCACATGTTGCAGTAAAGACAATCATTAAACCAACGATTGCGCCGATCCACCAATGCATGGTCATGATGTATGTGAAGGCGAGAACTCCACCGGTCACGGTAAACACCAGTGAACCGATCAAGCCTTCCCAACTCTTTTTAGGGCTAATAATGGGTACTAGTGGGTGCTTTCCAAATAAAACTCCAACGATGTAACCAAAAGTGTCGTTGCAACCGACCAATACAACAAAGGTCATGACGCGCTCTAAACCAGTACTAGGCCGAGCGAGAAGTATAAGAAAACCACCTAAAAAAGGTAGGTAGAGCACTGAGAAAACTGTGGCTGTTGCACTTGCTACAAATCCTTCTGGACCTTTAGTAAGTAATTGAATTAATAAGATTGGAAGGGCAATCGCGGTTGCAACAGCAAGGCCTGCGACTCCTCCATTCCATGTTGCATAAGAAAGAGCGAGGGAAGCCACAATAAGCGAACTGATTGAAAGGTAGATTCCGCGTGCCTTAAAGGCTCGAACAATTTCACGAATGCCAAGTACAACCGCCGTTGCCACAACAACGGCAAATACTTCACTGTGATAAGCAAGTGCAAACCAAATCAGAGCGATTAACAGCAAGGAGACGGCGATTGAAGGCAAGAGTTTTCGCCCAGCACGCTTATTAATAGCCTCGTTGATGGAGTGGATATCAGACATTGGCGTAAAACCCCTTAGATTTCTAGGAGTTCAGTCTCCTTATGCTTAAACATCTCATCGACTTGAGCAACGTGACCAGAGGTAATCTTTTCTAGCTCTTTTTCTCCACGTGCAACATCATCTTTGCCGACTTCGCCATCTTTTTCCATCTTCTCGATAGCCTCTTTAGCTGCGCGACGAATATTGCGCATTGAAATCTTTGAGTCCTCTGCCTTGCTCTTAACGACTTTGATGTACTCCTTGCGTCGCTCTTCGGTGAGCTGAGGAAAATTAATTCGAATGAGCGAGCCATCACTCGATGGATTAACGCCTAAATCTGAATCACGAATAGCTTTCTCTATATTTGCCATTGCGCCTTTATCAAACGGGGCGATGGTTGCCATGCGCGCCTCAGGAACTTGGATCGAGGCTAACTGTGAAAGCGCTGTGTATGTACCGTAGTAGTCCACCATGATTTTGTTAAAGAGCGATGGATGGGCTCGGCCGGTGCGAATTGAAGCAAAATCATCCTTTGCAACTTCTACAGCCTTGCTCATCTTGATATCAGCGTCCTTGAGGACGCTGGCTACGTCTGACATCGTTACTCCCTTTTTCCGGCGGCCTTAATCGCTTAAGCGACTAAGGTTCCAATCATTTCACCACGCACTGCGCGACCAATATTTCCATTTTTCATTAAATCAAAGACAACGATTGGTAGTGCGTTTTCACGGCAGAGCGCAAAAGCTGCAGCATCTGCTACTGCTAATGACTTTGACAAGACTTCGTTGTAACTAATTGTGTCGTACTTAGTTGCCGTTGGATCCTTCTTAGGATCGGCGCTATAAACACCATCGACTCCACTCTTAGCCAACAGCAAAGCCTCCGCACCAATCTCTAGTGCGCGCTGTGCCGAAACCGTATCAGTAGTGAAGTACGGCATTCCAGCACCTGCTCCAAAGATTACGACTCGGCCCTTTTCTAAATGGCGAATCGCACGCAGTGGTACATACGGTTCGGCAACTTGCCCCATAGTGATTGCAGTCTGTACGCGAGTTTGTACGCCCTCTTTTTCAAGAAAATCTTGTAACGCTAAACAGTTCATCACGGTGCCGAGCATGCCCATATAGTCCGCACGCGCACGATCCATTCCGCGCTGTTGTAGTTCAGCTCCACGGAAGTAGTTACCGCCACCGACAACAATGGCAACTTGTACGCCAGTTCGGGCTACATCTGCAATCTGCTTAGCAATATCTTGTACAACATCGGGATCAACACCGATGCCTTTTTCTCCACCAAAAACCTCACCAGAAAGTTTAAGGAGCACCCGCCGATACGTTCCTCGTGTACCGGGCATAAGTGCTCCTTATAACTAGTAGGACTATAAGTAAATCTTAAGCGTTAACCCTTTTAAAGCCTATTGACCCACGCGGAAGCGATGGAAGGCCTTAACGGCCGTTCCTGCCTCATCGAGAATCTGCTTCACGGTCTTCTTAGCATCTTTAGCAAAGGACTGCTCAATAAGTGAGACTTCCTTAACAAAGCCAGTCACGCGACCTTCGACGATCTTTGAAAGGGAGGGTTCTGACTTACCCTCTTCAATCGCTGTCTCATGTGCGATGCGACGCTCATTCTCAATCAGATCTGCAGGCACATCTTCGCGATTAACGAACTGTGGTGCAAAGGCAGCGATGTGCTGTGCAATATCTTTTCCAACGTCACCAGCATCTTTTGCTAACTGAACAAGTACGCCAACCTGCGGTGGCAGATCAGGACTTGTGCGGTGTAGATAGATTCCAACCGGTGAGTCTTTAAGAACGGCGATACGGCGAACTTCAATCTTTTCACCGAGCATCGCATTGGCTTCATCGATTACTGATTGAACAGTGCTTCCACTGGCCATAGTCGAAGCAAGGAATGCCTCAACTGAATCTGATTGAGCATTTTGTAGATGGACAAGAAGCTCATCGGCAAGTGCAACAAATCGATCACCCTTAGCTACGAAATCTGTCTCACAGTTCAGTTCTAGCATCACGCCAAGGTTGCCCTCGACCTTTGCAACAACTGCGCCGTTAGATGTCAGGCGACCTTCGCGCTTGGTAACTCCTTTGAGTCCCTTAACACGAATTAAATCAATCGCTTTATCGTAATCGCCCTCTGCTTCATCGAGTGCCTTCTTGCAATCAAGCATTCCCGCAGCGGTTGCTTCGCGAAGTCTCTTTACATCGGCAGCTGTATATGCAGCCATAGTGATTACTCTCCTTCTACTGGCTCGGATGCAGGCACTTCTTCTGCAATCGCTACTTGAGCTGGAGCTTCGGTCGACGCTGCGATCTCTTTTTCCCAGTCAGCCATTGGCTCGCCAGCAGCAACTTCTGCTGGAGCATCAGACTTAACCTCTTCCTTCACTGTTGCAGAGCGTGCAGCTAGGCCAGCCACGATTGCATCAGTGATGACACGAGTAAGTAGACCGATTGAACGGATTGCATCATCGTTACCTGGAATCTTGTAATCAACTTCATCTGGATCGCAGTTTGTATCTAAAATTGCAATAACTGGAATACCGAGCTTCTTAGCTTCTTGAACTGCTAAGTGCTCTTTCTTTGTATCAACAACCCAGATTGCAGAAGGCAACTTGGTCATGTGACGAATTCCATCGAGGTTCTTGAAAAGCTTTTCGCGTTCACGGCGAAGCATCAAGAGCTCCTTCTTTGTAAGAAGAAGATCGTTAGTGTTCTCAAGTGCTTCTAGCTCCTTGAGGCGCTGAATACGCTTATAGACAGTTGGGAAGTTAGTGAGCATTCCACCTAACCAGCGCTCAGTCACTGTTGGCATACCAACGCGTGCTGCCTGCTGAATAATTGGCTCGTGTGCCTGCTTCTTTGTTCCAACAAAAAGAATGTGACCGCCCTTAGCGACCGTATCCTTTACAAACTCATATGCATTATCGATAAGTCCTAGTGATTGCTGGATATCGATGATGTAAATACCGTTGCGCTCAGTGAAAATAAAGCGCTTCATCTTTGGATTCCATCGACGAGTCTGGTGTCCGAAGTGGACTCCACTGTCGAGAAGTTCTCGCATTGTTACAACTGCCATGACGGCATACTCCTTCTTAGGTTTTGTGTGCACGCAGCACTCTCAAAACCCGCTCGGTTGTGGCTTAACTATTTGTTAGGCCCGTCGCACTGAGATTCATCGACCGAATAAACGGACCGAGATGATTCACCTGGTTTTTAAGGCCAAGGCAGTGCTGAGATGTCACCGACAAATCCCCAAAGATTGGAAGCTTGCGGTGCAGGCGAAATTGTACCTGCCGCACGGAGCTATCTATTACCGACCGATTAGGCGCAAAAGCCCCCAGGATGTAATCCGAAGGACGGCCTCTAAGGCAATTGCCCCCGACATCTTTGACTGGCCATGGGCCCGTTCGATGAAGGTAATAGGTATCTCCCCCACCGTTGCCCCGCAAGCAATCGCCCGCCGGGTCATTTCGATCTGAAAGCAGTAGCCCTCGCTCTTGATTGTGGCAAGATCCATTCGCCGCAGCAGATCAGCGCTATAGATTCGAAAGCCAGACGTTGTATCTTTTACATCAAGGGATAAGAGCAGGTTGGCGTAGGCATTTGCGCCTTTGGATAAGTACTCGCGAAACTTGCTCCAATTTTCAATGGCTCCATCGGCAACCCAGCGCGATCCAATCAAGAGCTCATTCGTGCCGATCCACTCCATCATGATCTCTAAATCCCGCACCTGGTGTGAACCATCGGCATCCATCTCAATAACGTTGGCATATCCACGAGTGAGCGCAATAGCAAAGCCAGTGCGATAGGCGCTGCCCAACCCCATCTTTGAGGTACGAGAAATAACTTCAACTCCATGTGCTAAACAAACCTGGGCAGTGCCATCAGGTGAGCCATCATCGATTACCAAAATATCTACAGGCAAATTCTTTAAGGCATCTAGTAATGAACCGATGCTCTCGACCTCGTTATAGGTAGGTATGACAACTAGTGATGTATTCATGCGCGTGGATGTGCCTGCTTAAATACTTTTTGCAATCGAGCCGTTGATACGTGCGTATAAATCTGAGTTGTAGCAAGAGAAGCATGGCCCAAAATCTCCTGCACTGTTCGCAGATCGGCGCCACCTTCTAATAAATGCGTAGCTGCCGAATGGCGCAGCGCATGCGGCCCCATTCGCTCAATACCTTCAATGGCAGATAACGCTTCGTAGACAACGGTGCGCACGGTGCGCTGATCTATGCGCTTACCACGAGCACCGAGAAAAACAGCTTGAGCAGATTGCTCATTCATTATTGCTGCTCTGCCATCCTTGAGCCACACTTGCAGCGCTTTTACTGCAGGTCGCCCCATAGGGATAGTGCGCTCTTTATTTCCTTTACCTAAAACTCTAATTGTGTTGCGGTTGTAATCAATATCGCCAATATCTAGACCGCATAATTCACCTACGCGCGCACCCGTTGCATACAACAGTTCCAGCATTGCAACATCGCGCAGGGCAATTGGTGTCTCTTCTTCGCCTGCCCGCATTGCCATTGAATCCATCGCCAACTTAGCGTCGTTGATATCTAACACTCCTGGCAGAGTTCGATGAGCTTTTGGGGTTGCAAGAGATACACCAACATCGGTTGCCGCATATTTATTCTTAAGCGCCCACTTAGTAAACAATCGAACCGAAACTGCTCGACGCGAAAGTGTTGTGCGTGCTCCGCCTTTTATCTGCTGATTGGCTAGCCATGAACGTAGATGCGATAACTGCAGCTCAGAAATATCAGATACTCCCAGTGCTTCCACATGGTCAAAGAGTGATCGTAAGTCGCCCATATAGGCCCGCACCGTATGAACTGAAAGGTTACGCTCAACCTCTAGGTGGCGTTGAAAAGTAACCAACATCTTTTCATATTGATCGTTCACAGGTAAAACTTTACTCGGGCTTACGTCCTTGACGCAGTAAGCCAAAGGTCAATGCATCCTCTAGCGCCATTGCCGAAGCGGCAATAACGTTTTCATGCACACCCACGGTATTCCACTCGCCTTTGCCATCGCTCGTTTCAACTAATACTCGAGTTATAGCACCAGTACCTAGGCGACCTTCCAGAATTCGTACCTTGTAATCGGTTAGCTCTAAAACCTCTAACTCTGGGTAAAGCTGCTTTAAACCCGTTCGTAAGGCGTTATCAAATGCGTTCACTGGGCCGTTGCCGATTCCTGAACAGATTATTTTTTTACCCATCGCAGTCACGGTGACTTCGGCCTTAGTGAGAATGCTTTGATCTTGGGCACGCTCAACTGTTGTTAACCAGTGTTCGATTGTAAAGAAAGTCGGACGCTTGCCGTTGATTTCTTCGTGTGCCAAAAGTTCAAATGATGCATCTGCTGCCTCAAAGGTAAAGCCGCGAGACTCCATCTCTTTTACCCGCTCAACAATTCGACCAATAAGCTCTTTATCGCCACCTAAATCAACACCGAGTTCTTGAGACTTTAATTCAATTGATGCGCGACCTGCCATGTCACTGACTAGCATGCGCATGTCATTGCCTACCGATGATGGATCTTCATGTTGGTACAAAGATGGATCAATTTTAATTGCACTCGCATGTAAACCTGCTTTATGAGCAAAGGCTGAAACGCCAACATATGGTTGGCGGGCGCTAGATGAAACATTTGTCACTTCAGCAATTGCATGCGAGATTCTGAAAGCTTCTTGTAGAGCATTTTTCGGCAAGACTAATTGATTCTTTTTTAATTCAAGATTTGCAATGATGGTGACAAGGTCGGCGTTACCTGTTCGTTCGCCATAGCCATTCAAAGTTCCCTGCACATGTGTTACACCGGCAGCAACGGCGGCCATTGAGTTTGCAACGGCGCACCCTGTGTCGTTGTGACAGTGAATTCCAAGTCGCGCAGAGCTCGCAGTGAGAACGTCATGAACGACTTGGGATAACTCATCGGGCAACATTCCACCGTTGGTATCGCATAATGCGATTACATCAGCGCCTGCTTCGGCGGCAACACGTACAACTTCCAACGCATAGGCGCGGTTGATGCGATAACCATCAAAGAAGTGCTCGGCATCTAGAAAGACACGTTGACCTTCGGCTATTAAATGTGTGACTGAGTCACGGATCATCTCTAAATTTTCATCCAACGTAGTCTTGAGCGCTAAATCAACGTGGCGATCAAAGGCCTTGGCTACGAGTGTTACGGCCGATGCCCCACTGTCTCGAAGTGCACCCAGGAGTACATCATCGGCGGCTTTTACATGGGGGCGACGAGTAGCGCCAAAGGCCACAAAGGTAGCGTTCTTAAGTACTAACTCTTTTTTAGCGCGCGCAAAGAACTCGGTATCTTTTGGATTAGCCCCTGGCCAACCGCCTTCGATAAATCCAACACCTAGATCATCTAAGTGTCGCGCAATCGTTAACTTGTCATGCACTGAGAGGTTTAAACCCTCTTGCTGCGCACCATCGCGCAACGTGGTGTCATAGATATGAAAGGCATCTGATACTGGCATTTACTTAACCACACTCATCCAATTATGTGAATCAGGTGCGGTGCCATGCTGAATCGCTAAAAGTGCATTTCGAATCTGCATGGTAATGACACCAGGTTGACCATCACCAGTTACCCATGTTCCCATAGCGCTTTTCGCCTGACCAACTGGTGAAACAACAGCGGCGGTTCCACATGCAAAGATTTCGGTTATCTCACCGGATTTAACACCATCGCGCCAGTCATCGATACTGAGCATGACTTCCTCGGTCTTATACCCTAAATCTTTCGCTACGCTTAAAATTGAATCGCGAGTAATTCCTGGTAGCAAAGTTCCTGTGAGTTTTGGTGTAACAACAGTTGCATCAGCTCGGCTACCTTTAACAAAGTAGAGGTTCATGCCCCCCATCTCTTCGACCCATTTGCGCTCTTTAGCATCGATCCATACAACTTGATCACAGCCCTCTTTAGCCGCAGCTTTTTGTGCAACCAACGATGCTGCGTAGTTTCCACCACACTTAGCCTCACCAGTTCCGCCCAGGGCGGCACGCACATACTCTGTTGAGATCCACACCGAGACTGCCTTTGATGGATCAAAGTAAGCACCCGCTGGTGTAGCAATCAACATATACAAAGCTTTATTTGATGGTCGAACACCTAAACCAACTTCAGTTGCAATCATAAATGGACGAATATATAAAGCCTCACCAATTTTACTTGGGACCCAACCGCCGTCTTGCTTTAGTAATGCATCAACTGTCTCCAGAAAAAGAACCTCTGGCATCTCAGGCAAAGCTAAGCGGGCCGCTGATTTAGCAAAGCGTTTGGCATTGGCATCTGGACGAAAAAGTGCAATCGAGCCATCGGGTTGGCGATAAGCCTTTAACCCTTCAAAGATCTCTTGACCGTAATGAAAAACTGCCGTTGCTGGATCTAAAGAGATTGGGCCATAAGGCTTTAACTCTGGCTCTCCCCAACCATCTTTTTCACTCCACTCACACACAACCATATGGTCGGTGTAGTACTTACCAAAACCACCTTCGGCAACTAGCGCATCTCGCGTGGCTGCATCTTTGGCGTGTGGGTTAAGTGTTATTTTCATAGTCTTATAGCGCTGCGACTAGCGCATCTCCTACCTCGCTTGTGCTTCGCTTTTTATCGGCACGCGTTAAAAGATCCGATGCAACTGCGCGTTCAATGTCGCGCGCAGCATCGGTATAACCCAAGTGATCTAACATCATTGCTACAGACATAACTGTGGCCGTTGGATCGGCAATGTTCTTGCCGGCGATATCAGGTGCTGAGCCATGTACGGGTTCAAACATCGATGGAAACTTGCGCGTTGGATTGATATTGCCAGATGCGGCAAGTCCAATACCACCACAAATTGCAGCAGCGATATCGGTCAAGATGTCACCAAATAAATTATCGGTAACGACTACATCAAAGCGCTCGGGATGAGTAACAAAGAACATTGATGCAGCATCAACATGTAGATAATCAGTTGCAACCGTTGGATACTCTTTAGCTACTTCATCAAATGTACGAGTCCATAGACCACCAGCGCGAGTTAATACATTGTTCTTATGAACAAGGGTTAACTTTTTACGATCACGCTTGAGTGCACGCTCGAATGCATCTCGAATAACTCGCTCGACCCCACGGCGAGTATTAAGACTCTCCTCCGTTGCGATTTCTGCATCAGTGCCTTCAGCTAAAACTCCGCCGGCGCCGACGTATGGGCCCTCTGTACCTTCACGTACAACAATAAAATCAATGGGGGCATTAGTTGCAAGCGGGCTAGTGACCCCAGGCATTAAGCGGGCTGGGCGTAAGTTGATGTAGTGATCAAAGGCAAAGCGCAGCTTTAATAAGAGTCCCCGCTCTAGAACACCACTAGGAACCGTTGGATCTCCGACTGCGCCAAGCAAAATAACATCTTTGGTTGCCAGCTCGGCCAGCGTTGCATCGGGTAGAACTTCACCCGTGCGATGCCAGTAGCCTGCGCCTAAATCGTAGGAAGTTTTGTTAAAGGTGAGGTCATATTTCTTTGACACTGCATCTAAAACTTTAAGGCCTTCCTTGACAACCTCAGGTCCAATTCCATCGCCTGCAATAACCGCTAAGTTAATAGTGTTCATTAATCCACCAAGACAACTGCACGAACGGATTCGGCACCTGTCTCTTTCTTAATTGTCGCTAGTAATTCATCACTGACATTAGAGTCAACTGAGAGCGCCATCAGAGCTTTACCACCAGCACCGCTACGAGCAACTTGCATACCAGCGATATTGATATGGGCTTGGCCTAATGTTTGGCCAACGGTGCCGATCACTCCAGGTGCATCTACGTAACGCAGGAATAAGATATGTGCAGTTGGTGGCAGATCCAGTGAGAATGAATCAATACCGATAATCTTTTGAGTCTGTTTGATTCCCATCAAAGTTCCATCAACGGTAATAGATTTGCCACTGCCCGTTGCCGCGCGCAGTGAAATCATCGAACGGTATTCTGCGCTATCAGCAGTTGTCGTAACGTGTGAAGTCATACCACGTTCGGCGGCAAGACCAGGTGCATTGACGTAAGTAACCTCTTCGGCGCCAACTGCAATCAGTGAACCCTTCAGCGCGCTAATTGCAAGAATCGATGAGTCGTGAACTGCAATCTCCCCGCGAACTTGAATATCCATATTGACCGGAACTTCATTTAAAAGCTCAGTAGCAATCTGTGCCATCTTTTCGACAAGTGGGAGACTTGGACGAATCTCTTCGGCAATGACGCCGCCTTTAACATTAACGGCATCTGGAACAAGCTCGCCCGCTAGCGCTTTACGCACCGAAACTGCAACGGCTATACCTGCCCGCTCTTGGGCCTCATCGGTTGATGCACCTAAGTGCGGTGTTGCAACGACCTTATCGAGAGTAAACAGTGGTGAATCAGTACATGGCTCAGTTGAAAACACATCTAGGCCTGCTCCGCCTACGCGACCTTCGACAATTGCATCATAGAGTGCCGCCTCGTCTAAAACGCCTCCACGTGCAGCATTAATAATTCGCACTGATGGCTTTACTTTTTTCAGCGCTTCAACACCGATTAAGTTGGCCGTTTCCTTAGTCTTTGGCAAGTGGATCGTGATGAAATCTGCAGTACGCAGTAGTTCATCGAGTTCAACAAGTCGAACACCAAGTTGGGCCGCACGTGCGGGCTGCAAATATGGGTCATAGGCAATGACATCCATACCAAATGCCTGCATACGGTGTGCAACTAATTGTCCAATGCGACCAAAGCCGACAATGCCTAGTGTCTTTTCAAATAGCTCTGCGCCAGTGAACTGAGAGCGCGCCCACTTGCCATTACGAAGTGCCGCATGTGCTGGTGAGATAAAGCGTGCTGAGGCAAGTAGCAATGAGATTGCAAGCTCTGCAGCACTAACGATGTTCGATGTTGGTGCATTGACAACCATGACACCGGCAGCAGTTGCTGCCGGAATATCTACGTTATCTAAACCAACTCCTGCACGGGCAATAACCTTTAAACCCTTAGCTGCAGCAATAGCTTGAGCATCCATCTTGGTTGCCGAACGAATCAATACCGCGTCCACACCTTTGGCAAGTGCATCTAGAAGTTGGCCACGATCTGCGCCGTCACAGTTAACGACCTCGAAATCTGGACCAAGTGCATCTAAAGTTGCCGGACTTAACTCTTCTGCAATTAAAACGACTGGTTTAGCCACGCGCTGCATTACCTTCTTGGTAATCATCGGCCTTTGTTGATTTAATCCATGAAAACATCTTGCGAAGTTCGCGGCCGACAGTCTCGATTGGGTGAGTCTCACCCTTCGTGCGAAGTGCCTTAAATTCAATGGCGCCAGCCTCTTGATCATCGATAAAGCGCTTAGCAAAAACACCACTTTGGATGTCAGCAAGAACTGCCTTCATATTTTCTTTTACGCGTGGGTCAATCACTCGCGGACCTGAGACGTAATCACCGAATTCGGCAGTATCTGAAACTGACCAGCGTTGTTTTGCGATTCCACCTTCATACATAAGATCCACGATCAGTTTTAGCTCGTGAAGACATTCAAAGTATGCAACCTCTGGTTGATATCCAGCCTCAGTAAGAACTTCAAAGCCATACATCACGAGTTGGGATGCGCCGCCACAAAGAACTGACTGCTCACCAAATAAATCGGTCTCTGTCTCTTCAGTAAAGGTTGTCAAAATTCCACCGGCACGAAGTCCACCGATCGCACGTGCATATGACAGCGTTAATGGCCAAGCGTTACCTGTTGCATCTTGTTCAACTGCAACGATAACTGGCACGCCACGTCCAGCTACGAACTCACGACGTACTAAGTGGCCTGGGCCCTTAGGTGCAATCATGCAGACATCGACTGACGCAGTTGGTTTGATGTAACCAAAACGAATATTAAATCCATGACCAAAGAGAAGTGCATCGCCATCTTTTAGGTTTGGCAGAATTGACTCTGTGTAAATATGGCGCTGCACATGGTCAGGAGCCAAGATCATGATCACTGTTGCCTCTTTGACTGCCTCGGCGACACTGACTACGCGCAGACCTTCAGCTTCGGCCTTAGCGCGAGATGGTGAACCATCTTTTAATCCCACGCGAACATCGACTCCGCTATCGCGCAAATTGAGTGCGTGTGCGTGTCCTTGTGAGCCGTAACCGATAATCGCGACTTTGCGACCTTGGATGATTGATAGATCGGCATCCTCTTCGTGATACATCGTTGCTGCCACGGTATTTCTCCTTATTAGTTCTGGTAGTCGGGTTGTGTGTCGTGAACAATTGGTTGAGCGAAATCAGGCACGATCTCTTTGATCGCGATTACATTGATTAACTTGTCTAGCTGAGCAATTACCTGCTCTAGAGCATGGCCTTCTAAGTTAACTACGATCTCCATTTTAGAGGTCTCTGGGTTATCAGTTGGACCAACCGATAAGCGCTCGATGTTGTAAGCGCGGCGGGAAAATAGGCCAGCTACGCGTGCCAAAACGCCAGGTGAGTTTTCAACGATTACTTCCAGAGTGTGTTGGGCCATTTTATAACTCCTGTGAATCCCAGTCAGGCGCGGTTTCGCGCGCGATCATGATGTCGTCATTTGAGGCACCTGCTGCAACCATTGGCCACACCATTGCATCGCGGGAAACCCGAAAATCTACGACGACAGGTTGATCATTGATGCTCATCGCTTTTTCAATAGTTGCATCTACATCTTCTGGACGCTCACAACTTAAACCAACGCAGCCCATTGCCTCGGCCAACATAGGAAAATTTGGAACTCGCTTTGATTCAAGACTGGTATTTGAATAGCGACCTTCGTAGAACAGTGTCTGCCATTGGCGAACCATTCCCAGTGATTCATTATTAATAATTGCAACTTTGATCGGAATGTTATTGAGTGCGCACGTCGTTAACTCTTGATTAGTCATTTGGAAACAACCATCGCCATCGATTGCCCACACCGTTGTATCTGGTGCGCCAACTTTAGCGCCCATGGCTGCGGGAACTGCATAACCCATCGTGCCAAGACCGCCTGAGTTCAACCAAGTGCGTGGATTCTCATAGGAGACAAACTGCGAGGCCCACATCTGATGTTGTCCAACTCCAGCTGCAAAAATTGTTTGTGGCCCAGATATTTTTCCTAAACGTTCAATCACGTACTGGGGTGCAAGTGAACCATCTGTTGGCATTGCATAACCCAATGGATAAGTCGCCTGTAAAGAGTTCACCTGAAGAAGCCAGGCAGATAAGTCGGGACGATTCTTGGCAAGGGCTATCTTTAATGCGGGAATCAAGGCAGCGATTGTGTATTTAAGATCGCCGAGAACTGCAACATCGGCGAAGCGGTTCTTACCGATTTCAGCGGGATCAATATCGGCGTGAATAACTTTGGCGTTGACGGCAAAGGTCGAGAGCTTGCCAGTGACGCGATCATCAAAGCGCGCGCCTAAAGTAATAAGTAAATCTGCTTTTTGTAGGGCCGTAACGGCTGCAACCGTGCCGTGCATTCCAGGCATTCCAAGATTGAGTGCATGGCTATCAGGAAAAGCTCCACGTGCCATTAGCGTTGTAACAACGGGGGCTCCCAGTAACTGTGCTAGCTCCATTAATTCGCGTGAAGCATCAGCTTTAATTACTCCGCCGCCAACGTAAAAAACAGGCTTGCTGGACTGTGTAATTAAATCTGCGGCATCAGTAATCGATTGTGCATCCGGCGCAAGTTTGGGCTTATAACCCTTCAATGACACCGAAGTTGGATATTTAAACTCCGTCATTTTTTGTAGAGCATCTTTGGCAATATCAACTAGTACCGGCCCTGGTCGACCGGTACTGGCAATATGGAAAGCTTCGGCAATCGCGCGAGGAATATCGGCAGGATCGGTTATTAAATAATTATGTTTTGCAAATGGCATTGTGATGCCACGGATATCGGCTTCTTGGAAAGCATCGGTTCCAATTGCAGCTGATGGAACTTGACCAGTAATTGCAACAACTGGAACTGAATCCATCGCCGCATCGGCAAGAGGAGTTACAAGATTTGTTGCACCTGGACCAGATGTAGCGATGCACACTCCCACTCGACCAGTGACTTGGGCATAACCTGTTGCAGCATGGCCAGCACCTTGTTCGTGACGCACAAGAATGTGGCGAATCGAGCTTGAAAAGATTGGATCATAAGCAGGCAAGATTGCACCGCCTGGAATTCCAAACATGACATCGACGCCAGCGGCTTCTAACGATGCCACAAGTGAACTAGCTCCATTCATCTGACTCATTTTCCAACTCCTTCCATGCTCGGTGTGGTGTGATTAAACGAAAAAACCCTCAGATTAACTGAGGGTAGCGCGCGATCAAATTGCTAGATCACGCGCCTTTAAATCACCACCACTACTAATGCTTTTGACATGGCTCTATTCTCCAACAGCTTATGAATTGAGTCAAGGCGTGAGATGCCCATCTCACAATTTGAACACTTAGTCGCAGACTGCACCCTTAGATGCTGAGCCCACCAACTGAGAGTATTTATGCAGAACTCCGCGGGTGTACTTATGGGTCAGCGGCTTCCAGCCAACTTTGCGGGCCTCTAACTCTTGGACATCAACCAGCAGGTCCATGGTGCGCTTTGTAATATCGATTCGAACGATATCGCCATCTTTCACAAATGCGATTGGTCCCCCATCTACGGCCTCTGGAGCAACATGGCCAACACATAAGCCGGTTGAGCCGCCAGAGAAACGTCCATCGGTCAGTAACAAAGTCGATTTACCAAGCCCGGCGCCTTTGATTGCGCCAGTAATCATGAGCATCTCACGCATACCAGGTCCACCCTTTGGACCTTCATAGCGAATAACCACAACGTCACCTGCTTGAATCGTTCCATTCTCAAGTGCATCCATGGCCGCTTGTTCGCGTTCAAATACACGTGCAGGTCCTTCAAACTTTTCGATTCCGATTCCAGCGGTCTTACATACCGCGCCTTCTGGTGCCAATGTTCCGCCCAGGATTGTGATTCCAACATCGGTGGATAAAGGCCTTGATGCTGCGCGCAAAATCTCTCCATCAGGATCTGGTGGATTGATATCGGCTAAGTTTTCAGCCATCGTCTTACCAGTAACGGTTAAAACATCACCATGCAACATCTTTGCATCCAAAAGCGCTTTTAGAATTACTGGAACTCCTCCAACTTTATCCATATCACTCATGACAAAGCGGCCAAAGGGTTTTAAATCACCCAGCAATGGAACTTTAGAACCAATGCGATGAAAATCATTGAGCTCTAAGTCAACATCGGCCTCATGCGCAATTGCGAGCAAGTGCAGAACTGCATTTGTTGAACCACCTAGTGCCATCAAAATTGTGATTGCGTTTTCAAAGGCCTGCTTAGTTAAAATATCGCGGGTTGTAATTCCCGCGCGAATGAGTTCTACAACTGCTGCTCCTGATTGAACGGCAAATGCATCGCGGCGACGATCTACTGCAGGAGGCGCAGCCGAACCTGGAAGAGATAAACCAATTGCTTCGGCGATACTTGCCATGGTGTTAGCGGTATACATGCCACCACAGGCACCCTCACCTGGACAGATTGCACGCTCAATTTGATCAACGCGCTCTTGTGTAATTAATCCGCGAGCACATGCACCTACGGCTTCAAAGGCATCGATAATTGTGACATCTTTTCCATCAACTTGTCCTGGCAATGTAGAGCCAGCGTAAACAAAAACACTTGCAACATCGATACGTGCAGCTGCCATCATCATTCCCGGAAGAGATTTATCACATCCGGCAAATGTAACCATTCCATCGAAGCGCTCGGCCTGCATCACTGTTTCTACAGAATCGGCGATTACTTCTCGTGAGACTAATGAGAAGTGCATACCTTCGTGGCCCATTGAAATTCCATCAGAGACTGAAATTGTGCCGAACTGCATGGGAAATCCCCCAGCATCAATAACGCCTTGCTTAGATGCTTTAGCTAAACGATCCAGAGATAAGTTACATGGCGTAATTTCATTCCATGATGATGCGATTCCAATTTGAGGCTTAACCCAATCCTGATCACCCATTCCAACTGCACGCAACATTCCTCGTGCAGGTGCTCGCTCTAATCCATCTGTAACTAATCCAGAGCGCGGTTTCATCGTCGACATGGTTACTAGTCTAACTACTCGCCTTGGCCTAAGTGAGTTAATAGCAAAGTTCGGACACGGGCGGCATCGGCTTGACCCTTTGTCTCTTTCATGACTGCACCAATTAATGCACCAGCTGCTGGCAAGTGACCATTGCGGATTTTTTCGGCAGTCTCAGGTTGTTCGCTGCAAACTTTTTCGATCGCAGCCATGAGTGCACCATCATCATTAACAACCTTTATTCCGCGCGACGCAATTACTGCGGCTGGCTTACCCTCACCGGCAATCACGCCTTCGATAACCTGGCGTGCAAGCTTGTCGGTTAACTCCCCCGAACTTACTAAGGCAACGATCTCGGCAACATCAGCTGGAGTGATTGGCAGATTTGCGATTGCAACTTCCTTGTCATTTGCAATTCGTGAGATTTCACCGAGCCACCAACTGCGCGCCTTTGCTGGATCTGCGCCTAAGGTAACTGTGGCTTCCACAATATTTAATACATCGGCGTTAATCATCGCCGCCATCTCTTTATCTGGAACAGCCCATGCTTCTTGTAAGCGTTTACGGTGAATCGATGGTCGTTCTGGCAATTCTGCTCGCAAAGTTTCAATCCATGCAGCATCTGGTGCAACGGGAACTAAATCTGGCTCCGGGAAGTAGCGGTAATCCTCGGCCTGCTCTTTTGAACGGCCAGAGCGAGTAAGGCCAGTATCTTCTTGAAAGTGTCGTGTCTCTTGAACTACGCGCTCACCCTTATTAAGCAACTCTGCATGGCGAATCATCTCTCCACGAATTGCGCGTTCGACTGAGCGAAGCGAGTTCACATTTTTAGTTTCACTTCGAGTACCTAAAGTTTCGACACCAATAAGACGTAATGAGACGTTAGCATCGCAACGCAGTGAGCCCTGTTCCATCTTTACATCACTAACGCCCAGTGAGCGCAATATGTCGCGAAGCTCTGCAACATATGCCTTGGCAACTTCTGGAGCGTACTTACCCGTTCCTGGAACGATTTTGGTCACGATTTCTACCAGTGGAATTCCTGCACGGTTGTAATCAAGAAGTGAGTATTCAGCGCCATGGATTCGACCGGTTGCACCACCCACGTGTAATGACTTACCGGTGTCTTCTTCCATATGTACGCGCTCGATTTCGATTCGGAAGACCTTGGGACCCTCATCGGTTTCGATCTCAACATCCACATATCCGTTAACGCAGATAGGTTCGTCATACTGTGAAATCTGGAAGTTCTTCGGCATATCTGGATAGAAATAGTTTTTGCGTGCAAAGCGACTAAAGGGTGCGATTGAACAGTTCAAGGCAAGGCCGATTTTGATCGTTGATTCAATCGCCTTTTCATTAACTGTAGGCAAAGCACCAGGTAAAGCTAAACAGACTGGACATGTTTGAGTATTTGGTTCTGCGCCAAATATAGTGCTGCAACCACAAAACATTTTTGAATTGGTGTTGAGCTCAACGT
This sequence comes from Streptomyces griseus, assembly GCA_945865365.1. Lineage (GTDB taxonomy): Bacteria > Actinomycetota > Actinomycetes > Nanopelagicales > Nanopelagicaceae > Planktophila. The sequence continues at coordinate 39,608 of CAMBDL010000011.1, forward strand.
GGACTTCTAGGCCTAGTACTGGTTCGTACTTAGCCATTACTTCATCGTATGTAAGCGCCATTTATTTACCTGCCAATTCTGGAATCTTTGACAGCAAGGGTGCGCCCCACTTAGTTAATAACGCCGCTTCAAGTGCTGCACCGACTAGGTACATGCGTTCATCTTTCATCGCAGGTGCCATAATCTGGAATCCAACTGGTAGAGAATCCTCCGGAGCTAATCCAGCAGGTAAGGACATTCCACCTATACCCGCCATATTCACTGGAATAGTTGCGATGTCATTGAGATACATAGCGATTGGGTCGTTAGATTTTTCTCCGATTTTAAAGGCAGTTGTTGGACATGTTGGTGAGACCATCACGTCACACTTTTCAAATGCTTTATTGAAATCTTGAGTGATTAATGTTCGAACTTTTTGTGCACTTCCGTAATAGGCATCGTAATAACCCGAAGAAAGAGCGTAGGTTCCAAGAATAATGCGACGCTTTACTTCGCGGCCAAAGCCAATTTGGCGCGTCAGATTCATCACTGATTCAGCCGACGCTCCATCTACATCACCTACGCGTAAGCCATAACGCATTGCATCAAAGCGAGCTAAGTTTGATGAACACTCTGATGGTGCAATCAAATAATATGCAGCAAGTGCGTACTCAAAGTTTGGCGCAGATACTTCTACTATTTCAGCTCCAGCTGCAGCCAATAACTCTAGAGACTCTTCAAAGCGAGTGCGTACTCCACTTTGATAGCCATCACCGTTGAGCTCTTTAACAACACCAATTTTCATGCCCTTAACATCACCACTCTTAGCGGCAGCGACTACCTGCGGAACTGGCGCATTAATACTTGTTGAATCCTTAGGATCATGGCCAGCTATCGCTTCATGCAGCAGTGCGGCATCTAAAACCGTACGCGCACATGGACCGGCTTGATCAAGTGAGGATGAAAATGCAACTAAACCAAAGCGCGATACGCCGCCATATGTAGGTTTTACTCCAACGGTTCCGGTAACTGCAGCGGGTTGGCGAATTGAACCACCCGTATCAGTGCCGATAGCAAGAGGTGCTTCAAAGGCGGCTAATGAGGCCGATGAACCGCCACCTGAACCACCAGGAATACGCGATAAATCCCAAGGGTTATGCGTTGGACCATAAGCAGAGTTTTCAGTAGAAGAGCCCATTGCAAACTCATCCATATTCGTCTTACCTAAAATAACAATGCCGTTGTTCTTTAAATTTGTTACTACGGTTGAGTCATATGGTGGGCGCCATCCTTCAAGAATCTTTGAACCACATGTAGTTGGAATACCTTTTTGCACCATGACATCTTTAAGCGCTAATGGAACCCCGGCAAGAGGAGATAGTTTTTCACCGCGCTTTCGCTTTGCATCAACTGCGCCAGCTTGAGCAAGTGCACCTTCGGTATCAACATATAAGAAAGCGTGTACTTCGGCATCTACTGATGCAATGCGATCTAGGTGCAGTTGAGTTAACTCAACTGCAGTAATTTCTCCAGCGCTGAGTTTGGTCGCCATCTCGGCTGCAGAGTTGCGAATCATTCTTCACCTAAAATCTGAGGCACCCGAAAACGAGACTCTTCCTGTGCCGGTGCACCCGACAATGCCTCTTCTGGGGTTAATGAGTCAACAACTACATCAGGGCGAAATACATTGCGCAAAGGTAACGGGTGTGACGTCGGTGCAACATCGGCACCCGCAACTTCTTGAACTCGCGCGACAGCATCGAGAATGACAGTAAATTCATTGGAGAGATTTTCTAACTCTTCATCGCTCATTTCAATGCGTGCAAGTCGTGCAAGATTTGCGACATCATCGCGGGAAAGGCTGGTCATGGGTGTGATTCTAATTAATTCGCGGGCTAACTGCGAATCTGACCATTTCCAGTAACGATCCAGGTTGTGGTTGTCATGGCTTCAAGGCCCATTGGTCCACGGGCATGCAATTTCTGATTAGAAATCCCAATTTCAGCGCCAAAGCCCATCTGTTCGCCGTCGGTAAATCGCGTTGATGTATTCACCATTACTGCAGCGCAATCACTTAATGCGATAAATCGATCGGCGTGAGCCTTATTTTCCGTGACTATGGCTTCGGTGTGCTGGGTACCGTATGTAGCAATGTGATCTGCGGCCGCATCTACCGAATCAACAATGGCAACATTCATCTCTAAAGTTCCGTACTCAGTAGACCAATTTTCTTCTTCTGCCAAAGTAGCTGGGATTTCACCTGCAATAGCCAGGCTAGCGCTATCGCAATGCAGAATTACACCAGCATCATGTAGAGCTTTTAAGGCTACCGGTAGAAATGTTTGTGCAATATTTTTATGCACCAGAAGAGTCTCGGCCGCATTGCACACACTGGGGCGTTGGATTTTAGAGTTAAGAATAATAGGTATCGCTATATCTAAATTAGCGAACTCGTCGATGAATACATGGCAAACACCAGCACCGGTTTCGATTGTAGGTACCGTTGATTCATCGACGACCATACGAATAAGCGATGCACTCCCACGGGGAATTACTAAATCAACTTTTCCACGAGCATGTAGTAAGGCTCTAACGGTCTCACGAGAATCTGATGGAACTAATTGAATAACATCTGGTGAAATAACTGTTGTTGCTAAAGCATCTCGCATGACGGAGACTAAAACTTGATTACTTGCTTCAGCGCTCGAAGATCCGCGCAACAAAGCCGCATTGCCCGACATCAGTAAAATTACTGCCGCGTCAACGGTGACATTGGGGCGGGCTTCATAGACCATACCAATCACGCCAAATGGCACAGTTAATTGTCTTAGTTGTATTCCATTTGGTAAAACCGATTCGCGAAGGGTTTTTCCAAGTGGATCTTGCAAACCTGCGACCTGGCGCGCACCATCTGCAATTCCCTTGACGCGTTCAGAAGTTAACAGCAAGCGATCGAGAAGTGACGAGTTAAACCCCTCAGCACGTCCACGCTCCATATCGATCTCATTGGCCGTAAGAATGCGCGCGCTTTGCGCCTCAATTGCTTCGGCAATAGCAATCAGTGAAGCCTTGCGCTGGGCACTGGTAGCAGCACTTAAGGTACGTGCCGCCCGGCGTGCAGTATCGGCTAATTGACCTACTAACTCTTGTGCGCTCAATTAAATCAACACCAAATCATCGCGATGCACTAGCTCACGTTCATACTCTGGTCCAAGTGCTTGCGCGAGCTCTTTAGTTGAGCGGCCCAGCATTTGAGGCAGATCGTCAGAGTCAAAAGCGACTAAACCGCGTGCGATAACTGCGCCATCTGGTCCAACTAACTCAACTGCATCACCTGCGATGAAACTACCAGTCACTTGCGTGACCCCTGCCGGAAGCAGTGAAACTCCGCGCTCCAAAATGGCAGTGACTGCGCCAGCATCTAATATTAATTTTCCATGCGTTGTCGTTGCATGCGCGAGCCACAAGAGTCGCGACGTTGTTTTGCTAGGTTGGGCATGGAAATAAGTTCCTAGTTGAACACCGTTCATACTTTGATCAACATCGGCTAATGATGTGAGCAACATTGGAATTCCTGCGTTAGTTGCAATTCGCGCCGCCTCTACTTTTGTCACCATTCCACCACTTCCAACGCCTGCACTACCCACACCGCCTAGAACAACGGATTCAATGTCGGCGATCGTTGCAACCTCATGTATTGCCTTTGCGCCAGTTTGTGAAGGCGGCGCATCGTATAAAGCATCGATGTCTGAAACCAATACTAAAAGATCTGCACTAACGAGTAGCGCAACAAGTGCAGCTAAGCGATCGTTATCGCCGAAACGAATCTCCTGTGTACCCACGGTGTCGTTTTCATTAATAACTGGTACAACACCAAGTTGCAGTAAACGATAGAGCGTGCGCTGTGCATTTTGATAGTGCGAACGTCGGACAACATCTTCAGTTGTCAGTAAAACCTGTGAGGCAGTGATTGAATGCTTAGCAAAGCTCTGTGTGTATTGAGCGATCAACAAACCTTGGCCAACCGATGCTGCGGCTTGTTGAGTTGCTAAATCCTTTGGACGAGTCTTTAAACCAAGTGGAGCAAGCCCTGCAGCAATGGCACCCGATGAGACAACGACTACTTCGGAGCCACGTGCTCTACATGCGGCTACAACACCAGTCAACTTTTCAACTGCGCCGTCATCTAACTGCGATCCAGCTCTACCGGTCAGAGATGAGGAGCCAATTTTGATGACGATGCGTTTGGCAGAGGCGATCTGCTCTCGGTTCACTTGGCATCTCCATCCTCGTCGCTTACTTCTACAAGTTTAGGTGTGTGAGGGTCGATTACGTTGTACTCCCACTGCTTGGCGATTTCATCATCGCTCAAAATATCTTCAACGCGCTCGGTCTGTTGCCACGTAGATTCAAGACGTGAATCCTCACCACGACGATGTAAATGTCCGGCAAGTTGCTCTGCCCCAGCCTCAATTGTTGGCTCCCAGTCAAAGACAACTTCAGTTGCGCCATCTCCGATACGAACCTCACTGCCGGCAACTGCGCCCTTCTTAAAGAGATCTTTTTCAACACCTAATTGTGCTAAGCGATCGGCTAAGTAACCAATGGCTTCAGCGTTCTTAAAGTTTGTTTGGCGAACCCAGCGTTCAACTTTCTTACCGCGCACAGTAAAGGAGCCATCGGCATTGGCCTTGACCGCAAAGCCCGAATCATCCACAGCAACAGGACGCAATACAATTCGTGTGCGCTCCTCCACTACCGCAGCTGCGCGATCTTTTTGAATTAAGCGTGCCATTGCATACGTAAGCTCTTGCAAACCAGCACGTGATGCCGCAGAGACTGGATATACCTCGTAGCCCTTTTCGCGAAGCTCATCGGCAACCATATCGGCCATTGCATGACCATCGGGTAGATCGATTTTATTGAGCGCGATAATGCGCACACGATCTTCTAGTCCACCATAGAGTGCTAACTCATTTTCAATCGTCTCTAGATCGTGAACCGGATTTCGATCAGTCTCTAAAGTTCCGCAATCCAATACGTGCACTAGCGCAACGCAGCGCTCAACATGGCGCAGAAATTCAAGACCTAAACCTTTTCCTTGGCTAGCCCCAGGGATTAAACCTGGAACATCGGCCACAGTAAATCGAGTTTCACCCGCCTGTACTACACCTAAATTTGGTACCAATGTTGTAAATGGATAGTCAGCAATCTTTGGTCTGGCTGCAGAAATCGCGGCAATTAACGATGATTTACCTGCGCTTGGATAACCAACTAAAGCAATGTCAGCAACTGATTTTAGTTCAAGTTGAAGTGTGCGCTCTTCACCTGGTTCACCAAGTAGTGCAAAGCCTGGTGCGCGGCGCTTTGATGATGCAAGTGCAAGATTTCCAAGTCCACCATGTCCACCTTGAGCTGCAACAAAGATTGTTCCATTACCAATCAGGTCTGCAATCTGTTCACCATTACTATCTAAAACAACGGTTCCATTTGGTACACCAAGAGTTAAGTCATCGCCTTGGTATCCATCTTTGCGATCGCCATAACCTTGATGCCCAGATGTTGCTTTTCGATGTGGTGAGTGATGAAAATCAAGCAACGTAGTAACCGATGGATCAACGATAAGAATGACATCTCCGCCGCGTCCACCATTGCCGCCATCTGGACCACCCAATGGCTTGAATTTTTCGCGTTTAACCGAGACGCAGCCGTCGCCACCTTTTCCTGCAGTGGCATAGAGAGTTACACGATCAACAAAAGTTGTCATGTTTTACACTCCCTTCCCTAAATAAAAAAGCGAGCCACGATTCGCGGCTCGCTCTTGTATGAGAAACCTAAATTAAGCGGCCGGAACCACATTCACTACACGACGTCCGCGAGCGCGACCGAACTCAACAGCTCCTGCTGCTAATGCAAATAGAGTGTCATCCTTACCGCGCCCTACGTTCTTACCTGGGTGAAAATGTGTTCCGCGTTGGCGAACTAAAATTTCTCCTGCATTAACTTCTTGGCCGCCGAAGCGCTTGATGCCAAGGTACTGAGGATTTGAATCGCGACCGTTACGTGTCGAGGAGACACCCTTCTTACTTGCCATTTACTGTCTCTCCCTTACTTCGCGCCGTTGATGGCGGTAATTTTTACGCGTGTGAGCTTTGCACGAAAGCCCTGGCGACGACGGTGACCTGTCTTGTTCTTGTAACGCAAGATGTCGATCTTTGGACCCTTGGTCTCTTCAAGAACTTCGCCAGTTACCTTTACTGCGGCAAGGGCGGCAACATCAGTAGTAACAGTTGCGCCATCTACGACGAGCAGGGCAGGAAATGAAACAGTTGCACCAACAGCTGCGTCGATACGATCGACGGTGACTGTGTCGCCAACTGCGACTTTTTCCTGGCGGCCGCCAGCTTTAACGATTGCGTACACGTGTTACTCCAGTTCAATTAAGCCCGCTCAAATGACCGGCGGGCAGAGGATAAGAGTACGGATTGGCGCCCCCTATGGTCAAATTCTCGGGCCTGCTCATCCGGCTCCCGTCGCCGCTTTGGCAGGTTCGGGTGAGCTCAATTGCCACCCGCTCTTGATTAGGTGGAACTTAAGCAGAGCTATCGGCATATGAATAGCAGCGAGGGCTCCGTCTCCTATGGCGTTAGAGCAAAACGCACAACGCGGTGCCCAAACTTACGTTCACCAACCCAGAGATAACCGTTTGCCACCCACAGTGAAGCGGGGAATCGGACTTCGGTAGCTGAATGCGTTGGACGCGTATCAGTAGATGATGCCGCACCAAGATAAGCATCGGGCAGCCCGCCGGCCAGAGCAGAGGTCACACTATTCCAAACAAGAATTCGATTAAATCCCGTGTCAGCGACAAAGAGAGCGTTGTTAGATACCAGCGCATCGCTCGGTAAATTCATCGCCACTCCACTGACAGTACCGCTCACTGCCGCGTTCTGGCTTAGCGTTGAAACAGCCCAAGCCAAGATATGTGGATTGCCCTCTTGTCTTGTTCCAATGAGCCAGGTGCCATCAGATCGAATTCGATTTAACGTCGCACTAATTGAAAAATCAGGGCTATCGTTTTTATCAGATGGGATCCCAGACCACACATAAATCTTTTTTGCATCAATATCTAAAATATAGAAGTACTTGTTGTCGGCGGCCACGCGCAGCCCTCCACCAAAAGTGACATTACCAATTGAGTTAGAGATATTTAGCACTGGGACGTCTGTTATTTTGGTGGGAATTCCACGCCAGACAACAAATGTCTTATCTCCTGCTGCTGCATAAAGCGGCTGGCCATCAGCTGCAATTGTCGCAGCCGAAGAATCGGCTTGGAAATCCATCGCCAGTAGAGGATTTGTAGCCCGCTGGTTTTGTGTAGTCCACACTAAGTCGGGTTTAGCACCATCTGTTGCAGGTATCGATTTCCACACATAAATCTTACGGTCAAAGTCACTACTAATAGCCATGGCACCGCCAAGGGTTGCAACCTGGGGGTTTGTAATCAGGAAATTCGTCTGCAATGTATTTTCGACGACCTGTCCAACGTAATCACCATTGCCACTTTTCGATGGACCACTTGGACCAGCCGAACTTAGATAGAAGTTTGCCGCCGCACTTGCGCCAGGAATTCCTTTAAAGACTGCTATGCGGTTACCGTTGTACTCAGAAACATAGGTATATCCATTAACAATCTCTACATCTCCGCCGTCGCCACCCTCAAATGGTGTGCCTTTTGCAAGTCTGGTGCCAGTGGGTAGTGATGCTGGTAATCCGGGATATTCGTCAAGAGTAGTCGAAAGCAGATACAGCTTGCCTGTTGATGAATCAAATGATCCAAAAGGCCATGCACCGTTGGGGTCGATTGGCAGGATGTCATATGAAATTGCTGCACTTGACGATGTTGGCCATGTCGCAAAAACATGTGCCGCATGTTCCATTGCGCACTTACCATTGTGGTCGCCCACAATGATTGCTGTCCCATTACTTGTTACACCACGAGGTGTACCGAGACAGTTTGTTGTATTCCCAGTAATTGTTATATCTGCAGCTTCACTTCCTGTAGTAGGAAAAGTATTCCATATTCGCAACTGAGATTTCCCTGTTACAGATGCGATTACTTTTGTACCATTGGACCAGACACCCCATGGCCAAGCGTCGGTGCCCAGGTCAATCGCATAACTTGCACTCTGTCCAGTAGTGGTTGGCATCGTGTTCCATATGAGGATGCGATTGTTATCAGTGTCGGCAACAAGTAATTTGCCAGTACTTGTAATAATCGCATCACTCGGCCAGTTGCACTGATTTAGGCCAGCACCACTTCCAGTCGCTGTCGTTGAAGTTTGACACAACACGAAATCTGGAGCAGTTGAAGAAGATGTGGGAGCCGTGTTCCAAACTAAAATCCGGTTATTTCCCCTATCGGCCAATAATAAATTAACTCCATTTGATGCCAAACCACTTGGGTGATCAAAAATAGTTGAACCTAATGTTGATGTAAATCCTAAAGTCGCTAGATAGCCACTAGGAGTTAAAGATGCGGTGACTCGCGCATTCGAAGTATCTGGAAGTACCGCATAAGTTGATGCGACTTCCGTTGGTGGAATATTTCCATCTGGTTCTGGTGTGGGTGTTGGTTGCGGACTAGGTGTTGGAGTTATCCCTGGCGTTGATGACTGATTTCGTAACTCCCACTGCAAATCACCATTTGGCATCTTTGTGCATGACACATCTTCACCAAGGACAGTACCGCCACCGTTGCCCATCACTGCACATGAGCCATGTAGTACAGGCCTATCTGCACCAGGAGTTTGTGTTGGTTGTGGTTGGTTTGGTTGTGGTTGGTTTGGTTGTGGTTGGTTTGGTTGTGGTTGGTTTGGTTGTGGTTGGTTTGGTTGTGGTTGGTTTGGTTGTGGCGTAGACAGGCTTTGAAGAGTTTGACCTTTAAGAGCGACCCAGTCACTTGCAGTGCGACCATTGCCCGAGTTGAAATCGCAAGGGCGAGCTGCACGGTCAAGCAATGAGATCTTCATGTCAGTAACCTTGATACCAAAGGATGCGAAAGCTGCCTCTACTTGTGGTGACAAGTGATCGAAAATGCTACCAAATATGTCCTGTCCATCTTTGGAACGAGATGCTGCAAGTAAATCAATATCAAAATCAAAACCTACATCACCTAATGCCGCATACCCAAGTAATTCACCAGATTTTACTGAATCACCAATCGCAAACTGTTTTACAAAGTAGATATGTCCAAACACAAAGATAACATTTTTATCAACTGAAGTGGAGAGACCTAAACCATTCCCACCCTTGACTCTACCTAATCCACCTTTATTTGCCTCTAATGAGATTGTTGCAACTGTTCCATCGAAAGGTGCAAATACTTTTACTTTATCCGTAGTTCCTTGCAGTGTTAATATTGGATACCAGTAGTGCTTGAGTGAAAGATTTTTCACCAATATTTGTTCAAA
>CAMBDL010000012.1 GCA_945865365.1 Streptomyces griseus
GTTAGAGCGCTTCCCTGATAAGGAAGAGGTCGATGGTTCGAGTCCATCTAGGCCCACCCGTTCTAATACGGGGACCTAGCTCAATTGGTAGAGCACCGCCTTTGCAAGGCGGGGGTTAGGGGTTCGATTCCCCTGGTCTCCACATGACAAGTAGCGCAACCCTTCATACATCACTCGGTGACATTGTTATCGAACTTTTTCCAAACCATGCACCAAAAACCGTCGCTAACTTTGTTGAGCTAGCAACTGGTGCCAAAGAGTGGACCAACCCAAACACGGGCTCAACAACAAACGCCAATTTATATGATGGAACAATCTTTCACCGTGTCATCGATGGTTTCATGATTCAAGGTGGAGATCCACTTGGTAAAGGAACCGGCGGACCTGGTTACCGCTTCGCAGATGAGTTTCACGGCGAGTTAGTCTTTGATCGTCCATACATTCTCGCTATGGCAAACTCGGGACCAGGAACAAACGGTTCACAGTTCTTTATTACAACAGCGCCAACAACATGGTTAAACCGTAAACATTCAATTTTTGGTGAAGTTAAAGATTCTGCAAGCCAGGCTGTAGTAGATGCTATTGGAAAAGCCAAGACGGGGGCGCAGGATAAGCCTGCTATAGATATAACAATTAATAGCGTCACCATTGCTTAAACGCTCAGCCACCTACGCTTTAATCGCAGTTATCTGCGGTGCATATCTTCTACAAATGATTATTCCATCACTTCAATACAATCTTTATTTACGTGAATTTTCATATCTGCAAGCAACAAACGAGTGGTATCGAATATTTACTGTTGCGCTAACACATGGCGGATTAATGCATTTAGGTCTCAATATGTATACCTTAATGGTGTTAGGAAATCCTATAGAGGCGGCTTTCGGCAAAAACAAATTTGTAGCGCTCTTTTTACTCTCTTTATTAACGGGCTCATTAGCATCTGCATACTTTGCTCAAATTCCAAGCGCTTCAGTCGGTGCATCCGGTGCGATCTTTGGATTATTTGGGGCGATAGCAATTGTCGGCAAAAGAATCGGGAGCGATGTTCGCTCCACCTATGTAATTATTGGAATTAACTTTGCTATTGGTTTTGCTGTAGGAGGCATCGATTGGCATGCCCACCTTGGCGGATTACTTGGTGGGATGCTGGCTACCCAACTCCTTCTTACTAAGCGCTAAGAAGTTATCCACAGTACTTACCCACAATGTGGAGAGAGTTACACCGGTGTAATTTAGAGGCGAGTGTTAGCGCCAGCGCGTGGCAAGAGTAAAGCCGACGCCGATAAAACCAAAGCCAATGACCATATTCCAGGCGCCAATACCAGGGATTGGATACACGGTTTGAGTGACGTAAAAAACCACGATCCAGAACAGGCCGATCAAAAAGCCAGCGACCATTGCAGGAGCTAGCCATCGAGGGCTCTCTAGCGGGGCGGCAGGCGTGTGAACAACAACCTCGGCCTCATGGGAGTGCTTTTCAATAACTTTCTTGCGGAGCTTGGATTTAGGCATACGCGAAAGATACACCATGAGTAAGAATGCTCCTATGGCCACCGCAATCCTCGTCATTGATAACTACGACTCTTTCGTCTTTAACTTAGTGCAGTACTTAGGGCAGTTAGGCGCCGAATGTACTGTGGTCAGAAACGATGCCGTGACGGTTGAAGAGGCCAGCAACTACGACGGAGTGTTAATTTCACCCGGGCCAGGAACTCCAGAACGCGCCGGCGTAAGTATTGAGATGATCACATATTGCGCCAAGAAAAAGATTCCAGTGTTTGGTGTGTGTCTAGGTCATCAAGCGATCGGTGTCGCCTTTGGTGCAACAGTCTCGCGCGCTCCAGAGTTGCTCCATGGAAAAACTTCACTTGTCCACCACCAAGGCAAAGGTGTATTAGCAAATCTTCCATCACCCTTTACCGCAACGCGTTATCACTCACTATGCGTTGAAGCTGAAACCATAGGAAATGATCTAGAAATTACCGGATCAACTGAATCAGGAATCGTAATGTCTATGCGCCATAAAACTTTACCAATCGAAGGCGTGCAGTTTCATCCAGAATCGGTTTTAACTGAACACGGCCACGCCATGCTTGCTAACTGGCTAGTTGATTGCGGTGATGCCGGTGCGAGAGAGAAAGCTATTGGTTTATCACCAGTGGTAGGAAGAAGTTAAGGCGCCTTATTAATTGTGATTGTTACTGAATTACCAATTGTTTGAGTAATGCCAGCATCAGGTGCTTGACGAATTACAACACCAACTGGTTGATTAGCATCATAGGCCTCAATCTCCTTAACCAAGAAACCAGCTTGCACAAGAATAGTTTTCGCTTGAATTGCATCAACACCAATGAGTGCTGGAACTTCAACCTCACCACTTGCAATCTGCAATATAACTCCGCTACCAGCAGTAATCGTCGCGCCCGGTTCGGGAGTAACTTTCAAGACTGTTCCTTGTGGTTGATCAGATGAGACAGCTTGCGTTTGCACAACCAATAATCCAACTGCAGATAAAGCGGCACGGGCATCAAGTAGTGACATTCCAATCAAATCTGGAGGAACTATTGCATCTCCTGGCCCATCAGAGAGGGTTAACACAACCCCCGAACCCTTTTGCGCGCGAGTGGTAGCTAGCGGAATCTGACTGGCGACCCGATCTTTTGGAATTCTCGCATCATGCGCGCGTGCAAAGGTAACAACATAGTCTGAGAGCATGGCCTGAGCATCGGCCTGTGTTAAGCCAACAACATTTGGAATCTGAGGAAAACTGGAGGCGTTGGTAGAAGGTTTAGTGAGCACAAGCAGCGTGGATACCGCCCCCAAAGCAAAAACCGTTGATAGCCCAACTATTAGAAGTTTGCGGCGTGAAAGTTTTTTACGCGCAACCTTCGTTGTTAATATTTGTCCAGCGCTGATCTTAAATAAATCATCCAACATTAAACCAGCGGATTGATAACGATCTTCAGGCTTTTTTGCGAGAGCTACTTGCAAAATAATATCGATACCATCAGGTAAATCTGGTTGCAGCGAGCTCGGCGCAACTAATTTTCCTGATACATGCTGGTAGGCAATTGAAACCGGAGTCTCACCAGTAAAAGGCGGTTGACCTATAAGAACTTCATACAACAAACAACCCGTTGAATAGATATCACTCCGAAAATCTGCAATTTCTCCTAAGGCCTGTTCAGGCGATAAGTACTGCGCGGTTCCCACAATATTCCATGTGCTAGTTAATGTTGCTCCTAAATCTGCCAACGCACGCGCGATACCAAAATCCATCACCTTCACATCACCTTGATCGGTGATCATGACGTTAGCTGGCTTAATATCACGGTGGACAATGCCGCGCTCATGAGAATATTCAAGAGCCGCAAGGATCCCCTCACCAATTTCAAGTGCGCGTTTAAGTGGAACACGTTCACCTTTATGGATTAACTCTCTAAGGGTATGACCAGAAACAAGCTCCATCACTATGTAAGGGGCGGGCTCTTCACCAGAGTCGTATACGGCAACAATTCCAGGATGATTCAGACCCGCTGCCGCAAGTGCTTCTTTTCTAAAGCGCGCAACAAAAGATGGGTCTCGCGCTAAATCACTCCGCAAAATCTTTACTGCAACTTGGCGGGCCAAACGCGTGTCGTGCGCTACATAAACATCGGCCATACCGCCAGTGCCGATCATTTCACCAAGCTTGTAGCGTTCTCCAAGAAGTTTGTCGGTCATTCGGCTGCGCCTAATAATAAATTGGTAGAGACTGCCTCGCGAGTTACATCGGCAATTAACACCGTTACATTATCGGGTGCACCGTTTATATATGTTGCATCTATAAGTGACTTAACGGCGACATCCTTATCGCCGGATTTAAGCAGGGTTTTAATCTCTTTTTCAGTTAAAACACCTGATAAACCATCACTGCACAACAAGTAGCGGTCGCCTTCTTTGGCTTCATATATCTGCAAAACAGGGTCGATATTTCCATCTCCCATGAGCGCTTGGGTAAGAACAGATCGCTGCGGATGATTATGTACTTCAGCCAAAGAGATTGCGCCTTGATCAAGTAGCTCTTGAATTACAGTGTGATCATTGCTTAATTGTTCCAAAGTGTTTGCACGCAAACGATAACAACGCGAATCTCCAACATGGAGCAAAGCGATGGTATCTGCGTGCATAAGTAGGGCAGTCAATGTCGTGCCCATTCCTCGCAAATCGATAGCCTCTTTTACGTACTCACTAATATTTAAATCAATTGTGTGTAAAGAGTGCAAGAAGAGATCTTCGACCGAATCAGAATCAATGGCTTTATTAGTAAGTATCGGGGCTAACGAATGTAAAGTTGTGATCGCAATTTTTGATGCAATTTCTCCCGCAGCATGACCACCCATTCCATCGGCGACGGCAATTAAACGCTCGGTGACTAAGGCGGAATCTTCGTTGCCGCTTCGAAGTAAACCAAGGGCTGAGCGTGCACTGGTGTCGAAATTAAAGGCGGCCATAATGGATAAGCCTAACCCCTGTTAATCTTCAATCATGAAGATTTACGCCCACCGCGGAGCTTCCATCGATTTCCCAGAAATGACCATGCGTGCCTATAAAGGCGCTGTAGATGCTGGGGCCGACGGTTTTGAATGCGATGTGCGGCTTACTAAAGATAACAAGCTGCTCTTATGGCATGACGCCGACATGAAAAGAGTTACCGGATTTTCAGGCCGCATCGCCGAGATGAAATATTTAGAGATTAAACGGGAGTATCCAGAGGCCATACTGCTAGATGATCTCCTTGAATTAGCTAGAGATAACAAGAAAGAGTTGGCAATTGAGACTAAACATCCAGTTCCAACTGGTAGTGAGGTCGAAAAGAAAGTCCTTCGTTTAATTTCCGAAGAAGAACCCATCGCAGATATTTATATGATGTCATTTTCATGGCTGGCAATTGAAAATATCCGTAAAACCAATCCGCAACAAAGAACTGTTGCCCTACTAGAAGATCGACTTTATGCGCCAATGCGCAGATTTACCTCAGCCACTTACTTAGGTCCAAGCGTGCAGCTATTGAGATCAAAGCCTGAGTTGACCCATGAGCAGCGCAAACTCTTTGTATGGACCGTTGATGACGCAGATGACATGCGTTTTTGTTCAGATAACGGTGTTGAAGTGCTAATCACAAATAATCCGTCATTTGCACGCAAGGTGCTCGGGTATCATTAGCAAGTGAGTACATATGCATATTTAGGCCCAAAGGGTACGTTTACCGAAGCGGCGCTCAAAAAGATCACTTCCTCTAATGATTCTTTGATTCCTTACGCCAATGTGACCGCTGCCCTTGATGCAGTGCGTGTTGGTAAAGCTCATTTTGCATTAGTACCAATCGAAAACTCAGTAGAAGGTGTTGTCGCCCGCACTCTCGATGAACTTGCGACAGGCACGCCACTATCTATTGTTGGTGAAGTTACCTTGCCAGTCTCTTTTGCATTAATGGTTAAAAACGATGGCATTGATATTCGCCGCATCGCAACTCACCCGCACGCTGAAGCGCAATGCCGTGCATATATTGCATTGAACTATCCAGATGCAGAGTTAATCTCTACTGCTTCTACGGCCGCTGCCGCAGAGGCGATTGGCCGCGGTGAATTTGATGCCGCTATCGCAGCACCAGTTGCTGCTGCCCACTATGGGTTGCGTGTTATTGCCGACAACATCGGCGACATAGTTGGGGCAATTACCCGATTCGTTTTAGTCTCAAAACCTGCGACATCTCCCAAGGCGACCGGATTTGATCGCACTTCGCTAGCTGTTTTTATTGGAATCGATCATGCAGGCGCGCTGCTTGATATTTTGACCGAGTTTGCAAAGCGCGACGTGAACCTAACTTTTATTCAAAGTCGTCCCACAGGAGTAGAGCTTGGCCATTACCATTTCATTATTGACGCAGAAGGCCATGTAAACGATGCCCCCGTAAAGGAGACAATCGAAGCGCTACGGGCCATTTGTGAAGACATCCGTTTCTTAGGTTCATACCCCCGCGAAAAGGCTACTAAATGATCGACATTAAATTTTTACGCGAGAACCCAGATGTAGTTAGGGCATCCCAAAAAGGTAGAGGCGAAGATGTGACGATAGTCGATCAAGTCTTAGTTGCAGATGATGCCCGACGCGTAGCTTTGAATGAGTTTGAGGGATTACGCGCAGAACAGAACGCTTTATCAAAATTGGTAGGCGCAGCAAAGGGTGATGAGAAAAATACGCTACTTGAAAACGCTAAAGAATTAGCTAGCGCCGTAAAAGAGGCTGATAACAAGCGTTCAGAGTTAGAAGAAGCGACAAAAAAACTAGTAATGCAACTATCAAACATTTTAGATCCAGCTGCACCAATTGGCAAAGAAGAAGATTTTCTTATTATCGAACACGTGGGCACTCCGCGCACTTTCGACTTTGAGGCTAAAGATCACGTTGAATTAGGCAAACTTCTGGGCGCGATTGACACAGAGCGAGGCGCAAAGGTCGCTGGATCACGTTCTTATTACTTAACCGGCTCAGGGGCGATGCTTGAGTTTGCATTAGTTAACTATGCAATCGCATCGGCGCTTAAAGCCGGTTTTACTCCAATGATTCCGCCGGTTTTAGTAAAGCCCCCAGCAATGGAAGGCACTGGATTTTTAGGTCAAGCCGCAGAAAATGTTTATCATCTTGAAAAAGACGATGTGTATTTAGTTGGAACAAGTGAAGTTCCCTTAGCGGCTTATCACATGGATGAAGTTCTGCCTGTAGAAAAACTTCCGCTTCGCTACGCCGGCTATTCTTCATGTTTTCGCCGCGAGGCGGGTACATACGGTAAAGACACTCGTGGAATTATAAGAGTTCATCAATTCGACAAAGTTGAAATGTTTTCCTTCTGCCACCCCGATCAAGCTCAAGAAGAACACCGACGTTTATTGGGTTGGGAAAAGGATTTCCTTAATGCAATGGAGATCCCCTATCGCGTCATCGATGTTGCCTCTGGAGATTTAGGCTCTAGCGCTAATCGCAAATTCGATATTGAAGCCTGGATACCTACACAGAACGCATATAGAGAAGTAACAAGCACGTCTAACTGCACAGAGTTTCAAGCCCGCCGCTTAAATATTCGCTATAAAGATGGCGATGGCACAAAAGCGGTAGCAACACTTAACGGAACCTTAGTAGCGATCCCGCGCATGATTGTTGCGATTATGGAGAACCACCAAAACTCCGATGGAAGTGTGAATATTCCAAAGGCACTGCAACCGTTTTTAGGTAAAGAGCGATTTGAGCTGGTGTGAGTAAACGCCCCAAACTTATTGCTACAGATTTAGATGGCACCATTGTTCAACATGATGGAACAATCTCGCAGCGAACCATAGATGCTTTTACACACGCGCATGAATTAGGGATTCATATTTTTTTTGTAACAGGGCGTCCCCCGCGCTGGATGCATGAAATTCGCGACACATTTAGTTTTGGCGAAGCCATTTGCGGTAATGGGGCCATGTTATATAACTTACAAGAAGGCAAAGTGACCGAAGAGTGGATGATTACAAGCGAACTACAAATTGAAGTAGCTCAGAGATTACGAAAGGTAATACCCCAAGTCTCATTTGCGATTGAGTCGCACGACTACTACCACCGCGAAAAATTGTACGTTCCTCGTTGGGATGTCGGTTTAGACAATGTTGGGGTAGAGCGAATCGAAGAGGCAGTACGTGGTCCAGCATTTAAAATGCTTGCTAGATGTAGCGATGGTGAGTTCACGTCGGATCAAATGCTTGAGATTGCCATACCCGAATTAGATGGATTAGTAACAGTGACACATTCAAATGCGAATGAATCATTATTGGAGATCTCTGCACTAGGGATTTCAAAGGGAACAACGCTTGCCACAGTTGCAGCACGTTTATCGATTGATGCGCAGGATTGTGTTTCATTTGGCGATAACCCAAATGATTTTTCAATGCTCACATGGTGTGGACGTTCTTATGCCATGGCCGATGGCCACCCAGATGGAGTCAACTTTGCTACATCGGTAGCCCTTGCCCATAAAGAGGATGGCGTAGCAATCGTTATTGAAGAGTTGCTACAACTGCCTGCATAGCGCCGATTTTTCGCTTCAGGATTATTCAGGTACCCTCTCTCACGGAGGGCTCGCATAGCGGCCGAGTGCACCGGTCTTGAAAACCGGCAAACGAAAGTTTCGTGGGTTCAAATCCCACGCCCTCCGCCAGTTTTTCTCATTATGTGGCTGAGTTCATAGCCATTACATGGGTACTTGCCTAGCCTGTTTTTCTTTCCAAGAGGACACTTACCCCTAGTACAGTGCCGGTTTTTATAGAAGTTGGGGGCTTGAAATGTCGGGTGTTTTTTCACCAACACGAGCAAAGATCAAGGAACGGACGCTGCGCACCGATAAATGGTGGCTACAGCCAGCAATTACATTTGGCGTTCTATTTTCCTTTGTTATTTATGCGACGTTTCGAGCATTTGAAAATAAATATTATTTTTCTGAGCCACTAATTTCTCCTTTTTATTCCCCATGTCTTTCAACAGCGTGCGAACCAGGGTCGATACTTTCTCTCTTTGGTCAACCTTTTAACAACAAGTATTTCGGAATTGGAATTTCACCAGCGCTATTTATTTTGATCTTCCCACTTGGTTTCCGCATGACGTGCTACTACTACCGCAAGGCCTACTACCGTGCGTTTTGGCTATCACCACCTGCTTGCGCTGTTGCTGAACCACACACTAAGTACACAGGCGAAACTCGCGCCCCATTAATTTTGCAAAATAGTCACCGTTGGTTTTTTTATGCAGGATTAATCTTTAATGTGATTTTAACGTGGGATGTAATCTTGGCATTTAGAAATGAAGATAAAGAGTGGGGACACATGAGTGTCGGAACTCTTGTGTTCCTATTTTCAACAACAATGTTGTGGCTCTACTCGCTTTCTTGCCACACATGCCGTCACACTCTTGGCGGACGATTAAAACATTTCTCAAAACATCCAGTGCGTTATAAGGCGTGGACAATTGTTTCTGCGTTAAATCATAAACACCCAACTTTTGCATGGATCTCACTCTTTGGGGTTGCTGGTGCCGATATTTACGTCCGCGCGGTTGCATCAGGTGCAATCTCTAACTTCTACTTCTTCTAAGGAAATCGATATGACACAGCTAGAGCGCCATTCATACGATGTACTTGTTATAGGTGCAGGCGGGGCTGGCTTGCGCGCTGCCGTTGAAGCACGCGAAGCGGGCTTACGTGTTGCAATCATCTGTAAGTCCTTATTCGGCAAGGCCCATACCGTTATGGCCGAGGGTGGCGCAGCGGCATCAATGGGTAACGTGAATGAGAATGACAACTGGATGGTTCACTTTCGCGACACTATGCGTGGTGGAAAGTTCCTTAATCATTACCGTATGGCTGAGCTTCACGCTAAAGAGGCCCCAGATCGTATTTGGGAGTTAGAAGTATGGGGCGCGCTCTTTGATCGCACTAAAGAGGGCAAGATTTCACAACGTAACTTCGGTGGGCATGAATACCCGCGTCTTGCACACGTTGGCGATCGCACAGGTTTAGAACTTATTCGTACAATGCAGCAGCGCATCGTTGCCTTGCAACAACAAGATGGTCGCGATCATGGTGATATGGAAAGTTACATGAAAGTATTTGCTGAACTAACTATTACTGAAATTTTAAAAGAAAATGGGAAAATTGCAGGAGCCTATGGTTACTGGCGTGAAACCGGCGCTGAAGTCCTATTTGAAGCACCCGCAGTAATTATTGCAACCGGTGGAGTTGGTAAGACATTTAAAATTACTTCGAACTCGTGGGAAGGTACTGGAGACGGGCACGCGCTGGCTCTTAAAGCCGGCGCAAACTTAGTTGACATGGAGTTTTTGCAATTCCACCCAACCGGAATGGTCTGGCCACCATCTGTTCGTGGAATTTTAGTAACCGAGTCGGTTCGTGGCGAAGGTGGAATTTTAACTAACGCTCTAGGCGAACGCTTTATGTTTAAATATATTCCAGATGTATTTAAGAAGATGTATGCCGATAATGAAGCCGAAGCAGATTGTTGGTATCTAGATCAAGATAATAACCGTCGTCCTCCAGAGCTGTTACCTCGCGATGAAGTTGCACGCGCGATTAATACTGAAGTTAAAGCTGGACGAGGAAGTGAACACGGTGGCGTTTTCTTAGATGTATCAAAGAGATTGCCGGCAGAGGTCATTAAAAAGCGTCTACCTTCAATGTGGCACCAATTTTATGAACTAGCAGGCGTTGATATTACGAAGGAGCCGATGGAGGTCGGCCCTACATGCCACTACGTCATGGGTGGCGTTGAAGTTGAGCCCGATAACGCAGCTGCAGTAGGGGTTCCTGGCTTATTTGCTGCCGGCGAAGTTGCCGGCGGGATGCACGGATCAAATCGTTTAGGTGGAAACTCGCTAACGGATTTGTTGGTATTTGGTCGTCGCGCAGGTATGGGCGCGACCGAGTACTTAAAGCACAATGGCAAAAATCCAGTAAGTGATGCAGCGATTACGGCAGCAGAAGCAAGAATCGCCGCACCATTTGATCGACAAGGTGGCGAAAACTCTTATTCTTTGCACGCTGAACTGCAAGAGATAACACACAACTTGGTTGGAATTATTAGAACAGAGTCTGAGTTAGAAGATGCAATCACAAAGATTGCGCAAATCAGAATGCGCAGTGCAAATGTTGCCGTCGCTGGTGGGCGCATATTTAATCCTGGTTTCCACTTAGCTTTTGATTTAGACAATATGTTGTTAGTTGCAGAGTCTGCCGCTAAGTCAGCGCTGTTACGCAAAGAGTCTCGTGGTGGACACACTCGTGATGATTTCCCAGGTATGGACAATAAGTGGCGCCAGGTAAATCACGTCTCATCTTTTGATGGAACGCAAGTAAATGTTCGCGAACAAGCTCTACCTGTTTTACCTAAAGAACTCTTTGACCTCTTTGATGTTCATGAGTTAGAGAAATATATGACCGCAGAGGAAATTGCGAAAGGTGGTTCCAACTAATGGCACGCAAACTCAATCTTCGGATTTGGCGCGGTGATTCAACTACTGGCGCACTGCAAGACGTGCAGGTAGATGTTAATGAAGGCGAAGTTGTTCTCGATGTAATTCATCGCGTACAAGCAACACAGATGGGTGACCTAGCTGTTCGTTGGAACTGCAAAGCAGGTAAGTGCGGCTCTTGCTCCATGGAGATCAATGGAAAGCCTCGTTTAGCCTGTATGACGCAGGTCGCCTCATATGGGGAGGATGAAACAATCACCGTTACGCCGTTGCGAGCATTTCCAGTAATTAAAGATTTAGTCACAGATGTATCTTTTAACTACAAGAAAGCTATGGAAATCCCATCGTATGCACACCCGGCAGAGTTAGCGCCAGGGGATGCACGCATGGAACAGATAGATGTTGAGCGCAGCCAAGAGTTCCGCAAGTGCATCGAATGCTTCTTGTGCCAAGACACATGCCACGTTATTCGTGATCATGAAGAGAATAAGAAATCCTTTGCTGGACCACGCTTCTTTATTCGTATCGCTGAACTAGATATGCACCCGCTAGATACTTTAAAGAACCGCAAGCGAACCGCTCAAGAAGAGCATGGCTTAGGAATGTGCAATATTACGAAGTGCTGTACTGAGGTGTGCCCAGAGCACATCCGCATCACTGACAACGCCATCATTCCTATGAAAGAGCGCGTTGTAGATATTAAATATGATCCAGCACGCTGGTTAGGCTCAAAAATTCGCAAGCGTGACGGTATCGTTTAATACATGAAATTGCTTCTTCGTTGGGCAGCCCTTGCACTTTCCTTCTGGGTAGCTACAGCATTGATTCCAGGTATTGATGTTAAAGGGGGCTTCACAACATATTTTTGGGTGGCCCTACTCTTTGGTCTTCTCAATGCGACATTAGGCTCTTTACTTAAAGTCCTCACACTGCCTGCCGTAATTGTGACTCTCGGATTATTTTTAGTGGTTGTAAATGCTGCGATTCTCATGCTTGTAGCTAGATGGAGTGACACGTTAGATGTAAATAATTTTTGGTCGGCGGTTTTTGCAGCGCTCGTAATTAGTGTAGTAACACGCTTAGTAAGCGGAGTTACCAAGAAAGCTCTACCGCTCTGAAATCCTTAGTATTAGTTTCACTAGGGGGCGTGTGTGGCTCACTGGTTCGTTACTGGTTGGGTCTAGAGATTACCGATGGCCGAAATGCAACTCTGGCAGCGAATTTAATCGGCGTTGCCTTAGCCACATTTCTTGTGGTTTTAATGGAGCGCCGCGGCACAATGAATATGCGCCACTTTTTACTTCCGGGCTTCTGTGCAGGCCTGACTACCTTTTCTACAGTCGCAGGTTTAACAATCTTTCCGCAAGAGGATGGTCGGCTTTTTCTCGTTCATAACATTATTTTTTCGCTAGTAATTATTGTTATTATCTTCCCAATTGCTAGAAAATTAATTCCGGTGCGTGGATGAAGACATTATTTGTGATTCTTGGTGCCGCTATTGGTGCACCGTTACGCTTTGCAATAGATCAGTACATCCGTAGATTCACGACTAAACCATATGGAATATTTCTGGTAAACATACTTGGTTCATTTGTGTGGGGCGTCAGTATGAATACCTCTACCACCCTGCATGCGCTTTTCGTCATAGGTTTCGCAGGCGCATTTACAACCTGGTCAACGTTTATGCTGGATTTCTTTTTAGCTTATGAGTTAAGGAATTACAAAAGTGCAGCTATAAACCTCAGCGCTTCACTTGTCTTTGGTTTGCTTGCAGCGTGGGCTGGAATTACTTTAGCGAAGTGAAGCCATCCAAGCTTCAATCTCATCTGGATGACGAGGAATATTCTCACTTAAGTTAAAGCAACCCGTTTCGGTCACTAAAACATCATCTTCAATGCGGATACCAATTCCGCGATATTCAGGCGCAAATAGTTCGTCATCGGGCTGGATATAAAGCCCTGGCTCTACAGTTAAAACCATTCCCGCCTCGAGTTTTGCTTCGGTGTACTGATCTTTACGGGCCTGTGCACAGTCATGAACATCGATACCCAGCATATGGCTGACTCCATGCAGCGTCCAGCGTTTATGGAGACCAACTTCTGGTCGCATAGATTCTTCAGCGCTAATTGTTAGAACACCCATGTCTACTAATCCTTGGGCTAAAACAGCGTGACAGGCCTTGTTAATTTCAAGGAAGTCCACACCGGCACGGATAGCAGCAAAACCGGCTTTTTGCGCCTCATAGACCAACATATACAAAGAGCGTTGAGCAGGAGTGAATTTTCCGTTGATAGGCAAAGTACGTGTGATATCTGCGGTGTAAAAAGAATCTAACTCAACACCAGCATCGAGTAGAAGTAGATCACCGTTTTTAACGGCGCCATCATTTCGAGTCCAGTGCAAAACACAGGCGTGTGAACCAGCGGCAGAGATAGTGTCATAACCAAGTTCATTACCCTCAATACGTGCACGACCATAGAAGGCCGCCTCAACAACACGTTCGCCGCGAGGTGTTGCAATGGCTGCAGGTAAAGAACGGATCACATCATTAAACCCACGATGTGTAACGTCTACAGATTTCTGCATCTCACCTATCTCATGCTCATCTTTTATCAATCGAGCGACAGAGACAAAGTTAACTAGCTCATCATCGCGCTTTGATTTCTTAACACAGGAATCAACAAGTGCATCTTCACCCCGCAAAGCAATAGCAGGAGTTCCATCCTTAAGTAGAGTTTTTAAATCCTCTACTTTGCGGACTTCAATTCCAAAGCGCAGAGCAGCTTCATCAGTTGTGAAACGGCGGCCAACCCACAGTTCGCCATATTTACGGTCGTTATAGAAAGCGCTGGTATCGCGCGTAGAACGTGGCTGGATATACATGATGGAATCGTGGCCTTCACCATTTGGTTCCATAACTAAAACTGCATCAGATGTAACTTCTTCACCTTGAATGCCGGTGTAATAAACAAAAGCGCTGTGTGGACGGAATCTGTAATCAGTGTCATTGCTGCGAACTTTAGAGTTACCACTAGGCAGAACAATGCGTAGACCTTGAAAAGCCTGAGATAGCTTTTCTCTACGTGCAAAGCAGTAAGCAATAGCAGCATCTTGGACTATTCCCTCTAAAGGCGAAGGTGCCCAACCAGTCTTCATGAACTCTGCATAGAGATCTGATGGGGGAACGTCGTATACCCGACGGCTTTCGACCGGCTTATCAGTAGATTCCATACCGCCACACTACAAGAGGAAGTCAATAATGCTTTACTTAACAGTAAATGCGATTTCCTTAGAGGGTGTTGTAACCAATTTAGGCTTCACAATAGTCAAGCGAGCGGTGAAGGTGTACTTTCCCTTTGAAAAAGCTGGTGCTACGACCTTGTCACCATATTCATTGACAAAACTCTTAGCTTTGCCACAGAAAATCATTTCTTTTTCACCCACCCAAGCATCTTTGCCTTGGGTACCTTTTGCATTTCCAGGTTGAACATAAACTGATTGTGCTTCGTTTTTATCTTTAGAGAACAAGCCAAACATCACATAAGCATTAGGAAAAAAATAAGACTTATCGATTGTGTATTTTATATAAACATCTTTACAACCCTTTGGATCTAAAGTTAGTGAATCCACAACAGTAAATGTGACAACTGTCTTTTTGTTGTAAACAATTTTCTCTGTCACTGTGGCCGCGTTAGCAGGCGAAAAATTACAACCGAGAAGAATAAGTACAACAGTCAAAATCCGTATTTTCATATCGTAACCGTAAAAGCTTTTTAAACATCTGTCAAAAAAATAAGCGCACGCAGAGTGAACGCAAAGTGAACAAAACAAGTATTTATTTATTGGTAAATGTAATACATTGACCTAATGAAGCTGATCACCACTTTTACCGCTGGTTGGATTCTGACATTTACAAGCATCATTCCTATACACGCTCAGGCAAACAGTGCGACATTTGTACATGAGATTACGCAAGAAGCAGCACCAAAGGCAACTCTTGAAATTCAAAAAGATCCAACAGGTGGATTTAACGTTCATGTTGTGACTACCAATTTTCTTTGGCGTCCAGAAATGGCATCGATGCAATATGTTGCTGGCGAAGGTCACGCCCATGTGTATTTAGATGGCCGTAAAATAATGCGCATTTACAATGAATGGTTTCACTTAAACACATTTCAATTTTCAACAAAGCCTGGAGAACAATTGCTGAGCATCGAATTTGTTGGCAATGATCACGCCCCATACAGAATTCAAGGAGGGCCAGTTGGCCCTGAGGCGGTAGTCGATGTTCCACGTGATGAGATTCAACCCGCTTTCAGAGAAAATAACCTAGCTTTTCCTGGTCTGATCTTTCTGCTGGTTCTCGCGGCGGGTGGTTTACTTTTTAGGCTTCGACGAGGCAAGTAAGGCACTGCCCGCAAGAGGTTGTATTCTTTGCAGGTACTCGGAGACGTCGCATAGCCCGGTCGAGTGCGCCTCACTGCTAACGAGGTAAGGTGTAAAAGCCTTCAGGAGTTCAAATCTCCTCGTCTCCGCTCAGTAATCTTTATTACGAAAATACCATCAATAGATCCGCTGAAATGGGATTTGTTCACATCCTCGAAAAGTTAATCAAGAATATGTGAGCTTTTATTTCATGGAGCCTTATCGATACCTGCACACACATTAATCACTTGGGAAGATGTAAGACATCTAACTTTATCTTTCGCAATATGGCATCATCAGACCAAGGATTTCATTGTGACCCATGCTGTTCCACGTGGGTGCGTAAATATCGGCGGTATCAAGCAAGGTCCCTCCAGCATCGAGTGCAGCATGAATGACACTGATAGCCCGCTCGGGATTATTTATTAAATCTGGATCACGGTCGTGGGGGAAGGAAAGAGGCATGCAACCCATTCCGATTGCTGAGACAGTGAAAGGACCAAGTGTGCGCTGAGGGATCATAGGAGCACTCTATCCTGAGCTCTTTCGGAGTTAAGATGTCCCTATGGCGCAGTTCAAGGTTGTAATTATCGGTGCGGGACCGGCGGGTTATTTTGCCGCACAGGCACTGCACAATCAGCAGAATGAGGATCGCACTTTTGCGATTGACATGATTGAGCGTCTTCCCACGCCATGGGGGCTAGTTCGAAGTGGAGTTGCACCCGATCATCCCAAGATTAAAACTGTCGCTAAAGTCTTTGAAAAGATTGCCGCCGACCCAAACTTTAGACTCTTTGCAAACGTTGAAATTGGAACGGATATCACGGTTACCCAGTTGGCAGAAAAGTATGACGCCGTAATTATCGCAACAGGATCCTCCATGGGTAAGCAGCTAGGTATTCCAGGTGAAAACTTGCCAGGCTCAATGTCGGCAGCTGATTTTGTGCCTTGGTATAACGCGCACCCAGACTTTGCCGATGTAAACGTTGATTTAGGTTGCGACACTGCAGTCGTTATAGGTGCAGGCAATGTAGCTATGGATGTTGCACGTATGTTGGCCCTTGAACCAAGCGAGCTTGATCCAACCGATACTGCCGATCACGCGCTGGATGTCTTCAAGAAAAGCTCAGTCCGCGATGTTTATATCAGCGCTCGCAGGGGACCAGAGCATGCGGCATTTACTTCGCCAGAGCTTCGCGAACTACCAAAACTCGAACATACAAATGTAGTTATTAATCTTGATGACGTGAAGGCGGCGATTATTCGTGCAGGGGATGCACCCGAAAAAGATGTTAAAAGCAATCTTGACGCGATGCTTTCAATTGCTGAAGCAGAACCTAAAAGCCATGAACGCACGATGCGTTTTCTTTTCCAACACACACCTAAAGAGATTGTTGGTACCGAGCGCGTTGAAGCTGTTATTTACTCCACGCCAACCGGTGAAGTGACCGTGAAGTGCGGGATTGTAATTACCGCTATTGGCTACCACGCCGAGGGTATTGCTGGAGTCGCATACGAAAGCGGCAAAGTTGTTAACACAGATGGTCGCGTAAAGGAGAATATTTATGTCGTGGGCTGGGCTAAGCGCGGCCCATCAGGAGTAATTGGCACTAATAAATCAGATGCAGCAACGGTGATTGAGTTAATAATAGAAGATTTACATCCTCCTAAAAACAATGGTGATATCTCAGATCTAATCACCGACCAGATGGTTATTGATCAGAGTGGCTGGCAAAAGATTAACGCCGCTGAAGTTGCAGCGGGTGAGGCAAAGGGTAAACCTCGGGTTAAGAGTGTTAGGCGCATAGAACTAATTCAATTAACAGCGCTATAGGCACTGTTCACGCACGCTTAACCAAACCGTTACCTTGCTCCTTTTATTTTACTGTGCGTTTCTGGTTAGATTGCGGGATGAAACAAACCTTCAAATTCCGTAAGTTACAAGGCTTTGGCGTGTTCGCCACTGCCACCACATTATTAGTCTCCCTACTAATTCCCACAGCACAAGCAGCTACGTATTCGCTGCCAGGTGCACCAACAGATGTCACCTCCTACATTGGGGCTCGTGGTGTTGTAGTTAAGTGGACACCAGCAAGCAATGTAACCCCAGAAGTAACGGGCTATGTTGTTTCAGCTGGTGCTGGTTCATGCCCAATATATGTTCCCGTCAGGAACCATTCAGTTATTACGATGCCGATTGTGGTTGGTCAACCCGCAGGTACTCCTGTAGTTCAGGCAGTAAATGCATATGGGTTTTCAAAGCCAGGAATTTCAAAGCAGTCATTTACTGCTGAACAACTAGCAGCGGTCGCATCGGCCGACAATAAATCAGCCCAGATTTTGCAGTTCAGCGATCTTCATGGAGCCATTGAAACCGGTACTTCATTTGGAACATCACTGCTTATGAGCAATTTTGCCGCAGATCGTAAAGTAGCTGCAGCAACACTCACTTTGTCATCGGGAGATAACATCGGAGCAGCCCCACCAATCTCAACTGAGTTTGAAGAGATGCCAACAATTGAATCAATGAACCTTATGAAGGTCGATGCTTCAACATTTGGTAATCACGAACATGATCGCAACTTAGCTCATGTCCAGAAAATTATCGGTGCATCTGATTTTAAGTGGGTTGTCTCAAACTATGGAGATGAATCTTTAACTGTTCTAAAGTCAGGCGATAAGGCTGCAAACGCCTATACAATTATCGACCGCGGCGGCTTTAAAATTGGAATCGTTGGCGCAAATACCGCAGAAACAATTGATCAGGTATTCCCAGGAAACCTCGATTACCAGGATGCGTCGGGGAGTAAGAAGACAATTCAAATCAGCCCAGAAGTTACTGGTGTTAATAAAGCTATCGTGGAAGCTAAAGCCGCTGGAGCTGAAATTGTCATCGTCTTAGTACACCAAGGTTGGACGGAGAACTCAGATGGAGTAGCAAAAGGTCTCTACAACGAATTGGCGGCAAAGATCAAAGGTGCTGTGGCGGTTTACGGCGCTCATAGCCACCAAACTTTCTCGACGTTGATTCCAGCAACAGGGCGTGGGCAGGTACCAGTGCTATTAGGTGAAGTGCGTAACTCAGGCGTTGAGTACACCCGTTCACAGATCTGTGTTAGGAATGGAAGAGTTGTTGGAACTTCACTGCAGCATGTTCTTAAAGCTGCATCTGTATCCATTACGACGGGCGTTGTTAGTACTGTAACGACACCAGATGCTATTGGTGCCGCATTAGTTAAGAAGTATAAGGACCAACTAAGCGCAAAACTTGATGTAAAGATTGGTCAGGTCTCAGGCCTCTTCCCACGCGGTGGCTCTCCAGCCGTTGAGCGTTCCGGAGAAACCCCGATGGGTGACTTCATTGCAGATCTGATGCGCGCTAAATATAAGACTGACTTTGCGATACAAAATGGTGGCGGAATCCGCGACACATTCCCAGCCAAGAATTACAACCCAGCAAACACAGCACTTGTTCGTACAGGTGCTGGTCCACTGGATGTAACACTTGGAGATGCATTTACAGTCTTCCCATTTGGTAATCAACTTGCGACAACAGTTGTCACTGGTGCAAACCTTTGGAAAGCACTTGAAAACGGAGTTGGTGGTAACTATCCAGGAGATGGTCGCTTCCCACAGGTCTCCGGATTTAAGTTCTCCTTTAATGCTTCAAAGCCAATTGGTTCACGAATCGTTGAAGTTACAAAACTAGATGGAACTGCAATTGCTAAGGACAGTCAGGAGTACACACTTACAACTCTTGACTTCATTATTTATGGTGGCGATGGATATGCAAATGTATTCTCACCAGCACAAGCCAAAGTAAAGGGTGCCCTACTAGATGTATTTGTAGATGCACTCAAGGCGGATATGGCGGCAGGAAAGGTAACGCAGCTACCTGTCGCAGATGGCCGAATCAAGAAGGTCGGCTAACTAAGTAGTCTGATCACAAAGGGCGCCCGTTGATTCGGGCGCCCTTTGTGCTTTATTTACACGGGTTTTGGGGCTCTATAAAAAGAAGGTACTATTCGCAGGTTAAACAAAACTACATAAGCGCGCGTAGCTCAACGGATAGAGCATCTGACTACGGATCAGAAGGTTGGGGGTTCGAATCCCTTCGCGCGCACAAGTTAAGCTCTCGGTGCCTTTCACACCGGGGGCTTTTCTTTTGAAGTACTCTTCCTAGATGAGAGTTTTAGTGACCGGCTTCGAACCATTTGGTAATTCGAAACTGAACCCTTCCGGTGAAATTATTAAGGCTATAAGTGCGGATAATATTGTTAGCGCGATTTTGCCTGTTACATTTGGCGGCTCTGCTCAAGCGTTAATCAAGCTCATTAAATTGCATAAACCTGATGCTGTTTTATGTTTGGGACAAGCAGAGGGGCGTCACGCTATGACGCCTGAACGCGTGGCAGTAAATATCGATGATGCGCGGATCCCAGATAATGCAGGAAATATGCCCACAGACCAACTCGTTGTTGCCGGTGGCCCAGATGCTTATTTCTCAACTCTGCCAGTTAAAGAAATGGTCAGCGCAATGAAGGCTGCAGGTGTACCAGCAGCCGTATCACTGAGCGCAGGAACATTTGTATGCAATCACCTTTTTTATTCATTACAACATCACCTGCACGGCAGCACGGTTCGTAGCGGTTTCATGCATGTTCCATTAATGGATCAACAACGAGTTGAGTTCGCTGGGCTTCCAACAATGCCATTAGCCCAGATGGTTGCTGGGGTTATGGCTTCGATTAAAACGCTTTAAGCACGCAGGGCTTTGGCAAAAGATAAGAAATCTTCTACTAAAAGATCTACTTCACGCTGTCCATGTGCGAGGGAAATTAGCCACTGCTCATCAAGACCTGGAGGCGTAATGATGCCGCGATTAAGTGAATACAGCCATGATAATTCTGCGATTGCAAAATCTGTCTTTTTATAGTCTCGATAATTGCGCAATGGAGTTGTTGACCAAGTAATGCAACCTTTTACACCAAATCCAACAGTATGTGCTGGTAACTGGTACTCCTCGATAATTACATTAATACGATCGAGTGCTTGTTGATTAAATGCTTCAGCAACTGCAAGGGCTTCTTTAGTACAGATTTTATCTACGGCGCGTATACCGGCCATTGCAAGCGGGTTACCGTTGAACGTACCGAAGTGCGCCATTTTTCCATTAGTCACAAAATCCATGTACTTCTTTTTGCCACCGAAAGCGGCCAAAGTAAGTCCGCCACCAATTGATTTAGCCAGTGTAATTAGATCTGGAATTACGCCAAGTCGCTGTGCTGCACCTTGATGTCCAGCGGTTAGGCCAGTCTTAACTTCATCAAAGATTAAAACAACGTTGTATTCATCGCAGAGTTCGCGAACACGCTCTAGATAGCCAGCATCAGGTAGAACAATGCCAAGATTTTCAATAACGGGCTCAATAATGAAACAGGCAATCTTTGAAGCGTTCTTTTCAAATATGCGCTCGAGTGATTCTGGGTCGTTGTAGGAGACAACATAGATATCGCCAGGAACGATTCCGGCGGGCACATGAGCGATTGGCTCTTCTACATCGCCAATCTGATCTACTGGAGGTTTGGCAGATACAACAAATGGGTCGTAGCTGCCGTGATAGCCGCCTTCAACCTTAAGAATTCCATCTTTACCAGTTGCTGCACGCGCAGTGCGAACGGCATACATAGTTGATTCAGTTCCGCTGTTAGTAAAGCGAACTTGATCAATCGCAAAACGGCGGCAGATTCGCTCGGCCGCGTCAGTTGAGATCGGTGACGGTGTAACAAAGAGCATGCCAGTTTCAAGAGATTTCTTGACCTCTTCAACCACGGTTGGGTTTAAGTGACCGGCCAACATGGCACCAAAGCCCATCGATAGGTCTAGAAGTTCGCGGCCATCTACATCGGTCATCCAAGCGCCTTTGGCACTGACGATTGAGATTGGATAGGGGTCCCAGTGTTGGAAACTGGAGGTTACACCTAAGGGCATTGATTGAAAGGATCGCCGGCTTTCTTCGGCGCTCTTTCCTGTCTTTTTTGTAAATAACTCCCATTCAGATTTCAGGAGTTCGGTAACTCTTTCGGGTGGAATTTCTACTGAAGTTGTTGGGACAAATCTAAAAGTTTCCTTGTGATTAGTTTGTGTAATCATTGTAAAGCTTGTACGGCAAAGGTTTCAGCGTTTGAAACTCGTTTGAGAAGTACTCTCCCGGTTCGGTTTTTTAGTTCTTACGAACTAAGGCTTAAGTATCTCATGCCGTTTTTTAAATGCAACCCCCGAAACTCCCTGATTTCACGCGGGAAAAAAATAATTTATTTCATAAAAAGTGCATTTAAACGTTTAGTTGTAAAGAAAAGTCCGCAAATAATCATAATTACGAAATAAAGGGCATGTCCGACTAATCCCATATTTATGTGGCCCAGGCACAAGCCACGGACTAAATTAATTGCATGGGTGAGGGGTAATAGGTTTACCGTGAACTGAAGCCATTCCGGGAAGACGGTTAAAGGATAAAAAGAACCGGAAAATAAAAACATGGGTAATAAAAATATATTGATGATTTCTAACTGTTGGAATGACTTCATATACGAAGTAATTGCCATTCCGCATGAGGCAAATCCAAAGGCGATTAAAACCGCGGCAGGGATAGCAAGTAAGCCCCACAAACTAGGGATCAACCCCAACGGCGCAACGACAGCCATAAACGCACATGCATAGGAGAAGCCTCGAAGAAGTGCCCAACCAATCTCACCTAATGCAACATCTAGCGGGCCCATAGATGTTGCGAGCATGCCGTGGTAGATACGATCGTGATGTAACTTAAAGAACACATTCATTGTTGAATCATAAATAGCGCCATTCATCGCACTCGTTGCGAGAAGCGCTGGAGCGATAAAAATCGCGTATTTAATGCTTTCATTGCCCACCATAATTGTTGGCAGTAGTTTTCCAATACCGTAACCGAATGAGAGTAAGTAAAGAACCGGCTCAATGAAACCAGATAAAACAATCATCCATGTAGAAGACTTAAAGGCAATGAATCCGCGCTCAAGTAATTGCGGTACGCGACCGGAGTAATAACGCTCACCCTTCTTACCAATGCGTGCCTCGGCGATAGCCACAGCCATAGGAATAAACATTTACTTAGCCAGTCTTTTATTAAAGAGGCGGGCAGAGAGAATCAAGCCACTAATAAGCATGGTCAATAAAACAGCGAAGTGCACCCACATCATGGTTGGAGAGATGGCATGGCCGTACGTTAGATAGCGACCTAGCTCAGTTGCATGCCACAGTGGTGAAACCCAACCGATCCACTGCAGAAAAAACGGCATAGAGGTCAAAGGGAAGAAAGTGCCAGAGAAAAGGAAGAGCGGCATCATGATGAAGCGACCTAAAACTACAAAGAAGTAGTTCTCATTCTCAAGTTTTGCTGCCACCGCTTGCATCAGCGCGCCAAAAGAAGCGCCAGCAAAGATAGATGTAGGAATCGCAAGCCAGGCATGAGGGGATTCAAGTGCGCCAAAGGCCCACATCACTCCAAAATAAAGTAAGACCGTATAAAAAGCGCGAAAGAGTGCGGCAAGAAAAACCCCAAATGATATTTGTGCTCCACTTAAAGGTGTGGAATTCATGGAATAAAAAGTTCTATTCCATTTAAAGCCCTCGATAGTTGGGAAAACTGTCTCATCCATTGTTCCCTGGATCGCAGCTTGCGCTAGTAGAGCGGGAGCTAGAAAAGTTAGATATTTAACGCCATCTACACCGACCGATCCAACACTTTTATCGATGAGACCGCCTAAGCCCACTCCTACTGAGATCAAATACAGAACTGGATTAGCGATTGCGATTGCAAAAATGAGGCCAATCCACTTCACCATTGTTCGAAGACGTGCCTCTGCAACATAGAAGGCACCCTGAGCACGAATTTTGGCAGCGTCGATGAGTTGTAATGAGCCTTGGCGAGTAGTCGTTGTACTCATTATTCGATCAAAGTTCTTCCAGTAAGTCGCAAGAAGACATCTTCAAGTGAGCTTCGGCGCACAAGAGATGTCTTTGGGTGCAATCCACTGGCGTAAATCTCTTCGAGTAGTGATTCGCCATCTTCGGCATACATAAGAACTCGGTCAGGAAGCTCTTCGATTCGCTCACACATTGCGCGCAATTTGTCCGCTACCTCTTGATTACGATCAGAGCCAAAACGAACTTCTAGAACCTCTTTTGTCGAATAATCTTTTATAAGTGAGGCTGGGCTACCTTCAGCCATGATGCTGCCCTTATCCATAACAATCAGCCGATCACATAACTGCTCAGCCTCATCCATGAAGTGTGTTGTTATCACAAGCGTGACGCCCTGTTCTTTTAATCTAAATAATCGATCCCACAAGATATGACGTGCTTGAGGGTCTAAACCAGTCGTAGGTTCATCCAACATTAAAATTTCTGGTTCACTGACAAGTGCTCGCGCGATTGTTAAGCGGCGCTTCATTCCTCCACTGAGAGCTTCAACTTTTGCATCACGTTTTTCTTCTAACTGAGCAAAAGTTAGAAGTTCCTCGATTTTGCCTTTTACAAATTTGCGTGGCAGACCAAAATATCGTCCGTAGATATAAAGATTCTCAGAGACACTTAAATTCATATCCAGACTATCTTGCTGTGGGACCACACCTAAATGTGCACGAATCTGTGGTCCATTACGTTCAGGATCTTTTCCTAGAATTGTTAAGTCGCCAGCATTGCGCTGAGAAGTAGCTCCAATCATGCGCATCACAGTTGATTTTCCCGCACCATTTGGGCCTAGAAGACCAAAGGATTCACCCTTACTGACATCGAAGTCGATGGCATTCACAGCGGTGAAATCACCGAACTTTTTCGTTAAACCACGGGCCGAAATAAGGTATTCAGACATGTTCGCATCCTACCTGAGTATAGTTTCCACACGTGCGCTTCATAAATAACCCAACTCATGATCTTACATACGATGATGTTTTTATGGTGCCTAGTGCATCTGAACTTTCCAGCCGAATGGATGTGGATTTAGCATCAAGTGATGGCTCGGGGACAACAATTCCTCTAGTAGTTGCAAACATGACGGCGGTATCAGGACGCCGAATGGCTGAGACAATTGCACGACGTGGTGGAATCTCTGTTATCCCTCAAGATATTCCGCTGGCTGTTGTAGACAGTGTGATTAAGTGGGTTAAGTCACGCCATACATTCTTTGATACGCCCTTAACGCTTAATTCTCATCAAACTGTCGCCGATGCGGTGAGTTTGTTACATAAACGTGCACATGGCGCAATCGTGGTTGTTGATGGCGGAAAGCCCCTCGGCATTGTCACAGAAGAGGATTGCAAAGGTGTAGATCGTTTTACTCAACTTCACCAAGTTATGAGTAAAGAGTTAGTAACCATGGCAGATGGCTTGGATGCGCGCGCCGCCTTTGAATTCCTCAATACGCATCGCCATAAGTTAGCGCCCGTTGTTTCATCTAATGGAGATTTAGTCGGCATCATGACGCGCATTGGTGCATTACGTGGAACTTTGTATTCACCAGCCGTTGATAGCAGTAATAAATTGCGCATCGCCGCCGCCGTCGGAATTAATGGCGATGTTGCCGCAAAGGCAGCTGCACTGATTGAATCAGGCGCTGATGTATTAGTAGTTGATACTGCTCATGGACATCAAAAGAAAATGATTGAAGCGCTTCAAGCAATTAGATCATTAGGGGTATCAATACCAATCGTGGCAGGAAATGTTGTTACCGCCGATGGTGTGAGAGATTTAGTAGAAGCTGGTGCAACGATCATTAAGGTAGGGGTTGGACCTGGAGCAATGTGCACCACTCGGATGCAGACCGGTGTTGGAAGACCGCAATTCTCGGCCGTTCTTGAGTGCGCAGCTGAGGGCAGGCGGCTAGGCGCACACGTTTGGGCCGATGGAGGCGTGCGTCATCCGCGTGACGTTGCGTTAGCGCTGGCTGCAGGTGCTTCACAAGTAATGATTGGTTCTTGGTTCGCAGGTACCTACGAATCACCCGGTGACTTACAGAGTGATGTCAACGGCAAACTCTTTAAAGAGTCATTTGGAATGGCCTCAGCTCGTGCAGTTGCTGCACGCACAACTGGTGAAGATGCCTTTGATCGCGCTAGAAAATCGCTATTTGAAGAGGGTATTTCAACCTCGCGCATGTATTTACATCCTCAACGCCCTGGCGTGGAGGATCTACTCGATGAAATTATAGCGGGATTACGTTCATCATGCACATATGCCGGCGCTCGCACCCTAGAAGAGTTTGCAGAGCGTGCAGTTATTGGGATTCAATCATCTGCAGGGTATGCCGAAGGCCGCCCTTTGCACTCTTCATGGGGTATTTAGTTATTTACGTTCTTAACCAATCCGCTGTGAGTAAATTCAATAAAGTCGGCGCGCTTGCCAACTTCAATACTGCCCACATTGCCAAGTCCTATTCGGCGTGCGGGAAGTGTGGATGTTGCATAACTTGCCTCAACAACTGAAAAGCCAAAGTTATTGATTAAGTTTAAAAATGCACGATCCATAGTTAAAGTGCTTCCAGCTAAAGCGTTATTAGATTTAAGTCTTGCGACGCCTTTATCTACCCGAACTTCGAGCTTACCTATTGCGTAATCACCATCAATACAACCTGCTGCTGACATTGCATCAGTAATTGCAATAACTCTTCCAGGTGCAGATTTTAAAATTGTTAAGGTTTCTGAATCATTGAGATGGACTCCATCTAGGATCAATTCGAGTGCAATTTCTGCATCAGCAAGAGCGACGGCTGAAATATTTTCACCAGAGTTAAGCTTTGGCATTCCATTGTTAAAGTGAGTGATTATTGTTGCTCCCGCTGCGATAGCATCGCGGGTAGTTTGTGCATTAGCTCCAGTGTGACCCAATGCAACGGTTATGCCCTCACTAACTAAGAATTGAATCACATGTAATGCGCCATCAAGCTCAGGGGCAATTGTGACCATCTGGATCGTGCCGCCAGAAGCATCAATCAATCGCTCTAACTCTTCCACGGTAGGGGCTTTTAAAAGCGCTGGATCGTGAGCTCCACAATAGGAGTGCGCAAGATATGGTCCTTCTAGATGTATGCCTTTGATCGTACTTGTATTAATAAAGGGGAGTAGTGTTTTAATCTGTGAAATCAAACTCTCAATAGGTTCAGAAACTAAACTTGCAAGCATTGATGTAGTGCCGTGTGCTGAGTGGGTCGATATCACTGTTTGTATATCGCTCGGCTTTGCTGCTGAGAAGTAAAATCCACCAGCTCCATGCGTATGAATATCTACAAAACCAGGAAGAAGCGTGCCCGCTACTGTAGGTGCGGAGTGACTATTGCTACTAAT
Organism: Streptomyces griseus; assembly: GCA_945865365.1. Classification (GTDB taxonomy): domain Bacteria; phylum Actinomycetota; class Actinomycetes; order Nanopelagicales; family Nanopelagicaceae; genus Planktophila. The sequence continues at coordinate 26,859 of CAMBDL010000012.1, forward strand.
TGATCTGATTACTCCGTCGCTATATTCAATAGAAACGCTGGTCTCTAGTTTTCCTGCAACTAAGGCTTGTGCGGCAACTAGATTCACGCCTTGAGTCTAATTCACTACGGCATTTGGGTAGGCTAAGGCGCATGTCGAAGCCAACAATCATCCTTGCGACCAGTAACGGCGTGGGAATGGGCCACCTTGCACGAGCTAGCGCCATTGCTCTTTCACTTAAAGAGATAGCAAATCCAATAATTGTTTCAATGGCTGGCGGAATTGCTGAGATTCCATCTTTTATGGATATTCGTTGCGAATATATTCCTGGGCGAGATCGCTTGTGGATGTCGCGAGAAAAATGGGATACATACCTACGTGATCGCCTATTAGCACTTATCGAAGAGACCGATGCAAAGGTTTTATCTTTTGACGGCGTCGTTCCTTATCCAGGGGTAATTGCGGCAAAGAATGCAAATCCAAAGATAAAACTTGTATGGGTACGACGAGGTTTGTGGCAAAAGAAACCGCAACGATTTGTCTTAGGCTTACAAGCGGCAATGATGGATGCAGTTATTGAACCAGGAGATATTGCACGGGACTACGACTTTGGACCAACGTCAAAGCGTAAGGATTCAGTCTTAACTTCCCCAGTCTCACTTTTTAGAAAAGACGAGGCGATGTCGCGCGAAGATGCCCGACGGGCTCTGGGTTTGGATCTTGATCGCCCCGTTGCATTAGTGCAACTTGGAACAGGTGAGAGTGATGTGAATGAAAAAATGACTGCAGCCCTAGAAGGATTAATCGGCTGGAGAGATTTACAGGTTATTTTGACAAAGGCGCCTATCGATAAAGATGGCAAATCTTTAGCGCCAGCTGGTTTAGATATTAAAGTCGCACGATACTTTCCCTTAGCAAAAGTACTTCATGCATTTGATGCAGGTATTTGTGCTACTGGTTATAACGGAGTCCATGAATTACTCCCCGCTCAGATTCCAACCGTCTTTGTATCCAATATTCGTGGCACTGATGATCAAGAGGCACGTGCGAAGTGGTGTCACGATTTTGGCTATGCGCTGCGTGCAGACCAAAGTAATCTCACAGACATCACTGCTACGGTAAGAAAACTACAAGATCCCCAACTCCGAGCCACGCTGTCGAAGCGATGCGCCGAACTTCCAGATACAAATGGCAGTAACGAGATTGCTGCAATATTGCTTGAGTTAGCAATACAAGAAAAAGCTCACAGCGCTAAGACATTTACTTTTATGCGATTGATAGTACAAGACCATATTAACCGCGGCTTGCGCCACGTTGCTAACCTAGGCGTTCGCAGACTTTCTCTTATTTACCGATACTTAAATCCGCACATTGTTGTTCAGGTAACTACTCAAGATGCTCCTATATTTGATGACACTACTAAGCCTGAAGAGCTCCGCGGGTTGATTAAGTCCACAACCCGTTTTGAGCACCTAATTACAGGCGCTTCCAATGCTTATCGAAAGCGCCGTGAAGAAATCGCTAAAAAAGCATACGGTGATTTGGTCCAGGTAATTAAGAAATAGTTCTCCGAGGGTTACCGAACTAAAAACGCGAGCGAATCTCCCACAAGTCCTTAAACACAGGGTTAAATAAGGTGCTTGATAAATACTCAACACCACTTGATCCACCTGTACCGATTTTGTGACCGATAGTTCGCTCCACCATCTTGACGTGGCGATAGCGCCACTCTTGGATTCCTTCATCTATATCTAATAGTCGCTCGCACACCGATGCACTCTCTGGATCATTTCGATGTACATCGAGCAATACATCCTGGACGCGCAGATTGGCTTCATAAGCTAAGGATCGATCGCGCGCTAGAACATCAGTTGGAATCGCATGACCGCGTTTAACTAAATAAGCCAAGGCTGAATCCCACACCGAGTTAGAGCCTGTAAGTAAGGCGATTTCGGCCTGAACATCTGGTGGTAAATGCCCAGCCATTTTATTATCACGACGGCCTAATAATGCTTCAACTTTTCTAAATTGTGCTGATTGAAAACCACTAGATGAAGATAAATATGATCGAAAAGCGTTGAACTGTAGGGGCGTCATGGTTTCCAAAATATCTATCTGCGTGACACAGACTTTCATAATGGTACGAATCCGACCAAGAATAGCTAATGAATAATGCGTATCTCCCGACTCCATTGCTCGCTGCGCTTGGAGAAACTCATGAATAATCTGTTTAAACCAGAGTTCGTATGTTTGGTGAATAATAATAAATAGCATTTCATCATGCTCAGGACCAATTGAGAGTGGTCGCTGCAAGCTTAAAAGCTCATCGACGGCTAGATACGATGTATATGTAAGCGCTGAATCAAAGTTATCGCTCATGTGACTCTAGAACCCCCTTCTTTCACGGTTTTATAGGCCCCAGACTCAATTAGATCCCGCATTCGCGCAAAACCATCCCACACTTCAACATATGACGTTGCGAGCGGTGAAATGGCTAGGCGGATTGAATTAGGTGTTCTGTAATCTGGAATGACGTTTGCTATCTGGCGAAGTGCAACACAAATCTGTGACGCATCAGGGTGTACCAGAGAGATATGCCCCCCACGTTCTTTAGGGTTACGCGAAGTATTTAACTCAACCCCGAGAGGCTTTAACCACGCATCGTAAAGCTCAATCATCATCTGCGTGCCAAGACCTGCCTTAACCTCTACCAAATCAATACCAGCCTCTTTAATCATTGAGAATGCAGTTTGAACGCATCGAATTCCCATTAAGGAAGGACTTGCAATTTGAAACCCACGTATTCCATCAGCCTTTTCAAAGACTGGTCCCATTTCAAACTGTGCACCTTGCGCAAACCAACCTTGAATAGGAACTTGTAACTCTTGTTGAATTCTGGTGCTCACATACAACCATGCGGGTGAACCGGGACCAGAGTTACCATATTTATATGTACACCCAACACATAAATCAACACCGTTTGCATCAAGATTTAAATTAATTGCACCCACTGCATGACTGGCATCCCACACAACTAATCCACCTATTGCGCGAACCTGGTCGGTTATCGCTTTCATATCTGAACGAGCACCGGATCGATATTGAATTACTTCCAATGTAACAAGTGCGACATCATCATTTAAGTAAGGAGCCAAAACTTCTGGAGTGATTCGCTCATGAGTCGCAATGGCGGAATCCTCATTATTAATAATGAGGAGATTTAACTTGAACTGCTTGGCAATTCCTTCAAGTATGTATCTGTCAGTGGGGAAGTTGGCGGCATCAGTAATAATTGTCTTTCGGCCAGGACGTGCATGAATTGCAGCTAAACACAGCTGATAGAAGTTAACCGATGTTGTATCGCACACCAATGTCTGACCAGGCCCAGCGCCCAAGGCTGCAGCTGCAAGTAAGTCACCGGTTGGCTGTGCTTCATCGACCCAATGCCCCCAGCCTGTAACAACTTCTGGCCCCCACTCGCGAGTCATAAACTCATTAATGGCCGTGATAGTCGCCTTCGGAAGGCGGCCTAGTGAATTTCCATCTAAATAACACATATCTGGATCTGAGACTACAAATTGCGACTTGTAGTGGGCTAGTGGGTCATTTCTATCTAGCTCTTGCGCGTATTCGCGGTCAGTCGCATTCATGGATGAAAGGTACGCTCTCCCATCATGGCGCGCAATGTTGTTAATATCGAAGAGGTCTCCAAAGCCTTTGATATTAAAGAGCTCTTAGTGGCTGTATCTCTTGGCGTATCTGAGGGCGATCGCATTGGAATCGTGGGCCGAAACGGTAGCGGCAAAAGTACCCTGATGAAAGTTATCGCGGGTATTGAAGCACCTGATTCAGGGCGAGTAACAAAATCCAACTCTGCGCGTATTGGAATTCTTTCTCAGGTCGATTTTGAAAACCCCGAGAGCACAGTAGGGGAAGTTGTACTAGGCGATACCGCAAAACACGAATGGGCAAGTGAGCCAAATATCCGCGAAGTCTTCACGGGCTTATTTGGAAGTTTTGATGATCACATCTTTGATCGAAAATTTGGCCAACTATCAGGCGGTGAACGTAGGCGAGTAGGTTTAGCGAAACTTTTGATTAATGAGTTAGATCTAATTTTATTAGATGAGCCTACAAACCACTTAGATGTTGAAGGCGTCGCTTGGCTTGCTAGCTATATAAATAATCGCAAAGGGTTGGCATTAACGGTAGTAACACATGATCGTTGGTTCCTAGATGCAGTTACAGATCGAACTTGGGAAGTAGTTGGTGGGAAAGTTGAAGAATATGACGGTGGCTATAGCGCTTTTGTTTTAGCAAAAGCAGAGCGCGCTCGTCAAACATCAGTTATGGATCAGCGTCGTAATATGTTGATCAAGAAAGAGCTTGCATGGCTGCGCCGGGGAGCGCCTGCGCAAACAGTAAAGCCAAAGTTTCGAGTCGATGCCGCAAATGTTTTAATCGCCGGTGAGCCCGAGCCCCGCAACCAAGGTGAACTTCTTAAATTTGCTCTCAATCGTTTAGGCAAAACTGTCTTTGAAGCCCACCACGTTCAAGTAAAACTTGGCGACAATGAACTTATAAACGATCTGTACTGGAATATTGGCCCCGGAGATAGAATTGGAATTGTAGGTATAAACGGGGCAGGCAAAACAACGCTAATGCGCACATTAATCGGAGAGATTCACCCAACTGCTGGAAAACTAGTTACGGGTGTAACAGTTAAGCCCGCATTCTTGACTCAACACTTAGATGAGTTAGATCCAACATGGCGAGTTCTAGAGGCGGTTGAAAAAATTGCTAATCGCGTAGAACTCGGTGGTGGACGTGAACTATCAGCCTCGCAACTCTGCGAACGCTTGGGTTTTGATCGAGAGTCACAGTGGACCCCAGTTGGCGATTTATCTGGTGGAGAGAAGCGCCGCCTGCAGTTAACACGCTTGCTGATGGATAGCCCAAACGTATTGCTGCTCGATGAGCCTACAAATGATTTTGATATTGAAACCCTGACCGAACTTGAAGATTTGCTCGATAGCTACGGGGGAACATTGATTGTTATTTCACACGATAGGTATTTCTTAGAGCGGGTTTGTGATCGTTTCGTTGGCTTGCTAGGTGATAAATCTGTTCGCGACTTACCTCGGGGCGTGGATGAATATCTAGAGATGCGTGAGAGGGCGACTCAAACCCAAGACACTGTTCAAAAAGACAAGAAAAGCTCTAACGCTGCCGAAGAGCGTCAACTCAAGAAAGATAAGGCACGCCTTGAACGTCAGATGGAAAAGGCCGATGCTCGAGTTACAGAGTTGGTTGCACGCCAAGAAGCCGCTGCATTTGAGCCAGAACTATTAGCCCTCATCACTCAAGATTTACACAATGCACGCGTAGACAAAGACAAACTAGAAGAAGAGTGGCTTCAAGTCCTGCTGTTCCTAGAGGGATAAGTTAAAGTTCTCCTATGAGCAAAATTTCACATGGAGTAGAAGTTGTATTGTTTCGATCCCGTTTTCTCCTAGCCCCACTGTATTTGGGGTTAGTTGGAGCATTAGTTCTTCTCTCTTTCCGTTTCTTAATTGAGTTTTATCACTTAGCCCTGCACATTGGAGAGGCAACACCACAAAGCTTCACGTTGGACTTACTGGCCTTGTTAGATTTAACTCTCTTAGCAAATTTAATTCTGATGGTTATATTTGCCGGATATGAGAACTTTGTTTCCCGAATAGATGTCGCAACAGAGTCAAAAGATCGCCCACACTGGATGGGAACGATTGATTTCAGTGGCTTAAAAATCAAATTAATTGGTTCACTTGTAGCAATCTCAGTAATTGAACTATTAAAGGATTTTATTGAACTAACTGGCGAGGATCACGTTGGCGGTGGCACAAAGTGGCGAATTGTTATTCATTTAACCTTCGTGGCATCGGGTGTGCTTTTTGCACTCATGGATTGGATTGCCGATAAGCGAGAGTTCCACGGGACGCACGCCTAAGAGTTCACTTTCGGTTTACTACTAGTCCTTTAAGAATCCACCTTTTGTTCTAGCGTCGTAATACATCATTCTCCTAAACCTCAACACAGAGAATGGGAAAAATGAAACTTACTAAGCCAATTATTGCTGGCACAGCTATTCTAACAGCGGTTGCATTTGCAGCCACAGCTGTTGCTTTAGGCTCAAAGCCAGTTTATCTTCTTTCAAAGAGCGCCGCAGTTGATATTAAAGTTATTGCAACTGTAGGCGACACAATCACAGGCACAATGGTTCGCGGAATTCCAGATGGAATGGGCGCTTACGACAATGGTCGTGGAGGAATCTCCCTTCTATCTGTCCACGAAATATCAACCAGCGCCGCTCTTGCTCTAAAGGGCAAATCATCAACAGCGCCATGGGGAACTTCAATTACAAAGTTCAACGTAAGCAAGGGAAGCAAGGCAGTTACTCGTGCTGATAACTTTATAAGTAATATTAACTTCTACAACTACACAACAGGCAAGTACCAGGCGACTCCAGCAGGGACGGCACCAGTAGGTGCATCTGGCGCAGGAACCTTTGACTGGGGTATCAGCCGTTTCTGTTCAGCGACGTACGCAGCAGCAGGAACATTCATCCATGACGGTGTTGGTTATGCAGGTGGATTATTCTTCTCAGGCGAAGAAGCAGGCGATGAAAACCGCGGATTTGCATTTGAAGAAGATGGAACTGGATACACGCTTCCACGCATGGGAATGTATGCATTTGAAAACATCATGCCATCACTAAAGCCAGGACCTAATACTGTTGTAATCGGCTCAGAAGATGGGTCAGCAACAGATAGTCAGCTATATGTTTACGCTGGAAAGAAGCAGTCAACTGGTACTGCAATCGATAAGGCTGGACTTACAAATGGTGATCTTCATGTAATGAACATCCCAACAATTAAGACCGACAACTTGTTCCGCGCAACAGTAGGCAAGAACAAGAAGGTGCCAGTTGAGTTTGTAAAAGTTGACTGGGACAGCTCACCTTCTGCTTTTGCCAAGGAGTCTGGTGCAAAGGGAACAACACTTGCACGCGTTGAAGATGGCCATTGGGACCCATCTAATCCAAATGTTTTCTACTTTGTAACAACAGAGTCAAACAAGGATCCAATTGCAACAGCACCAAACCCAGCTCTACCAACTGTCGCTCGTGATGGTGGCGCTCTATGGCGCTTAACTTTCAAGGATGCACAGAACCCAGCTGCTGGTGCAGAGCTTGAAATGTTGCTTAACGGTGGAGAGTCTATTTACTTGGTTAAGCCAGATAACATCACTGTTACAGAAGATGGAAAGTACCTGTTGCTTCAGGAAGATCCAGGTGGCAACGAATCCTTAGCTCGCATCATCGCTTACCGTGTATCAGATGGGAAGCTTGCAGTTGTTGCACAGTTTGATGCAAATAAGTTCTTGACTGGTGGATCGGAATTCATGACTATTGATGAAGAGGCAAGTGGAATTATCGATGTAACTAAGTTGTTCGCTAAGCCAGGCGATACAAACGCTTACTTCTTCACCAACGCACAGATTCACACAAAAACAGGTGCGATTGCTGCTCGTCCAGATCTAGCAAAGGGCAAAGTTGCCAAGCTGGAAGCGATTAATACTGCAACAGTTGAAGGTGGTCAGTTCTACATAATGACAATCTCTAACTGGGACACAGTCTTTAACGGATAAATAATCAATAAGCTAAAGCCAGGCGGGCTACGAGGGTCCCGCCTGGCTTTTGTTTTTGTTGGTAATCTCGCACAATGCGCTTAGACCTTCTTGCCGCCCTCTCAGGATTAATGATTGCCTTTCAATCCCGCGCAAATGGCGAGCTCTCGCACAAACTCAACAATAGTCTTGAGGCTGCACTTGTATCTTTTGGTTCAGGGTTAGCTGTGATATTAATTATTGCGCTCTTTAATCCATCGATTAAAGAAGGGCTATCAAATCTTCGCTCTGCGGTCTCACGCGGTGAAATCGCTCGATGGAAGTTGCTTGCTGGGGCCCTTGGTGGAAGCTTTGTAGCGATTCAAACTCACATTGTTCCCTTGGTTGGCGTTGCCATTTATTCCGTGGCCTCCATTGCAGGTCAAACTGCCATGTCTCTGGTTGTAGATCGGATTGGCCTAACCGGCGGTGGAAAGCGAGCTATAAGTGGGCGCCGGATTGCCGCCGCAGCGCTTACGGTTATTGCAGTGCTTGTCTCAGTTGGAGATCGGATAGATGCACGGAATTTATCTATAATCGCGGTATTTATGGGTTGTATTGCCGGCGCAGTGGTTGGTATTCAGCGAGCACTTAATGGGCAGATTAATGAATACTCACATCAGAGTTTTACAACGTCACTGTTGAACTTTATTACCGGTACAACTTTCTTAGCTCTACTCATTCTTGTGGGAGTAGCAACTAACCGCACGCATTTTGTTGCTCTTCCTGCTGGCCCTTGGTGGATTTATACAGGCGGTGTCATTGGTGTCATATACATCGCTTTTACATCCACAATTGTCCAACATTTAGGAGTTCTTACCTTTACTTTATTTAGTGTTGGGGGCCAATTAGTAGGCTCATTGATAATCGATTTTGTTTCACCGACTGATGGTGTGGATATAAGCGCTTATCTTGTAACTGGAATTGTGATGACTTATTTAGGAGTTATCGCCGGTGGCGTAAATAGTTCACGAGTGCCGAAACCAGTGAGGCACAAATAAAGAAAGCTGCGATTGCATATGACCACGTCTTTACCCATGGCAAGGTAGCTGCGTAATAACCGGCAAGAGTGATGCCAACACCCCACAGCAAGGCACCTAAAGCATTTGCCGTGAGAAACTTGTAGTAATTCATCTTTGAAGCACCGGCAATTGGTGGGACGAAGGTTCGAATCCAGGGGAAGAAGCGCGCAGCGACGACTGCCCACCAACCCGTTTGTTGATAAAAGCGTTCAGATCTGGCAATCATGCTCTGCATGCGCGGAGAATCTCTTTTTTCTAAATATGGACGTCCAACTAATCGACCGAGAACAAAGCCTATTTGGTCGCCAAAAAATGCAGCTAGGAAGATTATGGTGACAAGAACGAGAATATTTACATCTTTGTGAGCGGCGGCGACTAAACCTGCGCTAAAGAGAATTGAATCACCAGGTAAGAAAAAGCCGAATAAAAAACCGGTTTCAAAGAAGATTACCAAGCCGATTACTAGGTAGATTAGAAAAGGTGCAAGAGAAGACAGTTGTGCATCAAAAGATGCAGCTAGCTCGATCACACCGATTTCTTTACCGCAGCAGCTACTGCTTTAGTCACATTTGGATCAAAAACACTTGGCACAATGAAGGAAGCATTTAACTGTTCTGGAGAAACGCAATCGGCGATGGCTTCTGCAGCAGCAACTAATAACTTATCCGTGATTTTATTTGCATGTGCGTCAAGTAAACCTCGGAAGATTCCAGGGAAAGCTAAAACATTGTTGATTTGATTTGGTTGGTCACTTCGCCCAGTTGCCACAACGGCAGCATATTTACGTGCAATGATTGGATCAATCTCTGGATCTGGATTAGCTAAGGCAAAGATAATCGCTTTAGGTGCCATTGATGCAGCATCAGCTTCAGTTATGACATTGGGTGCACTTACCCCGATGAAGACATCGGCACCTGCCATGGCACCAGACATAGTTCCAGTGAAGTTGTCTGGATTGCTGTTATCAATAAACCATTGCTGCATGGAATCCTCTGATTTCATGGATTTATTAACGACACCCTTTTGATTGAAACCAATAATATTTCTAGCACCATTGAGCGTAAGTAAACGGGCGATAGCATTTCCAGCCGCACCTACACCGCTAAGAACAATCTTTACATCGCCCAAGTTTTTATTAACAAGTTTGAGTGAGTTACGAAGTGCAGCTAAAACAACGATTGCCGTACCGTGCTGGTCGTCATGGAAGACAGGAATATCCAGTAGATCACGTAGACGACGTTCGATTTCAAAGCATCGCGGCGCTGAAATATCCTCTAAATTGATTCCGCCGTAAACAGGGGCGATTAATTGAACCGTGCGAACAATCTCATCGACATCTTGGGTATCAAGACATACTGGCCACGCATCCACATCGGCAAACCGCTTGAATAAGGCGGCCTTGCCCTCCATAACGGGCAGAGCAGCAGCTGGCCCTATGTTGCCAAGGCCTAGTACCGCTGAACCATCAGTAACGACAGCCACCGTATTGCGTTTAATAGTTAAGCGGCGGGCATCGGTCGGGTCATCAACGATTGCCTGACAGATCCGGGCAACCCCAGGCGTGTATGCCCGAGATAGATCATCGCGCGTCTTAAGTGGAACCTTAGATTGAATCTCAATCTTTCCCCCAAGGTGCAGTAAGAATGTGCGGTCACTAACTTTACGAACAGTGAGTTCAGGGTTCTTAGAAAGTGCAGCCGTGATCTCATCAGCGTGTGCAGAATCGATAGTGTCACATGTTACGTCGATTACTACTTTTTCAAGAAGCGATTCCACGACATCTAGCGCCGTGATAGTTGCTCCTGCGGCAGTGATAACTGATGTTGCTAGCGCAACAGGTTGCGAGGCAGGTTTTCCTTCAATTCGAATAGTAATTCCATATCCGGGTGAAGTTGATGCCATTTAGACGACTCCATACAATCTGTCTCCGGCATCGCCTAACCCGGGAACGATGTAACCATTTTCATTCAATTTTTCATCCATTGCACCAGTAACTATCGTGATGGGTACCTTGCTTCCAGCAAACTCCTTTTCAACAGCGGCGATACCTTCAGGCGCTGAAAGTATGCAGATAGCTGTTATGTCGTTAGCGCCCAGATCTATCAGGTAATGGAAAGCTGCGATTAATGTTCCACCTGTCGCCAACATGGGATCTAAAACAAAGACCTGCCGACCGGATAAATCATCTGGAAGTCGATTTGCGTATGTACTGGCTTGAAGCGTTTTCTCATCCCGCACCATTCCAAGAAAACCAACTTCGGCTGTAGGAATTAACTTACTCATTCCTTCAAGCATCCCAAGTCCAGCACGTAAAATTGGGACAACTACTGGTCGAGGCTCTGCCATCTTAAGCCCTTGAGTTTTCACCACTGGGGTGGTGATTGAAACACTGTGAGTGCGAACATCGCGTGTTGCTTCATAGGCAAGCAGAGTTACCAACTCTTCTACTAGACGACGAAAGGTAGGTGAATCTGTACGTTCGTCACGTAAAACCGTCAATTTATGGGCAATAAGCGGGTGGTTGGCAATATGTACTTTCATGCCCCTTACCTTACAGGGCTTTCATTCTTTTCCAATGAGTGGAATTATGCTCGCATGCCTGAATTTGAAGATGAGCTAATCGAAGACATCGAAGAGTTTGACGTCTTAGAAGAGGTTTCTCCTCTGGCAAAAAAAGTAAGCGGCATCACAGAAGAGTTCGATATAGCTGTGGCTGCATGGCATGAAGATGGACGTTGGACGTTAGGCCTACTTCCAGACCCAACTGATATTGCTCAAATAATTTCAAGTCTAAAATCACAACAAACTAATGGTGGAGCAATCGCACTTATTTCTATTGACGAAGAGTTCTTTATTTTGATTCGCGTACTAGGTACACATATTTCACTTTTTCTCAGCGATGCTACGTGTGCACTCGATTATCCAGTAGCTGAAGAGTTGTTAGAGATTGCAGATTTGCAGATTCCTGAAGAAGATGATGATGAAGCTACGCCAATAGGACACATGGAGATTTTGGCAGATCTCGGCATGAGCAGTATGGAGCTTTTTGCTTTGTGTGATGATGCCGAATTATTTCCAGATGAACAACTAGAAGCGATTGCAAACCGACTTGGTTTCGGTGATCAGTTTGCAGAGTTATTAGAACTGTGAGCGATGAAGAGTTAATGCAGCAAGCATTACTGGTTGCAGGCAAGGCATTTGCTAGCGGTGATGTACCAGTTGGCGCAATTGTTGTGAATAAAGTGGGTGAAATTGTTGCGGTTGGCCACAACGAACGCGAGTTACATAAAGATCCAACTGCCCACGCTGAAATTGTTGCGTTGCGCCGTGCGACAGAACTAAACAAAAGTTGGCGGTTAGAGGATCACACTCTGGTTGTGACACTTGAACCATGTGCAATGTGTGCAGGTGCAATTGCTCAGTCTCGAATCTCAACCTTAGTTTTTGGGGCGTGGGATGAGAAAGCTGGAGCAGTTGGTTCAGTGTGGGACCTACTACGAGATCCCCGCTCCCTGTATAAAGTTGAGGTGCGTTCAGGCGTGCTCGCTGTAGAGTGTTCGCAGTTACTGAAAGATTTTATACAAGGAGTTCGTACGAAGGATTAAGAATCACCATTGATCCTTCTTCCTCACCAACCATGCCTTCGGCTCGCATTTGTGAACCTACTTCAAGACCGGCGATTTCGCGTCGACCTAAGAATTGCAGTGATACACCACCGGTTTCATCCCAGATTTCGACTTCAAGAGTTGGAGCAGAGCCGCGAGGGGCGGTTTTAATCGAAGTAACACGACCTTGAACTTGAGCTCTCTTACGCCACTGAATCTGACTAATTGCAGTGATGTTTTCAGCGTAATGGCTAACCGGTTCAACATTTATCGGCGCTACACGCTTTGGCATTGGCGCAGGCTGGACACGTGTTGTGCTCTCACGTGGCTGATGGACCTCTAACGTAGAACCGGATGCAATGCGATCTACGTCAAAAGGAACAATTGTTGCAACTACTCGTGGTAACTGTGAGATAGGTGCGGCAATCTGTTCTGCAGTTTGATCGTGCAGTAAGCGACCTAAGAAGCCAGAGTATGCACGACGAGGTAAAAGCAGTGTTAACTCAACATCTTCCTTCTCGGTGATACGGATTGCATAATCTAATGCCGAGCTTGCCAAACGGCGGTCTGGGCAGTCAATTAATTCAAGGGTCACATCATCTAAGGCATCAGATGCAGCCCAAGCCTTTTGAATCTCTTCTGCACGACGATCATCTATTACAAAGTGTACGGCAGCTAAATTACGTGGATTTAAACTTCGGGCGTAACGAATGGCTCCTACGGTTGCAAGATCAATGCTATCTATCAAGACGGTTACGTCATGGCGAGCAATTGATGTGGCGCGCTCTTGGTGACTCTTCACGGCCAAAGCCTCTTGTTCGCGATCGTACTGGCGGCGTAGACGCAAGAAGGAGATTACAAGAATTGGCGCAGTTACAAGCACTAACCATGCACCTTCAGTAAATTTCACAATTGAAAAAATAATAACTACAGCAAATGAAATTGAACCTGACAGTGCGTTAATAAAGAGCTTTGCACGCCAAGCCCCCACCTTATTGCGAAGGGCATGGCGCGCCATTCCGAAACCGGCCAAAGTGAATCCCGTAAAAACACCTAATGCATAAAAAGCAACTAGATGTTCTACAGAACCTGCAGTAAAGAGAACCAAGAAGACTCCACCACCAGATAAGAGCAGAATTCCATTAGAAAACGCTAGTCGGTGTCCACGCTTTGTTAGCTGGCGAGGTAAGTAGCCATCAGTTGCAACGAAGTTACATAAGAGCGGAAAAGCGCTATATGTTGTATTAGCGCCGGCAAATAAAATTAACATTGTTGCGAGTTGGACCATTATGAACATGGCCTGTCCGAAGCTCCCGTTCCCAACAATTGTCTTTGCAATCTGAGAAATAACTGTAGGGGTACCTAATTCATAGGGAACAGCATGGATCTTATGAGCAAACCAAGAGACACCCAGGACGAGGGTTCCAAGTAGAACGCTCATTGTTACCAAAGTTCGCCGTGCATTGACATGCTCGGGCTGTTGAAAAAGGGCAACGCCATCAGATATTGCTTCTAGACCCGTGAGAGAAGAGCCACCATTTGCAAATGCACGTAGCAAAATAAAAATTGCAGCAAATGTTAATAACCCTTGTCCTTCACCAAGCGGCACGGCCCCCTCCTGATTAGTTGCAAGCACTTCTAACGTTCCGTTAAATTGGCGGTATAGACCCATTCCAAAAACAATAAGCATGCAACCAATAAAAAAGTAAGTCGGCAATGCAAAGGCCTTACCGGCCTCTTTAACACCGCGCAGGTTTCCATACGTCAAAAATGCAATGACTAATAAAATCATTGGAATCTTCCATGAAACAAGCGATGGAAATGTAGAAATAATCGCAGCTACACCAGCAGCCGATTGAATTGCTACAGTGACTATATAATCCAACATCAATGCAACAGCGGCAATTTGAGCAACAACTGGTCCAAAGTTATCGCGAGAAACTATGTAAGCACCACCAGTTTTAGTGTAAACATTAATTACATTTCGATATGAAAGCGTAATGATTGTCAAAATAACGAGCACGACTGCCGTCATTGGCATCAAAATAGCAAAGGCCGCTAAACCAAATGCGGGCAGAAGCGCGATGAGAATCTGTTCAGAGCCATATGCCGATGATGAAATGCAGTCAGAGGACAAGATCCCTAAAGCAAAACGCTTCTTCAAGCGCTGGTGGCCTAAGGAGTGTCGGTTCAGCGGATTACCTAATATTCGACGCTTTACTGTGTATGCGAATGAATCCTTAAGGTGCGCTTGGTCTTGCAGTACTACCGGCTCTGGCGCGTCATCAGTCCATGACTTGGGCACTCAATACTCCTCTAATAATTACGAATAAACACTACGTAACTTCAATGGGTCTATCGTAGAGCGCACCGACTTCAACTTCTTGCAGGCTGAGCGTATGCTCGCCCTATGTACACACAGTTATATATCAATGGCCAGTGGGTTGATGGAGAGCGCACAGTGGCTGTTTACGATCCCAGTGATGCTTCGGTTATTGCCCAAGTCTGGCTTGCAGGTGACGCGCACTGTGAAGCGGCCATCGCCGCCGCCGATGCCGCCGCCGTTGAGTGGGCCAAGACAGCTCCGCGATATCGCTCAGAGATTTTGCGCAAAGCCTTTGAGATTATGACTAGTGAAATTGAGGCTATAGCGACGCTTATTTCGCGTGAAAATGGAAAAGCGATGCCCGATGCACGCGGAGAGGCCGCTTACGCTGCAGAGTTCTTCCGTTGGTTCGCCGAAGAAACTGTTCGCACACCCGGGGATTTCCGTAAATCACCATCGGGGGATAAGCGAATCCTTGTGACACATCAGCCAATTGGCCTTTCCATTCTAATTACTCCGTGGAACTTTCCTGCTGGCATGGCAACACGCAAGATTGGTCCTGCTATCGCCGCCGGCTGCACAATGATTCTAAAACCTGCAACTGAAACACCACTCACCGCCATGTACATCGTTGATATTTTAGAGCGCGCTGGATTGCCAAAGGGAGTGCTCAATTTAGTTCTCCCTGAAAAAACAGGAGAAGCAATTTCAAAGATGTTGCACGATTCACGCGTTAAGAATCTTTCTTTTACAGGTTCAACTGAGGTCGGCCGCGTACTTTTAAAGGAAGCCGCTGACAAAATCATTCGTTGCTCTATGGAACTAGGTGGCAACGCACAAGTTATCGTTCATGATGACGCCGATCTTGCAGTAACGATTCCTCAATTACTTCTAGCCAAAATGCGCAACGGTGGCGCTGCATGTACATCCGCTAATCGAATTTATGTTCAGCGTGGAATTTCAGAAGAGTTCATCGCACAAATGACTAAGTCTATGAGTGGCTTCGTTATGGGCCGTGGAACCGAGAGCACTACAACACTTGGCGCATCTGTCTCAATGAAGGAGCGCAACAAGATCGCTGAATTAGTGGACCAATCAGTTGCAGCAGGTGCAAAAGTTGAAGTAGGTGGTGTAAAACCAGAAGGCGCCGGCGCTTTCTATCCAGCTACTGTTTTAATCGTTGAAAAAGACAATCCCATCTTGCTCCACGAAATCTTTGGCCCGGTTGCGCCAATCGTTATTTTTGATACCGATGCCGAAGGCATTGCGATGGCAAATGACACTGATTTTGGGCTAATTAGTTATGTATTCTCATCAAACCTCACCCGCGCTTTGCGCACTGCTGAAGCTATGGAATCAGGAATGGTTGCCATCAATAAAGGCGTCATTTCAGATCCAGCTGCACCGTTCGGGGGAGTCAAGCAATCTGGTTTAGGTCGCGAAGGTGGCTTTGATGGAATTCACGAGTTCTTACAAACTAAATACATCGGCGTAGAGATCTAAGTTTCTAGAGTTAAACGGCCTTCTGTATTCATATAGGCAGGCACAACTTTGTCTACTAGTGTGCAAGGAATAGCTCCATAAACATGCGGATACTTCTGACCATTGCTGGCCATTTCTACGCGGACTGGTATTCCATTAACCTCTAATTTCTCTGTGTCCAGATGCAGAACCACTAAATCTTCAGTTGATCCAGCAAATACAAAGCCCGCAACCTCTTTAAGTTGATCAGCAAACGAGCCGTGAATAAATCCAACTTCAGCCAAAGTTTTGCCATTAGTTGAGACCTCATACCTGCCAACGAGTAGAGCTTTTTCCCAATCCTGCTTTGTCGTAAGGTGCAGGAATAAGTTCTGTGACACGAAATCACCGACCCTTCATAAAACGAGCGGAGGATGTCCGCGCTTGTGAAGTCTAAACTTGGCACTGGTTCCAGCCAAACCACTGAATAGTTAAATGCGTGATTCAGACGAAGCGAGTGAAACGAGCGGAGGATGAGGGATTTGAACCCTCGAGACTTTCATCTACGCGTGTTCGAGACGCGCGCACTCGGCCACTATGCGAATCCTCCTTGGGAATCATACAAAATTTGGCTTTGTGATGTCTAAACTTGGCACTCGTTCCAGTCAAATTACTGAATTAAACCAGCATCACTTTGTGCAAAAAGCTCAATTAATTCCTCGACTTGCTCCTCTCTGGCTTCTGGGATGGGAGCAAAAGTTGAGTAACTATCACCCGTGGGTAACTTAGATGTTGCAGTACACGCAAACTGGTTGTCTTCTATAGAAAACTCAAGCAAATAACCGTTCGTTTCTGATGAAAAGTACCCTAAATCTAAAAATTCGTTGGCTTGTTTTTCATATCTTGAGCGCTCATCCTGCATTAATCTGAAGCATTCCTGAATGACAACCGATTCCCGGCGCTTTTGCTCAGAAGTTAAAAATACTTCCTCAGATTCCATAGTAGTAAGAGTATCTCAAGTACCACAATTCAAAGGGATAGTTTTTAAAGAAAGCATATGGCGTGCGTACTGCCATTTCCCTGCAATGAATGCCTTCGAGTATGCCACACCGTAATAACTTGTTCTCGCTATATTTTTACAAAATTTATAGGTTGAAAAGTTGTTCACTTGACTTCCCGAGTAGGTCGTACCGGAACTATTTATGCTCTTTGTGCGAACTTGATGATTTTGCAATTTCCCTTTCTTCCAAATTTCCACAGTAATCGTGACATTGGTTTGTGGAATATTGCATATTGATGAGGCATTAACTTTTACGGCCTGGATGTTAAATTTTTCAAAGAGATCTGTAGACAGGTGCGCAATGCCGACTTGGAGGCGGCATGGCGGCTTTGATTGCTTTTTACTTTGCTGATTTCCAGCTGCCGAGCTCATATTTATCAGTAAGAAAATGATCAGTAAACCAAAAGATTTTTGTAGTTTCATATTCGAAGCGTCACAGGAACTGCGACACTGCCCAGAAGTTATCCACAGCCTTTTAAGAAATTGACGAAGAGTGATTCAGCCGAAGTGAGTAAAACGAGCGGAGGATGTCCGAGCTTGTGATTTCTAAACTTGGCACTGGTTCCAGCCAAACCAATTAATACCTAAATGAGTGATTCAGCCGAAGTGAGTAAAACGAGCGGAGGATGAGGGATTTGAACCCTCGAAAGGTTGCCCTTTACACGCTTTCCAAGCGTGCGCACTCGGCCGCTATGCGAATCCTCCTGAGGGGGCAAACTCTATCGGTGGTCTTAACTATGATTACGCCAGATCCCTCGTACGGCGTTACCGTACCGAACTCCCCCAGGGCAGGAATGCAGCAAGGGTAGGTCCGCTCTGGCGGGTGTACGAGGGGTCCTTTTCACGGTTTAATTCGGGCGGGCGTAGATCAGTAGAGGAGCAGTGCGATGTCGTTAGCTTTGTATCGTAAGTATCGCCCCTCTGTATTTGCCGATGTTATTGGTCAAGAACATGTCACCGTTCCATTATCAAATGCTTTAAGTGGTGATCGCACACATCATGCATATCTATTTTCAGGTCCACGTGGTTGTGGAAAAACATCAAGCGCACGAATCATGGCGCGCTCGCTGAACTGTGAAAAAGGTCCAACTCCAGATCCATGCGGTGAATGCCAATCATGTAAAGACTTAGTGGCGAATGGTCCAGGGTCATTAGATGTTATTGAACTCGATGCTGCGACACATGGTTTAGTAGATGATGCGCGCGATCTTCGCGACAAAGCTTTCTTTGCGCCAGTGCAAGGACGTTACAAGATTTATATTATCGATGAGGCTCATCAACTTGGACCAGGTGCAGCGAATGCGCTTTTGAAAGTTGTTGAAGAGCCACCTCCACACGTAATCTTTATCTTTGCTACAACCGAACCAGATAAGTTAATCGCAACTATTCGTTCACGTACTCATCATTACCCATTCCGCTTAGTTCCTCCCGGAATTCTCGCGGCACACCTTGAAAAGATTTGTAACTCAGAGGGTGTAAGCGTTGCTAAAGGCGTTATTCCACTAGTTGTTCGTGCATCTGGTGGCTCGGTACGCGATGCGCTTTCTGTTCTAGGACAGTTGCTCGCCGGTGCCGGCGATGATGGAGTTAGTTATGACATTGCGATTCAACTATTAGGTTTCACTGATGGCGCTTTATTAGATGATGCGGTAGATGCGATTGCTGCCCATGATGGTGCGACCTTGTTTAAGACAATCGATCGAGTTATCGAATCAGGTCATGACCCTCGCCGATTTACCGCCGATATGTTAGAACGCATCCGCGATTTAATGATTGTCGATGCACTCAAAGACACATCCGTTAACTCTATTTTGCGCGATTTGCCCGATGATCAGATGGAGCGCATGCGCAATCAAGCCTCTCGAATCGGTAGCGCCAATCTTTCACGTGCCGCCGATATTGCCGCCGAAGG
>CAMBDL010000013.1 GCA_945865365.1 Streptomyces griseus
AATACGCACCGGGTGAGCCAAAGGGAACGCCTTGGCATCCACATCGCGGATTTGAGACGGTTACTTACATTATTGATGGAATTTTTGATCATAAAGATAACAACGGTGGCGGTGGCACGATTTCAAATGGCGATACTCAATGGATGACCGCCGGTGCTGGAATTTTGCACATTGAAACTCCCCCAGAGCATTTAGTGATGTCGGGTGGTTTATTCCACGGATTTCAACTGTGGGTAAATTTACCGGCGGCAAAAAAGTGGTCGGCACCTGCTTATCAAGATGTGCGCGCCAAAGATGTTGCGCTGTTGACATCGGCCGATGGCGGTGCACTCATTCGCGTAATTGCCGGTGAAGTAGATGGTCATGAAGGTCCAGGTACAACTCAGACTCCGATTACTTTAATTCACGCAACGATTGCAGCTGGCGCAGAGCTTCGACTTCCATGGCGCAAGGATTACAACGCACTTGTTTACGTCGCTGCCGGTTTTGGTTATGTAGGCGATGAGAATCGTCCCGTGCACACTGGACAGTCAACGGTATTTGGCGATGGCGACAGCATTGTTGTGCGCGCCGCTGATAAACAAGAGAGTCGTTCACCTGAAATGGAGCTATTTATTTTAGGTGGCGCACCAATTAATGAGCCTGTTGCTTGGATGGGCCCATTTGTTATGAATACAAAGCGTGAAGTTCTACAGGCCTTTGAAGATTTCCAAAAGGGCTTATTGGGTTCGATTCCAGCTACTTATAAGGATGATGCTAAGAAGCCTTTGAATCGCAGTGGCGAGGGCTCAAAGTTAGGCTCTGCGACACATACAGAAGTGCTCAACGTTCATGGGGCACCACCTCAGATACACGAGGGCTAGTTAGAGGTTTCAAAGGGCCATCACCAAGGGCGAGAGTTTTCGTACATGTTAATAAGTTTTTCGGAATGTCAGCGCCCACATAAATAGTTGCACCTATGACCACGGCAGCCCTTCATGCAAAGAGCGTCAAAGTTGTCGCCATCGATCTAAATCAGGAAGTTGTAGAACTCCTTGCCGCTTATCCCGGGATACACACTCTCTCTTCATTAGTGGCAATCGATCCCGCCAATCTCAATCACAGTGGCCGTATCGATTACTTATCAGCGTTAGAGCGTCAAAGTGCATGGCTTCAGGCGGTTTTGCAACGGGCCATCGTTGCAGTTGCGGGTGAGATGCCTTCGATAGCTGAAAATATGTGGGATGGAATCGATGGAGCCGAACGCGAGGATGTAGCAGCCGCTCTGCGACTCTCAGGTAACACTGCACAGATGCGAATCGATGTAGCGCGCACGTTAGTAAATCACTTACCCAATACTTGTTCGGCGCTTGCAATGGGAGAAATCTCATCTGCCCATGCAACGGTGATAGCCAAGGAGACTGCCGCTGCTATTCGTGATGGAATAAGTGAGTTTGCAATTTATCAGATTGAAGAAAAAGCCTTAGCGCATGCCGAGTTTCATACACCTGGTCAAGTCGCCAACAAAGTGCGGACAACAATTGCACAGTTAGCTCCAGCAGAGTTTGAAGAAGTGGTTGATCGAGCACGTGAAACTCGTCGGGTAAGTTGCTATAACGAGGCCGATGGAATGGCCACAGTCGTTGCAATACTTCCTGCACAGGATGCGCAGACAGTAATGAAATCTATTGAGGCTTACATCCTCATGATGAATTCGCGCGATGAAGCAGATCGTGCAGACAGCAGATGCTGGACAAGCGCTACAAACGCCTCTGCTGCACACTCATCCGACACAGGCTCTGCAACCAGCACATGGTCTTTGTTAACTGCCGACAATAAACGTGCCGATGCCCTCACCGCCATTCTCTCTGGCGCTTTAGCCCAAAATGTTGATGATGTTCGCCCTCATCGCCGTCCAGTTACGGTCAATGTGACAATCGATTTACCAACGCTTTTGGGTTTAGCTGAAAATCCAGGGCAACTATCTGGTTACGGAGCAATTCCTGCATCGGTTGCCCGCGAGTTAGCATCGGATGCAACATGGAAGAGATTTATTACCGATCCCCAAACCGGAAATCTTTTAGATTATGGTCGCGAAAAATATGAACCTCCGCAGGCTCTCGTAGATTTCCTGCTTGCTCGAGATCGCACATGTCGTTTTCCAGGTTGTCGCCAATCAGCATCTAGGGCAGATATAGATCATGCTCAGAGTTGGGAGATCGGGGGTGAGACTACGCTAGAAAATCTTGGTTTACTGTGCCGAAGACATCATCGATTAAAGACACATGGAAAGTGGAGTTTAGTGAGCAACGCCGATGGCTCATGTAATTGGACATCCCCTGTTGGAAAGAACTACTTCGTGCCCGCTCGCCCAATTAATGAAAGCGTTTAACGCATCTCCATTAAATCACTCTGATGGATTCTCCAGCTACCCATCTGGCAATACCTGTCATACTTTCTCAATGATCTGGTGGCCGCAAGAGTTTCCAACGCTCACATATGGCCTCATCACGTTGCGGCCTATAGTAGATAGCGATATTCCAGCGATATATGAAGGCTGCCAAGATCCAATAATTCCCACGTTTACGCGTGTTCCACATGAATACACCATGGCGCATGCCGAGTTCTTCGTTCGCGAAAAAACACCACAATCCTTTATCGAAAAAACGGAGTTAGCTTTTGCAATTGACTATGGAAATGGCGTTGACAAAGTATTCGCCGGGGTAATTTCATTTCATAGTATGGATCTTCCCGACCTGGCTGCTGAGATTGGATACTGGATTACTGCCAAAGTACGAGGCAAAGGAGTGGGTAGAACTGCAGTTCAGGTTTTGACTAATTTTGGCTTTGAGACCATGGGCTTTGAGCGTATAGAGGCCTTGGTCAATACAGAAAATATCGCGTCGCAGAAACTATTGAAGAGCGCTGGGTATACCCTTGAAGGAATCCTGCGCAAGAAATCGCGCAGATACGATGGTTCACAGATTGATATGGCTATGTATTCAGTGTTACGAGATGAGTGGAAGGAGTTGTAATGGAGAGTTTGGCACGACTCGTTGCAATCTTGATGTTTATGGCGCTATTTGGCGGGCCAATTGCAATCGGACTTTCAGCGATTAAATCCGACTTTGCTCTTACGAATATTATTCGGCGAATTTTTCATGCCTTCTTTGTATCAATCTCATTATGGTTTGGAGTGATTTTTTTCTTCAACCCCGAAATGCCACGTATCGCCAATCTCATTGGTCTGTATGCCTTAGTCATGGGCTACATCGCATCACGGCGTGAGTATTTTCCTAATGTGAGAGTTATTTCTCCACTTCTCGTGCGGCTTGGAATTAAAAGTAGGGCGATAAATACAATAGACGATGAATTAAATTCTGACTCTATTCAAATCCAGCCCCTCAAGAGATCGACTTCTTCACTCTTTGGTCCAATCATGAAATGGCATCGAAACGGCCGCTCTGGTGGAAATGATGGACATGGTCCCGAAGGCCAGCACTAATTACTGTCGATAAGAACTAGTGTGGTTGTGATACAACAAATAAAACATGGTGGAGGTGCCGGGAATCGAACCCGGGTCCTTCGGTGCAAAAACAGGGCTTCTACGGGCGTAGTGTGATTAACGCTTTCTCAGTCCCGAAGTTTTTACACACAACTCTTCGACGAACTCAGTTACGAAACTGTTCTCTCGCATAGTCCGTAACGCCTATGCGATGAAGAGCCCTCTATCGACGCTAGATTCCAGACCGAGAGCGGCATCTGGGCTAACGGCTTCAAACTAGCTTATGCAGCGAGTGTGAAAGCTTGCTGATTAGTGTCAGCAGTTATTTTTTGCACGGATTATTGGTTTACGAGATCATTCCGGCTTCCTCGGCCCGCTTCCCCTGCCTCAACATCCAAAGTCGAGACCGTTCACCCCCAAGTTGTTTACTCACTGTCTATTGCGATTAATTACGCTCAATTGAGCACGGTCAACCGCTGAAGACGAGTCGAGAAACTCTTTGGAGAAAAAGAAACGTATTTCTCTTTCTCTATGTAATTGTCAATTTCTACAGAACCGTTATTGGCGTCGACTAATCCTCCGTCAATTTTTTACAATTGAGCGGTCGATCGGAGCGGCGGTAGGTCAAGTGTAGGTCATCAATTCGGGGTTTCATAATCCCCAAAATCTGCTTTTACTGTGCAGCAGCTCAGCAGAAATCAAGAGATTTATACAGGAAATATTCTCTGAGGCAACGAATTAATCCTCGTAACGCTTGGAGGCCTTTCCACTCTTACCCGATGAGCCACGCGAAACAACCCGAGCAACTTCTCGGTCGGCTTCACGGGCTTTAATGGCTTCACGCTTATCGTGAGCTTTCTTTCCCCTGGCAACTGCAATCTCAACTTTTGCTTTGCCATCTTTAAAGTACAGAGAAAGTGGAATAAGTGTGGTGCCTGAATCCTTCAGCTTTGCTATCAACTTATTTAATTCCGCCTTATGAACAAGAAGTTTTCGCTCGCGTCGTGGCGTGTGATTGGTCCATGTGCCCTCGGTGTATTCAGGAATATGTACACCACTAAGCCATAACTCACCATCATTAACCACCGCGAAGCCATCAATAAGTGATGCGCGACCAAGCCGTAGTGATTTAACTTCAGTACCCATGAGCACTAATCCACACTCATACACGTCTTCGATTGAGTAATCATGACGCGCCTTTTTGTTTTGGGCGATGACCTTGCGGCCGATCTCTTTAACCATAACCGCATCACCCCCTAGTAAAAACTCTTTCGTTAGAGTACTAGACCTTCAGGTAGCGACGAAGCGTAATGACTGATGCAACCGTTGAAACCACTAAGCCTGTCGCCAACAAATACCCTGATGCAACCCACACCTCGCCCCATCCAAAGAACTTTGTAAAGGTCAACAGCGGCGCGACATTGGAGTCGATAACACTCTTAAGCGCTGCCAATAATCCAGTTGATAGCGCCCATCCAACGATGGCCGAGATGACTCCCTCAAGAAGAAATGGGAGTTGAATCGACCATGATGATGCACCGACAAGTTTCATCACTCCAGTTTCACGACGACGATTAAAGGCAGCGATGCGCAGAGTATTGCTAATCAATAAGGCTGCGGTAAGGACGGATGCCAGACCAACTAGCAGCGCACCGTTACGCAAAACCTCTAAGAGCTTAAAGAACTTATCCAAAATTGTTCGCTGGTCCTGAACAACATCCACACCTGGGCGGCCACTGAAAGCGCTGACAATTACTGCAAACTGTGTTGGATCCTTTAACTTAACGCGAAATGATTCGGGTAATTGATCGGCGGTCACATTTTGAGCAATCGCCGAATCCTTAAAGCGCTCTTGAAAACGCGTAAATGCCTGCGATTGTGACTCATAAAAAACACTCTCTACTGCCGGCATATTTTGAATATCTTGTTGAATCTGCAGACGTTGAGCCGATGTGATTATGCCGCCGGAACACGATGGTGATTCAGAGAGTGTGCCGCACAGAAAAACCGAAACTTCGATCTTGTCATACCAATAGTCCTTCATTGCACCGACTTGAGCGTTAGCAAGCAAACCAATTCCAAGTAGTGAGAGTGAGATAGCGGTCGTGACGATTACGGCAAATGTCATCGTCATGTTTCGACGAAGACCAATACCTACTTCACTGAGCAGAAACCGTGCGCGCATGTGTGATCCTCTATCTCTGTAGCTTCTTGAAGGAAAATTTCGAATAACTATTCATGCTCTGCACGTAACCCTTAGCCCGAGTATCCATAGACGCCGCGCTCTTGATCACGGATTACATGGCCCAGATCTAGTTCAATAACACGCTTGCGCATCTGATCCACAATTCCGGAATCATGCGTTGCCATTAGCACTGTTGTACCATCCCGGTTAATGCGATCGAGTAACTTCATAATTCCCACACTCGTTGCTGGATCAAGATTTCCCGTTGGCTCATCGGCAATTAAAATCGGCGGACGACTGACATACGCGCGGGCAATAGCAACGCGCTGTTGTTCGCCACCTGAAATCTCTGACGGTAGGCGATCGCCTTTATCTTCAAGACCAACTAACTCTAAAACTTCAGGTACTTCGCGATTAATCTCTTTCTGCGAATATCCCAACACATGCAGGGCGAAAGCCACATTTTCAGTAATCGTTTTATTTGGTAGAAGTCGGAAGTCTTGAAATACGGTTCCAACTTGGCGACGCAGCTCTGGAACTTTGTGATTTGAAAGAGTTCCAAGATCTTTGCCCGCAACGTGAATAACTCCTGATGTGGGACGTTCTTCCCGGAGCACTAATCGTAGGAACGTTGATTTACCGGAGCCAGAAAGGCCAACAAGAAAAACAAACTCACCCTTAACAATTTCAAGATTTACTGAATCCAATGCAGGGCGATCTTGACCCGAGTAGGTCTTGGTGACGTTCTCAAAGCGAATCATTACAATCTCCCATTGCATCTGCGAGGCGGATATGTCCACCCTCGGCCTGTCCTTAGTTTATGGATTCCGGTGCACAATCCCCGCCTATAACGCGCATCTAAGCGTGAAAAAACTGTGAGATTCCCCAAAATCTAGGCATCCACTGGCAGCCTTTAATGGTCGAGAAGATTACATCTCGGGTGAATGTGAGAGATCTCAGACTCTTGGGCGATTTACGTGCTACGGCGCCAACGAATTCCAGCCTCAATAAACTCATCGATCTCCCCATTGAGTACGGCCGATGTATTTCCAGTTTCATAATCTGTGCGTAAATCTTTTACCATCTGATACGGCGCTAAAACGTAGGAGCGCATCTGATTTCCCCATGAGCCCGAGTTATCACCCTTGAGCGCATTCATCTTGGCCTGCTCTTCTTGCCGGCGACGTTCTAATAACTTTGACTGCAAAACAGCCATCGCGCTCGCCTTATTTTGAATCTGGGAACGCTCGTTCTGACATGAGACAACGATGCCTGTCGGTATATGTGTTAACCGCACAGCAGAGTCGGTTGTGTTAACGCCTTGACCACCTGGGCCAGATGAACGGTACACATCAACGCGAACTTCTTTTTCATCAATCTCAACATGATCACTCTGCTCAACAACTGGAATAACTTCAACTCCAGCAAAAGATGTATGACGTCGGCTCTGGCTATCAAATGGTGAAATGCGCACCAATCGGTGCGTCCCCTGCTCAACCGATAAAGTTCCATATGCATATGGTGCAGTTACTCGAAACGTTGTTGATTTAATTCCAGCTTCTTCTGCATACGAAGTTTCCAAGACATCAACTTTAAAATCATGACGTTCGCAGTAACGTAGATACATACGCATAATCATTTCAGCCCAGTCAGCGGCCTCAACTCCACCGGCCTCTGAACGAATCGTCATCAGCGCATCTCTATCATCGTATTCACCATTGAGTAAGGTTTGAACTTCAAGTTCGCTAATTGCCTTTTTCACTGAATCGAGTTCACGTTCGGCATCGGCAGCGCCAGTGCCATTAGGTTCGCTAGCCGCAAGCTCAAAGAGAATCGATAACTCTTCAACATGTCGGCGCAGGGTAGTGAGCTTATTTATCTCAGCCTGAACGCGCGATAAACGGCTGGTAATCTTTTGGGCATTCTCTGGATCATCCCAAAGATCAGGAACGCCAGCCTCTTCCTCTAATACCTCTGCCTGCTTGCGAAGTTTTGGAAGATCTAGAACTTTCTCAATTGAAACAAGCGTCGCATCGATCGCATCGATCTCTAATGCATACTCACGCGCGGCCATGTCTGAAGGATAGCGGAGGTGGCTAATGAAGCCGAATTCCGAAGAGATAGAAACCTTCTTGTACTTCATTGGTCGTGCCTGCAGATGCCGTCAGAAAGGTGGAGTCCATACGTGTAAATGGAACTCTAAATGGGAATACGAGTTCTGAATATGTAGAGATTTCGATCGATGACCCATCGCACTGCATATCAGATAACACTATTGCCTGTAATTCTTTTCTTTTCATTGAGCCCTCATCATTGCTCCAATTGTGGAGTTCGAGCATTACATTGATCACCGCACGGTTGCAGTCAATAGGAACTGTGCGGTGTGGCGAATTCTTGATAGCTGCCAGTGGCACGGTGAACATATTTCCTTTACCGACGTAATATGCAGACTCATCCAGAGTATGGACTCCGCGTTGTGCCGCAGCTTCTGTTGCTTGTATTAAAGATCTCTTAGCTACAAAAACTGATGCGACATCACTCATCACCATCAGAGAGGCGACAGTGATCAGAAATAGTCCAATGATGACTATGCTTAAAGAGCCAGTATCTTCGGCTAACTTCATCTTTACATCAACAAAGGATGTAGGTACTACATCCATGGAGCTTGTAGGTACTACATCCATGGAGCTTGTAGGTACTACATCCATGGACTCACATATTCCTGTGCTGATGCTTCAACTATCCGATGTGATTCTCGATCAATAAAAGTTACAGTTAATCGAATTCGGCCATCTGCGGATAAACATGGCTGATTGCTACATTCATAGTGAGTGTTAAGGCTTTTTATCTCCTCGTTGCTCAGCCCCAGTTGAGTGGCGATTATTGATAATGCTTGAGCCGAAACTACGCGTCCAGCATGATCGCTATCGCTTGCAACATAGGCACGTAATCCTTCACGAGCCATCACACGCGCGATCTCTTCATTTCCACTCACTGATGCAAAGTGATTCACATACATAAAAATGGGTATAAAGAGTGGAATAGCTAGTACAACAAACTCAACAATTGCACTCCCTGTTTCGGCCCTATATTTATTCCAGAGCGTGGCGTGCATAGACTGAACTTCGTCATTGGAGGGTGCTTCCTCTCCTGTGCGAGCATTTATCTTTTCTCGTATGTGCTTATTTGGCGATTTCATTGATTAACATCTTCCATAATCGCAACTCCTCTAACATTGGTGGATGGGCTACCTCCAAGAATTTCCATTAATCCAGGAATAATCGATGGCACCATTGAGCGGCGATATGTGACTAACACCTTGATATGCGTGAAAGGGTCGGGTGAATCGAGTTCAATGACTTGATCAGATGGATTGCTCTGCCCACTGATTGCGCGAGTCGATGCCTGGCTCTGCGCCAAAACCAAATCACCATTACGAATATTTGTTGCGATTATTATTTGAATACCGGTCAGAAATAAAATCAGCAATGGGATTAAGACCATGGCACTTTCTACATTTCCTTGATCTTTGCGCATTAGAGCTATCGCTCCGGCGAACTTCCTCCTCCTCAATGGCATCAAAGATGTGGCTATAAACATGGCACCCGCCTTAGCGAATCCCGTTCATGGCATCAAGTGAATTCTTTAGAATCGCGGTAAGGCGCGGTGCAGCAATTGTCCAAATCGCTGTTACTAATCCAGTGGTCATCAATACGACAAGCACCCATCCGGGTACATCACCTTGGTCATTTCGCACACGTGCATAAAAGCTCTTATGTGCACTCGTTAGCTTTCCGCGACATATGATCTCTGCTTTTACAAGATTCGTTCCAATTGCTTTCATAAATCCTCCAAGGTTGAGTGATGGGTGTGCTGGTTGATATGTGTTGGTTGATATGTGTTGGAATCTTCTCGTGTGCTTCGTTACGAGCCGAAAAATCTCTTACGCATGTGTATATCTAAATTATTTCTCTTCCCCACTCCACTGACATGCGCAGCTAGGGTGGCGCGAAAATCGGTGAATAGTTGGAGCGTAAGGCTCCAAATAATTAAGATGAATTTGTGCACCCATGAGCGTTGACTCACCGGTGTCAATAAATCTCAACGCTGTATGTGCAGCAATCGCTGCAACCTGATGTGCAATCGCGATTGGGAACTCCTCGCTTGTGCCCGATGCAGCTGAAAGTCGATTATGAAACTGCCCAAATCTCTCGGCGTCGCCCAATGTTAAGCAGCGTATGCACGGTGTTCGTGAAGGCCGCACTAGTGGACCACACGTTGCAACTCCACCAGAAAGCTTTCCTACAAAGAGATGATCTTGACTGTCTATAACTAAGTGATCAATTAGTTCTTGATCATAACTCCCCACAATTATTCTTAAATTTCGTTCAGGGATTTTTACTGGAACTGGCTTGTGTATGGAGCCAGGGTGAGATGCCACTGGAAAAAGTGACCACTCACGCGAGAGCTCTTCCAGTCTGCTTTGAAAACCTAGGCCAATATCGCTGGTTCTAAGGGCCCCTGAGCCCAAATCGCTATCACTAATACTCTGGTGGCCATGGGCGGCATTTAATGCAAAACGAGTATTAGTGACACCACTTGCCAAGAGAATTGAGAAAAGTAGCGTTGCGGTACGTGAGCTTCCAAAGATTTCAATACCGAACTCTTGCCGCGTTGAAAGTAGGCCAACTCCTCCATCGGCTACACCATTTAACCACGTTGCCTGGCTTAACTCCGGGGCTAGGCGCCGTTGAAGCTGACTATAAGCAGCATCTCGACTCTGATCTTCAGTGTGTGCTGCACGAGATGGAATGGCAGATTGAAATCTATTGTGCAGAGTAATTTTATTTCGAACGGTATCAAGGAAGTTTGCGGCAAGTAACTCGGCTAAAACTGAATCTATTACATCGATAGGCGCGCATAAAAGTGAACTAATCTCTTCTGGAGTATGTATTCCATTGAGTGAGGCGATGATTGCTCTCGCCCCGCCATGAAAAATCTCTATGGCATGACCAGGGCCGGCCACACATATCGATTTCTCTTCTGATGAGATTGCCTTACTAATGTAGATCCCATTTTTAAGTCGCGGATACGTCTCATGAAATCGAGAAATCGCGAACTCGCTTGAGTGCGCACGAGCATCGATCTGCGTGGCATGCATGCTCCTAGAGTCGAGAGCGCGTGAGGAGGCCGTTGTGGTGATAAATGTAGGATCAGATAGATCTGCTCTCTGATCTAGGCATAGCCCTTGGTTGCTACTATCTAAAGTCGTTGTTGTCTTCATGTAGCAAAGAGTGGGCAACCACTGACACATCATTATGGCGATGGGTAAAATCTGTGGAGCATGTGAGGTAATAACTACGCACCGTGATATGTACCCTGCCCTGTGTAATCACAGCTGTGCCGCCAAATTCAGGAGAGATAGATGGGATTCCTGGCAAGGGAAAACCCCACCATGCACTGCACAGTGGGGTTTCCTTAACGCTAGTCGTAGATGCCTTGACCTTAGAAAATCTGGTCGGAGGTACGAAATTTAATTACTGAGCTTTGCCAAGGATGCGATTGACTTTGGTGCCACAGACTGGGCAGATGCCCTGTGCCATGCGACGTCCAGAGTCGGAGACCTTTACAGTTCCCTCGAAATCACGCTTCTCTTTGCATTTCACACAGTAAGCGTCACCTTTGTATGTCTCTGTCATTGTCTTCCTCCACTCCACGCTTGCGATCCCATTGGGCCGCTCCCCATATAGGGCAGGCGTTGTTAAGTACGACCATACCCCCAGAATTGGCTATCTGTACCTACCTAATCGCGATTATTTAGGAGTTTTTTCAGCGCCTCTGGCAGGGCGAGCGCGGTTTCAGCGGCCTCATACCCATCTAAATAGGCAGAGGCCAGCTCGGCCTTGGGGAATCTAGCGAGAAGCTCCTTAAACACTGGGCCGTGATCTGAGTGCTCTAAGTGGATCGCCTCATGAAATAGGACGTAGTCGATGGCGAAATCTGGGGCGCCTTTGAGGCGATCAGAGATACGGATGGTGCGATCCACGCTTGTGCAGGAGCCCCAGCGCTCGCGCATAGCTCTCCATGCCACATCTGCAGGACGAAGTGAAATCTCAGGGGCTAACTCATGGAGCAGCTCTGAGATACGTGCCGCTAAGGCCGACTCGGTCATCGTCACAGCGGCCTCTTGAGCTCGAATCTTGGCAACCATCTCTGGCACAAGGGCCCGTTCGTCGGCCTTACTCATTCGTGCAGGAATAGAGACCACAATCCGACCACCAGCTCGGTAGGCCGAGACATTCTTTGTACGGCGACGAGAGCGAATCACGACGATCTCCCCCTCAGAGATTCCGGGCAGAGTGGCATCGCGATCTAAGTCAAACTCCTCCATGGACTCACGGTATCCCTCAGCAATGGTTTTCTTAGAAACCTCAACTACGTGTTGAGAGATTTTCCTTTTTAAAAACTCTCATTACACGAGAAAAAAGAGTTTTGTCAATCCGCAGTTCAGTTGATTCTCAGGCAAATAAGAATTACGTTACAACCACGAACTCCTCGGATAACCGTTCTTTATCAGCAAGGGGAAGGCTGATACAGAATGAGCGCCCGGGGAGTTCGCTTTTCATCTGAGCTTTAGGCTCTCTCATAAAGTGACGCTCGCTAGCAAAGAGTTTAGAGTGATGAAAGATCATCTGGAATTTCGATACTGCCTAAGTAAGCCTCTGGCGTTAATAAATCCTCTGCACTGGGCAAAATGCCGCTCCAAATCTGATCTCTTTTTTCAGTATCACATGATTCACTCACAGTGTTCCAAAAAGCGGTTGCTTCCCTTGCCAGCTTTGGAGAAACATGTAAGCCAAATAAATTTGCAAAGAGTTGTTGCGTTGGTGCAGATGTAGCGCGACGACGACGCAGCGTTTCTTGAAGGGCTGCACAATGTGGAAGTCGATCGCCAGCTGCGCGCATTACTATCGCTTCATTCCATCCATCAACTAATGCAAGTACCGTTTCAAGTTTTGTAAGTGCATCGCGTTGGGCAGGGGTCTCTTCCGGTGTAAAAATTCCATTATTGAGTGCGACTGCAAAAGTCTCAGGGTTGTTTGGATCAAATCCAGAGTCTGATTCGGATGCTGCATCAATAGCCTCTTGCGCTTGGCGTTGAATTGCATCGATATCTATGCGAATTCCTTTGCCGTAGTCAGAAACTGCCGCACGAATGTAAGCAACTAGCCATGGGTTATTAGCAAATAATCTTGCCCCCGCACTTTCTCGCAAGGCATGGAAGATTCGTATCTCGTCCATTGGAATATTTAAATCACTACCCCACTCGTCAATATTTTGTGAAACTAGTGCTGGGTAGGACTGATCATGCAGTGGAAGTCCCACATCATGAATACCGGTGGCTGATCCCGCCAAGCTTCCAACTGATTGACCTAGTTGTGCGGCAAGTAGAGAGCCAATAAATGAGCCGAGCGCAGCAGAAATCATTTCAACCGGTATTGGTAACCCTAACTCTGAATTCTCAGAGTCATTCTCGGTGGAGCTCTTGATAAGTTCGGATATTGCAGTTGATAAACCTTGCGCTAATGGTTCAACTAAACTTTGCCACCCATGTAACGTGGTGTCTACCCAATCGGTGCGTGCAAGAGTTTTATTGCCATTCTCATTCGAGCGTGGAAAGTACGTTGCCTCATCAAGCCACAGATCGGCAATTGATAAGGCCTCTTCAATTCGTGCACCATCGTGTGCTCCAATAGGGGCTGAACCTTTAGCGGTCACAAATTTCTTAGCAGTGTCTCGAACAATATTTTTAGGCAACACTTCAGCGTTAGGTGCAAAACCTATTGGATTAATTCCGATGCTGGCAAACTGCGATTGAATCTGTGCTTGTATGGCCGCCATTTGCTCCATCATGGCTTTGTACTCTGCCGACTCTTCGCCGTTATTTTTCTTAGCATCGTCAGAGTCCTCTGGCGTAAAACCCAATGGTGTCATGTTGTAATCCTCCCAGTCTTGTAACCTGTTAGCCACCAGATTTCTTCCCTCATTGAAGGCTCAATCTTGCCCAGCCATCTCACGCTGCTCTGGATAAATCCCTGTGACCTTTATATCTCAAGCACTCTTTGCGATGCAGGCAACTCTGTGGCGCGATAGACTCGCACCATGTCGACAGCTGCAACCGCCCTCATTTGGTGGGTAGTCCCTGCCATGGGCCTACTTGGCGCTATTGGTTATGTCGTGTGGGTATCCAAGTTTCAAGGAAAGTATCTGCAGGAGACTCAGCGTTCAGTGGGTCAGTTCCAGCGATTCCAAGACTCCCTTCGCGACTCACAGGCACGTGATGTAGAAGCAACTCTGAATCCGCCAGCCACGCCGGCCCCTGAAATTAATCCTGACCAACAATCCTAAAGTTTTTCTCACGTGCGCTACTCACCGCTTCCTCGTTTTGTTGTAATAATTCTTACGGTTTTTTTTAGCGTTGCACTTCTCGCACCACTTCCATTTGCAATTGTGATGCCAGGACATGCACAAAATATTTTTGAGGCAATAATCACAGTAAAAAATCAAAAATCCTATCCAGCGACCGGCCGCCTAGATTTAATGTCGATAAGAGTGACAAATCCTAATTCGTGGATTATTGGACCGGCGATTCTTTATTCATGGATCAATAGTGATGAGGCTGTCTATCCTCGCTCTGCAATTTACCCCTCGGGAACCACTACGGCTGAGGCAAAAAAGAGAGCCACTGTAGATATGACAAGCTCGCAAAGTAAGGCGATCTCTGCAGCCCTAACGTATCTGCAGGAACATCCCGAGCTCGCAGTTTCGGCCACCAGCGTGAATCCGAGCAATATTGCATTTGATGTGAGGCGAACTGGCGGGCCGAGTGGTGGCATGATCTTTGCCCTTGGAGTCATCGAACTACTTACGCCTTCGGATCTTCTTCATGGCCGCCATATCTCGGGTACTGGCACAATCGCAGCAGATGGCAGGGTTGGGCCGATCGGTGGGATAAATGAGAAGGTTCTAGCCGCCCACCGCGCTGGAGCAGAGATTTTTCTTGCACCTGCCAGTAATCTGCGCGAAATCTCCCATACTCCACGCGGCTTGAGAATCGTTGCAGTCTCAACCCTTGCCGAAGCCGTCGAAGCGATACAGAGATAGCTCTATCTGGCTCTTTGTAGTACCAAGGGCGGCCCGCACAGAGCGTGTCAGAGTATTTGCCGGAATGAAGTGGGCTTCTGATTGCGCTAGCGTATGAGCATGATGAGTAATGTGAACCCCCAGTTTAAATTCAAGCGTCCCCGTGGAGCATTTTCAATAACAATTGGAGTTCTCGTTGTTATCGCAACAGCTCTTATCTCTATGAGCGGCTTTTACGCCGATTGGCTCTGGTTTAAATCAGTGAACTTCACATCAGTCTGGTCCACTATTTTGATGACCAAAATTGAATTATTTCTCACTACTGGCCTTCTCACGGCCGCTCTTGTTCTTATCAACATCAGAATCGCATACAAGCGCCGCCCTTTATACGTACCTATGACAGTTGAAGCTGACAACTTAGAGCGATATCGCGCGCAGATTGAACCCATTAAGCGCTGGATCTTGCTTGCGCTTAGCCTTGGGCTATTTTATTTTGCAGGTTCATCAGGCTCATTGTTATGGTCAACATGGTTGCAGTTCAAAAACTCAACTGACTTTGGCATAAAAGATCCGCAGTTCAACATGGATATTTCATTCTTTGCATTCAGACTACCTTTTTGGCAGACGCTGATTTCATGGGCAATTTCAACACTCGTTTTAGCGATTCTCGCAACCGCAATTGTGCATTACCTCTACGGTGGAATTCGCTTGCAAGTGCAGGAAGATCGAACAACTGTTGCTGCACGCGTTCAACTTTCAGTATTACTCGGGGCCGTTGTACTACTTAAGGCCGTTGCATATTGGTTTGATCGTTATGCCCTCGCTTTAAAGGAGAGCAAGCTAATCACTGGTCTTACCTATACCGATGTGAACGCAGTCTTGCCAGCTAAGGCGATACTTGCCGCAATCGCAGTTGTGTGTGCATTGCTATTTTTTGCAAATATCCTTCGTCGCTCATGGGTACTGCCAGCAGCTGGAACAGCGTTGCTAGTAATCTCTTCGGTACTGATTGCCGGAATCTATCCTGGAGCTATTCAGCAGTTCCAAGTAAAGCCAAGTGAGTCATCAAAGGAAGCACCGTTTATTCAGCGCAATATTGATGCCACACGCACGGCCTATGGTTTAGATGATGTGAAAGTAACAGATTATCAAGCCACACTTACAACCTCTGCAGGTCAACTTTCAAAAGATGCTGCAACGATTTCCAATATTCGTCTTATGGATCCCAATGTAATTGCCGCAACGTTCCGCCAATTACAGCAAATTAAGCCTTATTACACCTTCCCTGATTCACTCGATGTTGATCGCTATACCGTTAATGGAGTAAAGCGAGATGTGATGGTTGCAGTCCGAGAGTTAAATATTGCGGGAAATCCTTCGCGTAACTGGATTAACGATCACCTTGTTTATACGCATGGCTTTGGCTTTGTTGCCGCGTTTGGCAATGCGCGCGATGCCGACGGTAAGCCGTCATTTGCCGTAGGAGATTTGCCACCAACTAAAGGCTTAGGAAACTTTGAGCCTCGTGTTTATTTTGGTGAAAATGTTCCTGACTATTCAATTATCGGTGGAGTAAAGACCGATACCCCAGTTGAGTTTGACTACCCAGATGATGCATCGGCAAACGGCCAAAAGAATGTGACGTACTCGGGCACCGGTGGTGTACCTGTTGGTTCATTAGTCAATAAGTTGGTCTTTGCCCTGAAGTATCAAGAGCAACGAATTCTCTTGTCATCATTAATCAATAAAGATTCGAAAATCCTCTTCGAGCGCAATCCGCGCGATCGAGTAGCCAAAGTTGCACCATGGTTAACCCTTGATGGAGATCCATACCCAGCGATAGTTGATGGAAAAATTCTTTGGATTGTCGATGCTTACACAACAAGCGCTGGCTACCCATATTCAAAGCAAACCACGCTTTCGAGTGCAACCTCAGATGCTTTAACATCAAACTCTTCGGCAGTTACTGCGCAAGGAAATGAGAACATTAACTACATGCGTAACTCTGTAAAGGCAACTGTTGATGCATACGATGGCACAGTTACTTTGTACCAGTGGGATACAAAAGATCCAGTCCTAAAGACATGGATCAAAGCCTTTCCTGGAACAGTAAAAGCGAAATCTAAAATTTCCAAGGATTTAATGGATCACATCCGTTATCCGGAAGATTTGTTCCGAGTTCAACGTGAAATCCTCTCGGCCTATCACGTAAAGACCGCAGCTGCTTTTTACGGAGGCCAAGATTTCTGGCGCGTACCTCGCGATCCTTCAACATTTGGAGCTAATGCAGGAGCACAACCTCCGTATTTCTTAACGTTACAGATGCCTGGGGAAAGTAAGCCTGAGTTTGCATTAACAACACCATTTGTTCCACGTGGTGGCCGTGAAAACTTATCTGCCTTTGCAGTTGTGAACTCGGATGCAGGTCCAAACTACGGAAAGATTACAGTTCTACAGCTTCCACGTAGTACAAACGTAGCTGGTCCTTCTCAGGTAGCTTCAAACTTTGAAGCAAAACCTGAAGTTGCAAACTCACTATCGTTATTGCGCCAAGGAGGCTCTGACGTAGTACTAGGTAATTTGCTGACACTGCCTGTTGGCGGTGGATTGCTCTACGTTCAACCTGTCTATGTTCGTGCAACTTCAAATAGCGCCGCGTATCCATTACTTCAAAAGGTTCTCGTCTCTTTTGGAGATCAAATTGGATATGACGACACATTAAAGGGTGCGCTCGACCAAGTATTCGGTGGAAACTCTGGTACAACTACGCAAAGTGGTACAACTACTTCAACCACAGGTACATCTAATTCTTCACTTGCATCTGCGCTTCAAAGTGCAAAGCAAGCACTCGCCGATGGACAAGCCGCACTTACTAAGGGCGACTTCACTGCATATGGTCGAGCACAAGATCGATTGAAGTCAGCTATTGCTGCAGCAATTGCTGCGCAAGGCAAGAAATAACTATCGATTTGGTCTTTATCTAAGCACCGCCTAAGATTGCGCTTACCGACGCGGGGTGGAGCAGCTCGGTAGCTCGCTGGGCTCATAACCCAGAGGTCGTAGGTTCAAATCCTGCCCCCGCTACTAGTACGAAAGTATAAAAAATCTCGCTCGTGGGTAAACCACAGCGAGATTTTTTATTGCTCGACTAACTCTGCCCTGATTTCAAGCGTCGGTTTTAGATTCTTACCTATTTAATTCGAAGTGAGTTAGTGACGACGAATACCGAAGACAACGCCATCGCCGCAGCTGCATAGATTGGTTGCAATAGTCCAAGGGCGGCAATAGGAATTCCAATGACGTTATAGATCAACGCCCAGCCCATATTCAAACGGATTATTTTTAAGGTTTTCTTCGCAAGCTGCAATGCATCAATAACACTTGCTAGCCCTGAGTTCATTAACGTTATATCGGCGCTTGAAATTGCCGTATCGGTACCTGTGCCCATCGCCATTGATAAATCTGCGGCAGTAAGGGCGGCGGCATCATTGATTCCATCGCCAATCATCAATACGCAGTGACCTTCTGATTGTAATCGTTGAACAATCTGTAGCTTGGTCTCAGGTAGTGCTGCAGATACAACATATGCGGAATCGATGCCTACTTCCGCTGCAACCCCAGCAGCAACTTCGGCGCTATCTCCTGTGACTAACCACGGCGTGATTCCCAATTGTGTAAGAGCGGTAATCGTGTGCGCTGCATCATCCTTTAACTGATCTCCCACTGAGAAAACAGCCAGTGCAACACCATCCCAAGCAAGAACAGAGACCGTTAATCCGGCTTCTTGTCCATGTGCGATTGCTAATGTAATTTCAGGATGAAAATCAGTACAGCTGTGTGCAACTGCCGCAGGAGAGCCAATAAGAACGACTGGAGATTGTGTTCCAAGGTCAACTCGCCCCGCAGCCCCAGATCCTGGAGTCACGGCAAAATCTGAGACCTCGTAGTTCTTTGTGCCTTCACCAAGTGCATAGCGAGTGATCGCTAGTGCAACTGGATGCGAATTAAGTGTTTCAATAGCCTGGGCTGAAGAGATAATCGTTGTCTCGGTTATAAGTGTTGCAAATGAAGCTCCAAGTACCTTGCCTGCAGCCACTGAAATGGTGGCTTCCTGAACTTTCATTACTCCATGAGTCAAAGTTCCGGTCTTATCAAATACAACCGTGTCGACCTTACGCGCAACTTCCAAGACACGTGGTTCACGCAGAACTATTCCGCGTCGTGCCCCGCGCCCTGATGCAACAAGTAGTGCGACAGGGGTTGCAAGTCCCAGCGCACATGGACATGCGATGACTAAAACCGTGATTGCAATAGATATAGAACGTGTAAGTGTGTGGTCTGAGTAGTACCAGCCAGCAAAAGTTGCAATTGAAATCAGTGTAACTATCGGCACGAATACCGCACTGATTCGATCGGCAAGGCGTTGAATTGGAGCCTTCGTTCCCTGGGCGCTAATAACCATTGCGGTGATTCGAGCAAGCTCGGTGTCTTTACCGATACGCGTGGCACGCACGATAAGGCGACCGTTGTGATTAAGTGATGCGCCAACTACGTGAGAGCCTGGTCGAACATCAATCGGCTTTGACTCTCCAGTTAACATGGAGTTATCAACGGCGCCCTCACCTTTTACTACTATTCCATCGGTGGCGATTCGATCACCCGGTCGAACTTCAAACTCATCGCCAATTTGTAGCTGTTCAATGGGAACAATGAGTGGAAATCCGCCTCGAACTATCGTTACCTCTTTACTACCAAGGGCTAGAAGTGATGACAAAGCTTCACCCGCTGCAGATTTTGCTCGAGTTTCTAAATATCGGCCAAGAATGACGAAGAAGATCACGCCGGCAGCAACTTCGGTATAGACATCGCCGGCGCCAGTGGAGTTAGCATAAATCGACCACGTGAATGCAGCAATTGAACCCATTGAAATTAAATTATCCATTGTTGGATGTTTTAAGTTACGCAGAGCTGCACGATGAATTGGCCAGGCAGAAATTAAGACGACTGGTGTACTTAAAGCGATTACTAACCATGCAGTCGCAGAATACAGTGGGTGAGCTATCGAATAAGAATCCAACTGGGCGATAATCCACATATCGATGTGATGGTGCCAGCTCATAACCATTGAAATTGCAACGGCAGGGGCGGCAAAGATAAATGCAAAGAATAAAGCCTTGGCTGATTTCTTACTATGCAGTGTTACGGCTTGACCATCTGCTAGAAGTGCAGCCTTATATCCAGCTTTTTCAACGGCCTTCACTAACTCTTTTATGTTCATGTCGGCTGGGGCTAAAATATGTGCAGTCTCGGTGGCAAAGTTAATCGTCGCACTTACGCCATCAACTGCATTCAAGGCTTTTTCAACGGTATTAACGCATGAAGAGCAGGTCATACCCTCGATAGAAAGTGTTGTGGATTCTAATACAGTGCTCATAGATTTAATCCTTTAATTACAGCGGCATGAATTGCCGCATTTGTCGAGACTCCGCTGCCGCCAAATGGTCCGGCAACACCAGAAGTATTTGTAAAGACTCCGCCTGCTTCGCGAACGATAATATCCAATGCAGCCATATCCCAGAGCGCAAGCGTTGGTTCAATCGCTACATCAACTGCGCCTTCGGCTACCAACATGTGAGACCAAAAATCTCCCATCCCACGAGTACGCCAAGCATGTGTTAGCATTTTTTGAAATGGTTCTAACCTCTCTGCAAAGCCAACAAAGTCAGAGTAAGCAATAGAGGCATCTTGGAGGGATGCAACCTGTGAAACTGAAATCTTCTTTGTAGTTCCATTGAAAGTTACAAATGCACCCTGACAGCACGATGCAAACCACCGTCGCGATAATGCAGGCGAACTTGCAATACCAACTACAACTTCTTGGCTGCCATCATCATCAATTTCTACTAATGCGATGAGGCATGCCCATGTTGGCACTCCACGCATAAAATTCTTGGTTCCATCAATTGGATCAATTACCCAATAACGCTTTGCGCCTTTTAAATCTCTCCCAAACTCTTCACCTATTAACCCATCGTCGGGGCGGTGCTTTGAGAGCGCTGCACGAATCGCAGTCTCAACGGCACGATCTGCATCTGTTACTGGAGTGTTATCTGGCTTAGTTGTGATTACTAGATCAAGTGATTGATATCTATCCAACGCAATTTCATCGGCGATGTCGGCAAGTAAGTGCGCCAGAGCTAAGTCTTCAGCGTAGTCTTTGGCGCTCATAATGCTTTAATACTAATCCTCAATCGCTGTGACGGCTTGGTCTTTTACGGCCAGCAATGAACGCAGGCTAGCTAATCGGGCGGTGCGCTCGGGGTCTATAGCGCCACCAGGGGCGGCCCAGGCATCTAGAGAACAAGAACTCTCAGCGTGTGAGCAGTTAGACAAGCAGTTGGCAGCGACTTCAGATAAATCAGTGAATGCATCAACAATGCGATTGCTATTTATATGCGATAAGCCAAAGGCGCGAATTCCGGGAGTATCGATAATCCATCCATCACTTGTTGCAAGTGCTAGCGCAATAGCGCTGGAGGAAGTGTGTCGGCCACGACCTGTTGTCAGATTTACATCACCAGTTAAGCGATCAGCCTCAGGGACAAGTGCGTTAATCAATGTTGACTTACCAACTCCAGAGTGGCCAACTAATACTGAGATCTTACCTGCAAGCATTATGTGAAGTGCAGCTAAATCTTTCTCGCGTGATGGCCCCTTAATAGCAGTGTGCAGAATCTCAACACCTAACTTTGCATACTCAGCCAAGAACTCTGGAACCACTCCTAGATCTGTTTTGGTGACTATCAATTTTGGAATAATACCTTCGGTGAAGGCCGATACTAAAAAGCGATCAATTAATCCCCGCCGTGGCTCTGGGTTTGTTGCAGCAACAACAATTACAAGTTGGTCAATATTAGCGACGATAGTTCGCTCAACCTGAGCAACATCATCAACAGTTCGACTTAAAGAGTTTCGCCGCTCTTGTACTTGCACGATACGTGCCAAACTTCCTTCGCTACCGGTCACATCACCTACGAGAGAGACAATATCGCCAACAACAACTGATTTTGGACCAAGTTCACGTGCACGCATGGCTGTAATGATCACACCATCATCGGTAATACATGTTTGACGTCCACGATCTACCGTTGTAACTAAAGCAATTATCGCATCGCTGTGGCTTGGACGATCTTTACTACGTGGTCGCGTACTTCTAGATGGTCGAATCCGCGCATCGGATTCATCGTATTCACGAGGACTCATGCTTGGTGCTCAATCAAGTAAAGAGCTCCATAGACCTGGGAAATCTGGCAAAGTTTTACGTGTAGTAGCAATATTTTCAACCTCAATGCCTGGCACAACTAAACCAATAACCGCACCTGCCGTTGCTAATCGATGATCGTCATATGTATGAAAAATACCTCCGTGGAGTGGTGCAGGAATTATCTCTAGTGAGTGTTTATGCTCAATGACGTTTCCACCCAGGGCGTTAATTTCACGTGTCAGCGCGGCAAGACGGTCCGTCTCATGCAAACGTAAATGTCCAATTCCACGCAGATGCGACGGTGAATCGGCAAAAGCGGCTATGGCGGCAATTGAAGGAGTTAACTCCCCAACATCATGCATGTCGATATCGATTCCATGAATTCTTCCAGTACCTGTAAGAGTGAGTCCTTGTTCACTCATGGAAACATGTGCGCCCATAGAGGTCAATATCGAACGGAGTTGATCGCCAGGTTGTGTTGTATGAGCTGGCCAATCTGCAATTCTCACACTTCCACCACAGAGCATTGCTATCGACAGAAATGGCGCAGCATTTGAAAGATCGGGTTCAATCACTAATTCATGTCCATGCAATTGACCAGGTTTGACGCTCCAACTGTTTGCTTCAAGATCAACGTTTACTTCGGCACCAAAATCACGCAGCATTGCGACTGTCATATCAATGTGTGGCATAGATGGAAGTGCGTCGCCTTTGTGAGTAACAACGACACCATTTTCAAAACTTGGTGCGACTAATAAAAGCGCAGATAAAAATTGACTAGATGCACTGGCATCAATAGTGAGTGCACCACCCGGGATTTTCCCTTGTGCATGCACAATCATTGGCAGGCTGTAACGACCCCCATGTGTAATTGAAACTCCAAGGGTTTCAAGTGCTTTAATAACAGGGCCAAGTGGGCGCTCATACGATCGAGGATCACCATCAAATGAGATTTCACCGCTGGCCAGTGCGGCAAGCGGCGGCAAGAATCGCATAACGGTTCCTGCATTTCCTACATCAATACTGGCTGGCCCGCGCATTTCTGCTGGTGTAACTATTAGCTGATATTCAGCTTCACCATTTACTAGCTTGTCTTGTTCGACAATTGCGATACCGAGCTCTTGCAGTCCTTGAACCATCAATTCGCTATCTCGAGACACAAGCGGCCGACGAAGGGTCGTAGGTGAATCGGCCTGCGCAGCCAAAATAAGCGCACGGTTTGTTACAGATTTTGATCCGGGAATAACGACAGAGATGTCCACTGGCCGTACACCGCGAAAAATCGCGGGCCACAGTTCGTCGTTTTTACTCATTGCTTAAGTCTATCCTTAACGTATGTGTGGTCGTTATGCGCAATCGGCCGATATGCGCGAACTCATGGAGCAGTTTGAAGTGACTGGGGCTTACCCATCTCAATCACTGCCAGCAAATTGGAATATTGCACCTACTAATCCGATTTACGTCATTCGAACTGATCAGAGCGATGCCAGTAAGACTGAGCTGGCTACGCTTTCGTGGGGTCTAGTTGGCCCTTGGCTGACAAATATCGCCGAGGCGCGAGCGTCACAATCAAGGGCCATTAATGCACGCAGCGAATCGATTCATGAAAAACCAACTTTTCGAAGTGCATTTAAATCTACCCGTTGTTTAATTCCGGCGCAGGGATATTACGAATGGGCAACGGCCCTTGGTAAATTCGCGCCGAAGCAACCTTTCTATATCCAAGCACACGATGGAAAACAGTTATCTATCGCGGGAATCTGGAGTAGCTGGCGCGCACCTAGTGGCGACGTAATTCAGAGTGCTTCGATTATTACGCAAGAAGCGCAGGCAGCGTTGGCTGATATTCACAGCCGAATGCCGGTGTTTATGCCGCGCGATCGATGGAGCCTATGGCTGGACCCTAATAATAATGATGTGGAGCACATCAAATCCTTAATGCAGGTCGACTCCCCAGCTTCTCATCTAGAGGCGTATCCAGTTTCTCGGTCTGTAAATTCAGTTAGCAATATCGGAAAAAAGTTAACGCAAGAAATAGCATTAGGTGCGCCAGAAACCCTCTTTTAGCGATAGCCTTTTGCCGATATGACATCGACAGAGTTGGTAAAAGAGAGCGCGGCAGATCGTGCCGTTCGCTTTGAACGCGATGCCTTAGTTTTTACAAATCAACTCTATGCAGCAGCTCTTAGGTATACAAAAAACCCTCATGATGCAAAGGATTTAGTTCAAGATACATATTTAAAAGCCTTTGCTTCATTTCACCAATTTGAACCGGGAACAAATTTAAAAGCCTGGCTGTACCGCGTTTTGACAACAACTTTTATTAATACCTATCGTAAGGATCAACGACGTCCGCAAATCTCTGGTGGTGAGATTGAAGATTGGCAGTTGGCCAAAGCAGCATCACATACGAGCAATTTAGGAAAATCCGCTGAAGTTGAAGCTCTAGAAAACTTGCCGGATAGCGACATTAAACGCGCCTTGCTTGATATTCCAGAAGAGTTCCGCATTGCCGTTTATCTAGCCGATGTTGAGGGCTTTTCGTATAAAGAAATCGCTGACATCGTTGGTGTGCCAGCGGGCACCGTAATGTCGCGGCTTCATCGGGGAAGAAAACAGCTGCGTGAGCGGTTAACAGAGTATGCGAAGGATCTTGGGTACTCAGTCAAGCCCGCTAAGGGTTCAAAGGAGGAGACTCCATGAGCGCTCACGAATTAGGAGCCTGTAATCAAATCCTGAACTCCTTTGTACTTTTGCTTGAAGGTAATATCGATGCACCGGCGATAAATATTATCGATGTGCATTTAGCTGAATGTCCTAACTGCAGCGAAGAGTTAGCCCACGAACGTACGATGCACTCTTTACTCCAAGATGCCTTACGGCGCACATGTAATGAAACCGCACCGGTAGATCTTCATGATTCGATTTATCAGCAGATTCACGCACAATTAACTGGTGCTTTTACAACCGAAGTTATCACGGAGTTCACAATGACTGAGATTTCAATTGAGATTGATGAGTTTGGCAATATCGAACACCATGAAGTAACTATTGAACATACTGAAGAGATTCTATATTTAGAAGATGGACCAGAAAGTGATAAGGGCTAAACCATGTTGCCAGTAGAAGAGGTTATTGGGGCCGTTGGTTTTTCAGTCATGACTGTTCGCCCAGGAGATACATCAGTAGCGATGGGTGTTGGTGACTTACCGATTGTCGATCAATCTCAGCTGCTTAATTTAATGGAGCACGCAGCCGTGATTTCTTTAGATGAGTATCTAGATCCCGGTGAAACTACGATT
This sequence comes from Streptomyces griseus, assembly GCA_945865365.1. Taxonomy (GTDB): domain Bacteria; phylum Actinomycetota; class Actinomycetes; order Nanopelagicales; family Nanopelagicaceae; genus Planktophila. The sequence goes on from CAMBDL010000013.1 coordinate 25,380, forward strand.
TCAATTAGTACTGAACTAATTTCGCTAAGCCCAGCTTCTATTGGCGCAGAGCTTCGTGCGACATCACGCTGTATTGAGATTGAGAACAAGGAGTTAACTTTTGAGTGTGAAATTTATGAAGGAGAACGGCAAGTTGCCGCTGCAATGATAAAAAGGGCGACGGTCGAGCGAGTATCTTTCCTCGCACGGACCGCCGCTCAATCACTTATTTCTTAATTAACGCTTTTCTTACATACTGCTAGTCTTAAAGGCTAAGCCTTCTTAGTTGCCCAAAATATCTCTGCAATCTCATCAATCTTCGCGATTAATGAATCTGCCACTGCAACATCTTGAGTTCCCTTAGTTCCTGCAGCGCCTGCCAGTTTTGTAGCCTCATTAAATAATGAGTGCAGCTGTGGGTAAGCCTGAAAGTGTGGGGCCTTGAAATAATCGGTCCAGAGAACCCATAAATGCTCTTTAACTTGGTGTGAGCGCTCTTCCTTGATTGCAACTGAACGTGAACGGAAATCAGCGTCGGTATTTGCTGCGTACTTTTCCATACACGCCTTTACAGATAGGGCTTCAATCTTGGCTTGGGCTGGATCGTAAACGCCGCATGGAAGATCGCAGTGCGCGTAAACAGTTGTCTTTGGTGTAAACATGGTCAACTCTCCTTTAAATATATTCGCGTGAAACATCTACTGGTGTCAGACTACCGTTCGTGAGCAAATTTGGCACAGTCATGGTTTCGGGCAACTCTATGGCCCCTACGTATAACGAGGGTGATTGGCTCTTAGTTTTATGGATGTATGCGGCGCCCGATCGAGCCCCCTTGGGCAGCATCGTCGTTATTGAACGTGAGGATCGCCCAGGAATCTTTCTCATTAAGCGAATTCAAAAAGCTCATGCTGGTAATTATTGGGTAGAGGGTGATGCTAGCGACAGCACCGATTCGCGAACATGGGGGTGGATTGCGCCTGGCGAAATTGTAGGACGCGTTCTTTTTAGATATCGTAGAAAGAAGTAGTGGTTAGCGAGTAAAAGCTTCAAGCATTAACGCTTTTTGCTCATCTTCGTGCAAGTGATGATTACCGGTTGCCGGAGATGCGGTTGCTCGGCGAGAAACTCGCCGCAGAATTCTAGAACCAAAGCCATGTCCGCCATGTTGTTCAGATGTGCGCAAAGCAATGTGTGACCACGGACCTTGATTTGCTGGCTCATCCTGAACCCACAATAAATTTGCTTGTGGATGCTTATTGGCCTCAGTGACCATTTCATCGACTGGTAGTGGATATAGAAGTTCAACGCGCACGATTGCCGTTGATGTTTCACCGAGTTTAGTTCGCTCTGCAACAAGATCGTGATAAACCTTACCCGAACAGAAAATTACACGTGCTGCGTTAGTAACAGAGTCATCGCTGATTACTGGTTGGAAGTGTCCACTAGTAAAATCACTGATCGCAGATGCAGCTGCACGCAGACGGAGCATCGACTTTGGCGTGAAGACTATTAGCGGCCTGCGGGCAGGATTCTTGACATGCCAACGCAATAGATGGAAATACGAAGCAGGGTTAGATGGTTGAGCCACGGTCATGTTTTGTTCTGCGCACATTTGCAGGTAGCGCTCGATACGTGCAGAAGAGTGGTCAGGGCCTTGACCTTCATAACCATGAGGTAAAAGTAGAACTAAGGATGAACGCTCGCCCCACTTTTGCAGCGATGAAGAGATAAATTCATCGATAATAGTCTGCGCGCCATTAGCAAAGTCTCCAAACTGGCCCTCCCATATGACAAGGGCATCCTCACGCTCAACGCTATAACCATACTCAAAGCCCATCGCAGCGTACTCGCTGAGTAGTGAGTCGATTGCAAAAAAGTGGTTTTCATCGCGATTGAGTGCACGAAGTGGTGTCCATTCATTTCCATTTTCTTTATCAATAATAACTGCGTGGCGATTACTAAATGTTCCACGTCGCGCATCTTGGCCAGCAAGACGGATTGAATAATCCTCTTTAAGGAGTGAGCCAAATGCCAACATTTCTCCCGTTGACCAGTCGATAGTTGCATCATTGAGTGATTCAACTCGCTTAACTAATTGTGGCAAAAGTTTTGGATGCACGTTGAAGCCCTCTGGAATTGCTAGTTGTGTAGCTGCGATTTCCCGTGCAAGGCTTTCGCTAATTGATGTAATAATTTCGTCGGCTTCAGGTGCAACGGGTGCCTTAAAGTTTGGATCAGTTTGAGTCTCTAAGTTATTTACTGCAGCAAAGACTGCCTCTAACTGAGCTTGGTAGTCACGTGCAACTTCATCGGCTTCATCAATCGTGATATCACCACGCCCGATGAGTGCTTCAGTAAAGAGAGTACGCGTTGAGCGCTTAGCGTCAATCATCTTGTACATCAGTGGTTGAGTAAAGCTTGGTTCATCGCCTTCATTGTGTCCACGCCTGCGGTAGCAGACCATGTCGATTACTACATCTTTATTAAAAGTTTGACGGTATTCAAAGGCCAATCGAGCTACACGAACACACGCTTCAGGATCATCGCCATTGACATGGAAAACGGGGGCTTGAATGATCTTGGCGTAATCAGTTGAATAGGTAGAAGAACGGGATGCCTGTGGTGAGGTTGTGAATCCAACTTGATTATTTACAACAATATGAATCGTTCCACCAGTGCGATAGCCAGCTAACTGTGAAAGTTGCAGAACTTCAGCGTTTACACCTTGACCTGCAAATGAGGCATCTCCATGAAGAAGTATCGGTAGGACAGAGTAGGCATTCTTAATATTTAGTTTGTCTTGCTTAGCACGCACAATGCCCTCAAGAACTGGATTAACCGCCTCTAAGTGTGAAGGATTGGCGGCCAAATAAATCTTGGTAGTGGCTCCAGAAATAGAAGTAAAGACTCCTTCAGTTCCAAGGTGATACTTCACATCACCTGAGCCCTGTACTTGATTGTCGGCATAGTGGCCTTGGAACTCTTGGAAGATTTGTCCAGCAGATTTTCCTGCAACATTTGCTAGAACATTTAACCGACCGCGGTGTGGCATTCCGATACAGACTTCATCAAGTCCGCGATCTGCAGCACTCGATAGAACCGCATCGAGAAGTGGAATAACAGACTCTCCACCCTCAAGTGAGAATCGTTTTTGCCCAACGAACTTTGTCTGTAAGAAAGTTTCAAATGCCTCAGCACTATTGAGTTTGCGAAGAACGCGCAGTTGTTCATCACGCGGAAATTTATCTGGGGTACTTTCTACCCGCTCTTGAATCCATTCACGCTCACTGGGATTTTCTATGTACATGTATTCAACACCGACGGTGCGGCAGTACGAATCGCGAAGAATGCCAAGAATTTTGCGCAACTGCATAAACTTTTCTCCGCCAAATCCACCAGTGGCAAATTCACGATCGAGATCCCACAGAGTTAAACCATGAGTTACAACATCTAGATCTGGGTGGGAGCGTTGCTTATATTCCAGTGGATCAATGTCAGCCATTAAGTGGCCATGGGTGCGATAAGCAGCAATTAACTGTTGAATACGCGCAGTCTTATTGATCTGATCATCTTTACCAAATTCAAAATCCTTCGCCCAACGAATTGGTTCGTAAGGAATTCGCAGTGCTGCAAATATCTCATCGTAGAAGCCCTCTTGGCCTAATAAATACTCGTGCATGCGGCGCAGGAAATCACCTGACTGCGCGCCTTGAATAACCCGGTGATCGTAGGTGCTTGTGAGAGTTATTACTTTACTAATTGCCATGCGCGCAAGAGTTTCATCACTTGCCCCATGAAACTCTGCAGGGTAATCCAAAGCTCCAACACCGAGAATAAGGCCTTGCCCTTGAACTAATCGTGGTACTGAATGAACAGTACCAAGAGTGCCAGGGTTAGTAATTGACATTGTTGTTCCAGCAAAATCTTCAACAGCTAAAGTTCCAGTACGCGCCTTTTTAATCACAGCTTCATAGGCGCCCCAGAACTGTGCGAAATCTAAATCTTCGCAGCCTTTTACAGATGGAACTAATAATTGTCGCGATCCATCGGCCTTAGCTAAATCAATTGCGATTCCCAGGTTGATATGTTCTGGATGACCAACTGCAGGCTTTCCTTCAATATCTCCAAAGAATGAATTCATCTCTGGCATCGCACGAACTGCCTTAATCATTGCGTAGGCAATGATGTGCGTAAAAGATACTTTTCCACCACGCGCGCGCTTCATGTGATTGTTAATCACAATTCGATTATCAATCATTAACTTGGCGGGAATTGCACGAACCGACGTTGCGGTTGGAACAGAAAGTGAAGCTTCCATACTTTGAACAACACGAGCCGCAACACCGCGAATAGGTTCAAGGGAAGATGCACTAGGTGTAACTAAAACTGGAACTGGTTTAACAATAGGATCCGCTGGGGTTGGCTGTGGTGTTGCGGTATCTCTCACAATTAGCTGCTGCACAGGTACTACCGGCGCAGAAGTGGGAATTGCGGCAATAACGTCAGCGACTATAACTGGTGGTATTGCAACTGGTTTTTGTTGCTGCGCCTTGGGAACAGGTGGAACGCCTTTTGAAACCGGACCAGACGCTGGTGCAGCCATACCCGATTGTGAAGAGAGCGCTCCTGGCTTATTAGTTTTAAAGTACTCAACCCATGCAGGTTCGACGGAAGTTGGGTCTGCTAAATAATGCTCGTACATCTCATCAACGAGCCAATCATTTGCTCCAAAATCCTGTGCCGACACTGGCGAACTCCTTCTTGGCCTGGATTATCTCCAAGCCTATCGGCACTAGCGGATGTGTTGAAATCACAGGCGGCTCTGACGGCGCGAGATTGGCCACATCTACACCACAGAAGGGGTGAAAAGTAAGCGCCCCTATTCGGGAATAGCTCGTAGGGCCGCTGCCAAGGTAGCCGCTGCAAGTGCCGCCAAAGGAGTAGCAACCAGCCATAACCCAGCTTGAATTTGATAGGAGACAACTCCAAGTGCGATCAGATTGGCAAGTACGGCTGGTGAGCGCCCAAAGTATTTTCCGCGGCGATATCCCATTGCAGATGCAGCTAACCCACCGCTACCAAGTACAACAAAGAGGAGAACTCCCAGCAGCGGCTTAAATTCAAAGTTATCGGCAGTAACAGTTAATTCGATTAACCAGATTCCTAAAGCGCCAATAATTCCAGCTTCCACAAAGAGTAGGGATGCCACTACTGCGCGAGCCTTAGCCGCCTTGGAAGAATCCTGTGTCATGGAGGAGAGATTAACTCATCAAGGAGCACATAGCCCTCTGTTTTCTCATGATGGCATCCATGATTCACAGACTCATCTAGCTGCGCCTTCATACTTTTATGAACAGTTACGGCGTGAAGTCGCCTTGTCTATGCGCTCAAAAATAAGTTTTAGCGTGATAAAAATAGTTTTTAGTCGATTTTCAGAGAATGGAACTCTGCCCCAAGTCGGCGCTGAAGATATTTTGCACTTCTCGTGCGAACTCCAAACTTTGACCCGAACTGAAGACTGTATCGGACGTCTCGGAGTTAATGAGTGCCTCATTCTGGTTAGTGATGGGCACAGTGCCGCCGAACGACTTATTACTCGGCTCCATGCCGCAGAATCGCTATCAATAAATAAAACCCTTCAAGTTTCAATCTCAATGGTTACCTCGCTATCTGGTGAAAGCGGCCTTGCACTACTCAATCGACTAGATCTCCAACCTTTATCCACGCATTCATAGATAGCAACCGTGCGATACCCGTGCCCGACCTAGATTTTCGGCATGGACCTAGACATAGATATAACTTTCGGTGCGATAGCAGATTTCATGAAAGATCCAACGATTGAAGAGATCTGGATTAACTCTCCTGAGCGCATCTTTATTGCTAGATCAGGGCGAAGTGAACTAACAAATCTTCTACTGACAAGTGATGATGTTCGAAATATCGTAGAGCGTGCACTGATGTGGAGCGGTAGACGCCTTGACCTATCTCACCCATTTGTTGATGCTCGTTTGCCCGATGGCTCCCGTTTGCATGTAGCTATTCCTGAAATTACCGCCGCACATTGGGCGGTTAATATCCGAAAGCATCTAATGGGTAATTTAGGAATTGATGATCTAGTCGATAAAAATGTGATGACACCATTTATTGCGATGGCACTTAAAAACTGCGTCCGCGCAGGCCTTAATATTTTAGTAAGTGGTGGAACTCAAGCAGGAAAGACAACCATGCTGAACGCATTGGCTGGTGCAATTCCGCGTACTGAACGAGTAGTTACGATCGAAGAAGTCTTTGAACTAAGCCCGCAACTACCCGATGTCGTTGCACTTCAAACGCGCAGCGCCAACTTGCAGGGTGAAGGAGAAATTCCACTGCGGAGACTAATAAAAGAGTCACTACGTATGCGGCCTTCAAGAATAATCGTTGGAGAAGTGCGAGAGGCCGAAGCGCTCGACTTACTCATTGCGCTGAACTCTGGTCTGCCTGGCATGGGCACTTTGCATGCAAACTCTCCACGTGATGCAATTATCAAATTACAAACCCTGCCCCTGCTAGCAGGTGAGAATATCTCCCATAAATTCATAGCTCCAACCGTTGCATCGGCATTTGATTTAATTGTGCACGTCTCACTCGATTCCACCGGCATGCGAAGAGTTAAGGAGATTGCTGCACTAACTGGGCGATACGAGAACGATCGTGCCGAGATTGAAACTCTGTGGACGTGGAATGGAAAAGAGTATGACCGCGGAATCGGCACACTTCCACATGCCGATAAATTCGCCGTTATTGGCGCTCCTCTGGCTTCATGGTGGCGGCAATGACAATGAAGATTCGTATTGCAGCGCTCTCTTCTATGTCAGTAGCACTCATATTTATCTTCACGGGCTCTCTTTCAATCTCGTTGGCATTCGGGGCCCTGGTCGCTGGAATCTCATTTGTAGCCCTTTCTGGAAAGAATCAACGCAGTGAATCGGCGCTCATCGCTGCATGGCCTGAGGTGATTGACCACTTGATGTCGGGCATTCAATCGGGTTTATCGCTTACGGAATCCTTAGCGGGATTAGCAACTCGAGGTCCTGAAATTTTGCGTCCAGCATTTCTAGAGTTTCGCACCTCTCTTTATCGTCATGGTGATTTAACGCAGGCAATACAAGAACTCAAAGCCCTATTTCATCATCATGGTAGTGATCAAATCTTTGAAGCGCTACTAATCTCTAAAGCTTTAGGTGGAAGCGAACTATTATCAATTCTGCGCACGCTAGGCGATTTCTTACGCCAAGATTTAGCACTTCGTCGCGAAATTGAAGTAAAGCATGGCTGGATTAAAAACTCCGCTCACTTATCAGCCATCACACCTTGGATACTTCTTCTACTTCTTTCAACTCAACCAAGTACGGCAGCTGCATTTTCTACTGCTACCGGTGGCGCAATACTAATTGCCGGATTAGCAATGACTGCCATTGCATACCTATGGATGAGTCGCTTGGGTCACCTACCTCAAACACCTCGAGTATTTACTGGCATAGAAGCAGGAAGGCCATAATGTTTACAATTATTTTTGTTTCAATGCTATTTGCAATTCCTGGGGGCTTGCTTTTCATAATTGATTCAGAGATAGATCCCATGAAAGAGTTGCAACTACGCGCTAAAAACACTGCCTCGCAAACGCGCGATAAGAGCGGTATTCACCCTCGATTGGAGGAGTTAGGCAAAAGTACCCTGCTTGACTATCAAAACTTTCGTATTCGCCAAATTGGTTTCTGTGCAGCAAGTGCCACACTTGTGCTTGTTTTTCTCATTCTTTCCCATCGCTCACTCATTGCCGCGATATTGCTTTCAGGCGTGACAGCTGCTGCAGTATTTGTGTTAATAGATAGAGAGCTAACGGGGCAGATAAAAAAACGCCGCCAGATGATTGAGGCTGAGTTTCCTGCGATTATCGAAATGCTCACGCTAGCCATATCTGCAGGTGAAACCCCAATGAGCGCAATGTTGCGTATAGCTGAATCTGCAGATGGTGCCTTAGCCAAAGAGTTCGGAATAGTAATCAACTCGGTGCGAAATGGTGAACCTTTACACATAAGTTTGGATGCCATGGGTCGTCGCGTTAAATCAGTAATGATTCGCAGGTTTATTGATGCAATAGTCACGGCAACTTTGCGTGGTGCACCACTGATCGAAGTTCTATCCAGACATGCAGTTGAGGCGCGCGCAAATCAACGCAATATAGTCATGGCCGCAGCAGGTAAGGCTGAGATCTCAATGATGATTCCAGTTGTCTTTCTTATTCTGCCAATCTCAATTCTCTTTGCCTTATGGCCATCGCTAACAAATCTAAATCTGTTTGCAAGCTAAGCAGCACTTTCCTCACGCTCTGATTGACTAGAAGCAGGAGAAGCGACCTCTAGTTGCATAGGTAGGTTTTGAATTGGTGCAGTGCGTGCAGCAACTTCAACGGCAGTTGGGCGACCAGCCTTGCGCTTGCGAGCGATGATGCGACCATCTTCAAATAGTTCACCACCCCATACACCTGCGGGCTCTTGGCGCGAAAGCGCACCCTCTAAACATTGTGTGCGCACGGGGCATCCACCACAGAGTGATTTAGCTTCGGCAATCGCCAACTCATCATCAGAGAAGTACATCTCAGGATCTGCAGTGTGACAGGGCAGATTAAATGATGAACCATCGGAATATGTGCCTGTTACGGCATCCAAGCCGATCTTCTCATCTGCCCAGCCTGGTACTAGTAGTTCGCTGAAGAGAACGCTCATCGTCCTCACCTCTTCTCTGTTTGGCTAACACTTTCGATGTTAGGTACTGCTCCGGTTGTTCCTAGTTAGTAGTTAGTTCTTTCGGGTAATGAAAAAGGGCCCGAATCCTTTGTGGATTCGAGGCCCTTGGCTTCTAGTTCTTTATCGATGTTTATCGAGTAGAACCCCAAGTGGCCTCGTATCCGGCATAGAAAGCTGCGTAAAACGCTGGCTTTGCGGTATGCCATGTTGAAGGCTTATTGGTTGTATGAGCAGAAGGAATGACAGCAGAACGCATTGCGTTTGCTGGAACGAATGAGCTGTTAGACATATTCGCTTCCCCTCTATTCACCCGCGTCCTCGCCATGAGAACGGTGAACCGTAAGGGTAAAGCATGGTGGCAATTTCATGCAAGTTGATTACTGCCGCCTTAAAATTGGGTATTTCAAAAGGGTTCTCAGCGTGGATTCAATGAATTACTATCGACACCTGCTGGCTAGGCCAACGGTGAAGCTGCGATGAAAGGTCTCCTGCATTGAGTAAGAAAGCCGGCTTGGTCATAGGTGCGCCAATTGAAGGCCGCTCACCTACCCGAATGGCATGGGAGCGAATCAAGGGTGATCGGACGGCAAAAATTTCAACTTTTACAATTGGAGTATTTGTAACGCTCGCCTTAACCGCACCTATCTTCACATGGATACTTCATACCTCCCCCGATCAATTTCATCCTGAAACTCTCGATCCAGTTTTTGGTACAAACCCCATTGGAAAATTTGGCGGTATCTCATCTGAGCATTGGTTCGGTGTTGAGCCACGAACAGGCCGCGATGTATTTTTGCGCTTTGCATATGGAGCAAGAACTTCCTTGTCTATTGCTTTATCTGCAACAGCATTAGCAACTGTCATTGGTGTACTAGTCGGATTAATATCAGGATTTTATGGAAAGAAAATAGACCTTGTACTTTCGCGAACTATGGAAATTATCTTGGCATTCCCATCGATTCTCTTTGCACTAGCCGTTACGCCAGTATTTGAAAATGTTTTAGAAGGGTGGGGAGTTCCAACTGGTAATACAACTCGAATTCCCGTCATGATTATTGTCCTATCAATGTTTGGGTGGCCGTACATAGCTCGTATTGTTCGTGGTCAAGTTATCTCTATCCGTGAAAAAGAATTTGTTGAAGCTGCCCGCTCAATTGGTGCTTCTCGAACTCACTTAGTTTTTAGAGAGATTCTTCCTAATCTTTGGGCGCCTATCTTAGTAACTGTAGCTTTGAACATTCCAACAATGATCACGGCTGAAGCGGCACTCACATTTCTGGGCGCTGGAGTAATTGATCCAACATCTGATTGGGGCGCAATGCTTCTTGCTTCTGTGCCGTTCTATAGCGTCGATCCAACTTATACATTCATTCCAGGATTTGGACTATTTCTCTTAGTTTTAGCTTTCAATCTTCTCGGCGACAGCGTTAGAGATGCGTTAGACCCACGGAGTTCCCGATAGAACATATGACTATCGGGCGCAAAAAACACCCTATCGATAAGAAAGGACTCACATGAGTCTAAAGAAGAAGGCCCTAGCGGTCGTTGGAGCAGTTGCACTAGCTTCTACAACTCTGCTTTCAGCACATGCTGCATCTGCAGCGGAAACCTTTACTACGCCAGTTGCCCCAATTAAGGGCGCTGTAAAAGGTGGAACTGTGACAATCTTGGCTCAAGGAGATTTCGAACACCTTGATCCAGCACGTAACTATGTTGGTGGAACTCTTGATTTCTACCGTTTATTTACGCGCACACTTACCCAGTACCGAACAGTTAACGGGAAAACAGATCTAGTCCCAGACGTTGCTGCCGACTTGGGTACAACCAAAGATGGTGGAAAGACTTGGACATTTAAGCTTCGCACCAATCTCAAGTATGAAGATGGAAAAAAGATTACTTGTGCAGATATGAAGTATGGCGTTATGCGCTCATACAACGATGACATTCTTGATGGCGGACCAACCTATGCCAAGGATTTCATTGATAACCCAACTAGCTACAAGGGTCCATACACAGAGCCAGGAAAAGATCTACCAACCGTAATCTGTAGCCCTAAGGGCGATGCAATTACATTTAAGTTGGCAATTCCAGTTCCATATTTCCCTTATGTAACTACTTTTGGTGCATTTTCACCAATTCCAAAGGCGAAAGATACCAAGCAGAACTATGAACTGCGTCCGCTTTCAAGCGGTCCATACAAGATTGAATCCTATTCACGCGGTAAAGAACTTGTATTGATTCGTAATGATCAGTGGGATGCTAAGACAGATCCACTTCGTTGGAACTATCCAGATGAATATCGCGTAATCATGGGTGCTGATCAAAATGTAATCGAGCAAAGCTTGATTTCTGATTCAGGTAATGCAAAGACATCTGTTTCATTTGATACAAACATTATTACAAACCTTTCAAAGGTACTTAATGTTGCTAAGTACAAGGATCGCCTATTTAACTTCGATAGTGCGTACAACCGTTACTATGCAATCAATGTTGATACTGTTAAAGATGTAAATGTGCGTAAAGCTATTCAATGTGCAGTTGACTTCAAGTCAATCTTGCTAGCTGCTGGCGGAACTTCTGCCGGATCTTATGCAAACTCAACAATTCCTAAATCAATCTCTGGTGCATACCGTAACTTCAATGTTTGCGGTCGCGATGTTTCTAAGAAGCCAGAGGCACAGCTAGAGCAAGCCAAGGCATTCCTTGCTAAAGCTACAAATCCAAAGACTACTTTGCGTCTTGCATACCGCGATCGTGGCGTAGAGCCTCTTCGCGCTGCCGCACTTGAGCAGAGCCTTAAGGCTGCAGGATTCACAGTAATCATGGACAAGTACCCTTCATCTGACTTCTATGCACCAGCTGCAAAGCGCGGTGTAGCAAATGAGCCAGACATCATTCAGACATCATGGGCATTTGACTGGGCTGCGGCTTCAGGAATTGTTTATGCCTTGTTTGATGCTCGCACAATGAGTCCAGAGGATGCCAAGAGCAATCAGTCACGCGGAGATTTCGCTGACTTGCAGAAGCTCTTTGTAAAAGCTGACACATCAGCAACAGCTGCTCAGGAAAAAATCTTGGGTGACATTGAGCAGAGCTTGATCGTCGATAAGGCTGCGCACGTATCTGTCTACTTTGAAACCTCTCACTACATGGGTGGTTCCAAGATAGGCGGACTACAAGTTGATGGTGGATATTCCACACTCAGCGTTCTAGGCGCTTACGTTAAAAAGTAAGTATCTAGATTAGTAATCGCTTAAGTGGGGGTGGATGCAAATCCATCCCCACTTAAGTACTACTAACTACTTAAGGTGGAGTTTTACAACTAGTGCCAGAAGGGGGGATTGATGCTCAAGTACACATTACGTCGCGTAGTTAGCGGAACACTCGTACTTGGAATCGTCTCTGCAATAGTTTTCGCAATTTTCTACATCCTACCCTCTGACCCTGCACGCCTGGCTTGTGGAAAATCTTGTACCCCCGAATTAGTCGCACGTATTCAAGTGGCTCTTGAACTTGATCAGACTCTTCCAATTCAATACGGGCGTTTTATTAAAGGAATCTTTGTTGGCCGCACATATTTAGAAAATACAGATGCTTCACGTGAATGCGGCGCTCCATGTCTTGGTTATTCATACCAGACTGATTTACCAGTAACTGAACTTTTGATGGATCGCCTACCTGCAACTCTTTCAATCGCGGTTGGGGCATCCATTCTCTGGCTTCTTATAGGCCTATCTAGCGGCATTATCTCCGCCCTACGCAGAGGAACGTGGATTGATAGAACTTCTCAAAGTTTTGCTTTGGCAGCTGCATCTCTGCAGATTTATTTTGTTGGCTTAATTTTGCAGTTTATTTTTGTGGACAAACTGGCATGGCTCCCAATGCCTGGCTATACGTCACCATTTGATTATCCGTTGGACTGGGCAAAACAAATGGTGTTGCCATGGTTGACATTGGCATTTCTACTTTCAGCGATTTATTCTCGTCTTACTCGTTCAGGTATGATTGAAACAATGGGTGAAGATTTTGTGCGTACTGCACGTGCAAAAGGTTTGAGTAATCGTGATATCAATTTGAAGCATGTACTACGAGCTGCAATGACGCCTATAGTCACAGTTTTTGGTTTAGATCTAGGCTCACTTCTTGGCGGAGCAGTTATCACTGAGTATGTGTTCAATATTCCGGGATTAGGAAAGCTATCGACGGAAGCAGTAACTAATTTAGACTTACCCGTTGTTACTGGAACGGTTTTGTTCGCAGCATTCTTTATTATTACAGCAAATATTCTTGTAGACCTACTGTATTCCGTTCTTGACCCTAAGGTACGGCTCACATGAGCGCTTTCCTTGAAGTAAAGAATCTCTCTGTTGCTTTTCCAACTGATGATGGACTTGTACAAGCCGTTGACTCACTTTCATTTTCGGTAGAAAAAGGAAAGACTCTAGGAATCGTAGGCGAGTCTGGTTCCGGCAAATCTGTAACAAGTCTTGCAATTCTAGGTTTGCAAAAAGGTTCGAAGGCAAGAGTTTCAGGTGAAATTTGGGTTGATGGCATGGAGGTCGTAGCTGCCTCAGAAGGAGATATTCGAAAGCTACGTGGCAAAGCAATGGCGATGGTTTTTCAAGATTCACTTGCAGCGCTGCATCCTTACTACACAGTTGGTCACCAAATTGCTGAGGGTTATCTTGTTCATAACAAGCTCCCTAAGAAAGCAGCTCTATCGCGTGCTATAGAAATGCTCGATCGCGTTGGAATTCCAGAGCCACAAAAGCGCGTTAATGACTATCCACACCAATTTTCAGGCGGCATGCGACAGCGAGCGATGATAGCAATGGCACTCTCATGTAATCCTTCTTTGCTCATTGCAGATGAACCCACGACAGCACTTGATGTAACTGTCCAGGCACAGATTCTAGAGCTGTTACGCGATCTTCAAAGGGAGTTTGGAACAGCGATTATTTTGATTACCCACGATCTCGGGGTAGTAGCAGAGACCGCCGATGATATTTTGTTGATGTATGCCGGCAAACAAATTGAATATGGAACCGTTCGAGATGTCTTGCAAGTTCCGCAGCATCCATACGCCTGGGGTCTATTAACATCGATTCCCCGTCTCACCGGTGATCCAAATCTTCCACTGACTGCAATTAAAGGCGCACCACCCAGTTTAATTTCTGTACCGCCTGGCTGTGCATTTCACCCACGCTGCACATACGTAGACAATGTAGGTACAGCGTGCGCCACAATCATTCCAGAGTTAATTCCTGTTTCAGAGGGTAAGCATCACTCAGTACGCTGCCATATGAGCACAAAAGTTCGTGAAGGATTATTCTCTAGTCAGGTAGCACCACAACTATGACATCAATAAATAATCCAATTCTCAGTGTGCATGGATTGACTAAGCACTTTGCCGGAGGACGCGAGGAATTTTTTGGCAAACGAGATGTTGTCCAAGCAGTTGATGGCGTCAAATTTGAGGTTGCAGCTGGCGAAGCACTTGCTCTTGTCGGAGAGTCTGGATGTGGAAAGTCTACAACTGGGCGTTTAATAACACGTTTGTTGGAGCCAACCGCTGGAACTGTAGTTTTTGAAGGTCAAGATATTTCGCATTTTTCTAATACACAGATGAGACCCATTAGAACCCAGTTACAAATGATTTTCCAGGATCCCTATGCATCTCTTAATCCTCGACATACAGTTGGAACCATAGTTTCGACTCCATTTAAAATTAATAAAGTAACACCAGAGGGTGGCGTTAAGAAACGTGTACAAGAGATTCTTGAAATTGTTGGCTTAAACCCTGAGCACTATAACCGCTACCCGCATGAGTTTTCTGGGGGGCAACGCCAGCGTATTGGCATAGCCCGTGCGTTAGCTCTGCGCCCTAAATTGATTGTCGCCGATGAGCCAGTGAGTGCGTTGGATGTATCTATACAGGCTCAAATAATTAATTTGATGAAAGAGTTGCAGAAAGATTTTGGCCTCACATTCGTTTTTATCGCCCACGACTTAGCTGTCGTTCGACACTTTGCGCAACGTGTGGCGGTCATGTATTTAGGAAATATTGTTGAAATTGCAGACCGTGACACTTTATATGCCACTCCAAAGCATCCGTATACAAAGGCTCTCTTATCTGCAGTTCCAGAAGCTGATCCTGATGCCATCGGCGCTCGTGAACGAATTCGATTAACTGGCGATATTCCAAATCCAATCAACCCGCCTTCTGGTTGCCGTTTTAGAACTAGATGCTGGAAAGCTGCTGAAATCTGTGCCACGCAAGCGCCTGCCTTGTTACAGATTGGTGCAACTCAGGTAGCTTGTCATTTTCCTGAATAACTTAATTAAGCAAGGCCCGCTTCTGCCAAGAAACGAGAAGGCTTTCCGCGATAGCTCAGATGTAGATCCACCTTCGCACGGGTAATTCCAACGTAAAACAGACGGCGCTCTTCATCGATTGAAGCTTGATCGTTACTCGTAGAACTATTTTCAAGTGGCAACAGACCTTCGCTCACGCCCATTAAGAATACGCGCTCCCACTCAAGGCCCTTAGCTGCATGCAGTGTGGCCAGGGTTGTAACTGGCATGGTTGGCGGATTATTTTGTTGCACTCGATCTTCGAGTTCGCGTAAGTATGTACGTAGATTCTTCGGCGTAAATCCGCTATCGGCATCTAGCTCGCGAGCTAAGTGCAACAGCGCGGCTATTCCATCGATATGGGCTCCCGTTAAGAAGGGCTGTGCCAACGTGCGAAGCTCATCTAGCCATGAAACACCTTGCGTTGGAATCACTGAGGCGTTGCGAACTAGCTTTAAGAACTCACGGACATCAGGGCGATCAAAGAAGCGCTCACTATTACGCACTTGATAGGGCAGTTTGGCCGTATTCATTGCACGTTCAAGGGTATTGAGCTGACTATTCGTTCGCGCCAAAATAGCGATCTCCTGTGCCTGTGTTCCACTGCTCAACAAATCTTTAATCCACTCTACGATTCCAGCAATTTCAGCGCTCTCATCTTTGAAGGCATCTACGGTTGGCTTTTCACCATGGTCATTGAGTGCAACAAGCTCTTGTCCCATCGCAGCTTTGCGCAAAACACTATTAGCCATAAATGTTATTTCAGGTGTAGATCGATAGCCCGTAGTTAAACGAACAACTTCGGCCTCTGGAAAGCGTTGCGTAAAGGAGTTAAGAAAAACTGGAGTTGCACCGGCAAATGAGTAAATTGTTTGTGCAGGATCGCCCACTACGCAGATCTCGTGTCGTGAACCCAGCCAAGCATTGATCAGCCGTTGCTGCAAAGGAGAAATATCCTGGTATTCATCAACGGTAAAGAATCGATATTGATCCTGCACGCGTTCGCGAACTTCGCGCTCTTGCTCAATCATGGCTGTAGTGAGCAGCAAGACATCCTCAAAATCCATCGCCCGCTCTTGTTGTTTCACAGACTCATATGCGGTATATATCTTGGCAATTTGTTCAGCGTTAATTCGAGGTTTCACCGGACGCTTACCGAGTTCGGCCAAATAATCTTGCGGTGCTACTTGCGAGACTTTGGCCCATTCAATCTCTGATGCAATATCGCGCATCAAATCGCGCGACGTAATTGATAGTTCGCCAGTTAAATCGGCGCGTTTAATTGCTTCAGTAATAAAACTTGTCTTAGTTGTAATCAAATCAGGGGTGCGCCCACCAAAGACTTGCGGCCAAAAAAACGTTAACTGCTTAAGCGCTGCGGCGTGAATGGTGCGCGCGGCAACGGCTGGAACGCCCAACGAGCGCAGGCGCATACGCATTTCGCCAGCAGCACGTGCAGTAAAAGTAAGCGCTAAAACCTTGTGGGGATCCATAACCCCAATAGCTGCCGCATAGGCGATTCGATGAGTAATTGCTCGAGTTTTCCCGGTTCCAGCACCTGCGATAACACACACTGGGCCACGTGTGGCCAGGGCAACGGCGCGTTGTTGACTATCTAGTGCTTCCAAAATCTCTTCGGAGCGTACCTCACTACTTATGTTCTCCACGATTCACCACCGATTAAATCTTCAACGCTGTAGCCAGCTTTAGCGGTGTACCACCCTGTAATCATTTTTCGCGCGACTGAGATTGTCGGTGGCAACAATAAATCTCCCGATGCAACTGCAGTCTTCATTTGGTCGCGACTAAACCAACGCACTTCAACGATTTCTGTTCCATCGGGCTTGGCATCTTCTGGGTGATCAGTAATTGCTTCAAAGGCAATCATGATGGAGGCTGGAAATGGCCACGCCTGTGAAACTAAGTAATTAATATCATTGCAGTACACGTTGGCCTCTTCAAATACTTCACGCGAAACGCACTCTTCAAAAGATTCGCCTGGTTCTACAAAGCCAGCAAAAGTTGAAAAGCGTTTTTCTGGCCAAATTTGCTGATGACCTAAGAGGATTCGATCGGTAGCATCTTTGACTAAAACAATCACTGCCGGATCCGTACGTGGGTGATGTTGTGAAGAATCTTCAACGCAGACTCGTACACTTCCACCTAGATCGGCAATAGTGTGAGCTCCACATCTAGAACAACGTGGGTGAACCTTATGCCAGTTACTTAGACCAACTGCATGCATAGCCAGAGCTAATTCAAGCTCACTTAAATCTGCACCAACTTCGCGCAGAGTTTTAAAGCCCTCAAACTTAACTGCTTCATCACTTGGCTCATTGATCCATGATGTACGCCAAGCAAAAAATGCTTGAGCTCCATCGCGAGCCTGACCTAGAAAGTATCGCTCACCTGTTTCAAAGGAGGCAGCTAAAAACTCAACCATCTGTGCATCTAAAAATCTGAGGCCATCTAAACCAGCACCGATATGCCCATCGATAACGGGCAGAATCGCAGCGGTTTTCCAGAGCAGGGCTAGCGCATCGCCATCGCTGCGCAGGTGACTGGCTCGATCGATGGGCGAAAGGGATTGGTTTCTAGCGCTCATTAAGTTGCTCAGACTACTAGCATCGCCCCATGCGTCTAACATCGTGGAATTTGCTGCACGGAGAGGCGATGCCACCCGATAAAGATGCCGATAAAGCCGCGCTATTGGAGGCGCAAATCGCGCACTTACGTAGCGACCTCATTGGTCTACAAGAAGTCGATTACTTTTTAGAGCGATCAGGCAATTACAATCAAGTTGGATCTGTCGCAACCATGATGGGCGCAGCGCACTGGGCCTTTGCGCCATCGCTCATGGGCTCCCCCGATGAAGAGTGGCGAAACCCGAATAAAAGTGACACCAAGATTGTCACTGAGAAAACTCAGGCGGCACTACCCGGTTATGGAATTGGTATCGTTTCGAAAATTCCTGTGCAGTCGTGGCATCGCCTAGAGTTAAAAGGTTCACCGGTCGGCGTGTTAATGGCATTTCCAGTTGATGGAAAGATGAAACGCTTTTATGTTCGCGATCATCCACGAAGTGCACTGGCCGTAAAGCTAGATAATGGTTGGCTTATAATTAATACGCATCTTTCTTTTGTACCAGGATTTTCTTTAGCACAGCTCATCAAAATTAAGCGTTGGGCAAATACCTTGGGAGTAACAGATAAATCTAAAATTTTAATTATGGGAGATCTCAATATTCCCTTTGCCATCTTTGCCAAAGGCTTTAAATGGAAATCCCTTGCAGCAATGCACACATTTCCTAGTTGGTACCCAAAGCTTCAAATTGACTATTTTCTTTCGCAAAAACTAAGTTCCAAGGATGTACACCACATCCAATATCCACACTCAGGTATGAGCGATCACTTGCCCCTTCAAATCGAAGTTGATTAAGCTTTTTCTGCAATCTGTGTAATCAGGGAGATCAATGCAGCTTCATCGAATAAGTCTGCTGGCCTATCTGTCACCGAGGTTGGAACATAGTGAAAAGCTGCGCTGACCTTTGAAATATCGACTCCAGATAATTTGGCCCATGCCAAGCGATACATGGCTAATTGAATCGCCGCTGATTGCCCCAACTTCTTAGATCCAGTTTTCCAGTCAATTACCTCAAAGCCTGTCTCTGTTGCATAAACAGCGTCAATTCGACCTCGGATTAAGACCCCTGCAATAGTGGTTTCAAAGGGAACTTCTACGCGCATCGGTGCGCGATCAGCAAACTCACTAGAAAGCCATGCCTTCTTTAAATTCTCTAGTTTTGAATCATCTTCTAGTGGATCTAAATAATCTAAATACTCATCCCCAAATAACGTTGCGGCGTCGGTGAATTGACGCTCCACCCATAAGTGAAATGCAGTTCCTCTGCGCGAGTATTGATCTTGTCCACGTGGCATTGGTCTGCGAATAGCTAGTGCAAGCTCCTGCGGATCTTCGGCAAGTGCAACTAACGTTGATGTAGAAAGTCTGGCTGGCAAAGAAACATCTATAGCGCCACTGTTTCTAGTGTGAAGTTCATTAATAAGTGCTCGCGCATCATCAATCCAGGAAGCGACACGGGGCTGATCAGATTCTCCCAATGCATGCGCATTACTTGTCTTTACTAATTCAATCGCAGCATCAAATGCAGTTCGTCGATCACCGAGTGGATCAAAAGGCCATGTCGCGGTAATCGGGTTTTCAAGCGTAGGATTCTCTGTATCGGCCTCTGGAGCTGGTGCATCTGAAACCATCAGTCCACCTAATGCGCTTGCAACTTCGGCAACTAAGTAAAATATTTCACTTGGCTCAACAGCTTTAGCTCCATCTCGCCAACGCGATGTTGTGCAGATTAAATGGGATTTGGCACGAGTAACTGCCACATAGGCAAGACGCATCTCTTCGCGCAACTTGATGTTATCAACACATAAACCGCCATACGCCTTAATAACTTTGGCAGCTTCGCTGTTCTTAGTTACACCGAGTAAGGAAAACACAGGAAGTTCTTTAGCGTCCCCCCGCAAAGGAAATGGGATGTGTTTTTCATTTTTTATCCAGTTATCTGGATCGCTCGTGTTGTTACCTGGGAAGGTTCCTTGTGCTAAACCGGGCACAGCCACGACATCCCATTCAGCGCCTTTAGCCATATGGATAGTCAAAATCTGCACTACATCACTGCGAATTTCAGGTGCGCCAGCCTT
>CAMBDL010000014.1 GCA_945865365.1 Streptomyces griseus
CAACACCAACACCAACACCAACACCAACACCAACACCAACACCAACACCAACACCAACACCAACACCAACACCAACACCAACACCAACACCAACACCAACACCAACACCAACACCAACACCAACTGCAGATCCAGCGAACTTTTTAATCGTTTCACCAATTGATCCGAAAGCTATAAGTAAATTATCGAAATTTAGAAGCTGTGTAGGACACGATTATTCGCCAGGATTTAGTGCAAAAATCCAGAATGAAGCATTTGAAGGTCTTGAATCTGCTCGTTCGATGAAGCACTACGTTTTCCTTAAGGCACCCTTTATTCCTTCAGGAAGTATCAGAGGATTTGCACCATTTGAAGGGACTATAGGAATTCAGACGGAACAATCTGGCAATGGAGCCCAAGTATTTGTCATGAACGACAGTGGTTGGACATTCGTGTTTTTCCACGGTGATCCTCTAGTGCAAAACGGCGACAAAGTGAGAGCAGGAACTCCAGTTATTTCTTGGTGGTCTAAAGATCAAAGCTCATTTGCTGCCTCTACTGGTGGAACCGTTGTGAATAGCTCTGTAGATATTGCACTAATCGACTTCGCGGCTAATAAATTTGAATCACCATTCTTGCATTTCACTCCAGAGATTCTTTTACAGTGGAAGTCCTATGGTTTTGACAAAGATTTATTGATAATTAGTAAGACAGTACGTGACAGTAGCCCTTGTTCGGTCGGCCCTGACGGGGAGAGATTTTCGGGGCAGGCAGCATCCGATCAATATGTAGTGGCTGGTTCGTAAGGTATTAATCTCAGTGCCGTTTGGACATAGAACTCGGGTTCACTTACATATGTGAGTGTTGAGGGACTCGAACCCCAATAGGGGTTATGTGCTCACAAGGTCCACGTATTGATGTGCCCGATAGATCATTTCCCAGAGTTTCTAGTTATCTTCACTTGATCGAAATCGCCGTGGGCCACCATTTCAATCTTTATCCCTTCGTAGGTGACCTCATCGCCCTGATGGAGTAAAAAATCCTGGGTTCTGCTGGCGTAACAAGAATAGCTCTCTATGGATCTGCCACTTGGCGAAATTGCCTTGAAGTATTCGTCTTGATGACCAAGAGTGGAGTCATAGATGTATGCGAGGACACCATTTCTCTCAGTGTCGGTTGTGCATGCAAACTTCGTGACTCGCCTGGACTCCAACACTAAAGCCTTCGTAGCTGAGAGTGGAATAACCGCAAGTTTGATGCCTTGAGATTTGTTGTCGGTTAAAGGAACTAGGGTTACATCAACTTTGGAGAGGTTCTCTGCTGTCCGGCAATAGACACGATTTTCAGGCATCCATCCAATTACGAATCTCATCCATCCACTTAAATCACGTTCGCCTTCGGTGCTGCCTTGGATCAGATATGAGTGCAAGGGCGTTGCAGTCGATCCTCCATACTTCGGAACTCCCAGTCCTCCCACGTAGTGATACATCCACCAAGACCAATAGTTGCGCCCAGAGTTTGGTTCCTCATTGAAAGTGCTTGGAATTGAGAAGAGATCTATTCGTGTGCCTTCGCCTGTGACGTAATTCCTGACAACATCAAAGCCAATATTTGATTTAACTCCATATTCAATTATTGACTGTCCTGAGGGAAGTATAAAATGCACAGCTTGGATGCCAGTGAAGTCTATGAATTTATCTGACTCGGCAATCGCTCTCTGCCAGACACTGTGCTGCGCGGGGGATTTATTCCAATTATTGTCAGACTTTGGAATGGCGTAATCACGCGAGAGTCCGGGTAGACGTATCCAATCTTTATGAACCATCCACTCAATCTTTAATTGACCTTCACTTGTGTTATCCGCCCAATCTGAAGCAAACTCCATTTCCTTCTGCACGCGTGCCATAAAGTTTGCTTCGCCAGGTAGATCAGAGAAATCAAGTGGAACTAGTGCCCATTTAACTACGCCTTTTCCTTTATACAAAGGAGTAGACGCTGGGAATCCGGACCTTGGTCCGTCGACTCCAACGTTCTTTATTTTGCAGAGAGCTATGTCTTCACTTGGCAAACTTGGCGGGGAATAAACGACTGACGATCTTGTCTGCTTGATTCCCGGTGTTGGTGAAGGTGTTGGTGAAGGTGTTGGTGAAGGTGTTGGTGAAGGCGTTGGTGAAGGCGTTGGTGAAGGCGTTGGTGAAGGCGTTGGTGAAGGCGTTGGTGAAGGCGTTGGTGTTGGTGTTGGCGTTGGTGTTGGTGTTGGTGTTGGTGTTGGCGTTGGCGTTGGCGTTGGCGTTGGCGTGGCCTTCTTTACAACAACCCCTTTATCCCAAATCAATTTCTTTCCAGATTTAGTACATGTAAAAACCTTGTTTTGATAAGTGACTTTTTGCTTATGTATCTTGCAAGCAGATCCTGCAGTTACTTTCTGGGCAGAGACTGCGACAACTGGAATAAGGGCAACGACAAGGGCAAGTAGTAAGCCATTGAAAAGGCTTCCCTTAATTCGCATTCCAAAATGGTAATGGGAAGATCAAACCAATTGGGAATATGAGCAGATATATCCACTACTCAAGGGTTTGATCTACATCCAAGGTTTGGACATAGAACTCGGATTCACTTACGCAAGTGGGTGGTGAGGGACTCGAACCCCCGACCCGGTGATTAAGAGTCACCTGCTCTACCAACTGAGCTAACCACCCGAGGCACTCAGGCGCCAGAAACGCTTGATTGCAGGGGGAAACCTATCAGCAAGTCGGGCCTTGCCGCACATAGGCAACACCGCCAAAATGGAGACATGAGTCGCTGGGAAATAAGGATTGCCCTAGCCCTGACATTGTTTTTTACGGGGTTTACTGGCGGTGCTGAAGCCGCTGCGCCAACTGTTGTGGATGTTATTGCGAAGATGGCAGTAAAGGGCAGGGCGGCAAAGACAGGCTACACACGTGAACAATTTGGAACAGCTTGGAAAGATGTTGATCATAATGGCTGTGATACTCGCAACGATATTTTGTATCGTGATTTAACGTCGATTATCTACAAAGTTAGCGCTAAGGACTGCGTGGTTTTTTCAGGGGTTTTAGTTGATCCATATTCTGGAGAAAGTATTAGTTTTCTTAGGGGAGTAGCCACTAGCTCGGATGTTCAAATCGATCATGTTGTTGCCTTATCTAATGCGTGGCAAACCGGTGCATTTAAATTAACTCTGGAAGAACGAACTGAGCTTGCCAATGACCCCTTGAACCTTTTGGCCGTAAAAGGAAGATTGAACTCGCAAAAAAGCGATGGTGATGCAGCTACATGGTTGCCACCGCGAAAGAGTTATCGGTGTACATACGTTGCGCGGCAAGTAGCCGTTAAATATAAATATGGTTTGTGGTTAACCGCACCTGAAAAAGCTGCGATATTAAAACTGTTACAAACCTGCCCAGGGCAAGTAATTCCTAACGGTTAAATAGCATCCATTCCGCGCTCGCCAGTTCTAACGCGAACAACAGTTTCAACTGGAGTAACCCAGACTTTTCCATCACCAATCGTTCCGCTATGTGCGGTTTCAACAATTAGATCAAGAATTCTTGAACAGTTTTCATCATCTGCTAAAACTTCAATGCGAACCTTTGGAATGAAATCAACGGTGTATTCAGCTCCGCGATAAATCTCAGTGTGCCCCTTTTGTCGGCCATATCCATGTGTTTCTGACACAGTCATTCCATGCACACCAGCGGCTTGCAGAGCATGCTTTATCTCATCTACCTTGCCAGGCTTAACGATGGCAGTAATTAGTTTCATATCTATAGCCTCTCGTTAGTACCGGTTTGAATTTCCGGTGATGTCATAAGCTGATTCTGCGTGATAAACCGTATCTAGTCCACCGATTTCATCATCGCGTGTAGCTCTAAATCCAATTGTTTTACTGATTGCTGTGGCAATAATCCAAGTTGCACAGAAGGAAAAGAGTGCAACGACCACGATAGCGATTAGTTGGCGCACCAACAGGTCAGTGCCGCCACCTGAGAACAGACCATCTTTACCGGCTGAGTTCACACTCAACGTTGCAAGCAAACCGATTCCGATCATTCCAATGATGCCTGAGACACCATGTACGCCAACTACATCTAACGAGTCGTCATAGCCAAACTTGTATTTGCGAGAGACTGCATATGAGCCGGCAACACCTGCTAGTAAACCAAGCAGAAGTGCACCAAGAGGATTTACGAAACCGCATGCAGGTGTAATTACTACCGCTCCTGCAATGGCACCTGACGCAACACCGAGGGTAGTAGCTTTGCCATCACGGCGTTTTTCAAAAAGCACCCATGACATCGATGCCGCAGCAGATGCAATTTGAGTATTGATCATTGCAGTGGCCGCTAATGAACCGGCCGATAAAGCACTTCCGGCGTTAAAACCAAACCATCCAAACCACAACATTCCAGCACCAAGTAATACCAACGGCATATTGTGCGGACGCATTGGGTCGCGTCTGAAACCATCACGTTTACCTAAAACTAAAGCAAGGGCAAGAGCTGCAGCACCTGAGTTAATTTCAACGACGGTGCCGCCAGCAAAATCGAGGGCACCTAATGTATCGACGATCCAACCACCGGTGCCGCCTTGAGCTGCAAAAGCCCAATGTGCAACTGGGATATAGACCAAGGTAATCCAGACGGCAACGAATAAAACCCATGATCCATACTTTGCGCGATCAGCGATTGCACCTGAAAGAAGTGCGACCGTAATAATGGCAAAAGTGAGTTGGAACATGGCAAAAGCCAACATAGGAATCTGGTGTCCTTCAGGACCAACAACTTGATCAAGTGTTTTAGCTAAACCTAGATTTTCAAAGCCACCGATTAATCCACCATGGGATTTTCCAAAAGTGAGTGAGTAGCCATAGAGCACCCAAATAATCGTGGTGACTCCCATCGCGCCAAAGGACATCATCATCATGTTCAATACGCTCTTAGTTCGAACCATTCCGCCGTAAAAGATTGCAAGACCCGGGGTCATGAAAAGAACGAGTGCTGCACTTGCAAGCACCCATGCTGTATCTCCGCTGTTGATCACTTAGCTCTCCCTAAGTCCATGCCTAATTAATGCCTTGCCTTGAAACGCTCACGTGAGCGTTCGATCTCTAATAGGGCTTCACTGTGATTAACCCAGTTGCCACCTGAAACGCTTTTGCCTGGCTCTAAGGCTTTATAGACTTCAAAGAAGTGTTGAATTTCTGAGAGTTCAAACTTTGGAACATCCTCTAAATCCTGGAAAGATGATTTACGAATATCTCCGGCTGCAACGCACAGCAATTTGTCATCTCCGCCAGCTTCATCGGTCATATTAAACATTCCAATTGCACGGCAAGAAACTACACAGCCAGGAAATGTTGGTTCATCCAACATCACCAGTGCATCAAGTGGATCGCCATCGAGTGAGAGAGTGTTCTTAACAAAGCCATAGTCATATGGATAGCGTGTAGATGTGAAAAGCATTCGATCCAGGCGGATTTCACCGGTTAAGTGATCGACCTCGTATTTGTTGCGGCTGCCGGCAGGGATTTCAATAATGACATCAAAGATCATTAACGCCGACTTTCTATTAGGTCGTACATATAAAACTGGGGTGAACGACGGGGCTCGAACCCGCGACATCCCGGACCACAACCGGGTGCTCTACCAGCTGAGCTACGTCCACCATGAGTGACACAGTCTACCTTCTACTAAGGCTGCCCCGGAACGAATACTGCGCTGCGGTAGTAGGCCAACTCTGCGATTGAATCCTTAATATCGCCCAGTGCGCGGTGATTGCCGGTTTTAGCCGGGGCATTGAAGTAGGCCTTGGGATACCAGCGGCGCGCTAACTCTTTAATCGATGAGACATCAATAGTTCGGTAGTGAAGAAAATCGTTGAGCACTTTCATATCGCGTGCAATAAATGAACGGTCCACTGACACCGAGTTTCCAGCAAGTGGAGATTTTCCAGGTTGTATACCGCACTCCAATAGATAGGCAATCACCTTGAGTTCGGCTTCAACAAGTGAAATCCCCTTGGGAATCTCGGTGATGAGGCCCGAAGTTGTGTGCATCGCTGTGACAAACTCATTCATGCCGGCAAGATCATCAGCGCTCGCCTTGATTACAACATCGACTCCATCACCGATCACCTTTAACTCGCAGTCGGTGACAAGGACGGCGATTTCGACCAGCACATCCTTTTCAAGGGACAGTCCAGTCATCTCGCAGTCGATCCAGATCAGGTTCGGTTGTTCATTGGCCATGCGCGCCTGGCAGGAATCGAACCTGCGACAACCCGCTT
Organism: Streptomyces griseus; assembly: GCA_945865365.1. Classification (GTDB taxonomy): domain Bacteria; phylum Actinomycetota; class Actinomycetes; order Nanopelagicales; family Nanopelagicaceae; genus Planktophila. The sequence goes on from CAMBDL010000014.1 coordinate 6,289, forward strand.
AGAAGGCGGGTGCTCTATCCGACTGAGCTACAGGCGCCTGTAGGGGGTCGTGGATGCTAAGTCTACCGATACATAACGGTAAGGTTTCATCCCATGGCTGAGTTCATTTATACGATGAAGAAGGCGCGTAAAGCGCATGGTGACAAAGTAATTCTCGATGACGTCACCATCATGTTTTACCCTGGGGCAAAGATCGGCGTGGTCGGCCCTAACGGAGCGGGTAAGTCCACCGTCCTTCAAATTATGGCCGGTCTGCAGCAGCCATCTAACGGCGAGGCCTATTTAACTCCCGGCTACACCGTGGGTATTTTGCTGCAGGAGCCAGTTTTAGATGAGACCAAGAACGTTATCGATAACGTTAAAGAGGGCGTGGCCGAAACCGTTGCGATGCTCGATCGCTTCAATGCAATTAGTGAAGAGCTCGGTAATCCCGATGCCGACTACGACAAGTTATTAGCTGAGATGGGCAATCTGCAAGAGAAGTTAGATCATCGCAATGCATGGGAGCTAGATTCGCAGTTAGAACAAGCCATGGATGCTCTGCGTTGCCCGCCACCTGATGCCGATGTTTCGGTGTTATCTGGTGGAGAAAAACGCCGCGTTGCTTTGTGTAAACTGCTTTTGCAGGCTCCTGATTTATTACTTCTCGATGAGCCAACTAACCACCTTGATGCCGAATCTGTTTTATGGTTAGAACAACATTTAAATAAGTATCACGGCGCAGTTGTTGCGATTACGCACGATAGATATTTCTTGGACAACGTGGCCCAGTGGATTCTAGAGCTCGACCGAGGTCGTGCTTATCCATATGAAGGAAACTACACAACATATTTGGAAACTAAATCGGCACGTTTAAAGATTGAAGGACAAAAAGATGCCAAGCGCGCAAAGCGTTTAACTGAAGAGCTCGAGTGGGTTCGCCAAAATGCTAAAGGGCGCCAAGTTAAATCTAAAGCCCGTCTTGCGCGTTATGAAGAGATGGCGGCTGAAGCCGACAAGATGCGCAAGTTAGACTTTGAAGAGATTCAAATTCCACCTGGGCCACGTCTTGGAAATGTTGTTATTGAAGTTGAAAACTTAAGCAAGGGCTTCGGCGATCGAGTATTAATCGACGATCTCTCCTTCACTCTTCCACGCAATGGAATCGTTGGAATTATTGGGCCTAACGGCGCTGGTAAGACAACGCTCTTTAAAACCATTATGGGAATGGAAACTCCCGATTCAGGAAAGGTTAAAATCGGTGAGACGGTCAAGATTTCCTACGTCGATCAGTCTCGTGGAGGCATTGATCCTAAGAAAACTCTGTGGGAAGTCGTCTCTGATGGTCTTGATTTCATTAAGGTCGGAATGGTTGAAATGCCATCGCGCGCATATGTCTCGTGCTTTGGCTTCAAAGGCCCAGATCAGCAAAAGCCAGCGGGAATTTTATCTGGCGGTGAACGTAACCGTTTAAACTTAGCGTTGACGCTCAAGCAAGGTGGCAACTTATTACTTCTCGATGAGCCAACGAACGATCTAGATGTTGAAACCCTTGGCTCACTCGAAAATGCGCTACTTGAGTTCCCAGGATGCGCCGTTGTTATCTCCCACGATCGTTGGTTCCTTGACCGTGTAGCGACACATATTTTGGCCTATGAAGGTGATTCAAAGTGGTTCTGGTTTGAAGGAAACTTCGAAAGTTATGAAGAGAATAAGATCCAACGTTTAGGTGCCGATGCAGCTCGTCCGCACCGTGTTACCTACAGAAAGTTGACGCGCTAATGAAGTTTACAAATAAGCAGTATGTCCGCTGGGATGATTTAGATGCCATGGGTCATGTTAATAATGCTAAATATTTAACGTATGCCCAAGAAGCACGTTTTGCAATGCTGGGTAGTTTTAATATGGTCGTTGCCCGTGCTGAAGTTGATTTTAAAGCCCCAATCAGCGAAGGTAATATCTTTGTAGATGTTAGTTGTTGGGTTGAGTCGATTGGCACCTCCTCATTTGTGATGGTGTATGAAATATCAAAAGTTGGAACCCTTGTAGCCCGTGTGAAGACTGTGCAAGTCATAGTCACTGAAGACACAAAGAGTTCACGACCACTCTCTGATGCCCAACGCGAAGTTCTTAACAAGTTTTTAGTGGCGGAGTAAGAATGCCCCAGCTTGCACCCCGCGCAGAACGTCCTTGGTGGAGAGATGCGGTTACCTATCAGATCTATATACGATCATTTGCCGATTCAAATGGTGATGGAATCGGTGACATTGAAGGTATTCGTTCGCGCCTGCCATATTTAAAGAAGCTGGGTATCGATGCCATCTGGATTACACCGTGGTATCCATCTCCTCAGCATGATCATGGTTACGACGTCGCCGACTACATGGATATCGAACCTGATTACGGCACGTTGGCCCAAGCTGAGCAGCTCATTAAAGAGGCTCATGACTACGGAATTAAATTTATTATCGATATCGTTCCTAATCACACATCCAGTGACCACAAGTGGTTCCAAGCCGCACTACATGCTGCGCCAGGTTCAGCTGAGCGCAATCGCTATGTATTCCGTGATGGCAAAGGTCCTAACGGTGAATTGCCACCTAATAACTGGGAGTCAGTCTTTGGTGGTTGTGCTTGGAAGCGCATCACTGAAGCCGATGGAAAGTTAGGACAGTGGTACTTACATATCTTTGCTGTTGAACAACCTGATTTAAATTGGGAAAATCCAGAAGTTGTTTCGCATTTAGAAGATGTCTTAAAGTTTTGGTTAGACCGTGGAGTCGATGGTTTCCGCATCGATGTAGCACATGGAATGTTCAAAGAAAAGGGCTTGCCTGATATCAAGAAAGATCCAGCGGCCGAGATGCTGGGCACTGAACATAAACCTTTCTGGGATCAAGAGGGTGTTCACGATATTTATCGTTCATGGCGCAAAATATTTGATTCTTATCCAGGTGATCGCATGGCAGTTGCTGAAGCGTGGGTTAGTCCCGCTGAGCGCATTGCGCGCTATGTTCGCCCCGATGAACTTCAGAACTCTTTTAATTTCGAGATGCTAACTACTTTGTGGAAAGCCGATCAGATTCGCACAAAGATTGATAACTCAATCAGTGCGTTAGAAGAAGTTGGCGCACCAACATCGTGGGTATTTAACAATCACGACGTTGTGCGTTCAGTTGACCGCTTGGACTTAGGACTGACAAACCACGGCGCAACAACTCGTTCGCGTCAAGGAGATCCAGCGAAGTTCAATATTGAGCGCGGAACCCTACGTGCACGCAGCGCTGCGTTGATGATGTTAGCTCTTCCAGGTGGTGCGTACATGTATCAAGGTGAAGAGTTAGCACTGCCAGAAGTTCGCGATATTCCAGAAGATCGTCTCACTGATCCGCGGTGGAAGATGAGCGGTTATACAGATCGCGGTCGCGATGGTTGCCGTGTGCCATTGCCATGGTCATCAGATTCAGCTGGAGCGTTTGGTTTTTCAAATAATGCTGCGCTAACAATTGATCAGGCATGGTTGCCACAGTCTTCGTGGTGGGGAAAGTTTTCAGCCGAGTCCCAAGATGGTGTTAATGATTCAACGTTATCTATGTACCAAGATGCGCTTGCGATTCGCAAAGCCGAGCAAGGCTTAGGTGATGGCCCAATGGAATGGATTGAGGCCGGCAAAGATGTAGTTGCATTCGAACGTCCCGGAGATTTTGCCTGTTATATCAACTTAGGTGCAGCAATCGAACTTCCATCGAATTCACAGGTTTTATTGAGCAGTGGGCCAGTCCATGCGCACACACTGCCAACTGATACTGCAGCCTGGATCAGATTAGTTAACTAATGCCAAACACTGCGCTGCAACAAAAAGTTGTACGCACACTAGCTTCAGCGCAGGTTCTCAACGGTATAGGTGTTGCAGGCACCGTTGCCGCTGGCTCACTACTGGTTTCATCGATTACCGACTCTGAAACTCTTGCAGGTTTAGCTCAAACCAGTGCCGTGTTAGGTGCTGCGGCATTGGCTCTTCCCCTTGCGCGTTTAACTGCAATTGGCGGACGACGTCTGGCTTTATCGGTGGGTTATGCATCTGGAGTACTGGGATCAATCTTTGCAATTCTAGGTGGCTCACACCGTAACTTATTTTTTATGTTGCTCGGAACCTTTCTAGTAGGAGCGGCATCGGCTGCAGGGTATCAAGCACGTTTTGCTGCAATTGATTTAGCAACGATTGAAACTAGGGCAAAGCAGCTTTCATTTGTTGTATGGGGCTCAACAATTGGCGCAGTTGCTGGACCAAATTTAATGGAGCCTTCTGGAAATTTAGCCGAGGCTTTGAGCTTGCCGCGTTTGGTTGGTCCATATTTAATTTCAGCTGTCACCCTGTTTTTTGCAATGATTGTCATTCAGATTTTTTTGCGTCCTGATCCTTACTTAACTGCTGAGAAACAAGCTGCAGTTAAGCAGCGAAAAGGCTCTACTAAAAAAGCTTTAACACACATTCGTTCCAATCCGCAGGCGCTCTTTGCTATCTCTGCAATAGCTATTGGCCATGTTGCGATGGTTTCGGTAATGGTGATGACACCAATACATATGAAGCATGTAGATGTCTCTTTGCGCATTATTGGTTTTGTCATTAGCGTGCACGTGCTTGGTATGTATGCATTTTCACCAATCATTGGCTCGCTCAGCGACCGTCTAGGTCGTGTACGAGTGATCCAGATTGGTTTAGTTATTCTCTTGCTCTCTACACTTGTTGCCGGCACTGCGCAAGCAAGTAATGCCTACCAATTAGGTATCGGTTTATTTCTTTTGGGCCTTGGCTGGTCGTGCACACTTATTGGTGGTTCAGCATATTTATCTGAATCAGTCTCCCTAGAAATGCGTCCAGCATCGCAAGGTGCAAGTGATTTAGTCATGAACCTCTCTGGTGCTGGTGGTGGAGCCTTAGCTGGAGTAATTATTGGAGCTTTGAGTTATGGCTGGCTCTGTTTATTCGCCGCAATTCCCGTCATTGCACTTGGATTCTTATCAAGAAAAGTACAGTTGCCAGATGCCTAGAACTAAGTTACATCCAGCGTGGATAGCCGTAGGAGTAACATTTTTTACTCTGGTAGCAACTGCTGGTTTTAGATCGGCGCCTTCTGTACTCATCATTCCGTTGGAAGATGCATTTGGTTGGAGCCGCGATCAAATCTCATTAGCCGTATCGATAAATGTTTTGCTTTACGGTTTAACTGCTCCTTTTGCTGCAGCGTTAATGGAGCGTTTCACTGTTCGAAAAGTTGTGATGGCGGCGCTGACAACTGTTAGTACTGGCGCTTTCCTTACAACCCAAATTCACGCGCCATGGCAATTAGTTGCAACGTGGGGCGTCATCGTTGGTATTGGTACAGGTTCGATGGCTTTGGTCTTTGCGGCAACTGTTGCTAACCGTTGGTTTGTAAAGCGCAGAGGAATCGTTATCGGAGGCTTAACTGCTGCAGCTGCCATGGGACAGTTAATTTTCTTGCCAGGTCTTACTCGATTATCAGATTTATACGGTTGGAAATCTATCGGTCTCACAATTGGTAGCGCGTCGTTAATTATGGTTCCGATGATTTACTTATTCCTACGCGAAAAACCTGCCGATTTAGGTATGTTGCCTTACGGTGCACCTGATGATTGGCAGCCACCAGTTAAACCCCAAATGAATGCGGCGCGGTTAGCTTTAGTCACATTAAAAGAGGCCAGTGCGCATAAAGATTTTTGGTATCTGAGCGGTTCATTCTTTGTTTGTGGTTTATCTACCAGTGGCTTAATTGGAACTCACTTTATTCCAGCCGCACATGATCATGGCATGGGGCAGGTAGTTGCTGCATCACTTCTTGCACTCATAGGAGTCTTTGATGTCATAGGAACATTATTTTCGGGCTGGCTTACAGATAAATACGATCCCCGGAAACTTCTATTTTTCTATTATGCACTGCGTGGATTATCTCTATTCTTGCTCCCATCAATCTTATTTTCGACGATGCATGTATCAACCCTGGTTTTCGTAATTTTTTATGGCCTCGATTGGGTTGCAACCGTGCCGCCAACCGTGATGTTATGCCGCGCGATTTTGGGTCCTGATCGCGCCACGGTTATTTATGGATGGGTCTTTGCAGCTCACCAGATTGGTGGCTCTATCGCAGCTTTAGGGGCAGCAATTATTCGGGTGAAGCTTGGAGACTACGCCGCAGCGTTTTATGTGAGTGGCGCCCTTTGTTTAGTGACCAGTTACTTTGTTTTACAGATAGCCAAAGGTAAAGACATGGCTAGTCTAAGCAGATGAGTACGTTCTATGAAGAAGTCGGCGGCGAAGATTTTTTTAGTGATTTAGTGGCACAGTTTTATGCCCATGTGGCGGTGGATCCGATTTTACGCCCTATGTATCCTGAGTCGGATTTGAAAGGCGCTGCCGAACGTTTGCAAATGTTTTTAGAACAGTACTGGGGCGGACCAACGGCCTATCAAGAAAGCCGTGGGCATCCTCGATTGCGTATGCGTCATGCAGGATTTCACATTGACTCAGCTGCGCGTGATGCATGGCTCAAGGCGATGCATACAGTTGTAGGCGGCATGGAAATGGATGCAGAACACCGCGCACAGTTGTGGAGTTACTTAGAGATGGCGGCAGATTCGATGGTCAATCAACCAGATTGAGATTGGTTACCAACTTTTAGAATTTCACCATTGCGTAAGTACCAAAGCGTTCCTTCTTTATCGCGAACTGTTGTTACGCGCAGTCCAACTTTTTCTACAACGCCTTGAATCTCTAGAACATCTACGCTATCACCGACACCGTACTGATCTTCAATTAACATAAATATTCCAGATAAAATATCTCGAACTAAAGTCTGAGCACCAAGTCCGAGTGCCACGCCAAGGATTCCAGCCGATGCAATGAGGGGTCCTAAGTTAAAGCCAAACTCACCTAGCACCATTGCCAATGCAACAATCCAAACAACAGTTTTTAACGTCGCAGCTAAAACGCCTCCGATTGTGCGAGCGCGCTCTTTTTGACGGGCCACGATATTGCGTGGTCCAGGAAGTAAATCGGCAGTGGCCAATCGGTTCATAGCCCGGTGAATTGCTCGGCTACCAAAACTCTGGGCGAGAATGGCCGTGAGCAGGATGATAAAGATACGCAGGGGGGTGCCGCTGACCCAATCGATGATGTTTTGTGCTGAATCACTCATAGTGGGTATGACTGTAGCCAAATCTTTACCCAAATACCGCTTTGAAATACCAGTAACTGAGCGTGTTGTAGTGCAAGATAAACCAATCGGCGCAGGCCATGCGCCAGATCGGGAGCGATTATGTCGCGCACACTAGTTCTAAATGCCACCTATGAACCATTGGGTGTCATTACTGAACGCCGTGCCCTGATTCTGGTCTTAAACCACCGGGCAACAATGATTGAAGAGTCGGGGTCGGTCGTACATTTTTCTGGCGGCCAGATGGATCTGCCATCAGTCATTCGCCTTAATAAATTTGTTCGCATTCCTTATCGCCATGCTGTGCCATTGTCTCGACGGGCAATCTTTGCGCGCGATGGTGGTCGATGCGTGTACTGCACGGCACCTGCAACATCGATCGATCACGTGATTCCTCGCAGCCGTGGTGGTGGTCACAACTGGGAGAACGTTGTTTCAGCGTGTCATAAGTGCAATCACTTGAAGGCCGATAAACAGCTTAAAGAGATTGGGTGGAGGTTACGTCAGTTGCCTCGCGAACCCGTTGGTGCTGCGTGGAGAATTCTTGGCACAGGACGAACCGATGAACGTTGGTTGCAATATTTACAGCCATTTGGTGTGGCAGCGGCAACGGCATAAGTAAATTACACTAACCACATGAACTTTATTATGTCAGCCGTTGAAGATGGCACCGTCGCTGGTCCAGGTTTGAGGGCGATTGAAACCGTTGTAACTTTTATCCTGATTCCTCTTGCACTCTTCACTGTTATTGCTGTGCTTTCGTGGGCAGCGAGTGCGCCACGAAAAGCAAAAACAACCTCTTCAATTACCTCTATTAATTAAATATTGGTCGCAAGAACCAAAACTTCTACGCGAGGATTTAACGCATTATTTGCTCAAACATTAGCCACATAGGCCTTGTAAACAAGGGCTGAGGTATCACGATTGAAATAAACGATTCCAATCAACTTCGGTAATGAAAGCAGACACACTCGTTCCGCAGAGTGGTTTCAACTGCGAGTAGCCAGAGAGTTCTAGAGGAAATGAAGTGGCTCCACGCAAATCAACACTATCCCTCTGGTAATTTGCTAGACAAGCACCCGGACCTTAATACTGTGCCAGCCCTCTGCTCCATTGGGTTCAATTGATACGTACTGCTCTGACTGCACATTTCCGTCTCCATCGCTTGCTCGTACAGCGATTATGTAATCACCGGCACTGGCATTCCAATCTATCCACCACTGTCGCCACGTTGTATCTGCAATCACTTCTCCCAGATTCGCAACGCGCCACGGACCGCTACCCACACGGACCTCTACCTTTGAAATTCCACGAGTTGGCGCCCATGCAACTCCGGCGATAGCAACAGTGCCAGCTGTAATCTCACTTCCAGTCGCTGGTGTATCGATTCGTGATTGGGTTTTAATCGGAGCGCGCTCTGACCATCCGCGCGAAATCCAAAAGCCCTGTTTTTTATCAAAGCGCGTTAACTCAATTCGTACTAACCACTTTGTTGCAGAGACATATCCATAGAGGCCGGGAACGATAATGCGCGCTGGAAAACCATGCTCCGTTGGCAAAACCTCGCCATTCATACCGATTGCAATCATGGCATCTCGTCCATCTAAAGTTGCCAACGGAAAGCCTGCCGTGAAGCCATCGTGAGAGTAGCCCATAATCTGATCGGAATCGGCAGTTGGCTGCGCCTCACGAATCAGATCATCTAAGCGCACGCCTAGCCAGCGAGCATTACCGACTAAAGGCCCACCAACCTCATTTGAAACACATGCAATTGTGTCATCGAGTTCAAAGACCGGCCTTGCAATTAACTGCGCATAAGTAAATCTCAGTGGATTCTTCACCATCCCAACAATCTCTAACGTCCAATCATCTACTGAGAGATTTGGAACAGATAAGGCCGTATCGATGCGATAGAAATCCTTATTAGGTGTAAAGAATGGAGAGAGGCCCGCAATCTTTAGCGCGGGATCTGCTGGCGGCTTTGCTAGAAACTTCAGTGGCTTAGGAAGTGCGATTGCAATTCGTTCGCGTGCAACCGTGGTTTTTTGGTTCAATGCCTTTCCCAGAGCGCTAGCAGAAATACTGACCGCACCAAGAATTGCCGCCGCCCTCAATAGCTCTCGACGAGAAAGAGAGCCTTCTGCTAACTCACTCTCTTTCTTCTTTCCCCCCAACCATCTCAATACGTAGATTGTCGTTCCACCAGATACAAGAGTGGGAGCCAATGAGGTCAGATTTGCCTGTGCATCAAAGAGAGCTGCCACGCCAGATGCGGCCACCATCGCTGCGATAGTTAGATATGCCGTTTTCTCTCGCCCGGCGGCAAATGCACGGCCAAAAAAGATTGAGATCGCCACAACAATAAGAATGATGAGTGAAACTAAAAAAACTTTATCGTAGAGACCAAAAATTTGAATGACATATCTTTTAACTATGGATGGCGCATAATCAATTACTCGATTACCCAGGGAAATAACCGGACTGCTCCAGCTAGAGTTAAATGTGGCTACAAGATCTCCGGTGGCTAGGCCAGCAAGTACTGCTAACGCACCAAAGATGCTCCCTAATCGCTTTGAGCTCACTCTCACACCCTAAGTCATCTATCCTTAAAAATCCCTGCAAATATCGCCTAAGATTGGGATAGCGTGAAGTCTTGAACTTTCAAGGCACGCAATAAACCATCGCGAGCTTCAATAACTAATTTGCGAAGAACAGTTGGTGCATCTTTACCAACAGTGTCTAACCAGCTACTTGTTTTATCAATGGTTGATTGCGTCACGACCCATGATGGATAAAGACCGCTCACAATTTTGCTTGCCCCTTCGTAGGATTTAGATTCCCAGACGGTGATGATTGCCTCAAAGTAGCCATCTACGTATGTGGCCAAAAGTTCACGTTGAATTGGTCTCTGGAATCCAGCGACAAGGGCTGAGCGCACTGAGGTTTGAATATCTTCATTGATAATTTTGTTCCAGGCATAGTCCTTAGCCTCTGCTGTTGGAGCAGCGGCAATAGCGGTTTCATAGAAACAGTTGCCACTAGTGGTGTTATCACGAGCTAGCTCAGCATCAAGCTCTTCTCGTGTAATGGCACCACGTTCAGACAGCGCGATGACAAAGAACCAGCGTTGATCAGCATCGATGATAAAGCCAGGGGCTGAACCATTGAGAAGTCCGTGCACAGATTTAATATGTTCTGGGGTAAATGCATTTTGAGCAAATGCACGCGCATATAACATCTGTAAATCACTGCCAGGTGCAGCACTCTTAGTAAGTGCATCCAAACCGTTTGCGATTTTTAGGCGCATTGCAGAACGCTGTAGCTCTGGCGTGTAAGCCTCAACCGATGTGTACATCTGAGTCAATGTAATATTGACAACTGCATCATCGCTTTCACCTGGCAAACCTGCAAAGGCGATGTCTAGGAAGTCAGATGAAGATATCTCTGCATCACGATGCATATCCCAGACTGCAGCCCAACAAAGAGCACGAGTTAATGGATCGGCGATTGTTCCAAGATGGGTTTTAAGTGTGGTCAGCGATCGAGAATCAAAGCGTAGTTTTGCATATGATAAATCGCGATCATTAATTAGTAATAAATCGGCGACTTTTTGACCTGCCAGCTGTGGCACGGCCGTAAGTGCACCTGCAACATCGAGCTCCACTGATGTGCGCAGTGTGATGGAACCACCATCGATGTCATAAAGGCCCACTGCTAAACGGTGGGGTCTTAACTGTGTTGAGCCCGCAGGGATTAGCGGTACCTCTTGTTTAATTGCAACCGATGAATAAGTATCACCAACGATTACTAACTCTGGACGCAAAATGTTTACACCAGCAGTTTGTAGCCAAGTCGCAGCCCAAGAATCTAGAGAGCGGCCACTGGCAGCCTCTAATTGATCGAAGAGATCCCTAAGCGTTGTATTACCCCACGCATGCTTGGCAAAGTATTTCTGAAGACCGCTAATAAAGTTCTCACGGCCAACGTGTGCAACGAGTTGTTGCAAAACCGATGCTCCTTTGGCGTAAGTAATGCCATCGAAGTTAGCGTTGACGGCTTCGATATCGACCATATCGGCAACGATTGGGTGCGTTGAAATTAGTTGATCTTGGCGATAAGCCCAGTTTTTGCGCTCACTATTAAAGGCGGCCCAGCCCCCGGTAAAGCGGGTCCCTTCGACCAGTGCAAGGTGTGCCATAAATTCGGCAAATGATTCGTTAAGCCATAAGTCATCCCACCAGGACATTGTTACTAAGTCTCCGAACCACATATGCGCCATCTCATGCAAAATTACGTTGGCACGTGACATGTACATTTTTTCTGGCATATGGCTGCGAAAGACCAATAAATCTTCGCGGAAAGTTACCGCGCCAGCATTTTCCATAGCACCAAAGTTAAAGTCAACGACGGCGATTTGATCGTATTTTTCAAATGGATAAGCAAGACCGAAAGTCTTTTCGAAGTATTCAAAGCCCTGCTTGGTGAGCAAGAAAACATCTTCTGATTCTACAAACTGTGCCATAGAATTACGGCAGTAGATTCCAAGTGGAATATCTTTGGATCCCTTATAGACATCGTGTACATGTGAATATGGACCTGCGATTAATACAGCTAAGTAGGTTGGAATCCTTGGAGTTGCAGCGAACTTCCATGTTGCCTTATCTGCCGAAACTTCTTTACCAATCTGAGTGTTATTTGAAATCGCTTCCCAGTGGCCGGGTGTAGTGACTGTTAATGCAAAAGTTGCCTTAAGGGATGGCTGATCAAAGCAAGGGAACATGTGGCGGATATAAGCAGTCTCGCCTTGTGAATATAAATAAATCTCTCCGTCAGATGGATCTACCGAACGCTGTAGGCCTTCACCAGATTTGGAATAGATAGCTTCGATTTCGATAATCAATTCATTCTCTGCCGCTAAATCTTTCAAGAAAATAGTTTCGCCATCAAAGTTAGAAGTATCGACAGGTGAGCCGTTAAGAGTTGCTGAGATAATTGAGCGTCCGCACGCATCGATAAAGGTGGAATAGCCAGGGGTGTTACAGGAAAACTTTGCTACCGACTTAGAATAAAAAGTCTCAGCACCTGTAGTTACATCGAGGGTGACGTCATAGCTATGAACGAATAGATGATCGGCACGCTCTTTGGCCTCTATGCGAGATATGTTGATTCCTGGCACGGTAGAACTCCCTTTTGTAGGTATCAATCCAACCATGACATTCTTGCACCATGGAACGCCCCTCAATTCGCAGCTACAGCATTCGTGGGACGCGCATCACAGAGGCGCAACGAGCGGCCAAGAAAAGCCTGCAGGAGATCCACGGAATTGCTGTCGCCGCAGAAAAGTTGGATCTGCAGGCGGTTTTTCCCGATGCCGAGAAGATCATTATGGAGATTGGCTTTGGCATGGGTGAGGCCACGGCAATTATTGCTTTGGCGTCACCAACGAATGGCTACTTAGCCGTTGATCTACATCCACCTGGAATCGGCAAGTTGCTTTCTAGAATTCAAGAGCAGAAGATTACAAATATTAAAGTTATCGAAGATGATGTACATGTTGTGCTGCCTTACATGATTGAAGATGAATCACTAGATGGTGTGCACCTATATTTTCCAGACCCTTGGCCAAAAGTAAAACATCACAAACGTCGAATTGTTAACGCAGGATTTTTAGAACTTGTTGCAGCAAAGTTAAAACCCGGTGGATATTTTCACTTAGCAACCGACTGGGTTCCCTATGCCGAATCTATGGAGAGTGTTTTTAAAACCTCAACGCAATTTAGTGGGGGAGTAATTGATAAACCCGATTGGCGACCAGTGACTAGATTTGAAGGACAAGGAATCGATAAAGATCACCGAGTTACTGACCTGCTGTATTTTCGTAACTAGAGATTTTATTGATGCGTCGTATGTGACGTTCATCGTTGGTAAATGGAGTTTCAATAAAGGCATCGATAATTGCCTTACATTCATCGATTGAATGCATCCGCCCACCTATACCAACCACGTTTGCATTGTTATGTTCTTTTGCAAGCTTTGCCGTCTCAACGCTCCAAGCAAGTGCTGCACGGACACCTTTAACTTTATTTGCAGCAATCTGTTCACCATTGCCAGATCCACCCAACACAATTCCCAATGAACCGGTATCTGCAACTGTCGCAATGGCAGCAGGAATGCAGAAATCAGGGTAATCATCGAGTGCATCGTATTCATGCGGGCCATGATCTGTGACGGTATGGCCTTTAGATTCAAGATATTCCACCAGCGCACTCTTTAATTCCAGCCCTGCATGATCGCTGCCGATGTGAATTCTCATGAGTGCATTGTGCCATTAAGTGCAATAAGAAAACCCGCCACATGATTGCTCAGGTGGCGGGTTTTACCCTTAGGAGGTTACTTATATGAAGTTAGCGCTTACTTATTAGTGATTTTTTTCCATTTCGCCGTCCCTATGTCCCGGACCGTGCTTACCCTTTCCCGGACCGTGCTTACCCTTTCCCGGACCCATTGCTCCACGAACTGCATCAATTCCAGCAGTTACATGTGCAGTGAGACCAGCTTTAAGAGTTGTTGCCTGTGCAGCAGTAACTTTTCCTGCAGTAACTGCGGCGTCAATGTTCTGAGTTGCTTGTGCAACTAGAGCAGTGATCAAAGCGGCTTTCTTAGCTCCCGCAATTGCTCCAAGTGTTTCACCTGCAGCAAGTCGAGACTTAATAGTTGCAGCATCGATACCAATGGTTGTTGCGATAAGTGCATCACGCGCTACACGTCGGGCATCATCGGCATCATTATCTTTACCATGTTCAGCGGCTTTAGCTGCATGTGCTGCAGTGAGAGCTGAAGTGATTGCATCTGCTTGGGCTTGCGTGATTGTTCCCTTAGTAACAAGTCCTGCAAGAACTGAGGTGAGTTCGCCGTGTGGCCCACCCATTTTTGCGCCCATTGCTCCACCTGCCATTGGATTAGCAATTGAGTTAACCGTTGTCTTAGTAGATGTTGTCTTTACAGAAACACTCTTGCCCTTTGGCTGTGAAGCTGTTGCAACACCAACAGTGCCAACTGAAAGAGCAACGGTTGTTAGAACAACCGCTGCAATTTTTCTCTTTGATGACATGTGTATGTCTTTCCTTCCCTAGTGGAACCGTCTGTGACCCCTTGTCATCGACTACCCGTAATTAACTACCTAATACTGAGGATGTTAGTAACCCACCCTTAGAACACCATGTGAGTATTAGAGAAAGGCTGACAAGGAATCTAGGGAAATCCACTAATTGAGCTCGCTGTGGCACAGGGGAGGCCCTATTTCTCGGGGAATCTTCACCCCTGAGACTGAAACCACGTTTCTTCCCAGCCTTTAGGAAAGGTCTCACATCATGAAGCGTCCCTTAGCTGCTGTTGCACTATTTCTCTCAATTTCTTTGATCTCAACATATAGCGCTTTTCCTGCACAAAAAACATCCGTCACTCTAAAAAAAGCAGGAAGAACAACTGCAACACTTCCTAACACAATACTTAATGGAAGTGGTACGCCAGCCAAGACAATCGGTATTGATGGTGATTTTTATATTGACATCAAGAATGCAAATCTATACGGGCCAAAGACAAAGGGGGTTTGGAAACTCGTAACATCACTGCGCTTACCTACAGAAAAGTCTTTGACTTTAAATCCAGTTGCAGGCGTTGATGGTGCAACAGGACTAACTGGTGCAACAGGACTAACTGGTGCAACAGGACTAACAGGTGCAACAGGACTAACAGGTGCAGTTGGTGCAAAGGGCGCACAAGGCGTGCAAGGTATTCAAGGTGTGCAAGGTGATCAAGGAAATGTTGGCGCAGTTGGCTTACAAGGTGTTCAAGGAATAAGTGGTTTAACAGGCTTGCAAGGTATTCAGGGCATAAATGGTTTAACTGGTTTACTCGGCGACACTGGTGCAACTGGATTGCAAGGATTAACTGGAGCTAAAGGCGACACTGGTGCAACTGGAAGTTCTGGCGCACAAGGTGCACAAGGCGCATCTGGTTCGGCTGGTGCAACTGGTGCACAAGGAGCGACAGGTTCGCAAGGTTCGCAAGGTGCAACTGGATCTGCTGGTGCAGTTGGTGCGGCAGGAAGTAATGGAGTGCAAGGTGCAACTGGTGCACAAGGAGCGACAGGATTAGCAGGTGCACAAGGATTAGCAGGTGCAACTGGATCTGCTGGTGCAGTTGGTGCGGCAGGAACTAATGGGACACAAGGTTCAACTGGAAGTGCTGGTGCACAAGGATTAGCAGGTGCAGTTGGTGCGGCAGGAACTAATGGGACACAAGGTTCAACTGGAAGTACAGGTGCAACTGGCGCAGCCGGTGCACAAGGTGTTGCCGGTGCACAAGGTGCGACTGGATCGCAAGGTGCAACCGGATTAGTAGGTTCGCAAGGTTCAACCGGTGCAACAGGTTCAACCGGTCCGCAAGGTGCAAAGGGTGATACGGGTACAACTGGTTCACAAGGAATTCAAGGAGTGAAGGGTGATACGGGATCAGCTGGTGCTGCAGGTGCGCAGGGAACAACTGGTGCGGCTGGATTCTCAAACACTTACTACATTGATATTCAGCAATGGTCACTTGAAACTGGAGCTCCGCTAGGTCAAAGTGATTCTTTAGTTTTTGCATCGCTAACCGCTTCGGCTTCTTATACTTTTCAAATTATCTTGGACGGAGTATTTTCTCCAAGTTCATTTGATCCCCAATCATTTGGAATGCAAGTAGTGTCAAGCTCTGGGCTTTCAAATATTCAATTTAGAACTTTTGTTAGTGATAGTCGTGCATATATAAACGGAGTGGGGGGCCGTCACTATCAATTTTCAATTATTGGAACAGTGGTCTGCGGTGCGGAGAGCACGGATTTAAGGATGAGGGCCATCGATGAATTTGGGGTCACTCTTATTGGGAGCAAGCTAATGCTGAGCGGTAATGCACTTATAACTCGGGTTGGATCTGTCGGATAAAGACTGGAGCGGGTGACCGGGATCGAACCGGCATGGCCAGCTTGGAAGGCTGGGGCTCTACCATTGAGCTACACCCGCAGGGTGGGTAGGGGCTAAAGATACTGGGTCGGTAAGAGATGAGGGAAATCTCGTCTAGACTCCTGCATTGCGCCTCGGGGCGTAGCGTAGTGGCTAGCGCGCCTGCTTTGGGAGCAGGAGACCGGGAGTTCGAATCTCCCCGCCCCGACCAGTTCTTTTTATACGTTCGTCACTTATTTAGGAGCCCTTGTGAAAAGCACCGTCGAGACTTTATCTCCAACTCGTGTTCGTCTTGATATCGAGGTTGAATTTAGCGAGATGAGTTCGCATGTAGCTGATGCTTATAAGAAAGTTGCCACACAAGTAAATATTCCTGGATTTCGTAAAGGAAAAGTTCCTGCGTCTATGATCGATCAACGTGTTGGTCGTGGAACGGTTTTGGACGAGGCTATCAATGCCGCACTCCCTGACTTCTACGGCAAGGCTGCACGTGAGCACTCAGTTGCAGTAATCGGACGTCCAGTAGTAGATGTAAAAGAGTTTGTTGATAATGAAAAACTGACATTTACCGTTGAGGTAGATGTTCGCCCAGAAGTTAAGCTGCCAGATTTTTCAACCATCACCGTTGAAGTTGATGATGTTCTAGTAACTGATGAAGATATCGATGAGCAGGTTGAATCATTGCGTACACGCTTTGGAACTCTGACGACAGTTGAGCGCGCAGTTGTTAACGGTGACTTTGTTACTCTCGATATGGATGCATTTATTAACGGCGAAACCGTTGATGGTGGCCAAGCAAATGACATTTCATATGAAGTTGGTTCAGATCGCATGATTCCCGGTCTTGATGAAGTCTTGATCGGAATGTCTGCAGGGGAGACTAAGAAGTTTGAGACTGAATTAGTGGGCCAAAAAGAGGGCGAGAAGGGTGAAGTCGAAGCAACTGTTAAGGCAGTGAAAGAGCGCGAACTTCCACCAGTAGATGATGCGTTTGCAAAGCTTGCATCTGAATTCGATACTTTGGCCGAACTTAAGGCAGATTTCACTGAGCGCCTTGGTCGTGTAAAGAAGATGGAACAAGGAACACAGGCACGCGATCGCTTAGTTGAAAAACTACTTACAGATCTAGATATTCCAGTGCCAGATAGTTTGGTTGAACTAGAAGTAAATGACCACCTTCAAGGCGAGGGCCGCATGGAAGATGCAGAACATCGCGCTGAGGTAGATGGCCAGGTTCGCTCATCACTGAAGTCAGATTTCTTGCTCGATGCAATCGTGCAGACTGAAGATGTTCAGGTTACTGAGATTGAATTAACTGAGTACTTAGTGCGTACTTCCCAGCGCTATGGAATGGCCCCGCAGCAGTTTGCCGAAGAGTTGCAAAAGGCTGGCCAGATTTCACAACTGGTCGCAGAGGTAACTCGTGCCAAAGCGTTGGCCTCAATCTTGGGTCGCGTAACGGTCAAAGATGCATCAGGTGCGGTTATCGACCTCGAGGCACTTCGCCCACAGCCTGAACTATCTGATCTGGTCGAAGAGGCTTAAAAGCTTTTTTGCTTTAGCCCTAAGCGAACATCAGCCCGTTCACGCTCCTTTTTAGCATTATTGGGAAGCATTTAGCCCTCAACATTGTTAGCCTCACTACAGGTAATAAAAGCAACCGGAAGGAATACACGTGGATTTTCTTAGCCCACAAGCTGGTCAAGCACATGCTCGTTCATCGAGCGTTGGAATGATCGGCTTAGATGATCAGGTTTATAACCGCTTACTTCGTGAGCGCATCATCTTTCTAGCCGGTGAAGTCAGAGATGACATGGCCAATGCAATCTGTGCTCAGATTTTGCTATTAGCTGCCGAAGATTCAAATAAGGATATTTACCTTTATGTGAACTCTCCTGGCGGCTCAGTCACTGCAGGTATGGCCATCTACGACACTATGCAATATGTAAAGAACGATATTGCAACTGTCGGTATGGGAATCGCTGCATCGATGGGACAGTTCTTGCTTACTGCAGGGGCACCTGGCAAGCGCTATGCAACTCCTAATGCGCGCATCTTGATGCACCAACCACTTGGTGGAATTGGTGGAACCGCCACCGATATTCGTATTCAGGCTGAACAAATGGCCATCACTAAGCGCACAATGGCTGAGATCAATGCCAAGCACACAGGTCAAACATTAGAGAAGATTCTTATCGACTCTGATCGCGACAACTGGTTTAACGCCGTCGATGCCAAGGCTTATGGATTTATCGATCACATCGCAACATCAGATGGTCAAGTATCTGGAGGAAAAGCGTAATGAAACACATTCAAGAGATCAGCGCTCGCTATGTTCTTCCTACAATTGAAGAAAAGACGGCTTATGGCTTTAAGCGCCTAGATCCCTATACAAAACTATTTGAAGAGCGCATCATATTTATGGGTCAGCCAATCGATGACACGGTTGCAAACGATGTTATGGCGCAGTTGTTAACGCTGGAATCAATGGATCCAGATCGCGACATCATGATTTACATCAACTCACCAGGTGGCTCATTCACTGCGCTCACTGCTATTTATGACACCATGCAGTTTGTTCGCCCAGATATCAGCACAATCTGCTTGGGTCAGGCTGCATCTGCTGCAGCCGTCATCCTTGCAGGTGGCGCAAAGGGTAAGCGTTATGCACTTGAGCACTCACGCATCTTGATTCACCAACCATCATCAGAAGGTGGTGGACAAGCATCAGATGTCGAAATTCAAGCTAAAGAGATTGCACGCATTGCACGTTTGCAAGAAGAGCTTCTTGCACGTCACGTTGTGAAATCTGCCGCTGAAATCGAAAAAGATATTGAACGCGACAAGATTCTAACTGCAGCTGAAGCCGTTGAATATGGAATTATCGACCAAGTATTGGCCTCACGTAAGGCCAAGCCAGTTAAGTAATATTTATTTATGAAACTATTTGAGGCGGGCTCCCTGTGGTCATTTAAGGGATTCCGTCTCTTTTGGTTTTCTACAACAATATTTGTGCTTGGTGCTTCAGCTTTTCCAATTGCACTTGCAGTAACAGTTCTTGATGCCGGTGGCACGGCAACATCATTGGGCTTAATTCTGGGTGCTCGTGTTTTATCAGGTGTTCTCTTTGCACCTTTTGCTGGTGTGTGGTCAGATCGCTTACCTCGCAAACAAGTGATGATTGTTGCTGATCTTTCTCGTGCAGCGATTGTCTTTGCCATGGTCTTTGTATCAGCGCCACAACTTCCGCATTTTCTATTGGCATTGGCGGTTTTCTTAATGGGAATCGGTGATGCTTTTGGTGCGGCCTCTGCCGGTGCCATCATGCCTTCGCTTCTGCCTGATGATAAGTTGCCAGCTGGAAATGTTGCGCGTGGAGTCATGGTTAAATCTGCATCAATTATTGGCCCCGGTATTGGCGGAGTATCAGTCTTTCTCATCGGTGGGCGCCTGACATTTTTATTTACTGCAGTTGCCTTTGCCTTCGGTACTTATTTTCTTGCTCAGATTAAAGAAGATATAAATGCGGGCAAGAAAGCGCAAGAGCCATTTATGGTCGAACTGCGTGAAGGCCTGCGCACGGTATTAGATATTCCATGGATCGGCGCCATGATCGCAATGGCATCAATCCAGTTGATGGTGGTTTTAGCGGCAGAAAACGTTTTATTGCCAGTTATCACTCGACGAGAGTTTGGTACTAACAATGCCTTTGCGTTATCGGCTGCAGCATTTTCCTTTGGTGGAATTATTTCGGCAATCATTAGCGTAAAACTTAAAATTAAACATCAAGGACAATTCTCGGTTTTGGTCTGGATGCTCTTAGTACTTGCACCACTGTCATTAGCATTTCCCGTTTCGGAGAGTTTTGTAGTGATTGCTTACTTGCTTGCTGGTTTTTCCGTTGGGCCATGGGAGGCTTTTTGGAATTCGGCGCTTCAACGGGAAGTCCCACGCGAATTACAAGGTCGTGTATTTAGTATCGATCACATGGGCTCAGTTGGTTTAATGCCACTTGGTATGGCACTGGTTGGGCCAGCAGTTGCCTTCTTTGGTGAAAAAGAGTTATTAATTGGCGCATCGATTTTCCACGTTCTCGTCTGCGCCCTAGTTCTCTTGGTTCCTGGAGTAAAAGATATGAAAATGCCGGTTGATTCTTCTCAGGGCGAACAATCACAGGCGTAAAAACCCGCACATAAAATCCCTTAAGAATCTAAACTTTACCCATGACAAGAATCGGTGAAACTAGCGACCTGCTCAAATGCTCCTTCTGCGGTAAGACGCAGAAGCAGGTTAAGAAACTTATTGCCGGTCCTGGCGTTTATATTTGCGATGAATGTATCGAGCTCTGTAACGAGATCATCATTGAAGAGCTTTCCGATGCAACATCCCTAGGTTTAGCCGAGCTTCCAAAGCCACACGAGATCTTTGAATTTCTCGATCAATATGTGATTGGGCAAGACCGTGCAAAGAAGTCATTATCTGTTGCGGTCTATAACCATTACAAGCGCGTTCAAGGCGGAAATCGCGACGACGCTATCGAATTAGCGAAATCAAATATCTTGCTACTTGGCCCAACTGGCTGCGGCAAGACTCTCATGGCGCAAACTTTGGCGCGCATGCTCAACGTTCCCTTTGCTATCGCCGATGCAACTGCGCTGACGGAGGCTGGCTATGTGGGTGAAGATGTAGAAAATATTCTGCTCAAACTTTTACAGGCGGCAGATTACGATGTTAAAAAAGCAGAAACTGGAATTATCTATATCGATGAGATCGATAAAGTTGCCCGTAAATCTGAAAATCCATCTATAACTCGCGATGTTTCAGGTGAAGGCGTTCAGCAAGCGTTATTAAAAATTCTTGAAGGAACCGTTGCATCTGTGCCACCTCAAGGCGGACGTAAGCACCCACATCAAGAGTTTATTCAAATCGACACAACCAATGTGCTATTCATCGTAGGTGGAGCTTTTGCTGGCCTCGAGAAAATAATTGAATCCCGCAGTGGAAAAGCCGGTGTTGGCTTTAACGCCACACTGCAGGATTCAGCCGATAAAAATCGCAAAGATATCTTTGCCGATGTTATGCCTGAAGATTTATTGAAGTTTGGAATGATTCCAGAGTTCGTAGGCCGCCTACCGGTTCTAACAAGTGTAGAAAATCTTGATAAGCCGGCATTGATGCAGATTCTTACCGAGCCAAAAAACGCACTGGTCAAGCAGTACCAGCGCCTATTTGATCTCGATAACGTGGCACTTGAGTTTTCTCCAGATGCCCTCGATGCAATTGCCGATCTTGCACTTCTTCGTGGCACAGGTGCCCGTGGACTTCGTGCAATTATGGAATCAGTCCTGCTCTCTGTGATGTATGACGTACCTAGTCGCAGCGATATTGCAAAGGTTTTGGTCACTCGCGAATGCATTGAAAGCGGTGCCCAGCCAGAGTTCATCCTGCATACAGGCGATATTCCCAAGCGTGCGCGAAGCCAAAAGGGTCAAGAGGAGAAGAGCGCGTAATCTAGACTGCTCTCTATGTCCCGCGAACTAGCTTCCAGCTTTTCACCAGCTGATATCGAAGCAGCCCTGTATGAAAAGTGGGTCGCCGCTGGTTATTTCAAGGCCGATGCAACATCGGATAAGCCTGCATTCACAATCGTTATTCCACCACCCAATGTCACGGGTTCGCTGCACATTGGTCACGCGCTAAATCACACGCTGCAGGACACGCTTATACGTATGAAGCGCATGAAAGGTTTTGAAGCGCTGTGGTTGCCGGGAATGGATCATGCGGGAATTGCAACACAAAATGTTGTTGAGAAACAATTAGCAACAAGTGGTCAAACTCGACATGATCTAGGACGGGAAGAATTTGTTGCGAAAGTCTGGCAATGGAAGTCTGAATCTGGCGGAGCGATACTCGATCAGATGCGCCGCTTAGGCGATAGCGTCGACTGGTCACGCGAAGCTTTCACAATGGATGCTGGATTATCAACTGCAGTATTAACAATCTTTAAGAAGCTTTATGATCAAGGTCTTATCTATCGCGCTGAAAGAATTATTAACTGGTGCCCACGTTGCTTAACTGCACTCTCTGATATCGAAGTAGAGCACCAAGATGATGCCGGAGAATTTGTTCAAGTTAAATACGGCGATGGCGATGTTCATATCACCGTTGCCACAACTCGTGCTGAAACTATGTTGGGCGATGGCGCAGTTGCTGTACACCCGGATGATGCTCGCTATAAGCACCTAATCGGTAAAGAAGTTCTGTTGCCACTTGCAAATCGATATATTCCAATTATTGCCGATGAGTTAGTAGAGATGGATTTTGGAACAGGCGCGGTTAAGGTAACTGCAGCTCATGATCCAAATGACTTTGAGATGGCAATACGCCATAACATTCCATTTGTTGTGATTATGAATGAGCATGGTGTCATGGCGGGCTCTGGAACTCGCTTTGACGGAATGGATCGCTTTGATGCACGCAAAGCTGTAGTTGAAGCCCTTCGTGCCGAAGGTCGAATCATGGATGAAAAGCGCCCATATGTTCACGCCGTTGGTCACTGTTCTCGCTGCGATACAACAGTAGAGCCACGTTTATCTAAACAATGGTTTGTAAAGGTAGCACCGCTTGCAAAGGCTGCTGGAGATGCAGTTCGCGTTGGTCGTGTAAAGATTGAACCTGCAGAGTTAGCTCCACGTTATTTTGACTGGATCGATAACATGCACGACTGGTGTATCTCACGTCAGTTGTGGTGGGGACATCGCATTCCAGTTTGGTATGGAGCTGCAGGTGAAGTTTTAGTTGTTGGTCCTGGTGAAAGTGCACCAGATGGATACACGCAAGATCCAGATGTATTAGATACATGGTTCTCATCTGCTCTCTGGCCATTTTCAACTTTGGGCTGGCCACAGGAGAGTGCAGATTTAAAGAAGTTCTATCCAACCTCAGTTCTGATCACTGGTTATGACATCTTGTTCTTCTGGGTAGCTCGCATGATGATGTTTGGTTTATATGCCATGGATGGCGTTCAACCATTTCATACGATTGCACTTCATGGATTAGTGCGCGATCAATTTGGTAAAAAAATGTCTAAATCTAAGGGCAATTCCGTTGACCCAATTGAGTTTATGGATAAGTATGGTGCTGATGCACTGCGCTTTACTTTAGCTCGCGGTGCTAACCCAGGTAAGGACCAAGCACTTGCTGAGGATTGGGTCGGTGGATCGCGCAACTTTGCAACTAAGTTATGGAATGCAACGCGCTTTGCCATGATGAATGGTGCGACAACTAATGGAGATTTCCCGCAGTTGAGCGATCTCAATGCAATTGATAAGTGGATTCTTAGTCGCTTATCTGAAACGATTTCTGAAGTTGACTCACTACTAGAGCGCTATGAGTTCGCCCGTGCATGCGAGCTTATGTATCACTTTGCGTGGAATGATTTATGTGACTGGTACCTAGAGCTTTCTAAAGAGGCTTTCTCTTCCGGTAACGCTGAAAACACAAAACGCGTACTTGGCTATGTCTTAGATCAACTGTTCCGTCTTATGCATCCAGTGATGCCATTTATCACTGAAACTATGTGGACCACACTCACCGGGGGAGAGTCACTCGTTATTGCCCAGTGGCCCGAAGCGCAGGCAGGACACATAGATAAGGCCTCAGAAAAGCTCATCCAAGAGCTCCAAGAGATCATTACAGATGTGCGTAGGTTCAGAAATGATCAAGGAATTAAGACATCACAGAAGATTCCTGCGCGATTTATGGCCCCGGCACATATCAGTGAATATGCCTCGGCTATGGCATTTGTACTTCGCCTTGAGCTCGGTGATATCACTGTAAGTGCTCACTGTGAAATTGGTAAGGTAAAAGTTGAGTTTGATCTTACCGGCTCTATCGATGTTGTTGCCGAGCGTGCCCGTCTTGAGAAAGATTTGGCCACGGCACTCAAGGATAAACAAACGGCCGAGGTGAAGTTAAACAATCAGGGCTTTATGGCTAAGGCTCCAGAGAGTGTTGTTCTAGAAATTCGTGAACGCCTAGAAAAGACAACTGCCGATATTGAACGTATTACATCTCAGTTATCGCAATTACCTGCGTCATGATAATTTCTCCAGATGATCAAGAGCGAATAGATTCTATTGAAAAGGCGTTACTAGCGCGTTGGCCTGAAACACGTATCGCACCATCAACGCAACGTATTGCAGCTCTAGTCGATATTCTAGGTTCGCCTCAACTTACATATCCAACGATTCACGTTGGCGGAACAAATGGTAAGACCACAACGTCGCGCATGATTGACTCTCTTTTATTTGCACATGGCCTGCGTACGGGACGCTTTACTAGTCCACATCTAGAAACTTATCTTGAGCGCATTGCAATTAATGGTCAGCCGATAGAACCAAGGGATTTAATATTTGCATATAATGATATTGCTGCCTATTTAGATTTAATGGATACCAAGTTTGAACATCCAATCTCGTTCTTTGAAGCAGTAACTGCACTTGCATTTGTTGCCTTTGCTGAGCACCCAGTTGATGTTGCAGTCATTGAAGTAGGAATGGGTGGGCAGTGGGATGCAACCAATGTTATTGATGCCGATGTCAGCGTCATTACCCCTATTGGCTTTGATCACATGGAGTATTTGGGTCAGACACTGCATGAAATAGCCTCAACCAAGGCTGGAATTATCAAAGAGGGTGGCTTCATTGTTCTAGCTCAGCAGGAGCCTGAAGCGGCAAAAGAGTTGATTCGCCGGGCAGCAGAAGTGGGTGCCGATGTCGTCCGCGAAGGAGTTGAGTTCTCTATTTCCTCGCGTGCAGTAGCAGTGGGTGGACAACTCTTAACTATTCAAGGGCTCAATGGTACATATGACGATATTTTCTTGCCTTTACACGGACGTCACCAAGCAGCAAATGCGGCATGTGCACTAGTTGCCGTGGAAGCTTTCTTCGGCGAACAACCACTCGATATAGAGGCAGTTCGTGCCGGCTTTGCTGCGGTAACTTCTCCAGGAAGAGCTGAAGTCGTTCATCGAGATCCAACAATAATTTTGGATGCAGCCCATAATCCGCATGGAGCAAAAGCGTTAGCAGATACTTTGACACATGAGTTTAATTTTGATCAACTGATTGCAGTAGTTGGAGTCTTTGGCGATAAAGATGCCACTGGAATTTTGCAAGAACTGGAGCCTGTAGTTGACCATGTGATTGTTACTCAAAGCTCTTCATCGCGTGCAATGTCATCAAGTGAGTTAGAGAAGATCGCAAGCTCCATCTTTGGGGTTGATCGGGTCTTTGAAATTAGTGATTTGAGTTCTGCGCTAGACCGGGCAATTACAGATGCCCATCGCCCATTGAGTGAAGAGACAATTGGAATAATTGTCTCTGGCTCGGTTGTTACTGTCGGTGAAGCACGCACCTACCTTCGAAAGAAGTTTCTCACATGAGAGTTCTAGGAGCGTGTGTTTTAGTCATGGAGAGCTTGACGTTAGGTTTTGCCATTTTGCTGGCAACCAAGGAGCACACATCGACTGCTCTCATGTACGGCGCCTTGATAGCGCTCCTACTCTTTTGTGCTGCTGGCCTTCTCAAGCGACGCTCAGGCTTCTATATAGCCTCGGTACTTCAGATTTTTATGATTGCATTTGGCTTTGTCGTTCCATCCTTCTTCATTATCGGGGTGATTTTTATCGGCCTCTGGGCCGCGGCCATCATTGTTGGCCGCAAGGGCGAGGCCGCTCGCGCAGCCCACATGGCTTCCCAAGCGGAAAAGGCCTAATAGACTAGGCAGGTGAGCACTGAGAAAACTTTGATCCTGGTGAAGCCTGATGG
Organism: Streptomyces griseus; assembly: GCA_945865365.1. Classification (GTDB taxonomy): domain Bacteria; phylum Actinomycetota; class Actinomycetes; order Nanopelagicales; family Nanopelagicaceae; genus Planktophila. The sequence continues at coordinate 32,329 of CAMBDL010000014.1, forward strand.
CGTTCGCCGCGGTTTAGTGGGCGAAGTAATCGCACGGGTAGAAACCAAGGGTTACTCAATCGATGCTTTACGCATGCTCAATGCAGATCGAGCATTACTTGAGCGTCATTATGCCGAGCACATTGGTAAACCCTTTTATGAGCCACTTGTTGAGTTCATGATGTCAGGTCCTATCGTTGCAATCATTGCATCAGGTAATCGAGTGATCGAAGGTTTTCGTTCACTTGCTGGAGTTACAGATCCAACTGTTGCAGCTCCAGGAACAATCCGTGGTGACTTAGCTCGTGATCAAGGAACACAAGTTGTACAAAATATTGTGCACGGATCAGATTCACCAGAATCTGCCGCGCGTGAGATTGAAATTTTCTTCCCTAAATAATCAAGGAGAACCAAAGTATGAGCTCATCAAATAGAATGTCGTTCATTGGCCGTGACATGGCCGTAGATTTGGGTACTGCGAATACCCTTGTATACGTACGCGGGCGTGGAATTGTTTTGAATGAGCCATCTGTGGTTGCGGTGAATCAAGATACTGGCGGAATCTTAGCTGTTGGCCTAGAAGCCAAGAAGATGATTGGCCGTACTCCTGGAAACATCGTCGCCATTCGCCCACTGAAAGATGGAGTGATTGCAGACTTTGAAACAACTGAACGTATGTTGCGCTATTTTATTCAAAAAGTGCACCGTCGCCGTTATCTAGCTAAGCCACGTATCGTGGTGTGCGTACCTTCAGGCATTACCGGAGTAGAACAGCGCGCAGTAAAAGATGCAGCATATGCAGCCGGTGCTCGCAAGGTTTACATTATTGAAGAACCAATGGCTGCAGCGATTGGTGCGGGCCTTCCAATTCATGAGCCAACTGGAAACATGGTTGTAGATATCGGCGGAGGAACAACTGAAGTTGCCGTTATTTCACTAGGTGGAATCGTGACTTCTCTGTCTATCCGCGTTGGCGGTGATGAGCTGGATCAATCGATTATTAACTGGGTTAAGCGTGAATTCTCCCTACTTTTGGGTGAGCGCACCGCTGAAGAGATCAAGATGGCAATTGGTTCTGCATATCAATTACCTGGTGAAAATGATGCAGAGATCCGTGGTCGCGACTTAGCAACTGGTCTTCCAAAGACAATTGTTGTTTCAGCTGCAGAAATCCGTAAAGCAATTGAAGAGCCAGTGAATGCAATCGTTAACGCAGTGAAATCTACACTTGATAAGACTCCTCCGGAGTTGGCATCAGATTTGATGGATCGCGGAATCGTTCTTACCGGCGGTGGCGCACTACTCAAGGGCCTTGATGAACGACTCCGCAAAGAGACCGGAATGCCAATTCACGTTGCAGAGCGTCCACTTGATGCAGTTGTTGAAGGCTCTGGTATGTGCATCGAAGAGTTTGAGGCCCTAGAGAAGGTCCTAATCTCCGAACCACGTCGATAGGTCACTTAAGAGATGCGTTACGGCGGTGAAGGTCGTAGTCGACTTCTCTTAGTAGTGCTCATTGTTTCTGCCCTATTCCTTATTACCTTAGATTTGCGTGGCGTTGGAGTTCTTGAAGGCGCACGGCAAGGAACGCAGACAATCCTGTCGCCTTTTCAGCGTGCTGGAAATGTTGTTATTACTCCGTTTAAGAACTTCTTTTCTGATGTAACTCACTTAGGACGTACGCGAAATCAAATAGAAAAACTGCGATCAGACAACGCGAAATTACGGGCAACACTATTAAATCGTAAAAACGCCGATGCACAACTACTTGAACTAAAGTCGATATTAAATCTAGCGGGAACTGCTGGATATAAAGTTATTAATGCTCGCGTTATAAGCCAGGGCTCTAGTCAATCTTTTTCTCAAACAATAACGATTGATGCGGGTACTAGCGCAGGCATCAAAAAGAATATGACAGTCTTGGCTGAAACTGGAATTGCAGGTGTAGTAAAAGAGGCGTATTCACATACTTCTTTAATCATGCTTGCAACAGATCCCGCATTTAGGGTTGGCGTAAGAATCGCTGGAACGCAGCAAATCGGCATTTTGTCAGGCCGCGGAAGTCGTTCGGCAAGCCTGCAACTACTTGATAATCAGACCACAGTAAAGGCGGGAGATGTTCTTCTCTCGCGCGGAAGCGTAGCTAATCGCCCATTTGTTCCAGGTGTCCCCGTTGGTTATGTAACGGCAGTAGATAATTCCGCTGGTGCAATTGCACAAAGTGCGACAGTGCGTCTTTACACTAATTTTTCATCATTAGGTGTAGTTGCAGTCGTAGTGAAGGCATCTACTGTTAATCCAGGCGATGTGCTGATTCCACAAAAACCCCAGCCAACTCCTACCCCAACAGTGACTATTTATGTAACTCCATCGCCTTCACCAACGAAATAAATATAATGATCACACGACAATTATCACTTTCAGCGCCAATATTCATTCTTATTTACGGTGTTCAAGAAGTTATTGTGAATCAGTTTCGACTTCCAGGCGGAGGATTCTCTGTCTTTTTGATTTTTTCACTTGTGTGGGCAATCTTAAGTACACCAGAGGTTGCCGCAGTTTCTGGTTTTGCTAGCGGTTTATTCATGGATCTTTCACCTAGCTCTAGCGGAGCTATTGGTCAGTGGACATTAATTTTAGTTGCTAGCAGTTATATAATCTCTTTCTTGGGCTCTGGAAATGAAAATATTAAGAGCAACCCAGTGGGTGTTACTTTTTTTATATCTGCCGCAGTTTTTCTCACAGAGATCACTTATGTAATCAGTGGGGCTTTACTTGGTGTACAGACTGGCAGTTTTGGGAACGTACTCTTTACTACGGTCGGAATTTCACTCTGGACTTTGGTCATGACACCAATCTGCTTACCCGTATTTTCATGGCTCCATGACCTTGCACTAGATACGAGATCAAAGATATGAATCAACGATCACGACTAAACCTTATGGTTGTTCAGATTCTGATAGTTTCATTAATGGTGGCACTTTTTGGGCGATTGTTTTATCTGCAAGTTGCAGCTGGCCCCAAATATAGGGATGCTGCATTGAGTATTCAAAGCCGTGATGTGGTTTCACCAGCTAATAGAGGCTTAATTGTCGATTCATCAGGGGTTCCTTTAGCCCTTAATAAAGTGGGCTTAGCTATTACAATTGACCGAATCGCAATCGATAAGCAGCCCGATAAAGGTGTTGCTGTAATGCAAAAGCTCAGTAAATTACTTAAATTAAAGTACAAAGATGTATATAGAAATACACGACTATGTGGTGAACTGCCAAAGGGAGAAAAGGCGGGATGTTGGACTGGTTCGCGTTATCAACCGATACCAATTACCAAAGAGGCAGATCCTGATATCGCCCTTCAAATTGTTGAGCGCTCCGATCAATATCCCGGTGTTGACGCCGCTCCAGTTGCGATACGAAATTATCCTGGCAATGCCGGTGTTAATGGAGCGCATGTTTTGGGCTACATAGGCCCATTGACTGAAGATGATCTAACCAACGGTGTCGGAAAGTTATATTTTCGCAGCGAGACGATTGGAAAGTCAGGACTTGAAATTGAATATGACTCTTACTTACGCGGAATCCCTGGAATCAAAACACTTATTGTTGATCGAAAAGAGGCAATCACTGCACAGGGGCAAAATACCGCGCCTATTGCTGGTAATCACTTAGTGACATCCCTTGACGCTCGCTTGCAAGGTGCAGTTGAAGTTGCACTTGCCGATGCAGTAAAACGCGGTCGAGCAAATGGATACACATCTGATTCGGGCGCTGCCGTTGTCATGGATGTTAAAACGGGGCGAATTTTAGCGCTGGCTTCATATCCAACCTATGACCCAAATGCATTTGAAAAGGGTTTAACGGTTGCGCAAGCCGCAGATCTCTTTAGCGAAAAGAAGGCAGTACCTGCTCTATCACGTGCACTTCAAGGTTTGTACGCACCGGCATCTACTTTTAAATCTGTATCTTTGATCGCCGCAGCCGCGGCAGGATATGACTTGAATGCTGCATATAAGTGTCCAGCCGAAGTTCAAGTAGGAACCCGTGCTTTTCAGAACTTTGAAAGTAAGTCACAGGGAACAATGGGCTTAAAGAAGGCTATCGCAGTCTCGTGTGACACTATTTGGTATCAGATTGCCTTCGATGAGTGGCTACGTGATGGTGGACTGCGTCCGAAAGCTAAGCCCAATGATTATTTCTTTAAGGCCGCACAAGGCTTTAATATCACTCAAAGAGTTGGGATCGATCTGCCAGCTGAATCTTCATCGCGCCTTGCCGATCGCGACTATAAAAAGAGTTGGTATACCGCCAATAAAGATTTCTATTGTAATTACAAAGATCGTGCGACCAAGGCACAGCAGACCACTTTTTTACTCTTGCTTGCCAAAGAGAACTGTGTAGATGGTGACAAGATCCGTGCCGGTGATGCCGTTAACTTTTCGATTGGCCAAGGCGATACAGTTGTAACGCCACTAAAGCTAGCCCAGATGTATGCAGCAATCGCTAATGGTGGAACTATCTGGCAGATGTTGGTTGGAAAAGCAATCGTTAAGACCGATGGAACTGTAGTAAAGACCATGACTCCAAAGAGGCTAGGAACACTTCCAGTTGCGCAGTCAACAATAAAGTTTTTACATAGCGCTCTTCGAGAAGTTGTCATTAGTGGAACCGGCGCAGGGGTCTTCTCTGGCTTTCCGATTGAAGTTAGTGGAAAGACAGGAACTGCTGAAGTTTTTGGTCGAAACTTAAACGGCTCACTCAAAGACAATACGTCATGGTTTGCATCATTTGGGCCAACTAAGAACCCACGTTATGCCGTAGTAATGATGGTGAGCCAGGGCGGCTTTGGTGCATCTACATCTGGTGTTGGAGTTCGAAAGATTTATGAAACACTCTTTGGCGTAAAGGGAAATAAAGTTATCCCTGGAGCGGCGATTTTTCCAGGTGGAAAACCACCAACGAAACTTCCTACAATCTCACCAGCAACTAAGGCAAAGGTAGCTCCATGAGTCAGATCTCTGCACGTCAACGCTTATATCGCCGATCACGCTCATCAATCTTTCACGGCTTCGATCCTGTACTCACTGCAGCAGTGGGTTTACTGCTATTTATCGGTACTTTGCTGGTCTATGCCGCTACTCGCGATTGGTATGCGCGCAATGGTTTAGATCCGCAGTATTACCTCAAGCGACATGTTATTAATATTGCCATAGGCGCACTTCTTGCCTATGGCACAACGATGGTTGATTACCGGTTACTGCGCGCCTACACGCCGATTTTCTGGGGGTTAGGTGTTTTAGGATTAGTTATAGTTTTGATTCCAGGTCTTGGAAGTTCTGTCAACGGTGCACGTGCTTGGATCGCCTTGCCTGGTGGTTTTCAAATCCAACCAGCAGAGCTTGCCAAAATTTCAATCATTATCGGAATGTCGATGCTCTTATCTGAACGATCGCACGATAGCGATGAACCAACATCGCAAGATGTTCTGCAATCGTTAATAGTTGCTGCTATTCCGGTGCTACTGATTATTCGACAGCCAGACATGGGAACTGCATTTATTATTAGTGCCTCGGTTATCACAATCATTGCCGTATCTGGAGTGCCATCGAAATGGGTTGCAGGTCTATTAATAGTTGCAGTTGTGGGTGCAGTGGTTGCAACTAAAGTAGGAGTTATCAATGAGTATCAGATTAATCGTCTACAGACTTTTGTTAATCCAAACGCAGATACGCAAGGCGCTGGATATCAACTCCGCCAGGCACGCATCACGGTTGGTTCTGGTGGATTAATCGGAACCGGACTATTTAACGGTCCTCAGACAAATGGTCGTTTTGTTCCTGAACAACAGACAGATTTTATTTTTACCGTAGCAGGCGAAGAGCTCGGCTTTCTTGGTAGTGGACTCATATTAATTTTATATTTCATTATCTTAATGCGTGCCTTTGCAATTGCACGGCGCACCAATGATCCTTTTGGGCGCTTGGTAACCACTGGCGTCATCGCCTGGTTTGCATTTCAGCTCTTTGAAAACATTGGAATGACGCTAGGACTAATGCCCATGACTGGAGTGCCTCTGCCCTTCATCTCATATGGTGGCTCCTCAATGTTTGCCACGATGATCGGTTTTGGCCTTTTGCAGAACGTTCACGCTCGTTCCAAGGGCTGAAGTAGGTATTTTCGCCCTCCTCTGTCATACTTAGGCCAACAGTTCAGCGCGGCTCGCGAATCCTTCGCGACAAAAGCCCAGCGCGGACAGGTGAAAAAAACCTAAACGGGGATTTTTTAACGAGATAAGCGTTTGAAAAAGCGCATAGAGGATTTGGTGCCATGGCGATTGAGCCTAAAACACCGCGCAAGCGTGCGGTGAAGAAAGCCTCTGCTAAAGCAGAGGTAAAAGAGATAGTCCTAGAAGAGCCGAAAAAGGCGGTGCGCAAGAAGGCCGCTCCAGTACCAGTACCGGTCTTCCAAGCAGCTCCTGAAAAGCCAGCGGCAAAGACCGTGCGCAAGAAGGCTGCCGTTGCAAAAGCTCCAACAAGTGAGCCAGTTAAAAACGATGCCGCTGCATCAACCGAGGACTCTGAAGAGCGCGCCAATCGCAACCGCCGTCGCCGTCGTGGTGGCCGTGGCCGTCGCAAGCCAGGTAGCGAGGTTGCAGGCAGCGAAGAAGTCAGTGAAGAGAGCGCCGAGGATTCTGCAGAAGCAACCACACATCGCCGCCGCCGCCGTCGCGTAGCTGGCAGTGATGGAGTAACTCCAGGGGAGACCGTTGAAGAAGATGGTGTCGTAACAGTTGTCAAGGTTCGCGAAGTTCGTGAACGCCCAGCACGCCCAGCTCGCACCGAGCGCCCAGATCGCACCGAGCGTCGTGGCGCACGCCGTGATCGTCCAGAGCGCAATGATCGCCAAGGTCGAAGTGAATACCGTGAGCCATATCGCAAGCGTGGAACGATTATTACCGATGGAGAGTTTTTAGCTCGCCGTGAAAACGTTGATCGCGAAATGTTGGTACGACAGATTGCAGATCGCACACAGATTGCCGTTATCGAAGATGGAGTCATGGTTGAGCACTATGTGAATCGAAACAGCAATGTTTCTTACGTAGGCAATGTTTATTTAGGCCGCGTACAAAATGTGCTTCCATCTATGGAGGCTGCATTCGTTGATATCGGTAAGGGCCGCAACGCTGTTTTATATGCAGGTGAAGTGAACTGGGATGCTGCAGGAATTTCAGAGTCAGAGCCACGCAAAATTGAAACCGTATTAAAGAGTGGTCAGAGCGTTCTTGTTCAAGTTACGAAGGATCCAATCGGACAGAAGGGCGCTCGCCTTACAAGCCAGATTTCATTGCCAGGTCGCTATGTTGTCTATGTTCCTGGCGGTGGAATGTCGGGAATTTCAAAGCGCCTTCCTGAAACTGAGCGCACACGACTTAAGGCGATCTTAAAGAATTTAATTCCTGAAGAAGCTGGCGTCATTGTTCGTACCGCTGCAGAAGGTGTGAGCGAAGAGGATTTAACAAGTGATGTCGCACGTCTTAAAGCGCAATGGGATGACATCTATGCCAAGAGTCAAAATCCAAACTTTCATCCACCGGCCGCGCTCTACCAAGAGCCTGATCTTGCAGTGCGCGTAATTCGCGATATCTTTAATGAAGATTTCCGTAAATTAACTGTGCAAGGTTCTAGTGCATGGGATGAAGTCACCAACTACTTAGGCTTCATTGCGCCAGAGTTAACAACTAAGATTGAAAAGTACACAGGCACTGGTGATTTATTTTCCGACTTCCGTGTTGAAGAACAACTTGCAAAGGCATTTGATCGCAAGGTATATCTACCATCAGGTGGATCACTTGTCATCGATCGCACTGAAGCGATGATTGTTATCGATGTTAACACCGGTAAATTTATTGGTAAGGGCGGAAACCTTGAAGAGACTGTCACTAAGAACAACTTAGAGGCCGCTGAAGAGATCGCACGTCAACTTCGACTTCGCGACTTAGGTGGAATCGTCGTTATCGACTTCATCGATATGATTCTTGAATCAAACCGTGAAATGGTTTTGCGTCGTTTAGTTGAATCACTGGGACGCGATCGCACTAAGCATCAAGTTGCCGAAGTTACATCCCTTGGACTTGTTCAGATGACACGTAAGCGTGTTGGACAAGGCCTCATTGAAGCATTCTCAACAACATGTGATTCATGTAGCGGACGCGGAATTCATATTCATATGGAGCCCGTAAAGATGAAGGCACCAATGCCTCAGTTAGATGTTCCATCATCTAAGCATGAAGATGCCGATGAAAAAGATGCCACTGAGCATGAGTTCCACGAGTCACTCAATGCTGAGGAGCCAGCAGTGCAGGAGGCCCCTAAGGGTGGCCGCAAGCGCCGCCGGGCCTCATCTAAAGGCATTATTACCGCCTAATTTGAGCCTCAAGGCCTGAACGGGTAACCTTTACCCTTCATCAACTACCAGAGTCCGGAGTACCACAGCGTGGCAAATATCAAGTCCCAGATTAAGCGCATTAAGACCAATGAGAAGGCACGCCTTCGCAACAAGTCAGTGAGCTCATCTATCAAGACCGCTGTCCGTAAATTCCGCGATGCAGTTACTGCTGGTGACTCAACTGCTATCACTACTGAGCTACGCAGCGCTTCACAGGCGCTAGACGTTGCAGTTCAGAAGGGTGTTCTTCATAAGAACTCTGCAGCTAATAAGAAGTCATCAATGGCTAAGGCTGCTGCCAAAGCCGGCACACGTTAATTCTCCTAAGACTCTAAAGCGAGGCTAGGTTCATGCCTGCAATTTCACTTGCCAAGGCGCCGCAACCAGCATCCACTGATCCGGCGCAGATACGTAACTTCTGCATCATTGCTCACATCGATCACGGTAAATCAACCCTTGCCGATCGTATGCTGGGAATTACTGAAGTAGTCGATCCTCGCAATATGCGCGCACAGTATTTAGATCGCATGGATATCGAACGCGAACGCGGAATCACGATTAAGTCTCAAGCCGTTCGCCTACCTTGGCGCAGTGGCATCGATGGCGGCGAATACATCTTGAACATGATCGATACTCCTGGTCACGTCGATTTTACCTATGAAGTGTCGCGCTCACTTGCAGCGTGTGAAGGTGCTGTACTACTTGTTGATTGCGCACAAGGTATTGAAGCTCAAACTCTGGCTAACTTATATCTAGCCATGGAGAATAACTTAACGATTATTCCAGTACTCAATAAGATCGATTTACCCAATGCACAACCTGAAAAGTTTGCTGCAGAGCTTGCAAAACTCATTGGTTGCGAACCTGAAGACTGTTTACGTGTTTCAGGTAAGACTGGTGATGGCGTCAAAGAGTTATTAGATCAGATTGTGAAACAGATTCCAGCACCAAAGGGCGACGCAAATGCTCCAGCGCGTGCCTTAATTTTTGACTCGGTCTATGACAGCTATCGCGGCGTAGTGACATATGTACGCGTCATTGATGGACATTTATCACCGCGTGAACAGATTCAGATGTTTTCAACTGGCGTTCGACATGAAGCGCTAGAAGTTGGCGTAATCTCACCAGAACCCGTCGCTTCAAAGGGCCTCGGAGTGGGTGAAGTGGGCTACTTAATTACCGGTGTAAAAGATGTTCGCCAGTCACGTGTGGGCGACACAATTACGTCGTATGCCAATCCAACTAAGCAGGCACTTGCGGGTTATAAAGATCCTAAGCCAATGGTTTTCTCTGGTCTGTTTCCATTAGATGGAGCTGATTTTCCTGCTCTTCGTGAAGCTTTAGATAAATTGCAGTTAAATGATGCGGCACTTGTTTATGAACCAGAGAGTTCTGCCGCACTTGGCTTTGGTTTCCGTTGTGGTTTCTTAGGTCTACTGCATATGGAGATCGTTCGCGAGCGGTTAGAGCGCGAACACAACTTAAATCTTATTTCTACTGCGCCTAACGTTGTCTATAACGTAACGATGGAAGATGGCAAGGAAGTTCGCGTCACCAATCCATCAGAGTTCCCAGATGGCAAAGTTGCAGTCGTAAAAGAGCCGATTGTTAAATCAACTATTCTTGCGCCATCAGAGTTCATCGGAACCATCATGGAGCTATGCCAAGAGCGCCGTGGAATCTTGCTGGGAATGGATTACATCTCAGAAGATCGTGTAGAGATTCGCTATGACTTACCACTTGCCGAAATCGTCTTTGATTTCTTCGACCAACTTAAATCTCGTACTAAGGGTTACGCATCCCTTGACTATGAAGAAAAGGGCGATGCCGAGGGCAACCTTGTGAAGGTCGATATCTTGTTACAAGGTGAAGCAGTAGATGCATTTAGTGCAATTGTTCACCGCGACAAGGCTTATGCCTATGGCGTCATGATGACTGGCAAGCTGCGTCAACTGATACCGCGCCAACAGTTTGAAGTTCCAATTCAAGCTGCAATCGGATCTCGAATCATTGCTCGCGAAAGCATCAGCGCTATTCGTAAAGATGTTTTAGCTAAGTGTTATGGCGGAGATATCTCGCGTAAGCGCAAACTACTTGAGAAGCAAAAAGAGGGTAAAAAGCGCATGAAAATGGTTGGTCGCGTTGAAGTTCCTCAAGAGGCTTTCGTGGCCGCCCTTGCAACCGATGCCGACATCGAAAAGGTGAAAGCTGCGCGAAAGCTCTAACTATGTCGCTCTCGTTCTATGTTCATATCCCGTACTGCATAAAACGCTGTGGGTACTGTGATTTCAATACATATACGCCATAGAGATAAGTAAAAAACAATATCTACAATATTTAGTTTTCTAACTGTGGGTATTAACTACAGATCTTGTAGACAATACCTACAACTTCTTACAGATGGAATCTAACACAAGGGACTGACAGATCAATAGTTGATGCTCAAACCTTCAAACCATTCCCTTTGAACCACTATGCGGATATATCCGATCTTGACTCATCTCCAATATTAGGGATAGATAGTGACAAATCAAGGGAATCCACAGACTAATAAGCCATTTTGGGAGGTAAGAGCAGAAAAGATTGCTCAAAGCCCCTCAAGGCTTGATCTTCCCATTA
>CAMBDL010000015.1 GCA_945865365.1 Streptomyces griseus
GATGGCTCTCAAGTTACTTACCGCTGGTATAAGTTTGTTGACCAACCATCCTTACAAAGGTTTGAAATGAATGCTGCAGAAAAAGCAGGCATTCAGGGTGCAATAGAGAAGATGCAAAAGGAATGGAATAATTTCGCAATGATGAAAGATCCTAAAGTGGGTTCTCTAGTCAGTTTTGATGAGGGCTTAATGGTTACCCCACCCAAGGGGCTTGAAATTGGATACGTCCCAATAGTCGTTAAACAAAAGGCCGCCGATAAATCTGCAGTTGATAGAGCATTAGCAGCGATTTTTTCGGCCAGTAATAACATTGAGTCAATAATGAAAGCAGCAGCCGCAGCAGATAAAGCAGCAGCCGATAAAGCCGCTGCAGAACTTAAAGCCAAACAAGAAGCAGAAGCAAAGGCCGCAGCAGAACTCAAAGCCAAACAAGAAGCAGATGCCAAGGCTGTTGCAGAACTCAAAGCCAAGCAAGAAGCAGAAGCCAAGGCAGCAGCTGAACTAAAAGCCAAGCAAGAGGCAGATGCAAAGGCAGCAGCCGACAAAGCCGCCGCCGATAAGCTCCTTGCCGATTCAAATTCTGCCCTAGCAATGTCACAGAGCGATCTGCGTGATGCCAATGCTGCACTTGTCAGTGCAAACGCTGCTCTTGCCGGTCTGCAAACTCAACTCTCAACCCTTAATGCCAAGATGGCTGAGATGCAGCTACAAATCGATTCAGTAACGGCCAAGTTCACTGCCAGCCAGAAGTCGCTAACCACTATAAATGCCAAACTCAAGAAGATTTGTGCGGTAAAGCCAAAGCCGAAGGGCTGCTAGAAACCACTGTTGGCTGCAGGGAAGTTGCCTGCGAACTGGGAGCCAGCCTTCCAGAAAAAGCAAGACCAAGAGGGTAAATTGGCTCCACAGGCTCAATTCCCCTTGCTGACCTGGTTCGGATCGTAGAAGCTCCATGATTCAACCCGCCCGTTTAGCTATAGGAGATAGTCAGATGAAACGCATCATAAGTTGCCTTGTATTAGCTCTTGGTTTAAGCGTTGGGGTTGTTCCTCTCGCACATGCGGACATGTACTTATTTCCATGCGGCGGAACAGCTAAATACACAGTTCTGATGCCTCAAGGAGTTTTGCTTGACGGAAAACAATGTAGCGGTGCACTAATCATTGACGACAGTGTAAAAATCATTGACGATAATTCATTTGAAAGTGCAGCACTCACTTCAGTCACTATTGGTAACTCTGTGATCAGCATTGGCAACTCTGCATTTATGAGTACCAGCCTTACTTCAGTAACTATTGGTAACTCTGTAACTGAGATCGGGGAGCTTGCGTTTTACAACACCAAACTCACCTCAGTGGTAATTCCAAACTCAGTGACTAATATTGGCGACTCTGCATTTAATAATGCCCCAATAACATCACTCACTCTTGGTAACGCTGTGACAGGTATTGGCAGCTATGCATTTAACACAACCAAACTCGCCTCACTAACTATTCCAAACTCTGTGGTCACGATTGGTGAGTCTGCGTTCGGACATACTCCACTCACTTCGGTAACTCTTGGCAACTCTGTCACGAGCATAGGTTTTGCTGCGTTCCATACTACTGAACTCGCCTCACTAACTATTCCAAACTCCGTGATCAGCATTGGCAATCTTGCGTTCCAAAATACTCCACTCACTTCCGTAACAATTGGTGACTCTGTTAAAACTCTTGGCGATTCTGCGTTTTCGGGTACCCTACTTACTTCAGTAACTATTCCAAACTCTGTGGTCACGATTGGTGAGTCTGCGTTCGAATATACTCCACTCACTTCGGTAACTCTTGGCAACTTTGTTACCACTATTGGTAACAAAGCCTTTGGTCAAACCCAACTCACTTCAGTGGTAATTCCAAACTCAGTGACTAATATTGGCGACTATGCATTTAATAATGCCCCAATAACATCACTCACTCTGGGCAACGCCGTAACCAGCATTGGTGCTTTCGCTTTTTTTGGCACCAATCTCACCTCAGTGACTATTCCAAACTCCGTGATCAGTATTGGCGATTCTGCCTTTAAGGCTACCCCGCTTACTTCAGTAACTATTGGCAGCTCTGTCACCAGCATTGGTGCGGCTGCATTTGATCACACCAAACTCACTTCAGTGGTAATTCCAAACTCTGTGACCAGTATTGGCGCCTATGCATTCGATTCAGCTCCACTGACCTCACTCACTCTTGGCAATTCCGTAAAGACTATTGGTGCTGTTGCTTTTTTTGGCACCAAGCTCACCTCTGTGGTAATTCCAAACTCTGTGACCAGCATCGGAGGTAGTTCATTTTCTAATAGCCCACTCACTTCGGTGACTATTGGTAACTCTGTAACTGATATCGGGGAGGCTGCGTTTTACAACACCAAGCTCACCTCTGTGGTAATTCCAAACTCTGTGATCAGCATTGGAGGTTTTTCATTTTATAATAGCCCACTCACTTCGGTAACTATTGGTAACTCCGTAAAGACTATTGGTGCTGCTGCCTTTTTTGGCACCAATCTCACCTCAGTGACTATTCCAAACTCTGTGATCAGCATTGGTGAAACTGCTTTCACCAACACGCCACTGGCTTCGGTGACTATTGGTAACTCTGTAACTGATATCAAGGAGAATGCGTTTAACAACACCAAGCTCACCTCTGTGGTAATTCCAAACTCTGTGACCAGCATCGGAGGTAGTTCATTTTCTAATAGCCCACTCACTTCGGTAACTATTGGTAACTCTGTAACTGATATCGGGGAGGCTGCGTTTTACAACACCAAACTTACTTCAGTAGTCATCCCAAACTCTGTGACCAGTATTGGTATTTCTGCATTCCACGGAAATACTCTTTTAACAACAGTTTCCATGTCCGATAATTTAATTAATTTAGGGGTTAATGCCTTTAAGCGGAATTACTCTTTAACGTCAGTTCTCTACTGCGGTAAAGTCACAGGATTCCCGATCACTCCAACGTGTTCAGCTGAACGTCAAGCTTCGGTAGATGCCAACAAAGCAGCTGCCGATAAAGCGATTGCAGATGCAAGGGCCGCCATGGATAAAGTTGAAGCAGATGCAAGGGCAGCCGCCGATAAAGTGATTGCCGATGCAAAGGCAGCTGCCGATAAAGTGATTGCAGATAAGGCAGCTGCCGATAAAGTGATTGCAGATAAGACGGCTGCTGACAAAGCAGCTCTAGATGCCTTGCAAGCAAAAGTTGATGTTGCCAATAAGGCAACCACTGATGCCCTTAAGGCGTTTGCCGACAAAGATGCCGCTTTACTCTTAGCAAAGGCATCAGAACTTAAAGCAATAGCAGATAAAGTTTTGGCCGAACAATTGGCAGCCGATGTAAAGGCAGCCGCCGATAAAGCGATAGCCGATGCAAAGATCTCAGTGGAGCAAGCTGTGGCAGATGCTAAAACTGCAGCCGATAAAGCTGTGGCAGATGCTAAAACTGCAGCCGATAAAGCTGCTGCAGACGTAAAGAGTGCAGTCGATGCAACGAGTGCAGCCGATAAAGCTGCTGCAGATACAAAGGCAGCCTCGGATATAGCTGCTGCAGAGGCCAAGGCAGCATCTGACAAAACTGCTGCAGATACAAAGGCAGCCTCGGATATAGCTGCTGCAGAGGCAAAGTCGGCATCGGATAAAGCAGCTGCAGAGGCAAAGGCAGTTCTAGATATGGCTCAGAGCGATTTGCGAAATGCCAACTTGGCTCTTGCAAGTGCAAATCTAGTTCTTGGTGGAATGCAAACGCAGATGACCGCACTCAATGTGAAGATTGATGCAATGCAGAGCCAAATTGATGCAGTCACTGCCAAGTTCACTGCAGGCCAAAAATCTCTATCGACGGTAAATGCCAAGCTAAAGAAGATTTGTGCGATCAAACCCAAGCCAAAGGGTTGCTAATAGAATTCCAATAACTCGTCGGAGGCCATAGTGATCTCTTGGAAAAGAGTAATTCCATCGGTCCTGGTGGTTTTTATGCTGAGCGGATTAACAGTCCCGCAAGCATTTGCCGATTCTGATACCAGTTGTTCTGGAAGTGGTAAATACTACTTATCCAATGGTGTTGTTTTTCGACCAAGTCCTGCACCACCTGTTCAGTGCAGTGGTGAGGTTGTATTAGATACCAGCGTGGTTCAAATTGGAGCCAACGCATTTCGTGGTTTATATGGAATTACGAAAATTACCTTGCCAGAAAGACTCACTACAATTTCTTCGTTTGCTTTTACGGGAGCTAGATCGTTAGCGGCTATTTCTATTCCAGCATCCGTTACCTCAATCGGCACAAACGTCTTTAGTGGCACATCGTCATTGCAGAGTTTTGTGGTTGCTTCTTCGAATATGAATTATTCCGTTGTAAATGGGGCACTTTTCAACAAAAACCAGAGTGTTCTAATCGCTTATCCAGCAGCTAATCCTCAAACCAGCTTCACAATTCCAAATGGTGTTACGACAATAAGTAGTACTGCATTTTTAGGTGCAACGAATCTTTCGATAAGAACGCGGAGATGATCATTGCTTATCCATCTGGAAGTGCATCAAGTGCCTACACAATTCCCTCCACTGTTACTGGAATCAATGTAGGCGCATTTACTTCCTCGCAATTTATGACTGTGGTAATTAGCGATGATGCAGACCAAGCAATGCTTGCCGATTCAGGTTTAGGATCCAATGTCCGGGTGGTTACATCTTCTGTGTATGCAGAGGAACTTATAAAGGCTGCAGCCGAGCTCAAAGCCAAACAAGAAGCAGAGGCAAAAGAGGCAGCAGAAAAACTTGCAGCTGAATTGAAAGCGGCCGCTGATCTGAAAGCCAAACAAGAAGCAGAGGCAAAAGAGGCAGCAGAAAAACTTGCAGCTGAATTGAAAGCTAAGCAGGAGGAAGCAGATGCTAAAGCTGCTGCCGATAAACTCGCTGCAGAAAAGCTTGCAGCTGAGTTGAAAGCAAAGCAAGAGGCAGAGGCTAAGGCCGCTGCCGACAAAGCTGCAGCAGAGTTGAAAACAAAACAAGAGGCAGATGCTAAAGCTGCCGCCGACAAAGCTGCAGCAGAGTTGAAAACAAAACAAGAGGCAGATGCTAAAGCTACTGCCGATCTAAAGACCAAGCAGGAAGCAGAGGCAAAAGCCGCAGCAGAGTTGAAAACAAAACAAGAGGCAGAGGCAAAAGCCGCTGCTGCCAAAGCCGCGGCGCTAAAGAAGAAAACAATAACCTGCATTAAGGGTAAGTTGACGAAGAAAGTCACGGCGGTAAAGCCTGTGTGCCCTGCTGGCTATAAGAAAAAGGCCTAGACCAGCGTGAGTCTCAGGGATTTTTAAGGGTTCAAGCGCCTATTCATTTAGCCTGGGAATCAACTTACCCCTAAACTTGTTATGTACGACAGCCGCCAGAACTTCTGGCGACATAAAAAAAGGAGAGAAAAGCTATGCGCAGTTCAAACCCTGTTTTAGGACGGGCGTTTAATCAGCGTGGATACGCTGCATTTGATCCCACAGCAACAACTGAGACCGACGCAGCGCTAGAGAATTTGTACAACGCACCTGCCGCATCATCGATGCGCACTGGTCGCATGACGATTGACGATGTCGTCACTCGTACCGGAATTTTATTTGCAGTACTAGTCACCGTCGGCGCAGCTGCATGGACGCTGAACTTAGGCGGCGGCGCCATGATGCTCGGCGTTTTTGGTGGCTTTGCATTGGCGATGGTCAATAGCTTTAGCAAGACTGTTAAGCCGGCAATGATTGTTGCTTATGCAGCCTTCCAAGGTTTAGCACTTGGCACGATTAGCCACCTCTATAACGACATGTACCAAGGAATCGTGAGCCAAGCAATCATCGTTACGATCTGTGCATTTACAGGGATGTTATTTGCTTATAAGAGCGGACGAATTCGCGTAACTCCAAAGTTCACTAAAGTCTTAATGACCGCCTTAATCGGCTACTTAGTACTTGCTCTTCTTTCATTTGTTGGCTCATTCTTTGGTGCCAGCATCTACAGCATGGGTGGCTTTGGTTTACTTATCGCTGCTGGTGGAATGGTGCTAGCTAGCTTCTTCTTGATTCTAGATTTTGATCAGATTCAAAAGGGAATCGATGCTGGGTTGCCAGAGCAAGAGTCTTGGCGCGCAGCATTTGGTTTGATGGTCACCATCGTGTGGCTATACATGGAGGTTCTGCGCTTTTTATCTATCTTGCGCGGTAACGACTAACAGGTATTACTCGAGGGGCCTCAGGTTATTAACCTGGGGCCTTTCCTCTTCTCCAGGCAGATGAGCATGGCGGGTTTCAGGAATCTGAGTAGTTAAAAACGTACCGATTGCAAAGACGATTGCCGATACTGCAAATGCTGTGCGGTAAGAATAGGCATCTGAGAGAACACCAATAATGATTGGGCCGGCGATCATTCCTGCATCCCCTGCCATTTGAAAGACTGCGATTACCTGACCACCACGGCCACGAATGACATCGCCAACAATACTGGCAGGCGTAGTTGAAAGATAAGCGCCGCCAATACCCATGACTGACATTGCAACTAAGTACATCCATGGATGTGTAGAAACTGTCAAAATAATTACACCCGCTAAAGCAATACTTGATCCAATCACTGATGCAATTCGACGCCCTTGAGCATCTGATAAACGGCCACCACGCATTAGAAGTGCGCCTTGAAATATCGCGCTGAGCGCAAAACCATAACCGACAACTGCCGTTGTTGAGTGCAGCTCTTCAGTAACAAAGATTGGCATTATCGATGCGCGCATTCCAAAGACAACCCAGTTGACGATAAAGACAAGTACCAATGCAATTCGATACGGCTTCATCGCTAAGGCTTCACGAACCGAGGTGTGCTCGCCTGCAACAGCGCCTTTTTCTCTTTTACCTAATTTCTCACTTTTCAAGAAGAAGTGGGCAACCAATCCAGATGAGAGCAACATTCCTGAGTATGCAAAGAATGGCGCGCGCAGAGAAATAAGTGAGAGCAGGCCTCCGATAGCAGGGCCTGCAACTCCGCCTAGTAAGAAAGAACCGTTATATACCGACTGTGCACGTCCACGTTGTTCATCGCTGACCGTGCGCATGATGACTGAACCTGCAGCAACTGAGAACATCGATGAGCCAAGGCCGCCAGCTGCACGGAAAAAGAGAAGTTGGTTATAAGTAGTTGAAAGGCCGGCGAGAAAAACAAAGAGAGCGACGATAAAGACACCGCTGCTAAAAACCGCTCTTTCACCGAATAAATCGACCAATTTTCCCGAAATCAGACCGGAAGCAAAACGAGTAATAGCAAACACCGAGACGATTAAACCAATAGCTGCGTTGTTAACCCCAAAGGTACGGGCAAAGACTGGAATCGCAGGAAGAATGATTCCAAAGCCAACGGCTACAAAAAAGGATGCGGCAACGAGAATTGATATCTCGCGCGGCAGATCCTTAAATGGAGATTGCATTAACCAAGAGTTTCGCCAGCGGCCTCTTCACGTGCAGCGGCATAATCTTGAGTTGTGCGCAGTGGAGTCTCACGCAGCATGAGTGCCAGGATAAATCCAATAGCTGTTACTGGTGCGGCTGCATAGAAGACGACATGGAATGAGCTGACGAAAGCATCTAGCGCCGTTGTTTGAATAACTGGCGGAAGTGTTTTTAGAACTGCCGTGCTATTTGAAATCCCACCTAGCTTGCTCATATCAAAACCATCAAGGGCCGCTGGATTGCTCTTTGCTAGCTCAGCAAAATTAGTGCTTAAGTAGTGTGTCACACGGTTAGTCAGAACAGCGCCAAAGAGGGCGGTACCAAAGACAGAGCCAAGGGAGCGGAAGAAGGTATTACTACTGGTTGCTACTCCCATATCTTTGAAGTCAACTGAGTTTTGCAAAGCGATAATCGTAGTTTGCATCGATAAACCAAGACCAGCACCAACCATGATGGCATAGATCGAAATCTGCCAGTAAGGCGTATCAATCTCTAGGCGAGTCATCATCAACACACCAGCGGTCATAAGTGCAGTTCCTACAATTGGAAAGCGCTTGTAATGGCCATGCTTTGTGATCATCTTGCCGGAGAAGATAGATGTGCTAACAATTCCTAACATCAATGGAATCAATTTAAGGCCAGCTTCAGTAGCCGAGTAGCCTTTTACGACCTGGAAGTACAGTGGCAACATAACGATTGCACCGAACATACCGGCACCTATGACGGCACCAAGTGCGGAGGTTAGTGAGAATGTGTGATTCTTAAATAGATGTAATGGAAGAATTGGCTCTTTAGCCTTTGTCTCCCAGTATAAGAAGAGGACGGTTAGAACTAAGCCCGTTACCAAGTAGCCAACTGTGCGGCTATCGCCCCAGCCATATTGTGGCCCATAGATAGAAACCGAGAGAAGAACTAAGCAGACAGAGACGACCATCAGTAGAGCGCCTAAGTAATCAATAGTGTGAGCGCGCTTCACCTTTGGAATATGCAGAACCGCTGAAGTAATCAGGAGCGCTGCGATTCCAAACGGCAGGTTGATGTAGAAAATCCAGCGCCATCCAGTAACGCCAAGAATTTGGTTATGGTCAGCGAAGAAACCGCCGAGAAGAGGGCCTGCGACCGAAGATAACCCCCACACTGCACCAAAGTAACCTTGATATCGGCCACGTTCGCGTGGAGGAACGATGTCACCGATGATCACAAAAGCCAGTGCCATAAGTCCACCAGCGCCTAAACCTTGCAGAGCTCGAGTGGCAATTAACTGATTCATATTCTGGGAAGCACCAGCAAGCAATGAACCGATGAGAAATGTTACGATTGCAAATTGAAAGACTGGACGACGGCCGTAGATATCAGAGATTTTTCCATAGATAGGTGTAGATGCAGTAGACGTTAATAGATAAGCGGTCACCACCCATGTGTAGTGATTTAGGCCATCGAACTCTTCGACAATATTCTTAAGTGATGTCGCTACGATCGTTTGGTCTAGAGCCGCTAAGAACAACCCCGTCATTAGGCCACCGAGAATGACCATAATCTCGCGGTGGGTGTGGGCTTTAGCGGGGGCGTTAATAGGTGCTTTATTAGACATAAGGGTAAGGTTATCGCGTGAACTCAGTGAGCGCAGAGCATCTTGTAAAAACATATAACAAGGGCAGCGTGCGAGCCTTAGATGATTTATCACTTGAAGTCGCCGAAGGCACTGTTTTGAGCGTGTTAGGCCCTAATGGTGCAGGTAAAACAACGACTGTGAGAATTCTCGCAACGTTGCTAAAGCCTGATTCAGGAAGCGCACATGTTGCAGGAATCGATGTCATTAAACACCCTGACAAAGTTCGCGAACTCATTGGTCTATCTGGTCAATATGCAGCGGTCGATGAGACGTTAACCGGTTGGGATAACTTAGTCATGTTCGGACGTCTGTATCACTTAGGACGTCAGCAATCTATTAATCGAGCCAATGAATTACTTGAACGATTCTCTTTGACAGATAGTGCACGGCGACCAATTAAAACGTATTCAGGTGGAATGCGTCGCCGCTTAGATTTAGCAGCATCGCTGATTGTGCAACCTAAAGTTTTATTTTTGGATGAACCAACAACAGGTCTTGATCCACGAGGTCGCATGGAGATGTGGGGAGTTATTGAAGAGCTTGTCACAGGTGGAGTAACGGTTTTGTTGACTACTCAGTATCTTGAAGAGGCCGATCAATTAGCCGATGAGATAGCGGTCATTGATCACGGCACAGTGATTGCCCGCGGAACTTCAGATGTATTAAAAAAGCAGGTGGGCGGTGAGCGTTTAGAGATAACAGCTGAAAACCAAGATTTAGCGAAGGTGCAAGAGATCATCGCTGGCATCAGCGCAACTGCAACACATGTAGATGGGCGAACTGTGAGTGCACCAGTTTCAACTGGTTCAAGCGCTCTCATTCAAGCTCTACGCGCTTTGGACGAGGCCTCAATTCACCCGCTAGATATCGCGCTCAAGCGACCATCCCTCGATGATGTTTTCTTATCTCTTACCGGCCATGTTGCCGAAGAGAGCCTGCCTGAACCAGTGAAGAAGAAAAAGGGGGGAGGACAATGAAGTATCTCCTGAGTGACTCTCTGGTTATTACTAAGCGCCAGGTATTACAGCTAGCTCGAATCCCTGAACTACTTATCTTCTCAACTATTCAGCCAGTGATGTTTGTTCTCTTATTTCGCTTTGTCTTTGGTGGCTCGATTTCTACTGACCAACCAGGGGGATATGTTCAACTACTGATGCCGGGGATCTTCGTGCAGACAGTTGCTTTCACATTGGCGGCAACGGCATCGGGCCTAGCCCAAGATATGCAGAAGGGTCTAATCGATCGTTTTAGATCGCTACCAATCTCACGCGGGGCAGTAGTTATTGGACGCACATTTGGAGATGCGCTTTTAAATATTTTGGTCCTTGCCGTTATGGCTACTGCCGGCTTTGCAGTGGGATGGCGCCCCACCTCTGGCTTTATGAGAGTCACTTTAGGTTTCCTATTTCTCTTTGCCTTTGGTTACGCCCTCTCATGGATTGGTATCTATGTAGGTCTAGTGGTTCGAGATGCCCGTGTTGTTCAAAACGTTGGATTCTTAGTTACATTTCCAATGACATTTTTATCAAATGCCTTTGCTCCAACAACTGGAATGCCAAAGGCGCTGCAGTATGTAGCCGAGTGGAACCCTGTCTCATCGATGGTTGCAGCATGCCGACAGTTATTTGGTTTAAAGAATCAATTTGGGGCAACCGCTAATTCTTGGCCAAGCCAACACCCATTGGAGACATCACTTCTCTACATGCTTCTTTTAATGGCGATTTTTATTCCATTGAGCATTCGCAAATATAAAAATACCTCTAATTAATTTTTGCCTGCAAAGTGGATATGAAACTCTGAGTCCCAGTTATCTCTAATCTCTGCAATTGCACTGCCGTCTTGGCTCATCGGAAAGACGCTTCCTTCAATCTTTCCACCAAGTGCAGTTAGTTCTGCAAGCAGAGCTGCATTTTTCTTCACATGTTCAATCACACCTTCAGGAGAGCTGTACTCCTCTAGTACCGTACAGCTGGTCATATCGTGATTGAAAAATAAGTCATATCTCACTATCGAAGCCTGCTTCTGGACTTCCAGCAGCATTATCTGAGCGAACTCTTTAAATCTTTCTAGGTTCTCTGGTCCAATTGATGGGAATACCGCAACTGCCTGCATGCTATTCATCGCACTCCTTGTCTTGGTAACTATCCAAGACTATCCTGCTTGAATGAGCGTGAATTACCCACAAGCTAGCTCAACGATAACTGGGCATAAATCTGTGCGCGAAGCTTTGCGTGCTACCGATATCTATTCATCAGATCTACAAGGTGATGCTGACGTTCGAGATTATCGTCAGTTGCCTTTAGAGGTAGATCCGCCGCGTCATCATCTCTACCGAGTGGCACTCGCGCCTTACTTTGTAAAACCTTCAATTGAAAAATTTGTTCCTGAATTTCGTGCTCACGCAGATAACCTATTAAAAAAGTTTTTTGCTACCGATTCACAAGATGTCGGAGCGCAACTTTCCTTGCCTTTAGTGATGCAGAACCTGGGCGTGATTTATCGACGCCCACAAGATGTTGCCGAATGGATGAGCTGGGGACCAGATGTGTGGACCGCAGCCTCAGAGAAGCGAGATGGCCAAGTTTTGCATGATTACCTCGATCTCATTTATGCAGAAGCGATGCAGGGTAATTCTGCTGATGTGTGGTCAGAGATTGCGCACTTAGAAATAGAAGGCAAACAAATCTCAGCGGCAGAATTTCGTGGCATCGCTGGTGTGATGCTAGCTGGAGGCCGAGATACCGTTGTGAAGTTATTTACTGGAATTATGTGGCACTTCGGTAAACACCCTAAAGACTTAGATTTACTTCGTGCGCAACCAGAGTTAATGAATGCGGCTATTCAAGAGTTCCTGCGCTTTTTAACCCCTCTGCCAGTTATGAATAGAACAACAGTGCCTGAGACAGGAGCTCAGAATCTTCCAGATGATAGATATGTTGGAATTAGTTTTATCTCTGGAAATTTTGATGAAAGCGTTTTTACTGATCCTTTTACTATTGATTTCAACCGTGGACGTAACCCGCACTTAAGTTTTGGTTTTGGCCCTCATACCTGCCTTGGCAATCACATCGCAGAGATTGAGGCTCGCGTCTTCTTGGAAGCCTTGATGGAGTCAGGTTTGCAGTGGATTATCGTGAAAGAAGAGATTCGTTTTCATCCTGGCGAATTTGCTAGCGTTCCAGATCATTTCGCCTCATTGCATATTGCAAAAATATAAAAATACCTCTAATTAAGCGTAAAACTCGGCGGCTTTAATGGTCACAGAAATCTCTCGTCCGTTCGGTGCTTTATATGAAACCGTCGCACCGATTTCAGCGCCCATCACTGCCGCACCTAGCGGCGATTTTTCACTGTAGACATCTAGATCACCAGAAGCGATTTCGCGTGAACCAAGTAAAAAGCGGATCTCATCGCCGGCAATCTCTGCAGTAACGACCATACCGGCGCCAACTTTTCCATCGGCACTTGGCGGTGGGGTTCCAATGTGGGCATTGTCTAACATCTGCTTGAGCTGACGGATACGCGCTTCCATCTTTCCCTGCTCATCACGTGCAGCGTGATAGCCACCGTTCTCTTTTAAATCACCTTCTGCACGCGCAGCTTCAATCTTGGCAGTGATCTCTTTACGACCAACGCCTTCGAAACTCTCTAATTCGGCGCGCAAACGATCTGCAGCTTCCTGCGTTAACCATGTCTGTGAGCTCATAAGGCGTAAAGGTACTAGGAAGGCAGTGCCGCCTACAACCTATTTAGCGCGGCACCCTGCAACATCGGCGAAAACCGCCTTAGTTCGTGCGGCGATTGCAGTGGTTTTTTGAAATGAGGCTAAACCAGGCCCAAACTCTTCATCAATCTGACCAACAATATTCTTCTCGATATCACGTGCAATGAGCGTACAAATAACGGTTACATTCTTATCGCTGCGTTGGACTGAGTAGCGCAGAGAGATTTCACGATCTGATATAGGTGAAAAGGAAATCATTGATGATCGAATCGGTGGATTTGCATGATGTAAACCGGCCCAGATTAACCAAGAGATTCCAGTAACTGCGCAGATAACGGCCGGTATCACCCAACGGTTGCGAGGACGCACTCCGTATCGGTCTTCATAGGAGAAGTTCGGGTCCAAAGACATGACATGATTATGTCATGCAAAAAAATATTGAGATGGGAGCCGCGGGCTCGCTGACCATTGCACTACTGATTCTTGCCACAGTTTTCCTAATGCGAAGTTTTTATAAGCGCTTTATGGGCATAGATCGAAGTGATGACTCCACAAATAAGTAAGGGCTTTGCTTCCAGGGTTCTGCAAGGGGTGGCTGTTGTTAGTATCGCCGCCATATTTATCTCTCTTGGAATCTGGCAGTTAGACCGCGCTCGCGCATTAAAGGAGAGTTTGGTCGTTGCCACAACGATCGATACAAATCTTGTTCCCCTAGATTCAATAGCCCAACCACGTCAGTCATTACCGCCGGCGGCCATGAACCGCATGGTCACGACGTCGGGGCATTATGTTGCCGATTTTAAAGCTCCCAACCAAAGCGATAGCCAAGGCGTCGTGAGCGACTGGCAGGTCTCCTTGCTACAGATTGGTGCAGATTCTGGAATTCTCGTGGTCCGTGGTCTGTGGGCCGATCGATTACTTAATCCAGATATTTCACAATCCATGCTTATCGATATAACTGGACAATTACATGCACGCCAAGATAGTGATAAATCCAAAAACTCAGCTGGCGTTATTTCTCGACTAGATAGCGCAGTCATTGTGGGTTTGACCGACCTAGATTTATTTGATGGCTACATTCTTGCCACGAGTGAGAGTCGCAACGGTGAGCCGATTCTGCGAGCGCGCACCTCACCTGAAAAACAGAGCTCGCGCATACCTGGCTTTTACTGGCAGCACTTGTCCTACGTTGTGATTTGGTGGCTTATGGCTGGGGTGGTGCTTTACCTTCCGCTGTATCGTCGTAAGGTAGCCCTATGAAATCAGCCGTTCTTCGCTTTCGGTCCATGGCAATAATCGCAGGTGTGTTGTCTTTGCTCTTGTGGTTTGTGTATATGCCCATTAAATATATCTTTGATGCCCCCAACCTACATAGTGCAATCATCTGGATCCCCATGGTGCATGGCTACTTATACCCACTCTATATTTTGAGCGCGATCTCATTTGCCTTCAAGGCCCGTTGGCCATTAATGAAGGTACTGGGCTTAATACTGGCCGGAACGCTTCCAATTGCATCTCTGATTGCTGAGCGCCGAGTTGTCCGCGACTATTCGTAAGTTCATCAAATCACTTCTATACCCACTCTATGAGTGGCGATTAGTACGTGCCTTAGATTTTTCAAAGACCCCGCACCATGTTGGTGTCATCCTTGATGGAAATCGACGTTGGGCCAAAGCTAATCCAAATCTTGCCGATCCCAATGGCCACAAAGCTGGGGCCAGCAAGATTATTGAGTTCCTAGGCTGGTGCGATGAGGCCGATGTCCGCGTTGTAACTCTATGGCTGTTATCAACGGATAACTTTAAACGTAGCTCTGCAGAAATCGATGAGTTGCTCCACATTATTGGTGACACCGTGGATGAGTTAGCTGCCACGGGTCGTTGGAATATTAAAGCGGTAGGTGCACTTGATCTACTACCCGACTGGTTATCAAAGAAACTAAATGATTTAAAACCTGTGCGCAACGATGGAGTAGAAGTAAATGTTGCAATTAGCTATGGCGGGCGACGAGAAATTGTGGATGCCGTCAAAAATTATTTAAGCGAAGAGGAAAGAGCAGGTCACTCACTAAGTCAGGCCAGCGCTGACCTATCAAGTGAGAACATCTCAAAGTTTTTATACACCGCAGGTCAGCCAGATCCCGAACTCTTGATTCGAACATCGGGGGAGCAACGCCTCGGTGGATTTATGTTGTGGCAGAGCGCATCATCAGAGTTCTACTTCTGTGAGGCCTATTGGCCAGATTTTCGTCGCGTCGATTTCTTGCGTGCTCTGCGTGCATACTCTTTGCGTCAACGACGTTTCGGTTCATAATTAATTCTTCAAGAATTAACAGTTCGCACACGCGTGTCGAGGCCTAGTTTGAGGCAACTAGTTCTACCTTTTTCTTATCCGAAGCAGGTTCCAACTAGTACAACTTAAATCGAGGAGCTCAGCCATTGGCTTCTAAGAGTCAAAACGGTAAGAAGACCTTTGTTTTAGATACCAGTGTTTTGCTGGCTGATCCTGGCGCGCTCTATAAGTTTGCTGAGCACGAAGTCATCATCCCTATCGCTGTAATCGGCGAATTAGAGAGTAAACGAGACCACCCAGAGCTTGGCTACTTTGCTCGGGCCGCCCTTCGAGCCCTTGATGATCTGCGCCTTACCCATGGCCGCCTTGATAAGGCGCTGACGGTTACCCCAGAAGGTGGAACCTTGTCGGTAGAGCTCAATCACACCGACCTCTCCACTTTACCTGCGGGCTTCTTGCGCGATGGCACCAATGATTCGCGCATCTTGGCAATTGCCAAGAACTTGATGGGCGATGGCAAAGATGTAGTTCTCGTTACTAAAGATTTACCGCTTCGCGTTAAAGCCTCATCGGTGGGAGTTGAAGCTCAGGAGTATCTGGCCGAACTAGTTTCTAATAGCGGCTGGACTGGAATCGTTGAACTCGATGTTGGTTCACAGGTCATTGATGATTTGTACTCTGGCGAACGCGCCGATCATGAAGCCGCTCATGAACTTCCAGTTCATACCGGAGTCGTTCTGCACTCTGAACGCGGTAGCGCATTGGCCCGAGTCACGGCCGACAAGCAGTTGCAATTAGTTCGAGGAGATCGCAGCGCCTTTGGTCTACATGGTCGCAGCGCTGAACAGCGCGTGGCCCTTGATCTACTTCTCGATGACTCCATCGGCATCGTCTCACTGGGCGGTCGCGCTGGAACAGGAAAGTCGGCGTTGGCTTTGTGCGCAGGTCTTGAAGCGGTGATGGAAAAACGCGTTCATAAGAAAGTTGTGATCTTTAGACCCCTCTATCCAGTCGGTGGCCAAGAGCTCGGCTACCTTCCCGGCAGTGAGGGCGAGAAGATGTCGCCGTGGGCCCAAGCCGTCTTTGACACATTGGGTGCACTCGTTAGCCAGGCAGTAATCGATGAGATTGTTGATCGAGGTTTGATTGAAGTCTTACCACTGACACATATCCGCGGCCGCTCTCTTCACGACTCATTTGTCATCGTTGATGAAGCACAGTCACTTGAACGTGGAGTCTTACTTACAGTTCTCTCTCGAATTGGTCAGGGCTCTCGAGTAATCTTGACTCACGATGTCGCTCAGCGCGATAACTTGCGGGTCGGTCGCCACGATGGTGTGGTCGCAGTGGTTGAAACCTTGAAAGGTCATCCGCTCTTTGCTCATATGACCTTGACTCGCAGCGAGCGCTCGCCGATCGCCGCTTTAGTCACTGAGATGCTAGAAGGCCCACTACCTGGATAAGGCTTTAATAGCCCCAGAATCAATCTCACAGTCACATTTGGTACATTTCGGACATTCCCCTTACTGACCTGCGCTTTTATCCATCCACAGGTAGATACTTTCCTGAGAGTTTTTGATTCATGCGGGATTTGATTTGCCGATGTCACTCCCGCCCGTCAGGCTATGCCTATTCCCCGTTAGCTATGAGCCTCATTGAGGCTGATAACGCACGGGCTCAACGGTGAGAGGAGGGGTGACGTGAAGTATGTAAATAAGTCGGCGGCCATCTGGGGCGTCGTTGCCTCCATGCTCATTCTCTCGTCGGCGCTGCCAAGCGCCTATGGTCTTGATTTTCCTATGAACTCGCAGATTGAGATTAACCCTGACGCCGCCGTGCTAGCCGCCGAGGTCGATCCCATGGCCAGCTCTGTTCCACTCTTTGGCTCTATCGAACTTGCCGCTACTCCAATAGGCGTCGTCTTCTCAAGTGATATCGCCTTGGTCTCTGCCATCAGTCGCCAGGTTGAGATGGCTCGCACACCCTTTGGTGCCAAGAAAGTTGCTCAAGAGATTTTAGTAACCGAGTTTGGTTTTAGTAATACTCAGTATTCATGCCTTAATAGTCTGTGGACTAAAGAGAGCCATTGGAACTACAAGGCCCATAACTACAGCTCGGGTGCACATGGAATTGCCCAAGCGTTGCCAGCTGAGAAGATGAGCGTTGTTGGAACTGACTGGCGCACTAATCCAGTGACTCAGATTCGCTGGGGACTTCGCTACATCACAATTCGCTATGACACTCCATGTAAGGCGTGGTCACACTTTAAATCTAAGGGTTACTACTAAAGCTCATTTAAGCTTTAACGCCAATTCGTAACGGCGCAGATGTAGCGGCGTAGAAATCATTGCCCTTATCATCGACAACGATGAAGGCTGGAAAATCTACGACATCGATCTTCCAGACAGCCTCCATTCCTAGCTCTTCAAAATCTAAAACCTCAACCTTAGTAATGCACTCCAACGCCAACCGAGCCGCAGGTCCGCCGATTGATCCTAAATAGAAGCCACCATTGTTTTTACAGGCATCGGTAACGGCCTTTGAGCGATTGCCCTTTGCCAACATAACCAAGGATCCACCCTGTGATTGAAAGTAATCGACATATGAATCCATGCGACCGGCAGTAGTTGGACCAAAGGAGCCGGATGCATAGCCCGCAGGTGTCTTAGCTGGGCCTGCGTAGTAGACCGCGTATTTTTGTAAATACTCAGGCATTGGCTCGCCCGCATCCATCGCCGCTTTAATTCTGGCATGGGCCAAGTCTCGCGCTACAACTAAGGTTCCTGTCAGTGAGAGCCGGGTCTTCACGCGATGTTTGGAGAGTTCGGCGCAGATCGCATCCATCGGTTGGTTTAAATCGATCGCTACAACCTCATCATCTAGATGCTCATCGGTAGTCTCAGGCAGAAAATGCGCTGGGTCGCGTTCAAGCACTTCTAGAAAGATCCCATCTTTGGTGATCTTGGCCTTAGCTTGGCGATCTGCCGAACATGAGACTGCGATCGCTATGGGCAGCGATGCTCCGTGGCGAGGCAGACGCACAACTCGAACATCGTGACAGAAATACTTTCCACCAAACTGCGCGCCGATTCCTAAGGTGCGAGTAAGTTCAAGGACCGCTTGCTCTAGCTCTAGGTCGCGAAAGCCATGACCCGTTGCCGCATCTCCACTAGTTGGCAGTGAATCTAAATATTTAGTACTTGCTAACTTGGCCGTCTTAACCGTGTGCTCGGCGCTGGTGCCACCGATGACAATTGCTAGGTGATAGGGAGGGCAGGCCGCGGTTCCGATCGAGCGCAGTTTTTCATCCAGCCACTCCATAAAGGAGGTTGGATTTAAAATCGCCTTCGTCTCTTGATAGAGAAAAGATTTATTCGCGCTGCCGCCACCTTTTGCGATAAATAAGAAGCTGTACTCATCGGGGTGATCGCTATCGGCTAAGATCTCAATCTGAGCTGGCAGGTTAGTGCCAGTATTTTTCTCATCCCAAGTTGTCACTGGGGCCAACTGTGAGTATCGAAGATTTAACGTGGTGAAGGCATCGTAAACACCCTTTGAAATCGCAACTTCATCCTTAGATGTCGTTAAAACATACTGGCCTTTTTTAGCCATCACTAATGCCGTGCCAGTGTCTTGGCACATCGGCAAGACACCACCGGCTGAGATATTGGCATTTTTCAAAAGATCAGTTGCGACAAAGCGATCATTTGCTGAGGCCTCTGGGTCGGCGATGATGTTTGCCAGTTGTTGCAAATGATCCGGTCGTAAGTAATGTGAAATATCATGAATCGCTTCGGCCGTTAATTTCTCTAAGGCGCTGGCTGAAACCTGGAGAAACTCTCGATCGCCTAGCTTTACAACGCTCACGCCTTCGCGACTAACAAGGCGATACGTAGTCTCATCCTCGCCCAAGGGTAGAAGCTCCGAGTAAGAAAAAACCGTCATTATTACGGCTTCACCGCATCGAGCTTCTTTTTAGCACCATCGAGCCACTCTTGGCAGATCGCAGCTAAGGCTTCACCGCGCTCCCAGAGCTTTAAGGACTCTTCCAACGTTGCACTGCCGGTTTCAAGGGCGGCAACAACCTCGGCCAGCTCATCGCGGGCGGCTTCATAGGAGATCTTCATCTGCGTCATGGTGTAAATCTACTCCTTCATAGCAGTCACTGTGGCATTGGTCTCGCCCTTGGCTAAACGAAGGCGCAGTAAATCTCCGGCTTTTAACGCCTTAGCATCGCGTGCGATATCGCCATTGGCTAACTGCACCACTGAGTAGCCTCGGTCAAGGGTTGCTTGCGGAGACAGAGCGCGCACTCGGGCCTTGATCTGCACTAACTCTTCTTTAGCTAACTTCACGTGGCTGGCACAACTGCGATGAGAGCGTTGGCGATAGGCAGTGAGGATTTCAGCACGACTCGTAATAATCACATGTGGATCTTTCATTACTGGGCGATCTTTAAAGCTTGCGATTCGCGCCTTTTCTAAATCAATGAGTGCCATAAGTTTTCTGCGGGCACGCTCGCGTAGCTCTTCAATCATTTCAATCTCTTGCGCAATATCTGGTACAACATGTTTAGCGGCATCGGTTGGTGTAGATGCACGAAAATCTGCGACTAGATCCAGCAGCGGTGAATCCTTTTCATGGCCAATGGCGCTAACGATGGGAGTCTCACATGAAGCGGCTAATCGCACTAAACCCTCATCGCTAAATGGCAGCAGATCTTCAAAGGATCCGCCGCCGCGTGTAATAACAATGACCTCAACATCGGTATCGGCCTCAAGCTCTCTTAACGCTGCCGACACTTCAGTAACTGCTGCAGCGCCCTGCACTGCCACTTCACGGATTTCAAAGATCACACCAGGCCAACGTCGCCTTGCATTTTCAACGACATCTTTTTCAGCATCGGTATTGCGTCCGCAGATAAGCCCCACTTTTTTCGGCAGAAGCGGAAGTTCGACTTTACGATCAAAATCAAATAAACCTTCACCCGCTAGCAAAGTTTTCAACGCTTCAAGGCGGGCCAATAGTTCACCGACTCCCACTTGGCGAATTTCACGGGCCGACAAAGTGAGCGAACCATTTTTTGTATACCAGGATGGCTTTGCATATAAAACTACGCGAGCGTTGGGCGGCAGCGGTTGGGCGGCAGCGATAACTGATTTATGGCACATCACCGACAACGACATATCAACGCTGGGATCGCGCAGGCGAATAAAGGCCATCATTCCGCTGCGTTCATTGAGTTCACTTATTTCGCCCTCAACCCAAATAGGGCCTAAGCGATCGACGTACTCTTTAATGGCTTCAGTAACTACCTGCACTGATGCAGGGGCCTCACTTGAAGTTTCAAACATGGGATGAGCCTAATAGACTCACCCCATGGCTAAGAGAGTTCTACTTGCTGCGCCTCGCGGATATTGCGCGGGGGTGGATCGCGCAGTTGTAACCGTTGAAAAAGCCTTAGAGCTCTACGGTGCTCCGGTCTATGTGCGAAAACAGATCGTTCACAATGTGCATGTTGTGGCAAGCCTTGAAGCTAAAGGCGCCATCTTTGTAGATGAGACCGATGAAGTTCCAGAGGGTAAGACCGTAGTTTTTTCGGCCCACGGCGTTGCACCCAGTGTTCATGCCGAGGCGGCATCACGTAGTTTGAAAACGATCGATGCAACCTGTCCGCTGGTAACTAAAGTTCACAACGAGGTGCGCCGATTTGCTAGCGAAGATGCTGAGATCTTATTGATCGGCCACCATGGCCACGAAGAGGTTGAGGGCACGGCCGGTGAGGCGATCGACAAGGTTCGAGTTATCGATGGCTTAGATGGCGCTCGCACTGTGGTGCCAACACCAGGTAAAAAACTAGTCTGGTTATCGCAGACAACGTTGAGCGTGGATGAGACGCTATCTGCAGTTGCGATTTTGAAAGAGCGCTTTCCAGATATTCAAGATCCGCCCAGTGATGATATTTGTTATGCCACACAAAATCGCCAAGAAGCGATTAAAGCTATCTCGGCTAGGGCTGATTTAGTTATCGTTGTTGGCTCACTGAACTCTTCAAACTCGGTGCGCTTAGTTGAAGTTGCATTGGAGTACGGGGCAAAGGCTTCACACTTAGTTGACTATGCCAGCCAGATTCAAGAGCACTGGTTAGATAACGTTGAAACTATTGGATTAACAAGTGGCGCATCGGTACCAGAGATCTTGGTCGATGATGTTTTAATCTGGTTAGCCCAGCGCGGTTTTGGTGATGTTGAAACGGTAACGGCTATGAAGGAGTCATTGCTCTTCTCACTTCCGCCAGAGCTTCGTAAAGATCTCAAAGCTGCGGGTAAGGCCTAACTACTTACTGCTGCGGGCTTTTGATGGCCTCTTTTTAGCTCGCGCATTGAAAAAAACAAACCAACCGTAGAGCGCACCGATTATGAGAAATGGCGCTTCACTGGCGAGGGCTGCAATAAAGTCGATTCCAACACGAGATGGTCTAAAACCATCGAGAATGAGAATCCAGAATCCAGCGATCGCTGCAAATGCTAAAGGCGGGGTTACAACTGCGACATAGGTCGTGCCTGGGCGACCAAAACGGATGCCACCAAAAAATGCGACAAGCAGTGCCAGACCAGTAAGAATTCCCACTCCACTGCGCAGAGTGAGTTCGATAAAGGTGAAGAGGCCTATGACAAAGGCTTGCAGAACTACGATGCCCTGCTTTTTTAAACCAGGTCCGGTAATTGCAATCTGCTTGAGCGCGCTCATCTACTTATCTCCATCGCTAATCTCTTCTGCATCGATAAAATCATCCTCAGCTGTAAGCTCCACATTGTTAAGTTCGCGCACGGCACCGGGGGCCTCTGGGTATTCAATGGCCAGTTTATCTTTATCGCCCGATACACCCAAGTTATGAATTCGCCTAGCTGGGCTGAGTACTGTCTTTTCAGCCGTTGGAACTAAATCCTCATAGGCTTTGGCAGTAGATGTAATGGCCTTACCAACTGCAACGATCTTGGTATGCAGCAACGTGATGTTCTTTAAAAATGTGCTGGCAACCTTTTGAATCTCATCGGCATTTTCAGCTAACTTATTGCGCGTAAAGATAAATCCAATTGTTCGCAGTAATGCCATCATCGATGTAGGAGTTGCAATAGTGACGCCTACTTTAAAGGCTTTTTCGAGGAAGTTTGGATCGATGCGTAGCGCCTCTGATAAAAGCGTTTCAAAGGGCACAAAGAGAACAACAAAGTCTGGTGAGCCCGCCGACTTGTGATAGCCGCGCTTGGCAAGGGCTTGAACGTGTTTGAGTAAATCATCGGTGTGCTGTTTAAAGAACTCATCGCGCGCCGATTGCACCTCGGTACCAAAGGCCTCTAAGAATCGATCGAAGGGAAACTTAGAGTCGATAAAAATCGAACTGCCGCCGGGCATATTCACTGTGATATCTGGTATTCCTGATGAGTCGGCATCGGTGGTAGATCTCTGCCTGCTGTACTCGTGGCCTTCGCGCAAGCCCGCACCTTGGAGTAAGAGCTCTAACTGTGCCTCACCAAACTTTCCGCGAACTTGGCTGTTACTTAATGCACCGGCAATTTTTTTAGTCTCATCAAAGATCGATTCAGATGCTCGGCGCATCTCATTAATAGTTGTCTCTAACTTTGCCTCGGCCTCAGTGCGAATACGGTTAGCCTCAGCGGCCTGTGTTGATAGTTTGTTCACTGAATCCTTCATAGCAACAAGCTCGGCATTTAACTTAACGGCCGATTCAGTCTTGCCGCGCTCGGCCGCTAACTGCGCTTTGTAATCATCGAGCAGCGCGCGATCGGCCACAGCGCTGCCAGATTTAAGGGCGCGCACCAGATAGCCAACTGCTGCTCCTGCGATTAGGCCTATAAGAAGAGTGGTTACGTATGCGGGCATGGGCCTATCGTGGCAGTTTGCACTGACATTTGCGCGTAGGCTCTACCGCCTATGAGTCTTTCTATCGGAATCGTCGGCATGCCCAATGTGGGAAAGTCCACCCTTTTTAACGCCCTGACGAAGAACAATGTTCTAGCGGCCAACTACCCCTTTGCCACCATCGAGCCCAATGTCGGCGTTGTCGGTGTTCCCGATACACGCCTTGCCGCTCTGGCCACGATCGTAGGTTCACACACTTTGTTGCCAGCCGTTGTCTCATTCGTCGATATCGCTGGAATCGTTAAAGGCGCATCTGAGGGTGCCGGCCTTGGCAATAAGTTCTTGGCCAATATCCGTGAGACCGATGCGATCTGCCAAGTGATTCGCGTCTTTAGCGATGGCGATGTTATTCACGTCGAAGGTCGCGTTGATCCAGCAAGTGACATGGAGATTATCAATACCGAATTAGCGCTCGCCGATTTACAGACGATTGAAAAAGCGCTTCCACGACTTGAAAAAGAGGCGCGCGTTAATAAAGAGCGCCAACATGTTGTGGATGCAGTTAAAGAGGCCGAAGCCGTTCTCAACGCCGGGAAGCCATTATCGAGCAGTAAAGTCGATCTCTCACTTGTCGCCGAACTTCAGCTATTAACAGCTAAACCATTTCTCTATGTCTTTAACGTTGATGCCGCCGAATTAAGCGATGAAGAGTTGCGCACACAGTTAGCGGCTCTGGTTGCACCAGCTG
Source organism: Streptomyces griseus (assembly GCA_945865365.1). Lineage (GTDB taxonomy): Bacteria > Actinomycetota > Actinomycetes > Nanopelagicales > Nanopelagicaceae > Planktophila. The sequence continues at coordinate 23,752 of CAMBDL010000015.1, forward strand.
AAGCGATTTTTCTTGATGCCAAGACTGAGGCTGAATTAACTGAACTCAGCGATGAGGATGCACTAGAGCTTTTACAGTCGATTGGTTTAGAGGAGCCAGGGCTCGCAACGTTGGCCCACGTTGGCTTTCGAACATTAGGTTTGCAAACATATTTAACTGCTGGACCAAAAGAAGTACGTGCGTGGACGATTCATAAAGGTGACACTGCGCCAATGGCCGCAGGTGTGATTCACACCGATTTCCAAAAGGGTTTTATCAAAGCTGAAATTGTGAGCTTCGATGATTTAGTCGCTGCGGGCTCAATGGCCGAAGCAAAAGCAAAGGGCAAGGTACGTATGGAAGGTAAGGACTACATCATGCATGATGGGGATGTTGTTGAATTTAGGTTCAACGTTTAATTTTATTCTCCGGTGTAGTAGTGAGCAATCGCGCTCAATGCCTGATCTAGAATCGCAAGACCCTTTGTGGCATCTTCGACTGAGATATTGCATGGTGGGCACAAGTGAATGCGGTTGAAGTTATTAAATGGCATGAGCCCAAGCTTTTTACAGGCCGCCACAAGTTCATTCATGGCCGGACTTGATGCACCATAGGGTGCAAGCGGCGCGTGTGTTGCACGATCAGTGACTAAATCAACGCCCCAGAAAACACCTGCGCCGCGAATATCGCCAATCACTTTATGTTTTTTAGCTAACTCAACAAGGCCAGGGCCCAAGATTGTTTCACCAATCATGGTGGCGTTCTCTAGCATTTTTTCTTCCTTCATGACATCGATAGTTGCAACCGCTGTTGCGCATGCAATGGGGTGCCCCATGTATGTCAGGCCGCCTGCAAATACTCTCTCATCAAAAGTCTTAGATATGTTCTCACTAATTACTACGCCACCAAGTTGGATATAACCCGATGTAACGCCTTTAGCAAAGGTAATCAGATCTGGGGTGGCAGCGCTATGTTGGTATGCAAACCACTTACCTGTGCGACCAAAGCCCGACATCACTTCATCAGCGATCCATAAAAGATTATATTTATCGCACAATGCGCGAACACCTTCAAGGTAGCCAGTAGGCGGCATCAATACACCGGCAGTGCCCGGTACTGATTCAAGTAGTACCGCTGCGATTGTATGCGGACCTTCAAAGATAATCGTCTGCTCTAGATGTTCTAACGCACGCTTGCACTCTTCGGCCTCGTCTTTGGCCCAAAATGCGGTGCGATATAAATACGGTCCCCAGAAATGCACATGACCAAAGGCAAACTCATTTGGGAATCTGCGTGGGTCACCCGTTGCATTTATTGCAGCGCCAGTATTGCCGTGATAGGAACGATATGTCGAAAGTACTTTGTGTTTGTGAGAATGCATGCGTGCCATACGAATCGCGTTTTCAATCGCATCAGCGCCACCGTTAGTGAAAAAAACTTTAGCAAAGTGGCCGCCAGCTAATTCGACAACTCTTTGTGCCGCTTCGTTACGCGCATCGTTAGCGTGCTGCGGTGCAACTGTTGCAATTACTTCGGCCTGCGCCTGAATTGCCTTAATAACTTTTGGATGCTGGTGACCGATATTTGTAAAGACCAGCTGGGACGAGAAATCTAAGTACGTCTTACCTTCATGATCCCAAAAATAGGATCCCGAACCGCTTGCAACAGGCATTGGGCTGATTGCGCCTTGAGCCGACCATGAGTGAAAAACATACTTATGATCTGCTGCGCTGACGGCGGCCTGCTTGGCTGGATCGTTAACTGGTGTATTCATGAAAATCGCCTCTAACCCGTATGTGATTGATAGGAATTAGCGCCATCTTAACGCCCTGAAGTAGATTGTGCCTATGAAGCAGATTACACATTGGATTAATGGCGCCTTAATTTCGGAAAAATCAGAACGTAGTGGGGATGTTTTTAACCCAGCTACTGGGCAAATAACAGGCAGCGTTGCCTTTGCCGATGCCGCAACCGTTGACCTGGCGGTCGATACAGCCACAGCCGCATTTGCGACTTGGCGCCATAGTTCACTGACTAAGCGCACGCAAGTTTTGTTTGCCTTCCGCGAACTAGTTCAACAAAATAAAGAAAAGATCGCTGCCCTTATTACCGATGAGCATGGAAAAGTTTTAAGTGATGCTGCAGGTGAAGTTACACGTGGGCTTGAAGTTGTTGAATTTGCCTGCGGAATTCCACACTTACTCAAAGGCGGTTTTTCCGAAGAGGTTTCAACTGGCGTAGATGTCTATTCCATCCGCCAAGCACTTGGCCCAGTTGCAATTATCTCTCCCTTTAACTTTCCAGCGATGGTACCTATGTGGTTCTTCCCAGTTGCAATCGCATGCGGAAATACCGTCATTGTTAAGCCATCTGAAAAAGATCCAAGTGCAACAATGTTTATGGCGCAGTTATGGAAAGAGGCTGGATTACCCGATGGTGTATTCAATGTTGTTCACGGTGACAAAGTTGCCGTCGATGCATTGTTAACGCACCCAGGAATTAAATCAATTTCATTTGTTGGCTCTACTCCTATTGCACGTTACGTGTATGAGACTGGAACTAAAGCGGGTAAGCGCGTACAAGCGCTAGGTGGCGCAAAAAATCATATGGTGGTTTTGCCAGATGCTGATTTAGAACTCGCTGCCGATGCGGCAATTAACGCTGGCTTTGGCTCAGCAGGAGAGCGCTGCATGGCAATCTCTGCCATCGTTGCAGTAGAACCAATTGCTAGTGCACTTGTTGCGCGTATTAAATCCCGTATGGCAAATATTAAAACCGGTGATGGAACACAAGGCGTCGATATGGGCCCACTTGTTACAAAAGTTCACCGCGACAAAGTCGCCTCCTATATTGAAGCTGGCGCAAAAGCGGGGGCAACTCTTGTTGTCGATGGTCGCGCGCTAGAGATTGCTGGAGATGGTTTCTGGCTTGGGCCTACCTTGTTCGACAATGTCACACCGGAGATGTCTATCTATAAAGAAGAGATCTTCGGGCCAGTATTAAGCGTGCTTCGCGTTGATTCATACGATGCCGCTCTCGCCCTTGTTAATAGCCATGAGTACGGCAATGGAACTGCAATCTTTACTAATGATGGCGGTGCAGCTCGTCGCTATCAAAATGAAGTTGAAGTTGGCATGGTCGGCATTAACGTTCCGATTCCAGTACCTATGGCTTATTACTCATTCGGCGGATGGAAGAACTCATTATTCGGAGACTCTCATGCACATGGCACCGAAGGTGTTCACTTCTTTACTCGTGGCAAAGTTGTTACAAGTCGATGGTTAGATCCAAGCCACGGCGGAATCAACTTAGGTTTCCCTCAAAACGATTAATCATTATTTGCACTTCTTAGGTATAACCTCGCTCCATGAAAGTACAACCCGGAAGAATCCCGGGAGCCGATGGGCTTAGAGCACTAGCGTGCCTTATGGTGGTGTTGCACCACACTTCTCAGCGATTGAATCCAACGAGTTCACCAGACTGGCTTCAGGCGATTCACTTCTTTGGGATGCGGGGCGAAGTTGGCGTCAGTCTCTTCTTTGTACTTTCAGGCTGCCTTCTATCGCTTCCCTTTTGGAACAGCTTTGCGAACAAAGAAGCCAATCCTTCAATTAAGTTCTATTTGATCAATCGGGGAGCGCGCATCATCCCTGCATTCTGGTTTAACTTGATCGTATGTACGTTCCTCGGCTTGTGGGTCTTTGATCAAGATATAAATTGGTGGCGCTTTCTCTCAGGACTTTTCTTCATTAATAGCTACCACTATTCAACATTCTTTCCTGCCGAGATCAATGGCCCACTTTGGTCAATTGGACTAGAAGTTTCATGCTACTTATTACTTCCAATTGTTCTTTTCTTAATCATCAAAAGCACTAAGAAATTTTCTTTTGCAATTGCAAGCCTTAGCGGATGGATTATTCTGCTCCAGATACTCAACCCATTGATTATTGAAAAATTCATGACAAGTAATGTTTCAAAGGGATGGCAATACGGACTTACTGGTGGTGCCAAACAATGGCTTCCCTATTGGAATATCAACACCTTCTTTACCCAATTTTTGTGTGGCTCACTGGCAGCGTTAATCATCGTGGCGCTGAAGTCTGGGGGAAGAGCACAGTCGCGAAACTTTGACGTTGCAGCAGTATTTTTCGGACTTGCTGCGATTTGGCTAGTAGCCGATCGATTAGTAGTCGGAGCTCCCGATCGCATAACTGATCAACCATACTTAGCTCCATTTTATGCGATTCTTATGGCGGCAGTACTGATTGCATCTGCATTTAGCACCACAATCTATAAAGCCTTAGACAACAAGGTTTTTCGCTGGATCGCAAAGCTCTCCTTCAGTATTTATCTATGGCATATGGTTTTCATCGTATTCATAGAGCGAAAAGCGGCAAAAAATTATGTCTACAACGGGGTCACGGATACTTCCGAATGGGTTTTGATGAGTTGCATCGTTCTAGCAGGATCAATATGTATTGCAGCATTATCGTGGCGCTTCCTGGAATCTCCAGCGCTGCAATATGCTCGAAAAGCACCCCATTCATCGTGCAAATTACGCCCTTGATTAGTCCATATCCACTGCCAAAGGTAGAATAACCACGTGCGGCCGGTGACTTGGCCTCAGAAATACCCAAATCGTTGGATAGAGGCAAGGCCTGATAACGGCTGGCTTCCTAAGGAAAGTAGTTTTCGTGGCCAAGACTCAAGCACACCTTAAAGACCTGCCGCTTAAAAAGCGCGAGAACCTACGTAACGTTGCCATCATTGCGCACGTTGACCACGGTAAAACAACATTAGTTGATGCAATGTTGTGGCAGTCAGGTGCTTTTGCTGCATACAAGAAGCAGGGCGAAGGCCAAGAGCGCATGATGGATTCAATGGATCTTGAGCGCGAAAAGGGAATTACGATTCTTGCTAAGAACACTGCGGTAAAGCGTGGCGACACAATTGTTAACATTATTGATACACCAGGCCACGCCGATTTTGGTGGCGAAGTAGAGCGCGGATTAGAAATGGTCGATGGCGTTATCTTGTTGGTCGATGCATCTGAAGGTCCGTTGCCTCAAACACGTTTCGTTTTGCGTAAAGCGCTAGAGAAGAATCTGCCAGTTATTTTAGTTATCAATAAAGTTGACCGTCCCGATTCACGTATCGCAGAAGTTGTCGATGAAGCGTACGAACTATTCTTAGATCTCGATGCCAATGAAACACAGATTGAATTTCCAGTTGTTTATGCCTCTGCCAAAGCTGGCCGTGCATCACTGAAGCGTCCTGCAGATGGCGGGATGCCTGAAGAAGAAAACTTAGATGTTTTATTCGACACAATCTTCTCTGCAATTCCAGCACCTGAATATCACGAAGGTGCACCATTACAGGCTCACGTAACTAACCTTGACTCATCCCCATTTCTTGGCCGCCTAGCTTTGTGCCGCGTGCGTGAAGGTGTAATTAAAAAGGGTCAAAACGTGACGTGGATTAAGACCGATGGAACTATGGAGCGGGTAAAGATTTCAGAGTTATTAATTACTGAGGCGCTAGAGCGTATTCCAACCCTTGAAGCCCACCCAGGCGACATCATTGCGGTAGCTGGAATTGAAACAATTACTTTGGGCGAAACTCTGGCCGATAATGAAAACCCACACGCGCTTCCATTAATCATTGTTGATGAGCCATCGATTTCGATGACTATTGGTATTAACACATCACCTCTTGCTGGCAAGAGCGGAAAACTACTCACTGCGCGCCAAGTAAAGAGCCGCCTTGATGCCGAGCTCGTTGGTAACGTCTCATTGCGCGTATTAACAACAGAGCGTCCAGATACTTGGGAAGTTCAAGGTCGTGGCGAGCTTCAGCTTGCTGTTCTAGTTGAAATCATGAAGCGCGAAGGCTTTGAATTAACTGTTGGTAAACCACAGGTAGTTATTAAGAAGATCGATGGCAAAGTTCATGAGCCAATGGAGCGTTTAACAATTGATGCACCTGAAGAGTATCTTGGTGTGCTTACTCAGCTGATGGCACTTCGCAAAGGCCGCATGGAGCAAATGGTTAACCATGGCACTGGCTGGATTCGTCTTGATTACAAAGTACCTTCACGTGGACTTATTGGTTTCCGTACTGAGTTCTTAACTGAAACTCGCGGAACAGGTTTATTGCACCACGTCTTTGATGGTTACGAAGCATGGCACGGCGATATCCGTACGCGCGGAACTGGATCACTAGTATCAGATCGCATGGGAGTTGTTACTTCGTATGCGCTCTATGGAACACAAGATCGCGGAAGCATCTTCGTTGAACCAGGTGACGAGGTTTATGAGGGAATGGTTATTGGCGAGAACTCTCGCAGCGATGACATGGACGTTAACTGTGTTCGCGAAAAGAAGCTTACTAACATGCGTGCTTCAGGTACTGATGAATCAGAGCGTTTGATTCCACCTAAGAAGCTGAACATGGAAGGTGCTTTGGAGTTCTGTCGCGAAGATGAGTGCGTAGAAGTTACACCGGCCGTTGTTCGTATCCGCAAGGTTGTCCTTGATGGCGACGAGCGCGCCCGTACAACTGCCCGCGCCAAGAAGGCCAACCAGAACGTTTAAAGCCTGTTAGTTGGCCATTCTTCAGATCAAGTGATCTAGAAACTACGCTCAAAACTCTTGTCTGGGCTAAGTCGGCTGGCTATATTCACTTCATGAAATCAAACCTGACCACACGATTTTCTCGAAGCCACTTAATTGCCGCTCTAGTTGTTCCGCTGATAGCGATTGCTGGAATCGCCTCTGGTGCGGGTGTATCTAATACTCCTCAGACCGGTTATATCGTATGTGTAAATAAGACAACAAAGGCAATTACATATCCGGGAACGTTGACCTGCCCAAAGGGAAGTACACAACTCGCACTTGGTGCTCGTGGAGTTGATGGCATAAATGGAACGAATGGTTTGAATGGAACTAATGGTTTGAATGGTCGCGATGGACTGCCAGGTTTAGCTGGGCTTACTGGATTAATAGGAGCAGTTGGTCCTGCTGGTCCTGCAGGAGCCAATGGCTTAGATGGCTTAGATGGCTTAGATGGTAACGACGGCGTAGATGGTAACGACGGCGTAGATGGTAACGACGGCGTAGATGGCGTAGATGGTACGAACGGCACTAATGGAACTGATACGTCCGATACATTGAACTTAGCGCAGAGCTTAATCCCCGATTTAGAAGCCGCTACATACACGATTGACTGCGGTGGAACTTTCTCTACAGGTACGGGAATCAGTGTTACTTTATCTGCAGCCCTAAAGGCCAAAGGTTATAAAGGCGCGCTGATTACCGCATATGACGGTGTAGCAGAATGTGAAGGACAAGCTATAGATGTTACTCAATACGATAATGTGATTGTTGGCTTTGTATCAACAGTAGATAGTGAAAACGGTTTAGCAATGGTTGTAACAAAGAGTGTTGTAAATACTCTTGCTCCAGCCGAGGAAGAGCCATTTACTGGAGCTTTCCTTATGTCCATCACACGTGGCGGCGATGAATGGCCAGCTGGATCTATTGGATTTGGCATTCTCAATAATATAAATTCAGGGGAAGATGCAGATATACATACAATCTGGATTTCTGGAAAGGTAATGGAGTCCGCAAGCGCGCCTGTGATAAATGCATTGGGTCAATTTGTCAGCATTGCAAATAAAAAGCCCGGAGTAATCTGCCGTGTACTTCTCTCATGTACCGCTGACAGCGATTACGAGAACTGGAGTAATTAATCACAGCTGATGGCTCACATTGAGGCCACCGCGATCTGTTGAGCCATATTGTCAGCCCACTGCGGTTGAATTGGCTCTGTGAGTACTGACAGCTTCAATTTTGTGCGCTCGAGCGCTACACAATCAGTACCCACGCTTTCACCCGATCAAATGGCCGCTGTCGCACATCGGGGCTCACCCTTGGTTATTCAAGGCGGACCAGGCACCGGTAAAACAATGGTTTTAATTGAAGCTGCGCTATCACGAATAAATGATGGGCAGAATCCAGATTCAATTCTGCTTCTGACATACGGACGTGAACGTGCATCGCAGTTACGCGATGCAGTTGCTGTGCGTACGACTAAGACCATGTTTGAGCCATTAGCTCGTACGTTTCACTCATTAGCTTTTTCGATAATTAAGATGAAAGCTCATAGCCAAGATCCTGAGCCGATTTTATTAAGTGGACCAGAGCAAGAGAGCTACATCAAGGAGCTACTTGCCGGCGACATTGCCGATGGATATAAAGAGTGGCCGGCAGAGTTACATGCAGCGTTAACAACACATGGTTTTGCTCGCGAACTTCGCGATTTAATTCTGCGCGCATCAGAGCGCGGCATCAATCCTGTGCAGTTAGAAAAGCTGGGTACAAGCGAAGGTGAAAAATTCTGGCTTGCCGCCGCAAAGTTTTGGCAGCGCTATATCAATTCAATGGTGATGCGCGAAATAAGTGCAACCGATGCCAAGATGCGCATTGATCCATCGGAGTTAGTCTCACGAGCAGCTCTGCATCTGCACAATAATCCAGATGTATTGGCAAAATTACGTGAGCGATTTACGACCATCATGGTCGATGAGTTTCAAGAGAGTGATCCGGCACAGCGTGCATTATTATCCATCTTGGTTGGTCAGGATGTAATTATCTGCGCCGATGCCGATAGCGCAGTCGGTCGATTTCGAGGCGCTGATCCCGATGGGTTATCTGCAGCCCTTGACCCATATCGCGGACGTGAAATTATTTTAAAGACGGGTTTTCGCAGTGCGAGCACAATCTTTGATGTGGGCCATACATATGTACAGAGCTTTAAAGGCTCACCGGTTACTCGTAAACGCAGCTGTGGCAACGCGAATGAGGGCTCTGTAGCCGTTAATCGCTTCAGATCTGGCGCCGAAGAAGCAGCTTTTATCGCCCATCAATTTAGAAGCGCCCATCTGCGCGAAGGTATTTCCTATAGCAATATGGCAGTGATTCTGCGCAACCCAGGTGTTACTGCATCGGCATTGCGCCGAGCTTTTTCTTATGTTGGCATTCCAGTTGCTAGCGAGCTACAAGCGTTAGCTGGCAATCCAGCCATTGCTCCATTTTTATTATTAGCGCGCGTTGCAATAAGGGCTCAGCCACTTAATTTAGATACAGCTGAGCGCTTACTAATGAGTGAGTTTGGTGGAGCTGATTCAATCTCACTGCGCCGGATCCGTCGAGCCATGATTGCTGCTCGCGTTGATGGCGATGAACGTTCTGGAACACAGCTATTACTCGATGCAATCGATAATGGTCAGCTATTTATCGACGGCGCAGATTCGATTCTTCGAGTCCATGCCTTACTGGAAAAAGGCCGCGCAGTTGCTCGAAATAAATCTGCCACTGCCGATGATTTATTGTGGGCGTTATGGGATAACGCGCTAACAAGTGATGGACAAAAACTAGCTAATTCATGGCGCACTCAATCACTTCGCCCTGGAGTACGTGGCGCTGCCGCCGATCGTGACTTAGATGCCGTGATACAGCTATTTGAAAGCGCAGCTCGATTTTCAGAGCGCTTCCCACTTTCTGGTCCAGCGGCTTTCATTGCCGAGATTGCTACGGAAGATATTGCCGGCGATGTAATTACCGCAAAAGGCGTTCGCCCAGATTTTATTGAAATCCTTACCGTACATAGTGCAAAGGGCCGCGAGTGGGATTTAGTTGCAGTTGCAGGATTACAAGAAGGAACCTGGCCAAATTTAAAGCAGCGTTCATCACTTTTAGGTGCTGAACGTTTGGTAGAACGCCAACGTAACCCTGACATTCCTCGGGATCAGTTAGATGTCATTGCAGCAAGCGGCCTGATGCAGGATGAGGCCCGACTCTTTCATGTGGCTCTAACCCGCGCCAAACAATCATTATTCGTCACCGCTGTGCAGCGAGATGACGAAGAACCATCTGTATTTTTTGAAGATATAGAAGTTATGGTCAATAAAACGGATCGTACTGAGCCAGAACTTACCGATGTTCCACGACCTATTACTGCGCCCGCCTTAGTGGCCGAGCTTCGCTCACACCTGCATGGAGAACATGCACACGAGGCAGCTGGGCTATTAAAGGGATTGAGTGAGAATGGAATCTACTTAGCCGACCCTGCTTCATGGGTGGGTTCGGTGCCAATCAGTACCGATGCACCAGTCATCGATGCGGAAAAAGAGGTTATTGTTTCACCAAGTGGCGCAGAATCCTTTGTTGAGTGCGGCGTAAAATGGTTTCTACAAAATAATGGTGGCACCGATGGTGATAGCACTGCACAAGTTTTAGGTTCAGCTATTCACGCCTTTGCAGCGAAGATGGTAAAAGAGCCTGGCACAACTAGAGAAGATCTGATTTCTAATTTGAGTAGTTCATGGAAACTTATCGATCCAGATTCAGGGTGGGTCAGCGCTTCACATTTAGAGAGCGCAGTAACAATGCTCAAGAAATTCGTTGACTATCACACCAAAACCACGCGCACAGTCGTAGATGCTGAGATGCGATTTGATGTAACTCTTGGCCGCGCACGAATTAAGGGAAGCGTGGATCGATTAGAGGTTGAAGCCGATGGCTCACTCTTTATTATCGACTTCAAAACTGGTGGCAGCGCCATTAGCAATAAGGATGCAAAAGAGAATCTGCAGTTAAAGAGCTATCAAGTCGGTATCGCCGAAGGTGGGTTCTCTCAAGGGCAGGTCAGCGCCGGCGCAGAGCTTGTGTACTTAGGTACCGATGCCGCCAGTGCAACGATTCGTCCTCAACACGGTATTGATATAGAAGAGGTTAAGACACAACTCAATGAGATCGCAGATGGAATGGGCGCGGCCACCTTCTTTGCAACCATCAATAAGCGCTGTAAAGGCTGCCCAGTACGTAAATCCTGTCCAGTTCAAAGCGATGGACGGACGGTGATTTCATGAGTCTAGATGCCCAGTACTCACCTGAAGAGATCATTGCCTTGCTGCAAAAGAATCTCAAAGCTGGTGAATTCATTGCACCTGTTACTAAACATCAATCTGCGATTATTAGCAGCGATTTAAAGCCAGCGGTTGTCATTGCTGGAGCGGGTTCGGGCAAGACCGAGACTATGAGCAATCGTGTTTTGTATTTGGTGGCTAATGGTTTTGTTACTCCAGATCAAATCTTAGGTTTAACTTTTACTCGAAAGGCAGCTGGTGAGTTATCGGTGCGTGTGCGCAAACGCCTACGCCAACTTTCAGCGTTAACTGAGTTCAAACACATTACATCCTCTGCTACATCGGTCACGACATATCACTCATATGCAGGTAAGTTATTAAGTGAACACGCGATTCGTTGCGGTTTTGATGCCGATGCAGAGCCTCTAGGTGAAGCGGCAATCTGGCAAATCGCATCCGATGTTGTTCGAAACTGGTCTGATGATTCCTATCGTAATCAAAGCGCTGTCAGTACCGTCATTAAAGATCTATTAGGACTCTCAAAGTTAATGATGGAGCACCAAACCTCTGGCGCCGATATTCAAGCAATCGGTGAAGAGATTATGCAGGAGTTAGACATGCTTGCTGGTGCACCTAATGATGAAGTTCGGGCAGTACATCGAGCGATGCTTCAAAGAATTTCACTCTTGCCGATGGTGGAAGCCTTTATGCAACGTCGTCGAGCTGCAGGGGAGTTCTCATTTGATGATCAGATGTCACTGGCTGCCGACATTGCTGAAAACTTTGCCGATGTTTCAGTACTAGAACGGGGTAAGTATCGAGTTGTTTTACTGGATGAGTATCAAGATACCTCGCAGTCCCAGGTGCGAATGTTGTCGTCGCTCTATGGGGGCGGCCATCCCATTATGGCCGTGGGAGACCCGTCGCAGGCTATTTATACCTGGCGTGGGGCCTCGGCTGGCACCATGGCATCCTTCACTACGTATTTTCCAAAGGCAGAAACACAGATCGGCGAATCCACATTCACGTTGCCAACAACGTTTAGAAACGATGCCATGATTTTGGCTGCAGCAAATCGTATTAGTGAAAAGATTAAATCAGATGGTGGGCAACAAGTAGTTAAATTAGAGGCCCGCCCTAACGCCGCCAAAGGCGAAATCGCTTATGGAATATTTGAAACTATCGATGCTGAAGCAGCAGCCGTTGCCGAATACATCAACGCTAACTGGTCACCAACCTCTGGCAAAACCTCTGCCGTCTTAGTGCGAAAGCGAGCACAAATCACTGCGATAGAGAATGCATTACGTCATCTAGGTCTACCAGTTGAAGTGATTGGTATTGGCGGATTAATCCACGTTCCAGAAGTCGCCGATGTTGTGTCACTTCTAAAAATTATTACTAACCCCGATGCTGGATCATCAGTGATGCGTCACTTAACTGGGCCACGAATAAACCTTGGCCCACGAGATATTGCCGCGCTCGGGGCATTTAGCCGTGAACGCGCAAAGGCACTGCACTCCGATTCAAAGAGTTTTATTAAAAAGATTGCCGCTGGAAATCCTGAACAACTTGAGGCCGATGATCAATTTAGCGGTTCAATTATCGATGCATTAGATGAAATTCATTCTGCCAAGAAATCAGAGTTCAGTGATGTTGGTTATCAGCGCTTAGTACGTTTTGCTGGTGACCTGCGACGTCTTCGTTCGCGCGCAGGTGGTCAAATCAGCGATGTCATTAGTGAGATTGAAAGCTACTTAACGTTAGAGAGCGAGATAACGCTGCGCGATGGCTCCTCAACGGCGCGCAGGCACCTGGATCGCTTCCTTGATGAAGCAACGAAGTTCGAACGCAGTGGTGGAAGTATCACCGCTTTCCTTGATTGGCTAGATATCGCCGCCGATGCTGAAGGCGGTCTTAAGGCTGGCGCACCTGAAATTCGCAGTGATGTAGTGCAGATTTTGACTATCCATATGGCTAAAGGCGCTGAATGGGATGTCGTGGCTGTGCCCGGTTTAGCACAAGGAACCTTCCCAGGTAACAACACGAGCGATCCAGATAACTGGAT
>CAMBDL010000016.1 GCA_945865365.1 Streptomyces griseus
TTTTTAAGCGGAGTTCCAGCCTCAAGACCCATATACACCAAGGCGCGCTCGGCAGCTCCGCGTGCTTCTTCATCTTGAATATCTGCAGGATTAGGAACGTTCGAACTCAGCGATGCGCCTTGGCCTGGATTAGTTCCCCAGGTGACAAATGGCTCTAATGAATGTGCATCCAGATTAACTTCAACATCAAAAACGGCATCCGAATCAGTAAAGAGGGTCTGCCAATATGCAAGGGCGGTATCGAAATCCTCTGGAGCGTGAGGCTTGCCCTTAATGTAATCAAAAGTAGTGTGATCTGGCGCAATCAATCCTGCTCGGGCGCCGGCCTCAATCGACATATTGCACACGGTCATGCGCGACTCCATTGATAAGGCTCTAATCGTGCTTCCACGATACTCAATAACATAACCCTGACCACCACCAGTGCCAATCTTTGCAATGATCGCCAAGATAATATCCTTTGACGTTACACCTGGCTTTAATTCTCCCTCAACATTAATCGCCATCGTCTTAGGTCGAGCAAGCGGCAAAGTCTGAGTCGCTAAGACGTGCTCAACTTCTGATGTTCCGATTCCAAAGGCAAGTGAACCAAATGCGCCGTGCGTTGATGTGTGTGAGTCTCCACAGACGATTGTCATACCGGGCTGAGTTAAACCTAGCTGTGGCCCTACGACATGCACAACGCCTTGATCTTTATCGCCTAATGAGTGACAGCGAATACCAAACTCTGCACAGTTTGCGCGCAGGGTATCTACTTGCAGTTTTGATACAGGATCAGCGATTGGTAGATCAATATTTTGCGTTGGAACATTGTGGTCTTCTGTTGCAATAGTTAAATCGGGGCGGCGGACTGCACGACCTGCAAGGCGTAGACCATCAAATGCTTGCGGGCTAGTAACTTCATGGATTAAATGCAGATCGATATAGACCAGATCAGGCTCGCCATCGGCGGCGCGTACAACGTGCTCTGCCCAAATCTTTTCCGCTAACGTTTTACCCATCGCAGCCAACTCCTTTAACCAATTGCCATATCAAATAATGGGATGCTAATATCACCCTATGGTCAAGAAGAATAGCGGAGTTGGCGTCTTAGATAAAGCCGTAGCGATTTTGAGCACCTTAGAGGCTGGCCCGCATTCATTAGCCGATCTCGTAGCCGCTACCGGCATTGCCCGCCCTACTGCCCACCGTTTAGCCGTAGCCCTTGAGTTCCATCGTTTGGTTGCACGCGATCTCTCTGGTCGATTCATTATTGGAAGCCGCGCAGGTGAGCTCAGCGCAGCGGCGGGAGAAGATCGTTTGCTTGCAGCTGCAGCTCCGGCCTTAGCGGCGCTACGCGATGCAACTGGTGAAAGTGCACAGCTCTATAAGCGCCAGGGCGATCAACGTATCTGCGTTGCTGTAGCCGAACGCTTATCAGGACTTCGTGACTCAGTGCCGATTGGTGCAGCCTTAACAATGCAGGCCGGCTCTGCAGCGCAGATTTTATTAGCGTGGGAAGATAGCGAAAAAATTCATCGCGGTTTAACTAATGCTCGCTTTACCGCTGCACAGTTGGCAGCCGATCGTCGTCGCGGCTGGGCGCAATCAGTTGGAGAGCGCGAAGCGGGAGTTACATCAGTCTCAGCACCAGTTAAAGCACCGAATGGAAAAGTGATTGCAGCGGTAAGTATTAGTGGACCAATTGAGCGATTAGGTCGCCAACCTGGCCGCATTCATGCAGCGGCCGTTGTCGCTACAGCTGCTCGCCTGAGTGAATATCTAGCTCGCGAATAACTCGACCAATGACGCCAAAGTTAAAACCTTTGCGTTGTAACAAAGATTGAATGCGCCGAATCTGAACCTCTGCATCTAATCGCGACATTGTTGAATACTTTTTCATCGCTAGAGAAAACGCCATGCGATACTCATCTTCATCATCGATCTGATCTAAAGCCTCATCGATCGAGTTTTGATCAACTCCCCTGGTACGCAACTCTCCAGCAATAATCCGCTTTGAAAGTTTCTTAGATGTATGGCGTGACTGCGTCCATGCCTTTGCAAACTCGCCATCATTTACTAAGCCGGCCTCTTGAAGACGGTAAATAACGGCGTTAGCGATATCGACTTCGATGCCACGCTTTTTAAGGTGAGCCAGGAGCTCACCCTTACTCTTGGCCCGCGTAACGAGTGCATTTAATGCAATCGTATGTGCGATTGAGTAAGGGTCAGCGTCTTGGCCAACCTTTGCGAACTCAAGGCTAATTAGAAATCAACCTCTGCTGTGGCCTCATCGATTGCTGCAATCAAGTCGGCATCGACCACGACCGGCACAAAGTGAGCGCGAATCTTGGTCTCAATCTCATTGGATAGATCTGGATTATCAAGAAGGAATGTGCGTGCATTCTCCTTGCCCTGACCTAACTGGTCGGCCTCATATGTATACCAAGCACCAGACTTCTTTACGATACCGATCTCAACACCCATATCGATAAGAGAGCCTTCGCGTGAAATACCTGTGCCGTAAATAATATCGAACTCGGCCTGCTTAAATGGTGGCGCCATCTTGTTCTTAACAACCTTAACGCGAGTACGGTTACCGACTGCATCTTGGCCATCTTTGAGCGTTTCAATACGGCGAATATCAAGGCGAACTGAGGCGTAAAACTTAAGTGCTTTACCACCTGTTGTTGTTTCAGGTGAGCCAAAGAAGACACCAATCTTCTCACGTAGCTGATTAATAAATATCGCAGTCGTCTTTGATTGATGAAGTGCACCAGTAATTTTACGAAGTGCTTGTGACATAAGACGGGCCTGCAAGCCCATATGTGAATCACCCATCTCGCCCTCAATTTCAGCGCGAGGTACAAGGGCTGCAACTGAGTCAACGACAACTAAATCAAGTGCGCCTGAGCGAATCAACATATCCATAATCTCTAACGCCTGTTCACCTGTATCTGGCTGTGAGACTAAGAGTGCGTCGATATCAACGCCGAGCTTCTTTGCGTACTCTGCATCGAATGCATGCTCTGCATCGATGAAGGCGCAGATTCCTCCGGCCTTTTGTGCATTAGCGATTGCATGCAAAGTAAGCGTTGTCTTACCTGAAGACTCTGGTCCGTAGATCTCTACGATACGACCGCGTGGCAAGCCACCGATTCCCAGTGCGATGTCGAGTGCGATTGAACCAGTTGGAATAACTTCAACAATTTGATTAGCACGATCCGACATTTTCATTACTGAGCCTTTACCAAACTGACGTTCAATCTGGGCTAGGGCTGTGTCGAGCGCTTTTTGGCGCTCAGTGGTTGCTTTTTCCTGCGATGCATCATTGGCTTTATTGCTTTTTTCAGTAGCCACTTCATTCCTTTCGATAGAACGTCATGTGACGTTTGGTCTTTGGCCCAGAAGGTACGGAGACCCACCGACGGACCGCGGCTACCTCCACTCTGCTTGTGGGCAGTTGTGGGCAGTGCTACGGGCGGAAGGTGGAACCGCTCTGGTTGTACAGGCATAAGGATAACCGAACACCTGTTCGAAAGGTAGCAGATGCCACTGACAAATATGAGCGTGTCGCTAGAGCGAAGGGTTCAGAATCAGAGCGAAGAGGCCACTGCCCTAAAGAAATCAAGGCTCTTACGATCTAAATCATCATCATCGGCAGTTGGCTGGCATGAAAACTTGGCAATCACGACTTCTTTGGCGGCATCTATGTAAATCCATTGACCATGAATACCTATGGCGCACAGGACACCATCGCCAATGGCGTAAAACTGGTTACGGTAACTGCCATCAGGAAAACTATCTACAAACTCACCGCATGACCACGCCGCTTTATCACCGCCAGTAAAGGTATCAACTACCCACATGGGATTAAGTAGTGCAGCACCAGAATGAATTCCCCCGGCGCGCATTAATTCACCGACCATGGCTAGATCTTGAATTGAACAGCTAAGTCCGCCTGCAGTGCGTGCCATCTTCTTACTATCAATTGTAATTGTTGCCGGCCCACATCCAAGTGGCATCCATAGCTCTTCAGAGATCAACTGAGCTAACGGAAGACCAGAGATTTCTTCTAAAACTAATCCTAATAAATCTGCATTAGGAGATTTATATGAGAATTGAAGGCCGTGCTCATCACTACCTTTTGGAAGTGAGAGAATAAATTTTGCTAGATCTTCATCGGAGAACTCCGAATCACCAAATCTAGGCATCCATAACATCGCTTGGCGGTATCTGGCGTAGACGCCTTCCTTGCTGGCATAACTTTCATCAAAATCTAAACTCACTGTCATATCAAGCAAGTGACGAATCGTCGCATCGGCATAAGCCCCACCTGCGGTTCCATCAAGCACATCGCAGATTTGCGTATCTGTACTGATCCCAAACTTTGCAAAAACTTTTCCTGCAACGATGCCTGTTATTGATTTGCTCACCGAAAAAGTTAAATGCGGTGAAAACATTGTCATCTCATTGGCGTAATACTCTGAGATAATCTGTCCGTCTTTACACACCAAGAGTGCATCCGTGTAGGACTCACTCAAGAATTCCGCCCCACTTTGGAACTGACCGCCAATCGCGTAACTCTCTGACAAGATGGACTCATTAATCTCACATGGCAAGAGCGTATGACTTGAACCAGCAATCTTTTCGATAGGAATTAGCTCTGAGACATTCTGAAAAGTATGTGTACTAAAGGGGAAATCCTTCCAATTATCCAGCGTGATATCAGCGCTGTTGAATTGATTTCTGCCATTGGTCAGCACCGAAAGAACCTCCTTCCTATAATAATTGCGGCGGTGAGTACTCATAGAGAAAATTTGTGCAGCGCCTAGACTCTCGAAACTAGGCGCTGCACAAAGTATTTTCTTATCCCTTAAATGCAGTCCATACCTTTGTGTAAAGGTCATTAACAGCAGTTGAACATGGAGCCATTGCGACACCTAAAGACATCTGTGCTGCTGTTGGGGTGAAAGCAGTATCTGCCTGCATAGCATCTAGTAGGTATTTGTCAGAGCCGATGATTCCATTGTTATAGGCGGCCCAGTTTGAAGCCTGCGCAATGTTCTTTGGATCCATCATCCAGTTTAGGAATATCTTGGCATTTTCAACATTCTTAGCGCCAACCGGAATTGCAAAGTTGTCCTGCCATAGTGGCAATCCATCTTTTGGATAAACAAAGACAACGTTTGGATTAGCAAGTTTTGCCTTGTACGTTGCTCCGTTGTACATCATCAAAAGAACTGAAGTTCCAGATGATAAACGACCGATGTTTCCAGAGCTTGCAATTGTGTTGAGATTTGGCTTAATCGACTTGATTAAATCCTGTGCAGCTTGTAATTGAGCAACACTTCTTGTGCATGGCTTGTATCCCATAGAGCGAAGCGCTGCATCGATGACCTCTTTTTTGTCATCAAAGATTGTCGTCTTACCAGGGTACGACGGAATCGCTGCAAAGAATTCTTTCCACGTTGTTGGATTAGTTGTGACTTTGTCCTTTAAGTATCCAAAACCAGTTAATCCATGAAGATAAGGAATCGTATAACTGCGACCCTTATCAAAGTATGGATTAGCAAACTCAGACTTAAGGTTGGCGCCATTTGGAAACGTTGAGCGCTTAATGCGTTGCAGTAAACCCTTCTTTGCCATAATCGCAACCATGTAGTCAGTTGGAACGATAATGTCGTATCCACGTGCTCCGGCTTCAAGCTTTGCCAACATTTGAGCATTGCTTTCGTATACACCTAGATTTACATTGATGCCGGTTTCAGCGGTAAACCGCTTCAATAGTGCTGGGTCAATATAATTACTCCAGTTATATAGATTTAGTTCTGTTCCAACTGGCTTCTTTGGATATCCAACTTCGGCCTGCGCCTGTGGAACCGCAATTCCAACAAGTAGCGAGACCGCTGCAGCTGCGCCGATAATCGACAAACGCTTTCGGCGACCCATTGTGATTTTACTGATGTCTAGCTTCATTGCTTCTCCTCCTTGTAGCTGTCCATGTGATTCCTACTAATAAGCCCAGGGTTGGAATTATTAGTAATAGTGCCGCTATTACGTTAACTTCTGGGCTTGCGCCCAGTTTTAGGAGCCCGAATATGTATATTGGTAATGTCGTTGTCTCAGGGCCAGAGACAAAGAGTGAAGTTAAAAAATCATCCATGCTGATAATGAATGAAAGTAGGCCGCTTGAAAGAAAGGCCGGAATAAGTAGAGGGATCGAAATTTTTGTCATGACGCGAAAAGAGCTAGCGCCTAAATCTCTGGCAGCTTCAAAGATATTTTCATCAAAGTCACGAAGTCTGGAGCGAATAGGTAGAAAGGCGAAAGGTACGCACATCACTACATGTGCAAAGAGAAGTGATTCATAACGAAGAGGTACTCCCACTTGTGAAAAGAAGGCAAGAGTTCCTACCGCGGTGACAATTTCTGGTAAAACTAGTGGAGCATTTACAAGAGAACGCAAAACGTTTTGCAGCGAACCAGTTGCTCGACCCATACCGATTGCCAAACCCGCCGCAATCGTTGCTGCAATTAAAGCGCAAGGCACCGCAATAGACAGTGAAACTTTAGCGGAACGAATTAAATCGGTATTATCCAATATCGTACTGAACCAGCGCGTGGAAAAACCACCCCAGGTCGTTGCATCCTCAGATTTATTGAAGGCAAAAATCAAAACAGTTAAGAGCGGTAAGTAGAGAAAAACTAAACTAGAAACACCCATAGGTCGAATAATTGGGAGCTTCGAAACGCTCCACGCCCGTTGTCTCATGAGGCAAACTCCAGCTTGCGACGTCTGGTGCTAAGCAAAATGACTCCGGTCATAGCAAGGAGCAGAACAGCAAGGGCAGATCCAACTGGCCAGTTACGAGACTCACCAAATTGATCGTTGATTAAACTTCCTATCAACATCACTTTATTTCCACCTAATAGCGCCGGTTGGACATACGCGCCTAGGGCTGGGATAAAGACAATAGCAATTCCGGCAAAGATGCCGAAGCGAATCATTGGTATGACGATGCGGATTAGAACGCGCCATCCTGATGCACCTAAATCAAAGGCGGCCTCTAAAATACTTCGATCCAATTTCTCTGCCGATGCGTATATTGGCAGCACCATAAACGGAAGAAATGCATATGTAAGTCCGATGAAGGTTGCCCATGAGGTGTACAGCAGTACGGGCGATCCCAGTTTGTCGAAGAGCCCACCTTCTGAGAGCAGCAGCATCCAGGCATAGGTGCGTGCAAGAACATTAACCCAAAATGGAATCGTGATAAGTGCGATCAAAATTCTCTGTGTTGATTTCTTTTGCAGCGCAATCCAAATTGCCGTTGGAATGCCCACCAACAAACAGATAAGAGTTACAGTAAATGCCAGTAAAACTGAACGGCCAATTATATGCAGATACGTGAAGTTAATTGAGCTATTGCCCATCAGATCAGTTTCAAAAAATACAGTTCTGTAGGCTTCCAGCGTAAATTTGCCAATAACCCCAGATCCAAAATCACCACGCGATAAAAATGAGAATACCGTTATTACTACAAGCGGCATGCCTACTAAGAAGACACCAGTTATATACGCTGGAAAAGCGACGGCATTTGGCCCATATATACCCGGCTCTCGCTGTGAGCGAACTGGAATCCTCATTTAGTTAACTTGACCTATCTGTGTTGCATCGACAAAAAGTTCCACATCGCTGCCAACGTTTAGCTGAGGAAGAATTGAAACATCTGATTTAACTTTCACCTCATGGCCAGTACTGCTGCTTAGCAGGACCTCAAGTGCATCGCCTGCAAAGATAATCTCCTTAATTCGCATTTCTCCAACTGAGCCCTTGCCACTCAATAGAGAGAAAGCTTCGGGACGAATAATTATCTTCTTGGCTGACCCATCTGTAATCTGATTCGGGATTTGTTGGATTTTTAAGCCATCTCCTGTAAATATGCGCGAATCGATGGATCCAGTTAAGACAGTTGATTCGCCAATAAAGTTGGCAACAAATTCTGTTGTTGGCGCTGTATAGATTTCAAAAGGTGTCCCGACTTGCACAAGTTCACCACTGTTGAAGACTGCAATGCGATCACCTAACGCCATAGCTTCATTTTGATCATGAGTGACAAAAAGAAAAGTTGTACCAGTCGCTCTATGGATTCGCTTTAGCTCCACTTGCATGGTTTTTCGTAATTTTAAATCCAGTGCTGCAAGTGGTTCATCCAGAAGAAGTACTTTAGGTTTCTTAGCGAGTGCTCGTGCAAGTGCTGCGCGCTGTTGTTGTCCGCCAGACATCTGTGATGGTTTGCGCTCTGCTAGTTCACTCATTTCAACGAGCTCTAATACTTCGGCAACTCGCGATTTAATCTCGCGCTTATCGATCTTTTCATTTTCAAGACCAAAACTAATATTCTCGGCCACCGTCATATGTGGAAATAAGGCATAACTTTGAAAGACAGTATTTACTGGCCGTTTGTGCGGTGGCAACAGGTCGATTCTCGTTCCACCCAAATTGATAAAGCCCGCTTCTATTTTTTCAAAGCCGGCGATACTGCGCAGCAGCGTTGTCTTTCCGCATCCTGAAGGGCCTAAGAGAACGACAAACTCCCCCGATGGAATATTCAAAGAGACCTCGGCCAGAGCCTTTACTTCTGCACCCTTTGGATCTCTAAAGCTCTTTGAGACCCCTGATATAACAAGGTCGGCCCACCCGCTGTCGTCAACCATGTGGAGCACCTTTGGCTAGATAGTTCATTGAATAAGAGGAGATTCACATATACAGTCATCAATATCAATGCTTGACACGAGATGACGGAAATCGCCAAACTTATGGCCATGAATGACGAATTAGACGAGATTGACCGCCGAATCATCGGTTACTTACAGGTTGATGGACGTGCCCCGTTTTCAACCATCGCCGATGTCTTGGCGCTGCCAGATCGCACAGTCTCGCGACGCGGCCAAGAGTTATTGGCCCAAGGCGCAATTCAAGTCACGGGGTTAATAGAGCGCAGCGCAGTTGCCCGCAAGGAGGCGATGATCGTTCGTATTACCTGCGCACCTGGCATGAACACCATTGTTGCAACGGCGATGGCCAACCTTGATGAAAGCATCTTTGTCTACCTCACAACCGGTGGTAATGAGTGTTTAGCCGAAGTTTTTGGAAGCACTGCAGTTATCACAAGTATTATACTCAACGTCATTCCTGGAATCCCGGGAGTTGTAAACTCCACTACTTATGGCTGCCTTAAATATTATCGAACTGCCGCGCAGTGGAATCCCGGAATTCTTAGCGACATCGAGCGCGCCAAAATTATCGTCGATCGTGTCCCGCGGCCGATTCAAGAGATTGAACTTCTAGCCGATGACCAATTAATTCTTGAGACATTGTCAAAGAATGGTCGCGCAACGTTTGACCAGATTGCACGTGCCTGCGGCTTAACTGAACCAACTGCTCGGCGCAAAACCGCGCAGTTATTAGACTCCGGCGCCCTATCGATTCATGCAGTTGTTAATCCTGCCTCAATTGGTTTTAACGTTGAATGTTGGCTCTGGATCAAATGTGCTCCTGCCGATGTTTCACGAATTTCCAAAGAGCTAATCTTGGATAATCGCGTGCGCTATCTAGCGACCATATCTGGTGATTACCAAATATTAAGTGAAGTCACCATGGCCAATCGAAAAGATCTCAACACCTATCTTGAAGAGTTAGGTAAAAAAGTCGAAGGTATAAACGCCCTTGACAGCTACATTTTAATTGAAGCATTCAAACGTTCGGGCCGTAAAGTTTCATCAATCGATAAATAATAGGTAGCCAGGCCCCATACTTACCCAGTGTTAATCCTCTTACCGCCAAGTGAGAAAAAGGCGGTCAACCCTGGGCCAGCTATCGATGTTTATACCGGCGTGCTCTATAAGGCCCTGGATTGGGCATCCCTGACTGAATCGCAGCGTCAGCGGGGTCAGGAATCCATTGCCATCATCTCAGCTAAATATGGGGTGCTGCGGCCGTTAGATCTCATTGAGCCGTATAAAGAGAAGATCAATAACTCTGTGATGCGCCAGCCCATCACTGACTATCTGGAGGCTATTACGCCATGGCTGGTCGTAGATTGCCGCTCCTCTACCTATCAAGGCGTATGGACTCCCCCGCGAAATATATGTGTTGAAGTAAAAGTCTTTACCGAAATCGATGGCATGAAAAAAATTATTACGCATATGTCTAAAAAGACAAGAGGTGAAGTAACACGCATACTTCTTCAGGAAGTTGCACCTACTGATCCGAATCAACTATACGACATTATTTCACGACACTTTAAGTGCAATCTCGTTTCGGCAACTACTAACTCGCCCTGGGTAATGGAAGTTATTGCCCGCTAGCCTGTTTAATAATCTTCACAATCAATTCGGGATAGTCCCACATCGGTGCATGACCGCATGAATCCAGCACTACCCAATTGCAGTGTGCAGGGGCAAGTGAACGCTCCTGTGAAGCGGGATATGGCAAAGTATTATCGGTATCGCCAAAGAGAATTGTTACTGGAACTTGCGCATCTATTCGAGCTTCAAATCGCTTAGTAAGCATCCCATCCCACGCCGGAAAGTATCCCGTACAGGTAGCCATTGCAAAACTTGCGTCGTAGCAAATTTGATAACTTAACTCTTGCCACTGTGGACTTACAGAAGAAAATCCAATTTTTCGTAAAAGCTGTGAGCGTAATCCGATTTTTAGAAATGGCTTCAATACTTTAGCCAAGTAGTACGAACGGGCTTCACTAGGTAAACGCCCTGATGCCGGAGTAAGCCATAGACCAGCTGGTGCTAAACCGATCAGTGATTTTATGCGCCGAGGTTGATCTGCTGCCATCTCAAGTGCAATCCATCCACCTAAAGAGTTTCCAGCAACGTGAAACTCATGAATTCCATATGTGCTCTCTATCGTGTCAAAAATGAGACGCCCTAAAGAGTGCGGATCCATTGCCTGGCTAGGGTCAAAGGGGCTCAATCCATGGCCAGGCAGATCGACAGTAATAACACTGAAATTCTTTGAGAGTTGCGTGATCACGGGTTTAAATGCAGTTGCTGCAGATCCAAGACCGTGAATGAGAACTAACGGAGGCTGTGACTTACTTGTCTGTGTAATTGTCGTAGTCAGCTTCATCATTAAAACTTATATTTCTCAGTCTCTTTGGGATGTTGCTTGCATACTGCCCGCCAAATTTCATCGGGTTCAAAGCCATCCTTTAATGCTTCGTTAACGCTTCGACTACCAAGCTCAGAGATCGCAATATCAACGGGAAAATGTGAACTAACACCAAACGAGAGCGTTAAGCGCTCGCGTAGATCAGATATTCGCACGCGAGATAAGAAGTTCTGCAGCTAAGCGTGAATCTTCTGGTGATAAAGGTTGCAATGCCTGCCCTAGTAACCAGCGAAGCGCTAAATCAGCTACGACCTGGCTGCCGGTTACTTCTGCAAGTGATAGTGAAAGTGCCGTCCATAACGGATGCGTTGCACCAGCTAAAGCGCTAGCCAGAGGTGCTGGATCATGGAGTCGCATATGCGCAAGAGCGCTGTCGGTCGAAATCTGAATAGAGAGTGATTCAAGGGCATCAATCGCATTAGGTGCACTATGAACGATTGCAATTAAGCGTGAAATCTCAGACTCGCAGAGCGCTGCAATAACACTATCTTTATCGCGGTAATGATTATATAAAGTTGCGCGAGAAACCTGCGATGTATCAGCGATTTCAATCATAGACATCTTTGCTAGACCAACAGTTGCAATTAACTCTTTAGTACCAGCAAGGATTGCACTTTGTGTGCGTCGATGTGTAGTTGCTTGTGGCGCGTACTTATTAAGCGGCATCGACAACAGTGAGAGTCACGCTCTCGTGACTTGCTAATTCGATTGCAACATCGCTGAAAATTCCAGAGAGAGTTAAGCCAAGCGCACTAGCAATTGCATTGAGCAGTTCTGATGAGGCCTCTTTTTGTCCGCGCTCAACTTCAGACAAGTAACCAAGTGAGACACGAGCCTGGCGAGCAACATCGCGAAGAGTGCGATTTTGTGATGTGCGGGCAGAGCGAAGAGTCTGACCAACAGCTTCGCGTACAAGAACCATCGTCATGCCTCCTTTGCTTTTAATTACGATGTCTAAGGATACGCGCAAACGTCGCTATCGCGCTTGCTGTAGCCGCGTTTCGTACAGATTCACGCTCACCCGATAAGGATAATTCAATGGTTTCGCAGACCGGTCCTTCAATGGCAACCCACACCGCTCCGACAGGATGACCATCTAGTGGGTTTGGCCCAGCTACACCTGTTGTAGCGATCGCCCATGTTGTCCCCAATGATTTAATCGCACCTTGTGCCATGGCCACTGCTACCTGTTCACTCACCGATGTGTGCTTGTCTAGTACAGCTGGATCAACAGATAAGTGTGAAATCTTTATCTCATCACGATATGCAGTGACTGCACCCACAAATACATCGGATGCACCGGCAGTTGTGACAATTGCAGAGCTAACGGCACCGGCAGTGAGAGATTCCGCTGTACTCAAGGTCTCACCGCGCGCACGCAGAGATTCTACAATCTCAGCAGCGAGGCCGATGATCTCCGGTGATAGCGTCATATTCTCCTACTTAGAACTCTTAAATGCTGACTGTACATAATAAACTCCAGTTACAACAGTGAGGACTATAGCAATTGCCATAAATCCATCTCGGAACCAGTACAGCGATGGGCTTAGCGGAAGGACATAAAAGCCCACACCAAAATTTTGGAACGTTGACTTAATTTTACCGCCCTTGTTGGCTGCAATTACACCTCGCTTGATGATGGCTAACCTAAAAATGGTTATCCCAACTTCTCGCACCAAGATAATAATGGTGATCCACCATGGCAGGCGACCCAATATAGAAAGGCTCATCATGGCAGTTCCGATCATGAACTTGTCTGCAACAGGATCTAAGAATTTGCCTAACTCAGTAATCGTATTGCGACTACGGGCCAAGGTGCCGTCCGCGATATCTGAAAGTCCTAAGAAAAAGAATACGAACCATGAAATGTACTGCCACGCAGGATCATCGCCGCCATTTTTAAACAATGTGTAAGCACCCACGGGTACAAGTAGTACTCGGGCGATCGTAATGAAGTTTGGCGTTATGAACGCCGGCAGTTTCATAGTGGCTTAGCCACTAAATCGGCACCCATAGAATCTATGACCACTGCATCAACATACTGTCCAACCTTAAAATCTGTTCCAATAAATGAAGTAGATCCATCTACTTCTGGACCTTGGTGGGCGGCCCGGCCTTCTTGGAGCTCTGAATCCTCAATCAGTACGCGGATATTCTCGCCAATGCGGGCTTGTGCTCGCGCTGACACCATTTCATCAGCTAACGATGACAAAGTTTCCAAACGTTGCCCAATCACATCAGCATCTATCTTGCCTTCAATATTTAATGCCTCGGTGTTGTCTTCATCTGAATAGGCAAAAATTCCAACAGCATCCAACTTGGCCTCAGTAATAAAGCTTGCTAGCTCATTAAAATCCTCGTCCGTCTCTCCGGGAAAACCAACAATAAAGTTAGATCTAATTCCAGCCTCTGGAGATAAAACGCGTACTTGATGAATCAAATGTAGGAACTTCTCGTTATCACCAAAGCGGCGCATACGGCGCAGAACTGTTGGGCTTGAGTGCTGAAAAGATAAATCAAAGTACGGCGCAGTCTTTGGAGTTGCAATCATTGCTTGAATCAAAGTTGGTCGCATCTCAGCTGGCTGCAAGTATGACAAGCGAACTCGCTCAACACCATCTATCGCGGCAATCTCTGGCAAAATCTTCTCCATTAACTGCAAATCGCCTAAGTCTTTTCCATAGGATGTCGTATTTTCACTGACAAGAAATAGTTCAGTTACCCCATTTGCTACTAGCCAACGCGCTTCATCCATAATTTCGTGGGGACGTCGTGAGATAAATGAGCCACGAAAATATGGAATCGCACAAAATGAACATCTACGATCACACCCTGATGCAATTTTTAACGGTGCCCAAGGCGCAGTTCCTAAGCGTTTACGTGTGAACTCTTCACTCACCTTTACATCGGCTCTATCACTTGGTGCTATTGGTAAGAGAGCTCTTCGGTCACGCGGCACATGCGGCACATGTGCATTACCAGCGACGATTGATTGTAAGCGCGCGGAAATATCTTTGTAATCATCAAAACCTAAAATTGCATCGGCCTCTGGAAGCGCCTTTGCTAGTTCTTGTCCATACCGTTCAGCCATGCAGCCCACGGCCACTACAGCGCGAGTAGTTCCATGGCCTTTAAGGGAGTTCGCCTCAAGTAAAGCATCAATAGAGTCTTTTTTAGCCGATTCAATAAAGCCGCATGTATTTACTAAGGCAACTTCGGCCGACTCAACATCATCAACAAGGGTCCAACCATCGGCGGCTAGTCGCCCAGCTAGCTCTTCGGAATCGACTTCATTGCGTGAGCAGCCCAAGGTGACAACTGCTACGGTGCGCTTCATTGAAGGAATCTTACCGTGTTAAGAATCGACTCCATACGACACGCTAACGACCTGACTATCAACGCCAATCGCCTCTACCTGCTTGCCATTTACCTGAATATCTACTCCCCCGGCATTTCCAACTTTAAGATCTATTCGAGTATCACTAGTAAAAACCTTTGAAACTCCTTGGGGTAATTGACCGCTAAAAAGAGTTCGCCCTTGGGCATCTGAAACAAATAGCCAGGAGTTAGCGCGAGTTGTAGCCACAATAACCTCTACGCCTTGACCAGTTGGGCTAGGGGTTGGAGATGCTGAAGTTGATACTGCAATGTCTGGTTTGCCCGAAGATGTTCCTGAAATATTTGAGACAATTATTTGAATTAAACCAACAAGGCCGAGGGAGATAAGCGAGATTGCGATAAGAATTTTCCACGATACTTTTCTCGTTTCGCCAGGTTGGCGCATAACGCTATTTTCAACTAGCAAATCTCGCATGGTTCTTTTCTCTACGCCTTGCTCTTCATCAAAAATACGTAAGAACTCTTCTTCATTGGCCTTCAAGGCAGTTGCGATATTTCGTACATGGCCGCGAGCGTACATTTGACCGCCACAATTTTTGAAAATATCGGCTTCTATCTCACGTAGCAGTGTAGATCTCACGTTTGTAACTGCCGATAGTTCATCAATAGACAACCCAGCGCTAGTGCGGGCCTTTGCTATAGATGTTCCAATACTCATTGTTTAAATAATCCTAAGAACTTAGATCAGGCAAGTTCAAAGTGTAGAACCCACGCTCCCCTACATGCTAGTAGCGAGTGTGAGAACCTGGGGTGAAATCTAGATAACCAGCAAGGGTGGCCCTTAATCAGTAATCACGAAGGGTGGATAGCACTGAATCGAGTTCATCGGGCTTAACCATAACGGTGCGAGCTTTCGAGCCCTCTGATGGACCAACGATTCCTCGAGACTCCATCAGATCCATCAATCGCCCAGCTTTAGCAAAACCGATTCGAAGTTTGCGTTGCAACATCGATGTTGAACCAAACTGAGTTCCAACGACTAATTCAACGGCCTGGCACAAAATATCTAGATCATCGCCAATCTCTTTATCGACCATTTTAGGATGACTCATCTTTGCAGTTACATCATCGCGATACCTTGGCTTTAACTGTTTTTTAACATGGGTCGTAACGGCTTCAATCTCACGCTCAGACACATATGCACCCTGGATACGGACTGCACGACTTGCACCCATAGGAATAAATAAGGCATCGCCTTGGCCAACTAATTTTTCAGCACCAGGTGTATCTAAAATTACTCGGCTATCGGCGAGTGAGCTAGTGGCAAATGAAAGTCTGGAAGGCACATTGGCCTTAATTAGACCAGTAACAACATCTACCGATGGGCGCTGAGTTGCCAGCACTAAGTGAATGCCCGCAGAGCGCGCAAGCTGGGTAATGCGCACGACAGACTCTTCAACTTCTTTTGCAGCTACCATCATTAAATCGGCCAGCTCATCAATAATTACAAGTAAGTATGGATATGGCTCAATAGTGCGATCACTATCTGGTGGTGGAATAACTTTTCCTGCACGTACTGCTTTATTGAAATCATCGATATGTCTAAAGCCAAAGGTAGATAAATCTTCATATCGCAGATCCATCTCACGTACAACCCATGTCAGCGCATCGGCGGCTTTCTTAGGATTAGTAATGATCGGTGTAATTAAATGTGGAATTCCTTCATATGCCGTTAACTCTACACGTTTAGGATCAATCAAAACTAAGCGCACATCATCGGGGGTTGAACGCGCCAAAATTGAAATAATCATTGCATTAATCATCGACGACTTACCTGCGCCAGTAGCGCCAGCAACAAGCAAGTGAGGCATCTTGGCTAAGTTGGCACAGATATAATTGCCTTCAACATCTTTACCTAGCGCCACCAACATAGGGTGGTGATCTTGACCAGCCACAGATGAGCGCAAAACATCACCCAGCGCCACTATTTCGCGGTCTGCATTTGGAATTTCAATTCCTACTGCAGACTTTCCTGGTATCGGCGACAAGATACGCACATCTCCACTAGCGACAGCGTAAGAAATATTTTTTGCAAGGGCTGTAATACGTTCAACCTTTACTGCATTTCCAAGCTCCACTTCATAGCGCGTAACCGTTGGCCCGCGCATAAAGCCGGTAACTTGAGCATCGATTTCAAACTGCAAGAAGACTTCAGTGAGTGCTGCAACTACGGCCTCATTGGCCTTGCTCTTAGCTTTTGCTGGTGGACCTGCTCGCAATAAGTCAGCCGGTGGTAGTTCATATGTGGAATCAGCGCTCAAGAGAAGTTGCTCTGGCCGCTTCTCAGTTGGCGCAACAATGGGTGAGACTGGAATTGGCACAGTGAACTCTTCGTCAAAACTCTCTTCATCCAGCTCTTCCTCTTGTGGTGTATTCCAAGCAGCAACAACTGGAGATTCAAATGGCGGTGTATCGGTAACTTGGAAATCCTCAACTTTAAGTGAGCGTTCTGGTCGCTTAGACCACGCCCAGGAGCTGGCCCCAGAAATCTTTGCAAAGAGTTCACTGACTGGAGTTGCTGTTACAACTAAGGCTCCAAATATAAATAATAAAACGAGAACTGGATAGGTCAGCACTGATGTCATCAGAGCAACTAGTGGCGTAGTTACTGCATAGCCAATCCAACCTCCACCATGGCGCATCGCGGTTGCTCCAGTACCTACTGATCCGTTAAGCAAATGGGCGACACCTGTAGTTGAAACTAGCAACGCTAGAGTGCCGACAATTACTCTACCCAAAGCTCTTTTATCTTCTGGAGTCCTAAATAATTTAATTGCAAAATAAACTAGAACTAATGGTGCCGCAAAACCAATGCGACCTATGCCGCCATAAATAAAGGAATACACTGCACGGCTTAAAATATTATCGGCGTTAAACCAGGTTCCAGCAGTTGCAATAAGTGCAAGAATTAAAATAAGAAAAGCAATGCCATCTCGTTGATGCGCTGGATCTAAATCCTTAGCGCCACGGGCTATAAAACGAACCGAACTTCCAAGCCCTTTAGCTAATAAACGCCAGAGCCCGGCTAAGCCTCGACCCAATGCGCCACCAACGGCGCCGGTCTTACTTTTAGATTTCTTACGTTTAGCCACACGCACAATCCTAAAGGATGGCTAATTTATGCCGAGCTAGGCTCGCCGCACTCACACCTCAATGACAACTGGAATGATCATAGGTTTTCTTCGATGCTCTCCACCAACCCAACCACCTACAGTCTTTCGAACAATCTGCGATAACTGATGCGTTCCATTAATACCATCGACTACGGCCGCCGCTAACGCCTTTTCAATCTTCAACTTAACATCATCAAAGAGTGCCATGTCTTCATTAAATCCGCGTGCATGAATGTCAGGACCTGCAACAATCTTTCCGCTCTGCGAATCAATCACAACTACGACTGAAATAAATCCTTCTTCTCCCAAGATACGGCGATCTTTTAATGAGGTTTCAGTAATGTCTCCAATACTTTGACCATCAACATAAACAAAGCCACAAGGCACTGAACCAACGACGTTCGCCTCATGATTAATTAAGTCAACAACAACTCCATTTTCAATTATTAATGCATTACCGCGCGCAACACCTGTTGAAATTGCTAGTTCAGCGTTTGCCTTCAAGTGTCGCCACTCGCCATGCACGGGTATTACATACTTAGGTTTAACTATGTTGTAGCAGTACAAAAGCTCACCTGCGGCGGCATGTCCTGAAACATGCACCATGGCGTTAGCCTTATGTACAACTTTGGCACCAAAACGAGTGAGTTCATTGATAATTCTAAAGACTGAGTTTTCATTTCCAGGGATCAATGACGAAGCTAAAATAACTGTGTCACCCTCTCCCACTCGAATCTGATGATCACCGTTAGCCATACGGGCAAGAGCTGCCATTGGTTCGCCTTGCGAGCCAGTACAAATCAAAACTACATTGTCATCAAATGAGTCGAGATCTTTAACATCTATCAAGACACCCGGTGGCACAGTTAAATAACCCATGTCTTGGGCAATCTTCATATTTCGAACCATGGAGCGCCCGATAAAAACAGTTTTTCGGCCATGGATGGCGGCAATATCTATTACCTGTTGAACTCGGTGTATGTGTGATGAAAACGAGGCAACAATTACCCGGCGCTTAGTCGATGCAATCACTCTATTAAGTGCGGGCATGATTTCGCGCTCTGAAGGCGTAAAACCTGGAACATCGGCATTTGTAGAATCCACAAGAAAAAGATCAACACCTTCTTCACCAAGGCGTGCAAATCTTCGTAAATCAGTGATGCGGCCATCCAATGGAAGCTGATCCATTTTAAAATCCCCCGTGTGCAAAACACGGCCAGCATCGGTGTTAATGACAATTGCGAGAGCATCGGGAATCGAGTGATTAACTGCAACGAATTCAAGTTCAAAGGGGCCGATATCTTCATGCCCACCTTCACGCACCTCACGAGTAAGGGGCGACATTCGATGCTCTTTTAACTTTGCCGTGATCAAGGCCAACGTCAGCGCTGAACCATAGATAGCAATGTCCCCACGCTCGCGTAAAAGATAAGGAACTGCACCAATATGGTCCTCATGGCCGTGCGTTAACACCAAGCCAACCACATCATCTAAACGATCCCGGATGTAAGAAAAATCAGGCAAAATCAAATCAATTCCAGGTTGGCTATCCTCTGGAAATAAAACACCGCAATCAACGATAAGAAGTTTGCCCTTAGTTTCAAAAACGGTCATATTACGACCGATTTCAGCTAAACCGCCGAGGGCGACAATGCGTAACCCACCATGAACCAATGGGGCGGGAAGAGTTAAATCTGGATGTGGATGATTCATTATTTAACTAGAACGCCACCGGCGCGAAGATCTTCGCGCAACTGCGCAATCTGCGCATCGGTTGCATCAACTAAAGGAAGACGAGTATGGCCACCTGGCAGACCCATAAGCGTGAGCGCCGCCTTGGTCATAATGGCACCCTGTGTGCGGAATGTTCCGGTAAATACGGGTAATAGTTTCTGATGAATTTCAAGAGCTTTTGCCGAATCGCCATCAAACCATGCGTTGAGCATCGCCTTTAAATCACTTCCAACGGTGTGTCCGCACACTGAAACAAAACCAACTGCTCCTACAGATAAAAGTGGAAGATTTAAAATGTCATCACCTGAATAGACTGGTATTCCACAGCGTTTGATAACCCACGAAGTTGCTGCAACATTTCCTTTGGCATCTTTGAGTGCAACGATTGAAGGGTGTTCAAAGAGTTCAACAATAGTGTCGGATTCAATCTCAACACCGGTTCGGCCTGGAATGTCATAGAGCATCATCGGTAGACCAGTTGCATTGGCCATCGCTAAAAAGTGTGCCTTAATTCCAGCTTGCGGTGGTTTGTTGTAGTACGGGGTTACAACCAAAATGCCATCAGCACCTGCAGCTTCACTGCGCTTGGCTTGATTGACTGAATAATCAGTCTCATTATCGCCAGCACCAGAGACTACCTTGATATTAGGACCCACCACTTTCTTAACAACTTTAATGATCTCCTCTTTCTCAGAGGATTTAGTTGTAGGTGCTTCACCTGTCGTGCCATTAACAACAATGCCGTCGTGACCAGTTTGAACTAAGTGGTCGGCGACTTTCTCAACGCCATTCCAGTCGATGCTGCCATCTTTATTAAAGGGAGTGACCATCGCGGTCAACATTCGACCAAAAGGCGCTGGAGTACTCATATGCCTAACTCTACCCGTACTAAGGTGCTATTCGTCCAGATTTTTCGAAAGCACCGTATGTAAGTGGCATTAATTTCGCGAATTCCGCCTCCATTTTCTCAGCCACCATCTCGATTTCGCGTTGAGGATAGCTAGGAAAATGTGAGCCTTCTCGAGCTGTTCGTAATGACAAAAAGTTCATTAATGCACGGGCATTCATCGTGACATACATCGATGAGTAGGTTGCAACTGGTAACACTACGCGTGCAACTTCACGTGCGATGCCAGCATCTAGCATCTTTTGGTAACTATCGTAGGCAACGATATAAGAATCTTTCATAGCCTTAATCGAAATATCAAACTGCTCAACGGTTCCATCTTCAAATGTATAAGCACCAGTCTTTCCGACCTGTAGAAGTTTGCGAGACTTAGATGGAATATAAAAAACAGGTTTCAATTCGCGATAGCGACCACTCTCTTCGTTATAGGAAGCGATTCGGTGGCGCATGAACTCACGGAAAACAAAAATTGGGGCCGAAATGAAAAATGTCATCGATGTGTGTTCAAAGGGTGAGCCATGACGCTCGCGTGCGAGATAGTTAATCAAGCCTGCGGAGCGTGATGGATCCTCACCGATCTCATCCATCGACTGCTCCCCGGCCGTTGAAACCCGCGCCGCCCAAATGACATCGGCATCACTTGCACTGGATTTAACAAGTTCGACTGTCACATCGTCGCGGTAAATAATCTCTTCACTCATGGGTTGACCTTATCTATCTAGGTGTTGGTGGCTTTGGATTTCTACGGCAGAATGTCTGCGTGTCCAGAATCGAATCCATCACAGTGCGCGATTCGCTGAGCGTATCCCTGACAGTTGGGGCCTACGGGGTCGCTTTTGGCGCCGCCTCTGTCGCTAACGGTTTCTCGGTTCTCCAGAGCTGCCTCTTATCTCTTCTGACATTTTCAGGTGCATCCCAATTCGCTGTGGTCGGAGTAATCGGCGCTGGAGGCAGTGCAGTCAGTGCAATTGCAACTGCATCTTTGCTCGGAATTCGCAATGGTTTATATGGCGCAATAATGGCGCCACGATTAAAAGTTAATGGCTTTAAACGTATTGTCGCAGCGCAGATAACTATCGATGAATCTACTGGTGTTGCACTCGGTGCTGAAAAACGCAGTGAAAGTGCGATGCGACAAGGCTTTTGGTTAACAGGCTGTGGTGTTTTTTTCTTCTGGAATCTCTTTACCCTCGCTGGTGCACTGGGGGCACAGGCCATGGGCGATGCTCGTGCGTGGGGTTTGGACTCTGCTGTGCCGGCGGCCTTTTTGGGACTTCTATGGCCAAGGCTTGAAAAAAATAGTGATCGTGCGCTAGCCGTTGTATCGATTTTCTTTGCCATTGCAATGACGCCGATTTTGCCAGCTGGCCTTCCGATCATTGCAACTGCCTTTTTAGCGATAGCTGTGGGGTTACGCCGATGAATGCATTCTGGATTGCAACTATCGGAACGAGCGTCATTGCTTTCGCGCTTAAATTTGCTGGCCATTCGATTCCGCAGAATTGGCTAGATAGTCCACAACTTCAACGGGTTAATGCACTTATTCCGATTTCGCTGTTAAGTGCACTAGTTGCAGTTCAAACTTTTACTTCAGAGAATAAAGTCATGGTTGATCATCGACTAGCCGGAGTGAGCGTCGCAGTTCTGGCACTGATATTAAAAGCGCCATTTCCGGCCGTAGTTGTTTCTGCCGCGTTTACATCGGCAGCAATCTATAACTGGCTTTAAATCACACCGAGTGAGGTTAATTTAGCTTTTAAGTCGATATCAGATGGTTCAGTCAAATGTGTTCCATCGCCAAAAACGATGACTGGAATTGATTGTGCTCCACCGTTGATCTCTTTGACTTTTTCAGCAGCTGAAAGATCAGCTTCTACATCAATGATCGTGTAGGCAACATTGAGTTCATCCAATAACCGCTTTGATCGACGGCAATCTCCGCACCAATCAGCGCTATACATTGTGATTTCTTTCAGTGACATGTGTATTTCTCCCTTTACATGAATTTCTCAAGGCCATGAGTCAGCCCTGATACAGATATGACTTTACGAATTCCCAACAAAACTCCGGGCATAAATCCGGCGCGATCGATTGAATCGTGTCGAATTGTCAGCGTCTCACCGAGGCCGCCAAAGATAACCTCTTGGTGGGCTACGAGACCTCGCGCACGCACCGAGTGAACTGGAATATCGCCTACGAGTGAACCACGTGCGCCATCAAGTGAAGTCGTTGTTGCATCCGGCATCGCAACTAATCCTGCCCCTTTACGTGCATCACTCATTAACTGCGCAGTACGCACAGCGGTTCCACTGGGGGCATCGACTTTATCTGGGTGGTGTAGTTCAATAATTTCGGCTGACTCAAAGTACTGAGCTGCCTTAGTTGCAAACTCCATCATTAAAACTGCGCCAATTGCAAAGTTAGGTGCAATCAAAACTCCTACCGATGGATTAGCTGCACAAAACCCTTTTATGGTTGCAAGTTTTGCATCATTAAATCCGGTAGTTCCGACAACAACGTTCATTCCATTATTAATGAGAAAATCTAAATTAGACATAACCGCATCGGGAGTTGTGAAATCAACAACCACGTGTGTTCCTGATCCAATTAATTGATCGAGAGAATCTCCTAAGTCGAGCGCAGCAATCAGTGACATTCCAAGCTCGGCTTCTACGGCCTTAACCACCTCGGCGCCCATGCGCCCTTTGGCACCTAACACTGCGACATTTATCATTTCATTACCTTCTCAAACTTGGCCGTACTTTTGAATGGTCCAACGAGTGCAAGCGTAGGCGTTTTAGTTAGATAGGCGCTGGCAATTTCGCGAATGTCTTGTTCATTAACGGCCGATACTGCCTTCAAAATATCATCGAAGCCCATAATCGCTCCGTAGACAATCTCATTCTTACCAATACGGCTCATGCGTGAGCCGGAGTCTTCTTGGCTCAGGACTAATGAACCGCGAACGGCGCCTTTAGCCCGCTCTATCTCTTCATATGACATTCCATTATCGGCAACATCGGCTAAGACTTCGCGAATAATCTCTAGAACCTCTATCGACTTATCTGGTTTACATCCAGCATAGAAACCTATCTGACCACTTCCAGCAAACTGCTGGGCAAAGGCATATACCGAGTATGCAAGGCCGCGCTTCTCTCGAATCTCTTGGAATAAGCGCGATGACATTCCGCCACCAAGGGCCGATGCCAAAATGCCCATCGCAAAACGGCGTTCGTCATGACGGGCAACACCCTCCATGCCGTAAAACATATGGGCTTGTTCAGTGGTACGTGAAATCAAACCGACGCTTTGTTGAGCCGCTTTTTTAGGTGGTGTATTCGAGCGAATTACTGGCACACCTAGTAAATCTAAGAATCCATTGTTAGAGAGCGCGGCTTCGACCATCTGCACAACTTTTTTATGGTTAATATTTCCAGCTACAGCGACAACTAAGTCTTGCGGTAGATAACGCTTCTTGTAGTAATTAAAGACGCTAGTTCGAGACATTGAATTAATTGATTCGATCGTGCCCAAAATTGGACGCCCTAAAGGTGTATCTCCAAAATAAGTTTCGGCATATAAATCATGCACTAAGTCGCTGGGATCGTCATCGCGCATTGCAATTTCTTCCAGTACTACTTTACGTTCAGCATCGACATCTAATGCCGTGACGATAGAAGAGGTAATTAGATCGCTAATGACATCGATAGCCATTGGCAAATCAGTATCGATTACACGAGCGTAAAAGCAGGTGTACTCCTTAGAAGTAAAGGCGTTCATCTCTCCGCCAACAGATTCGATGGATGAGGAAATCTCAAGGGCCGTGCGTGTAGTGGTTCCTTTAAATAAAAGATGCTCAAGGAAGTGAGAAGCCCCAGCAACTGCTGGGGTTTCATCACGAGAACCTACATTGACCCAGATACCAATCGCGGCGCTGCGTACCGAAGCAACTTCTTCAGTAACGATACGCAGACCGCTAGGTAAAACTGAACGACGAACGCTCATTTATTCAGCTGAACCAGTTGTTCCATCTTCAAGAACTGGAACCAAAGACAGCTTGCCCTTTGGATCAATCTCGCCGATTTCAACTTGAATCTTGTCGCCAACCTTCATGACCTCTTCCAAGTTCTCAATGCGCTTTCCACCATGCATCTTGCGAATCTGAGATACATGCAAAAGACCATCTTTACCTGGCATCAATGAGATGAAGGCACCAAATGCAGCTAGCTTCACAACGGTACCTAAGTAACGCTCGCCAACTTCTGGCATCTGTGGGTTAGCAATGGCGTTGATCTGCGCACGTGCAGCCTCGGCCGATGGGCCATCGACTGCGCCGATGTAGATAGTTCCATCATCTTCGATAGAGATATCTGCGCCAGTCTCATCTTGGATCTGATTAATAATCTTGCCCTTAGGCCCGATTACTGCACCGATCTGATCAACTGGAATCTTTACAGAGATAATGCGTGGAGCAAATGGGCTCATCTCCTCTGGGCCATCGATTGCTTCATTCATTACATCAAGGATTGCAAGGCGAGCCTCTTTTGCCTGAAGAAGTGCGCCAGCAAGAACTGAAGCTGGAATTCCATCGAGCTTAGTATCTAGCTGCAGTGCTGTAACAAAATCCTTAGTTCCAGCGACTTTAAAGTCCATATCTCCGAATGCATCTTCTGCTCCGAGAATATCTGTCAGTGCAACGTACTCGACCTTGCCATCGACAGTGTCAGAGATAAGACCCATTGCAATACCTGCAACTGGTGCGCGCAATGGAACACCTGCGTTGTATAACGCCAATGTTGATGCACACACAGAACCCATCGATGTTGATCCATTTGAACCAAGCGCTTCAGAGACCTGACGGATTGCGTAAGGGAACTCTTCACGTGTTGGAAGAACTGGAATCAAAGCGCGTTCTGCTAATGCACCATGGCCGATTTCACGGCGCTTAGGTGTACCAACACGACCAGTCTCACCAGTTGAATATGGTGGGAAGTTGTAGTTGTGCATATAACGCTTATGGTTTTCTGGATTCAACGTGTCTAACTGTTGCTCCATCTTGAGCATGTTAAGCGTTGTGATACCAAGAATCTGTGTCTCACCACGTTCGAAAATTGCTGAACCGTGTACGCGAGGAATAACTTCTACCTCAGCAGAGAGTGCACGAATATCGCGAAGTCCGCGACCATCGATACGAATCTTGTCACGCAATACGCGCTGGCGTACTAACTTCTTAGTCAATGAACGGAAAGCCGCTGGGACTTCCTTTTCACGGCCAACAAAAACTGCGCTAACAGTTTCCTTAGTAGATGCGCTGATCTCATCGATCTTTGTTTCGCGCTCTTGCTTACCTGAAATAGTAAGTGCCTTGGCTAGATCTACTCCAGCTGCCTTTTCAACGGCGGCAAATACATCGTCTTGGTAATCAAGGAACACTGGGAACTCTGCAGTTGGCTTTGCAGCCACCTTTGCGAGTTTGGCCTGTGCATCGCAGAGAATCTTAATAAATGGCTTTGCAGCATCTAGGCCTTGTGCAACAACTTCCTCATTAGGAGTTGGTGCTCCGCCCTTAATGAGCTCAATAGTCTGAGTTGTAGCCTCTGCCTCAACCATCATGATTGCAACATCGCCATCATCACTGATGCGACCGGCAACAACCATGTCAAAGACGGCATTAGCAACCTGTGAATGGTTAGGAAATGCAACCCACTGGCCATCAATTAAAGCAACGCGAACGCCACCAATTGGACCAGAGAATGGAAGACCTGCAAGCTGGGTTGACATTGATGCTGCGTTAATTGCGATGACGTCATACATGTGGTCTGGATCTAACGCCATAACAGTTACAACGATCTGTACCTC
Source organism: Streptomyces griseus (assembly GCA_945865365.1). Classification (GTDB taxonomy): domain Bacteria; phylum Actinomycetota; class Actinomycetes; order Nanopelagicales; family Nanopelagicaceae; genus Planktophila. The sequence goes on from CAMBDL010000016.1 coordinate 26,189, forward strand.
ATTACGAAGACCCTTAACAAATGACGGGCGCAATGGACGATCGATTAAGCGGCAGGTAAGAATCGCATCCTCTGATGGACGACCTTCACGACGGAAGAATGATCCTGGAATACGACCAACTGCATACATCTTCTCTTCAACATCAACTGTTAAAGGAAAGAAATCGAATTGATCTTTTGGTGTCTTTGATGCAGTAGTTGCTGAGAAGATCATTGTCTGATCATCTAGAAATACTGCTGCAGCTCCTGCTGCTTGACGCGCTAAGCGTCCTGTTTCAAAACGAATCTCTCGTTTTCCGAACTTTCCGTTATCAATTACTGCAACGGCTGATTGAACCTCTTGACCCTCCATGGGTCCTCCTTTTATTAGTTTTGAGAGCGCTGAAAACAGCTCTCTCTATTTCGGGCTACCACACCGAGAACTAACAATGAATCTCCGATCGAAGTTCACGCACGCCTGAATCGGCCCTTGCGGAAACCACTACCGAGGACCATTGATCCTGTCGGTGGGTAGATATTTATTTAGCGGCGAATACCGAGCTTTTCGATAATCGCACGGTAGCGATTGATATCTGTCTTAGCGAGATACTGAAGAGTTCGTCGACGACGTCC
>CAMBDL010000017.1 GCA_945865365.1 Streptomyces griseus
ACTGCATCAGCCTGAGGACCCTTTGGACCCTGTACGACCTCAAATGAAACTGCCTGACCCTCTTCAAGGGACTTGTAACCGTTTCCTTGGATTGCTGAGTAGTGAACGAATACATCTTGTCCGCCACCATCAACTGCAATGAAACCGAAACCCTTTTCAGAGTTGAACCACTTAACTGTACCTGTTGCCATGTTTTTACTTTTCCTTCGATATGTGGGTGTTCGAGAGATCCTCGACCACGGTCTTCCTCTTGCGCCAGCGATACCGAATATGCATTACATGAAACGGGTACTGATTAAGCGTCGGACTGAGGCCAACTGTAGCGCCTACCCGCCCGTAAACCTAAAGTGGGACTGGACAGTTTGAGGGTTACAGGTGTGTAATTAAGGCACTAGCAAGTGCTTCACAGGCGGCCGGGGAAGGTCGCAATCGGCGTCCTTGCTAGGAGTTTTTCGATGCAACGCTTATCTACCTCTTCACAGGCATTAGCCGTGCGAGGACACCTGACTATTCATAGCGCACCATCTGCGCTGCGCCAACATATTGATTGGGCGATCCAAGAGTTACTAGGTCAGACAGTGCAGTGCCATTGGTCGCCGCAAGCGGTAAAGGCTGGCACATTTAAATGCACAACTACATGGCGCGATCGCCCAGCAGTAGCAGCGCAGTTAGCTAGTTCTTTAGGTAGTTGGCACTACATCAGCTTTGAAGTTCACGAGGATTCACATAGTGGTGGAGAGTTATTTAGATTTACTCCCGAACGTGGAATCCATCGTGCAGTTACCGATTTAACTGGTACGGTTGTTATCACTGAAGATCAATTGGAAAGCGTTTTACGTAATAGCCACGATGAGGAGTCGATTCGTGCAGGGGTAGCGCTCATCATTGGAACTGAGTGGGAGTTTGAATTAGAACGTTTTCGTGGGGTCAATCACCAAGAAATTTCTACATTGCGCGCAATTTAAGCTTTATAATTACGACATGAGCCAATTAAACGAGTCACCGATTATTACCGTAGAGCGCCGGAAAGCGGTCACCATAATTATTTCAGCAATTATTCTTTCATTGGCCCTAGGTGTTGGATTAACTAAAGTCGGAACAGGCTTTGCAACTCGCGCAGGTAACGGCATTACTGTTACTGGTTCAGCAAAGACAACCGCTACTGCCGATAATGCAGTGTGGACTTTGTCGGTGAGTTTGTCATCTCCAACCGTTAGCGCTGCAGTGAAGAAAGTTGATGCTGACGTAGCCACGTTATCTATGTATTTAACAGCCGGTGGAATATCTGCAGATTCATTGACTCTTGGAGCGGTCTCCACATATGCAAATGAAGAGTACATGAACGGAAATTCCACTGGCCGAATTCTCTCGTACCGTGCAAACCGTGATGTAACTGTGCGAACTAAGAATGTGCAATTAGTTTCAAAGCTCAGCCAAGGTATCGGTGCACTGCTTGAAACTGGAATTAACGTTAATAACTACGGACCACAGTATTACATCTCTAATTTGCCAGAGCTTCGTCCACAATTAATGAGCGATGCGATGAAAGATGCAAAGCTTCGCGCTGAAGCGTTGACGAAAGCAGTCGGCAGTGATTTGGGCTCACTTGTTAATGTCAAGGCAGGCCCAATTCAGATTACTACTCCGGATTCAACGATGACTGCCGATTACGGCGCTTATGACACATCAACAATTGAAAAGACTGTCACTGCAACAGTGTCAGTAACTTTTAATACCAACTAGAGCGGGATATTGCCGTGGCTTCCGCGGCGATGTGGTGCATCTGCAATTGTTCGCGCAATTGCACTTCTGGTCTTCAAAGGCTCAATAATTTCATCCACTGCACCGATCTCTAGTGCTTTCAAGACTCCGCCTGAAACTTTTTCATGTTCAGCAGCTAGCTCTAACTCCATTGATTCACGCTGTTCGGCCGGGATGTCGGCTAATAAGCGTCGATGCAATACACGCACTGCAGCAACTGCGCCCATGACTGAGACTTCGGCGTTAGGCCAAGCAAAGACACGTGTTGCACCCAGAGATTTAGAGTTCATTGCAACGTAGGCGCCCCCGTACGCACGACGAGTAATGAGCGTGACACGTGGGACTACAGATTCACCAAAAGCATGCAGCAGTTTGGCGCCGCGTCTTACTGCGCCTTCCCATTCTTGTCCTGCACCAGGTAAGAACCCTTGTACATCGGCGATAACAATCAATGGGATTCCAAATGCATCGCACGTTCTAACAAAGCGTGCAGCTTTTTCTCCAGCAGAGGCATCTAGTACACCTGCAATATGTGCCGGATTATTTGCCAGCACACCAACAGTTGCTCCGCCCAAGCGACCGATGATTGTTGTCATATTAGGAGCCCACATAGATAAGAGTTCAATATGTTCACTCTCTTTGTCTAAAATTGCATCGACTAATGGGTGCACTTCATATGTGCGAACCTTGGATTCAGGAACAAATACTGATAAATCAATATCCTCAATCGCAGGGTTCATAAACCCTTGGTTTGCGAAGAGTGCAGTGAGATCTCGAATATCAGCTAGAGCTTGCTCTTCACTTGATGCAATGATGTGGGCTAGTCCGCTATTTTTTCTATGTGCTTCTGGGCCACCAAGAAGGGCCATATCAATATCTTCGCCAGTGACACTCTTTACAACATCAGGACCTGTTACAAATATGCGACCTTCTGGTGCAAGAACAACAACATCGGTTAACGCTGGTCCATATGCGCCGCCACCTGCAGTTGGCCCTAACACTAAAGAGAGTTGTGGAATTCTTCCGCTAGCAGAAATCATTGTTTGAAAAACTTCACCGAAGGCATCTAATGAGGCAACACCGTCACTTAATCGCGCGCCACCTGAGTGCCATATTCCAATGATTGGTACCTGTGCACCCATAGCTGCTTTATAAGCAGTAACAATTATTTTGGAGCCATCTACACCAAGCGCACCACTTTTAATTGTGGCATCTGATGCAAAGATAACAACTTTGTTTCCCTTTATAGAAGCTGTAACGGCAACCATTCCGCAGTCTGTGCGCGGAACTAAAAATGAGAATTCGCCGTCATCGACTAACCGTGCGATGCGCGCTTCGGGATCGCGTGGGTCTAACGCAGGTGTCGACATCTAAATACTCTTAAAGACCAATACAACGTTGTGTCCACCAAAACCAAATGAGTCGTTTAGGGCGGCAATATCACCGGCAGGTAGCGCACGTGGTTTATCTCGCACAACATCGATGGTTACCGCAGGATCTAAATCATCGATATTAATCGTTGGGGGAGCAAGACGATCCTGCAGAGATTTAACGATAAATACTGATTCAAGCGCGCCAGCTCCACCCAGTAAGTGACCTGTCATTGATTTAGTTGCAGATACAGCAACATGGTCGGCATCAGCGCCAAGGGCAGCGCGAAGTGCGTTTGCTTCGGCAACATCACCTGCCGGCGTTGAAGTTGCGTGGGCATTTAAATGCACAATGTCTTTGGTAGAAATTTCCGCTTGGCGAAGTGCAAACTTTAATGCGCGCTGTACGCCAGCTCCATCTGGGTCAGGTGCTGCAATATGATAACCATCAGAGGTCAAACCTTGTCCGGCGATCTCACAGTAAATTCGTGCACCACGTGCAACTGCATGCTCGTACTCCTCTAGAACTAAAATTCCGCCGCCTTCACCCAAGACAAAACCATCGCGGTTAAGGTCATAAGGTCGCGATGCTCGCAAGGGATCATCATTGCGAGTTGATAGGGCTTTCATTGCAGCAAAGCCAGACATTGGCATTGCATGAATTGCAGCTTCTACACCACCGCTGACAACAACATCGGCGCGATTATGTGCAATCATTTCAAAGGCGTAACCAATTGCTTCAGCCCCTGATGCACATGCACTAACGGGTGTATGTACACCGGCCTTTGCCTGTAATTCAAGGCCAACATTTGCTGCTGGCCCATTTGGCATCAACATGGGCACTGTGTGAGGACTAACTAAACGCGCACCCTTTTCTCGCAAAATATCGTATTGATCAAGCAACGTAGTGACGCCACCGATTCCAGATGCGATAACAACGCCTAAACGCTCTTTATCCATCTCTGGCGCGCCAGCATCTTTCCAAGCCTCGCGAGAGGCAATAACTGCGAACTGTTCTGATCTATCTAATCGGCGCAGTTCAACTCGCTCCATCTGCTCACTTGGCTCAACGGCAACGCGTGCGGCAAAGTGCACAGGAATAGTCTGGGCCCAATCCTCGGTTAATAAGCGCACACCACTTGTTCCGGCAAGTAGAGCCGACCACGAAGTTGCTACATCTCCACCGAGAGGCGACGTTGCACCAAGTCCAGTAACGACAACTCGGCGTGACATGAGGGGAGTTTCTTAACTACTACTTAGCTGCGTTGATAATAAAGTTAACGGCATCGCCAACAGTGACAAGGTCAGTAACTGCCTCATCGGGAATTTTTACGCCAAAGCGCTCTTCTGCAGCTACGACAACTTCAACCATGCTCAGTGAATCAACTTCTAGATCTTCTGTGAAGTTCTTATCCATCTCGATTGATGCTGCAGGAATTCCAGCTACTTCTTCAACGATCTCTTTTAATCCTGCAAGTACATCTGCTTGTGCAAGTGCCATTTTTATTTATTCCATCCGTTAGCGTGTTTGGCCCAGTTATCAATAGGTACGTATTCTCTATGACAAAGCCGCTTACTTACGAGTATTTGGGCCATAAGTGGCGAAAATCTCAAGGGGCGGGCGGCAGTTGCACTACTTGGCCGGCGTAGACAAGGCCAGCTCCGTAGCCGATGAGTAGTGCCAATGTTCCATGAAGTTCGGGATGGGCTTCTAACAAAACATCCATAGCTAATGGAATTGAGGCCGCTGAAGTATTTCCATTGATGCGAATGTCATCGGCTATCACAACGTTAGCTGGCAATTTAATCTCTTTGGCCATTGATTCAATAATGCGCATATTGGCTTGATGCGGAATAAAAGCACCAAGTTCATCAACAGTTACACCGGCAGCCTCTAAAGCTTTGAGACAGACCTTACTCACGGTAAAAACTGCCCAACGATAAACAGCTTGGCCTTGTTGTGAAATATTTGGCCAACCAAGTTCTGCAACTCCTTTATCGGGAGTGTTTTTAAACTCTGTGTAAGCAGGGCTCAATACAATCGCATCGCGAGAATCGGCGTCGGATCCCCATGCAGCTGGTCCAATGCCTGGGTGATCACTTTGTCCAATAACAACAGCTCCCGCACCATCGGCAAAGATAAATGCTGTTGCACGATCATCGGGATCGGTAAAGTCAGAGAGTTTTTCAACACCAACAACTAAAACTTTCTTAGATGTTCCAGCACGCACTAAATCACTTGCCATCGCTACGCCATAGCAAAAGCCCGCACATGCCGCACTGATATCAAAGGCAGCGGCCTTTGGATTGCCAAGCACACTTATTAATTCAGTTGCAGCACTTGGTGCTTGGAAGGGGTAAGAAATCGTAGCAAGAATTAATGTATCGATATCGGCCATTGTTAACTTGGCTCGCCGTAAAGCGCTCTCGCATGCAGCTTGTGCCATTGTTATAACGGTTTCATCATCGCCGGCAAAGCGTCGACTTTGAATTCCAGTACGTTGTTGAATCCATTCATCATTAGAATCAATGCGATCAACGATTTCACTGTTTGGCACCAAACGCTTTGGGCGATAAGAGCCAACCGAAAGAATTGCACTGTTGGTCATTGCTGGAACTGAGATACTCATGCGTGCCTTCCTGCAAATTCGCGTGCCGCGCTTAGATCATCTGCACTCTTGAGTGCAAAGCTTTCGATGTGTGGATGTGCGCGCTTGAGTAAGCCAACTAATGTGCCAGCCGGTGCTAACTCAATTACTCCAGTGATGCCCATAGATTCAAGGCTATCCATGCAAAGGTCCCACCGCACTGGATGAGCGATTTGATTAATTATGCGCGCCACAATATCGGCGCCGTCATTGATAACTGCGCCATCTTTGTTAGCGATAACTGGAATGTGGGGATTATGAGCTGTTATCCCCTTTGATATCGCTCGAAGTGGCTCTACTGCAGGTGACATAAAAGAGGTATGAAAAGCACCGGCTACAGCCAAGGCGCGCACGCGTGCCCCAGGTGGTGGGTTTTCAGCCAATGTCGCCAGTGCAGTTAAATCTCCAGCAGCAACTATTTGTCCCGCACCATTTTCATTTGCTGCAACTAAACCAAGGGATTTAATGGCTGCAACAACTTCGTTTCGATCGCCACCTAGCACAGCTGACATGCCAGTTGGATGCAACGCAGCAGCCTTAGCCATTTCAACTCCGCGAGCACGAACAAGAGTGAGCGCATCTTCTGGCGATATGGCTCCAGATATCGCAGCTGCTGAAAGTTCGCCTACTGAGTGTCCAGAGACAACTGCAACGTTTTTAACTGCGAGGGCGTGAGCTGCAATAAGAGATGTGGCGACAATTAAGGGTTGTGCATTAGCTGTGTCTTTAATCTCTTCAGCATCTGCGCTAATCCCAAGGCGAAGAAGATCTAATTCGATTACATCAGACCATCTGCGCAGAAGTTTTTCTAATTGCGCATCGCCTGCCCACGTACTGAGCATTCCTGAAGTTTGCGCACCTTGCCCCGGAGCGATTATTGCCAACATAGTGCAGGATTTTACTCGTTATCGGGATTACTACCTAGTACGTGTTACTAACCACACCTGCGTAGTGTGCGCTGGCACTGTGATTTCAGCGCTAGGTATTTGCAGAACTGGTTGATAAGAATCTACTTTTTGCGACGCATCAAAAATACATCTCAGTGATTGGCCCCATTGTTGATCTGGAAGAGTAAAAATAGTTTCGTTAGTTGACGAGTTCAGCAATAGCAGGAGTCCACGGGTAGGCTCGGCCTCAACAAATACTGTGATACTTCGTTTTTCTTCATCGGTCCAATGATCATCGGTCATCTCGCGACCACTTAGTGAAAACCATGCGATATCTTTTCGCTTAGTACCCTGGTCAACGATGCCAGTAAAAAACTCTGATGCAACATCGGCCAAGTAGGTTTGGCGAATCTGGACCAGAGTTTGTACTGCCGATAAAATATCTTGAGCCGAAGAATCAAACTCCCAAGGTAGTGCCCAGCCGCCATTAAAAGTTTCTGGACTCTCAGAATCAAAATGCGTGGGCAGTGAATAAGCATTGTTTGATCCATTGTGAGTGCGGCTTACTTCATCGCCCATATTGAGCATGGGAACACCAGATGAAAGCAAGATTGTTGCCAGCATAGATTTCTTAAGCCGATGACGAAGTACGTTGATAGCTGAATCATTTGTTTCACCTTCAATACCGAGGTTCCAGGATCGATTGGAGTCATTTCCATCGGCATTGTTCTCTTGATTCGGCGCATTGTTTTTCTCGTTGTATGTCACTAAATCGTGCAGAGTAAAGCCATCATGTGAAGTGAGAAAATTAATTGAAGATGTAGGGCCTCGGTAGTAGAAAATCGAGCTCGAACCACTAATGCTGCTGGCAATATCAGAAACACCTTCTCCAAATCCGCGGGCTAGGTCGCCCAACCAAAACTGACGCGCAGAGTCGCGATATGCATCGTTCCATTCGCGCCAGGGGTGCGGAAAATCGCCAAGTGCATAACGTGTCATATCCCAAGGTTCAGCAATCATTTTGAAATTGCGAAGGACAGAGTCTGCTTCAATTGCTGACATCAAGGAAGAATTAAAAGCACTATCACTTGTATAGAGAGCCGTCGTTAAATCAAAGCGAAAACCATCGACACCGACAACTTCTATCCACCAACGCAGTGAATCGATAATTTGGCGCACCGAATGTGGGTTACTTGCGGCGAAAGTATTTCCGCATCCAGTCACATCGACATAGTTACCTTGACCGTCATGACGGTAGTAAGCCTTATTATCAACACCCTTATAAGAGAGCGTTGGGCCACCTACGCCACCTTCGGCAGTGTGGTTATAGACAACATCTAAAATAACTTCGATCCCAGCCTCATGCAATCGATCTATTGAACCCTGTAACTCTCTTATCGGATCATCGGTACATGCATAGTCATTGTTAATGGCACTGAACGCAACAGGGTTATAGCCCCAGTAATTTTTTCGCCCACGACTAAATAGCTCTGGCTCAGTAATAGATGCAGCGATGGGCAGAAGTTCAAGTGCTGTAACGCCTAAAGATTTAAGATGCGCAATTGTGCTGGGATGTCCGAGCCCTTTATATGTGCCGCGCTCGTTTTCATCGATTGCTACATTCTTAGATGTTAAACCTTGTACGTGTGCTTCATAAATAATCGTTTTAGCCCATGGCACCAGAGGGCGCACAACGTCACGAACACAGTGATCGCTAACGACACTGTAAGGAATATGCCCTGCGCTATCTCGATCATCGCGAAGAGTTAAATCGCCCTTGCCAGTTCCATCGACTGCTATATGGCCAAAGATTTCCGGAGAGTAGGAGAGTTGGCCATCAAGTACATGGGTATAAGGATCGATCAGTAATTTCGCTGCGTTAAATCGCACTCCATGCTCTGGTGCCCACGGCCCATAGACTCGGTAGCCATACCGCTGACCTGGCCGCACGCCTGCAAGGTAGCCATGCCATATGGGGCCATTGCGATGGCTCATGGCAAAGCGAGTTTCAACGAGTGCACCACTTACCTCATTAAAGAGGCATAGCTCTATGGCATCGGCGGCGTTGGACCAGATGGCAAAGTTGGTTCCACCGTCGGTGACGGTAGCCCCGAGGGTTCGCGGATCTGCAGGTAACACGGGGCAATACTGCCTTGTTTAATGGTTTAAATGCGAATTACGACACTCGAGCCTCTTGGACCTGCGCAAATCCAGACTCTCGTTGATTAACAAATTCAGGAAAATATAATATGGCATGAACATCCCTATTGCGTCGTGTCAGAATTTTAATATATTCACTCATTACTAAAATTAATGCAGCAGGCAGCAGATCCACGCTGCGCTTAATAAACCATGGGGTTGCATGGCGTAGCATCCACAGAAGTGAATCTCTCTTCGCACGTGTAGTTACCGGATCGATATGTACAGGGGCGATGTCCCAGCGTGGCGAGAGAATGTCTCGAAAGTTTTGAGCCAAGATTTGATGTCCATGCTTTGAGGGGTGCATGCGATCTACATGCCAGCGATTTTTATCATAGACATGTGGAATATCTCGAACAGCTAAAATATGTGCACCAAATTCTGCGCCAACCGCTCTCACTACCGCATTGACTGAATTTATGCGTCGGTTAAGCACTGTTCCTAAAGTCTTAGGTAAGGGAGCGATTTTTGTTGGTTCATGCAACTGCAACAAGATTATCTCTGAACCAATCTCACGTAACTGCATCAGAGTTTGACGAAGATTCTCTCGTAACAACTGTGGACTAAATCCATTTCGCAGCGCATCATTTCCACCAACGATCACGGCCGTCAATGTGGGTTCCAGAATCAGCGCTTTAGGAAGTTGATCCACTACCACTTCGGTGGACTGCGCACCTGGTCTAGATAGATTTGCATAGACGAGAGGTTGATTAAAGTGCTGGGCTAAGTAGTAACCCCATCCCCTTAAAACTCCATTTTTATCGGCATCACCAGTGCCCGCAGCGGCGCTATCACCCAGAATGACAAATGTTGCGACACTGTGCATTTAGGCAGCACGCAGACGAGGGGCTGGCATTTGTGGCCGCACACCATGCAGGGTAAGCATCAAAGATATCGTTGAACTCCACGGATAGTTCTCGGCTTGGTGTTGACAGTTAGAAGAGATTCGTGGAGTGCGCTCTCTGATTGCAATAACTGACTCAACGGCATCGGCGAAGGATTGTGGATTGTTATGTGCAACAGCTCCTACTGGCCAGGCCTTATCTAGCAACAAGAACTCCCCAACGGCGCTAGTACTAGATGCCACTACCGGAGTTCCAGATGCCAGAGACTCTAAGGCAGCTAAACAAAAAGTTTCAATGGGGCCAGGGGCTAATGAGATGTCGGCCGATGCAAGGATATCTGCAAGGCGATTTCGATCGGCGATGTAACCAAGAAAAGTTACTGGTAGACCTTTAGATTGTTCACGAAGTTTTTTAAACAGTGGACCAATACCAATGTAGATAAGGCGTGCATTTACTCCGCGTGCCACTAAAAGCTCTAGGGCTTGTAAGGAGCGGGCCGGCTCTTTCTCATGTGACATTCGACCGCAGTGAATCAGTAAGACCTCTGCGCCTTTGAGTAGCTCTAAACGCAAGATCTCATCACGGCGTCTTGGAGAAAAAGTTTCAAGATTAACTCCGAGGGGAATGCGAACTAAGTTGTGAATATTTAAACGTTCAAACTCTTTAGCTGCAAAAGCTGTTGTTGCAATTACACGGTCGAAGCGACCAGCTAAACGACGGTTATGCCAATCGACAAAACGTGTCACTGGAAATGGAAAGTAGTGCGAGACTAAACCAGTCAATGTTTCATGACTAAAAACTACGGTCTTGATCTTACGGCGCGTAGCCCATTGACCGATTGCTGAAAGCGTGAATCGATCTGAAACCTCTAGCACTTCTGGTTTAAGTGTAATAATTAACTTCTTTATGTCGCGATTGTTTCGAATGATTCGATAGCCACCACTAAATGGAAGAATAAATGAGGGCACAGTGATTTTGCGACCACTAGGTGTCTCTTCACAGTAGAAGCCATTCCCCGGGACGATATAAGTAAATTCATGGCCCTTTGCGATGTAGCCCGCACCGAGCTCGTGCAGAGTTGTACGAATTCCACCAGATTTAGGACCGTAAAAGTTAGCAATATGAAGGATCTTCATGCGACTTTCTCGCTCTCAGTTCGAATCGATGCCTCTTCCAAAATTTCGTGATAGTGATGTATGAGTTGTCGATGTACTAATGGCCAGGTGCGTTCAATAACTGATTCACGTGCTCTGGCCTGCATTAGTGCGATATCGGGATTGGCAAGAATCATGCTGACACTGTTGCTCAAGGCGTTGCTATCTGATGTATCGATTAAATAGCCAGTCCAGCCATGTTTGACCAAATCGGTTGGGCCACCAAAGTTAGGTGCAACGACTGGAACACCCGATGCCAAAGCCTCTTGAATTGATTGACAGAAAGTCTCATGTTTTCCGGTATGAACAAAGACATCCAACGACGCATAGAATCGAGCAAGATCTTCACCACTTTGATATCCGACAAAACGAGCATTGACAAGTACTCGCTCTAACTTTGCTCGCGCTGGACCATCGCCAATAATCACAAGTTGAATATCATCGCGTTGATCAAGCACCCCTAAATCTTCAATGCGTTTTTCATTAGCTAAGCGCCCAACGTATCCAATTAACTTTCGCTCACCCCTTGTGCCCAGAAGTTGTTGGCGCAACGTGGCATCGCGTTTGACGGAAGAAAATTTAACTGCATCCACTCCGCGCTGCCATAGATGCACATTTAGCACACCTGACTGTTCAAGATCGGCACATGACCACTTTGACGGCGCAAGAGTTCGATTAGTTTGTGAGTGGATTCTTGCAACCCATTTTTTTAATCCGCTATGTGCAACGCTCAAGCCATAGTGACGAGCAAAACCTGCAATGTCGGTTTGATATACAGATAACGTTGGAATCTCTAAGCGTGATGCAATCTTGGTTACGTAATTTCCTAGGAAAATCGGTGACGCTAAGTGAATTACATCTGGAGCAAAGCCATCGATGAGTGGCTCAAGAGCGCGCTGCGGAAAACCAACGGGAATCAACCCCTTCATCTCAAGGCTGGGCACACGCTTAACACGAAAGCCTGCGTACTCGTTGGGGCCATCGCCACTTTCGGGGGCAATGACTAGAGCCTCATGACCATCTCGTGCAAAGCCCTCTAGGATTCGAAGAACTGAGTTAGTTACCCCATTTATTTGGGGTAGGAAGGACTCAGTCACGAGGGCGATTCGAAGTACCATGGTCTTAATAGTCCGTGACCGGCAAACACTAAAGCCGACCTTGAGGTTACGTGTTGGCAAATCTGAGGTGAAATACATGGGTGCGAGTGGAGATTCTGGTTACCGGCAAGTAACATAGCGCTATGAAAATCGCAGTCTGCATCAAGCAGGTTCCCGATTCTTGGGCTGAGAAGAAGATGGTCAACGGCGCACTTGATCGCGAAAACGTTGATGCTGTTCTCAATGATCTCGATGAATACGCAGTTGAAGAAGCGTTGCGAATCGTAGAAGCACATGGCGGCAATGAAGATGGTGGAGCCCATATCGTTACCGTCATATCAATGGGACCAGCGCGGGCAACTGATGCAGTTCGCAAAGCCTTATCCATGGGTGCCAATGGTGCAATTTTGATTACAGATCCCGCGCTCGCAAGTGCTGATGCATTATTAACGTCGAAGGTTTTAGCGCATGTAATTAACTCTGAAGGTTTTGATCTTGTTATCTGCGGTACAGAGTCAACTGATGCGCGTATGAGCGTTGTGCCCGCAATGATCGCTGCTCGACTTGGCTGGGCGCAGTTAACTTTTGCAGGAAGTGTTGACGTTGAACCTGCACAATCTAAAGTTTCCATTACTCGAGTGAGCGAAGCTGGCGTTGATTCAATGTCAGCTAATTTTCCAGCGGTAATAAGCGTCATTGAAAAGATTAATGAGCCACGATACCCATCCTTTAAAGGCATCATGGCTGCGAAAAAGAAAAGTATCGAAAGTCGCGACTTAGCAGCGATTGGTATTTCTGCACAAAGTGCATGGTCACAAGTTATCGATAGCCAGCTACGTCCACCGCGTGCTGCGGGAGTTAAAGTAAGCGATGATGGAAGCGGTGGCGAAAAATTAGTGAATTTCCTTGCTGAAAGGAAGTTGATATGAGCACTGTATTTATTCTTGCTGATTTTGTTAATGGACAAGCGAGTAAAACAACAACTGAACTTGCAACTGCTGCAGCTCGAATCGGTGAAGTAACGGCAGTTGTTTTAGCCCCTGTTGGCCAAGGTGCAGCTCTTGCAGCAACACTTACTAGCGGTCCTATTTCATCAATCGTTGTTGTTGAAAATGCGGATTTCCAAAGCCACGGTGTCAGCGCAAGTGCTGATGCGGTTGCACAACTAATAGCCCAGAAATCCCCAACCGCATTATTAGTTGCATCGCATGCATTTGGAAAAGAGCTAGCTGGATACGTTGCAGTTAAGACCGACTCTGGAATCATCACTGATGCCGTTGATGTCGCCTCCGATGCAACTGCTACACAAGTAATTTTTGGTGGATCGACGACTGTCCACTCAAAGGTAAGTAACGGAACGACAATTATTACTGTGCGCCCAAACTGCATTACTGCCGATACATCTGCGAATGCGGCTTCAGTTGAAAACATCTCACTTACAATTTCAGATTCATCTAAAAAAGCTACTGTCTCGTCCTCGCAACCTCCAGTCCAAGGTGGTCGGCCAGAGTTAACCGAGGCCAACATTGTTGTATCAGGCGGTCGCGGCACTAATGGTGACTTTGCAGCAGTTGAAGCCTTTGCCGATTCACTCGGTGCAGCCGTTGGCGCATCGCGCGCAGCAACTGATGCCGGTTGGTATCCACATTCACATCAAGTTGGCCAAACCGGAAAGACGGTGAGCCCACAGCTCTACGTTGCATGTGGAATCTCCGGTGCAATTCAGCACCGCGCAGGCATGCAGACAAGCAAGGCAATCGTTGTTATTAATAAAGATCCTGAAGCCCCCATCTTTGAACTCGCCGATTTTGGCGTGATTGGCGACTTATTTGCGGTGCTGCCAGTGGCCACGGAGGGCGTTAACGCACGTAAGTCCTAAGATTGAGCCCATGTCCATCTATCTAGACCATGCTGCAACTACCCCGATGGTTGATGCGGCGATGAATGCCATGGTTACTCAGTTAGGTGAGTTAGGCAATCCATCTAGTCTGCATTCGCATGGTCGTGCAACACGAAAAACTTTAGAAGATGCACGCGAAGTAATCGCTAAGGAAGTTGGTTGTCTACCGACAGAGGTTATTTTCACGGCCTCTGGAACAGAGGCAAATAACATCGCATTGAAGGGTCTTTATTGGGCTGGTCGCGCGGCTGGTAAAAAACTCGTTGTAATATCTGCAATCGAACACCATGCAATTCTCGATCCAGCACACTGGTTACTGACCCATGAAGGCGCTGAAGTTATTGAAGTTCCGGTTACACAAGACGGAGTTATTGATTTAGTTTTCCTCAAAGAGCTCATCGATAATCGTGGCCAAGAGATCGCAGTTATTTCAATCATGCATGCCAATAATGAAACTGGAGTGATTCAGCCAATTGCAGAAGTAGTTCGCATCGCTGCTCAGATTCCAGTTCATACAGATGCGGTACAAAGCTTTAAGAAAACTCCTCTTTCTTTTTCTACCCTCGGGGTTATTGCGATGACTTTGAGTGCGCACAAAATTGGTGGTCCATTAGGAATTGGTGCCCTTATTTTGCGACGAACAGTTGAAATTCCATCCTTGTTGCACGGTGGAGGTCAAGAGCGCGAAATTCGCAGTGGAACATTGAATGCACCGAGCATTATTAGCTTTGCTGCTGCCGCTTGCAGCTCGCATTATCCGGTGATGGAAATAACCGACCTGCGTGATCGTTTCATTGCAGGTGTACATGAAGTATTGCCAGATGCAATCGTCAATGGCGCAGGTGCAGATCGCCTGCCTGGCATAGTAAATGTAACTTTTCCGCGCACACAGAGCGATACGTTGCTGTTGCTGATGGATGGAGCAGGTGTTTCATGTTCAACAGGTTCGGCATGTAGTGCCGGTGTGCACGAAGCCAGCCATGTTCTATTAGCGATGGGGCACACCGAAGTAACTGCCCAGTCATCGCTGCGCTTTAGTTTTGGCGCTACCAGTACGCCGGCTGATTGTGATTTTGTCCTGTCAGTGCTGCCCGATGTAATTACACGTGGAAGGGCGGCTAACAACGTATGAAAGTAATTGCAGCGATGAGCGGTGGAGTCGACTCTGCAGTGGCTGCTGCGCGTGCAGTTGAAGCTGGCCACGAAGTAATTGGTGTCCACTTAGCTCTGGCAGCTAATCCTCAAAAATATAGATCAGGCGCGCGCGGATGTTGCACGATTGAAGATTCACATGATGCGCGTCGTGCCGCCGATGTGATTGGAATTCCATTTTATATCTGGGATATGGCCGAAGAGTTTCATGATGGCGTGGTCGAAGATTTTCTCGCAGAGTATGCAGCAGGTCGCACACCTAATCCATGTCTTCGATGTAATGAAAAGATTAAGTTTGCCGCAGTTCTAGATCGTGCACGAGCAATGGGCTTTGATGGAGTTGTAACTGGCCATTATGCGCGTACAGAGATTGGTCCACATGGAAAAACTCTTCACCGTGCCATCGATCACTCAAAAGATCAGTCCTATGTTTTATCTGTTCTAACCCGCGAACAAATTGATGGCGCAATCTTCCCGCTGGGGGATACAACCAAAGTAGATATTCGCGCAGAAGCGCAGGCCCGCGGTCTAGCCGTTGCACAAAAACCAGACAGCCATGACATTTGTTTTGTTCCCTCGGGAGATAATGCAGGCTGGCTTCGCGATCGTTTAGGCAGTGATGTTGGACCAATCGTTGATCAAAGCGGAACAAAGATTGGTGAGCACAAAGGTGCCTATACATACACGATCGGACAGCGCAAAGGTTTAGGTCTGACCGTTCCAACAGCCGATGGCTCTCCACGCTTTGTACTAAAGATTGAGCCAATAACAAATACCGTTGTTGTTGGAGCGCGCGAAGAGTTAGCTATTGCATCTATGCGGGGTGAACGTCCTGTCTGGTGTGGACCAGAGGTAACAACCACGCCTACCCGTGGTTTCGTGCAGATTCGTGCACATGGTTCAGCCCTAGATTGCACGTATTACTTAGAAAATGGGCAACTTGTAGCTGAACTAGATTCGCCGTTACTTGGATTGGCAACTGGTCAAGCGATGGTGATTTACGATGGTGATCGAGTAGTTGGTTCAGCGACAATTTGTGAGACTGCATAATGTCTAATCAAGAGCGCCATCGTATGGGCGAATTGATAAATGAGATTCGCGACCACCAATTTAAGTATTACGTTTTAGATACTCCAACTTTGAGTGACTTTGACTTTGATGCATTGCTTTTAGAGCTCACGGCGCTAGAGGCGAAGTTCCCCGAGCTGCGCGAAGCCGATTCACCAACCCTTGGTATTGGCGGGGGATTTGCAACCTCTTTTACCCAGCATGACCATATTGAAAAGATGATGAGTTTAGATAATGTCTTTGACTTGGACGAACTCACATCGTGGTTTGATCGTGTCGAAAAAGAGATCGATTCACCTACATATCTGTGTGAACTCAAAGTCGATGGTCTTGCAATTAATCTGACCTATGAAAATGGTCAATTGATTCGCGGATTAACGCGCGGTAATGGAACCACGGGTGAAGATGTAACTTTAAATGTGAAGACAATTAAGAATCTACCCCACACGCTCAAAGGAAAAGGTTTTCCCGCATTTATCGAAGTTCGCGGTGAAGTGTTTTTTCCCTTAGCCGCCTTTAACGAACTCAACGATGGTTTAGAAGAGGCCGGTAAAGCGATCTTTGCCAATCCACGAAATGCTGCTGCGGGTTCACTGCGTCAGAAAGATCCGCGAGTTACTGCACAGCGCCCGTTATCTGTTGTTGTACATGGTGTTGGTGCCCACGAGGGAGTCGGCTTTGAGTCCCAGAGCAACGCCTACGCCGTATTGGAGAGTTTAGGTCTGCCGACAAGTGAGCGTTTTAAAGTATTTTCTTCGCGCAAGGAGGTTGAAAACTTTATCGAGCATTACCAGCAGCATCGCCATGACGTTGAACACGAGATCGATGGAATCGTTATTAAAGTAGATTCTCTAGCGCAACAGGGGATTTTAGGTTTTACTTCCAGAGCTCCTAAGTGGGCGATAGCCTTTAAATATCCACCTGAAGAAGTAACAACAAAACTGCTAGATATCAAGGTCAGCATCGGTCGTACTGGACGGGTAACACCCTTTGCTTTTATGGAGCCAGTTAAAGTCGCTGGCTCAACAGTAACGAACGCCACATTGCATAACGCTTCAGAGATTATTCGAAAAGGTGTTCTCATCGGTGATGTTGTAGTTATACGAAAAGCCGGTGATGTAATTCCAGAGGTTTTAGGGCCAGTTATAGAGCGACGCACAGGTGATGAAAAAGAGTTTGTTATGCCAACCCACTGTCCGGAGTGTGGCACCGAGCTTCGTGCAATGACGATTGGTGATGTGGATATTCGTTGTCCTAATGCACGCTCGTGCCCAGCCCAACTTCGTGAGCGTATCTACTACATTGGCTCACGCGCAGCTTTAGATATAGATGTATTGGGCTATGAGGCCGCCGCCGCACTATTGAGTGCAGGCATAATCTCTGACGAATCTGATTTATTTGATCTAACTGCAGAGAAGTTAATCACTAGCGAATTCTTTACTAAGAAAGATGGAAAGCCAGGTTTAAATGGTGAAAAACTATTAGTAGCTTTAGAAAAAGCTAAGCAAGCACCGCTATGGCGCACGATTGTGGCTCTATCTATTCGCCACGTGGGTCCAACGGCGGCGCAAGCATTAGCTGCACACTGCGCATCGATCGAGAGAATTTCACGGTCAACAGCAAGTGAGCTCGCTGAAATTGATGGTGTTGGCACAACAATTGCCGATTCGATTATCGAATGGTTTAGCGTTGATTGGCATCAAGAGATTATTACTAAGTGGTCGGCTGCTGGAGTGCGTGTGCAGCAGGGTGAAATCCTCGAGCTTGCTCAAACTCTCGCAGGTTTAACTTTTGTTGTTACCGGTGGATTGGATAGCTTCACACGTGATTCGATTTCAGAGACCATCATCGCCCATGGCGGCAAGGCGACATCGACAGTTTCGAAGAAGACTGATTATGTTTTAGTCGGCACTGACCCCGGCTCTAAGTTAGCTAAGGCGCAAGAACTTGGGGTGAGCGTGATTGATGAGGCTAGATTTAAAGATTTAGTTGCGGGCAGGTAGTAGGATTTCACCTATGAATAATCTAGCCGCCGAATCGCTACGCGAACTTCCTATGCCAGCCGTTGCATACGGCTTGGTCACTTTCGGAATCCTGTCTCTGCTTCTTTATTTAGCGCTTCGCTTAGACCGGGATTAATTTGTCCCGAGTAGGTATTTACGGCGGAACTTTTGATCCGATTCACAACGGTCATCTGCACGTAATTACCCAGCTGATTGAAAAAAAGATTATAGATCGCTTACTTGTTATTCCAGCTGGACATCCTTTATTGCGTGAAGCTGCACCTGTTGCAACTGGCGCCCAGCGCCGAACAATGTGTAAGTTAGCACTCTCTACTCTTCCAGTAGAAATCTCATCCCACGTTGAGGTAAATCCCATCGAAATTCTGCGCGAAGGCCCTAGCTATGCCATCGATACGATTGAGGCGGTTCGCACTAGTTATCCGGGAGATGAAATCTTTTTGATTCTTGGAGCCGATGCATTCTCCAAGATTGATCAATGGCATCGGGCCGATGAAATTCATGCGCTGGCCTCAATAATCTGTATCGATAGACCGGGATTTGCCCACCATGGAATCGATATCGGGGCTTTAGATGTCTCTGCAACGGCCATTCGCCAAGGTTTAAGCGCAGATGTGCCGGAAATCCTCCGGGCATTTATACGAGAGAATGCGCTCTATGACAATTAGCGCACGAACACTCGAGATCACACAAGTTGCAGCCAGAGCAGTAATTGAGAAGATCGGTACAGATCTTGTGGCAATCGACTTATCTGATCAATTGGTACTTAGCGAAGTTTTTTTAATTGCAACTGGACAAAATGTTGCCCAAGTTGACTCCATCGCCGATGAAGTTGAGCGTCAGCTTCTTGCGATTGGTGAAAAAGCTGCGCGCCGTGAAAAAGGCGCCGAGTGGATTCTGCTCGATTATTCAGATTTGGTAGTGCACGTGCAAAGTACCGATCTTCGCAAGTACTACATGCTCGATCGTTTGTGGAATGACTGTCCTACAATTGAGTTAGATGCAGTGAAGGAAGCTGCAGTAAATGGCAGGTAATCGCGTACTTTTATGGCGTCATGGTCAAACTGATTGGAACATGATCAATCGCTTTCAAGGCCACTCCGATATTCCACTCAATGATGTTGGGCGTTATCAAGTACAGCATGCGGCAGAGATCTTGGCAGGGATGAACCCCACGGCGATTATTTCAAGTGACTTGGGTCGCGCGCGAGAAACTGCACAGGCCTTAGCAAAACTTGTTGGCTTACCCGTGACTACACATGAGGGTTTGCGCGAAACTAATGGTGGGCTTTGGGAAGGCAAAACCGGTAAAGAAAATCGCGCCGAAGATTTTCAAAACTTTATTCGTTGGATCGATGGTGAAGACAATCCAGCTGGTACAACGGGTGAGCGGCGCAGTGAGGTAGCTGCTCGCGCAGTTGCTGCTATAAGTGAAGCCCTTGCTGATAAAACCGATCAACTTTTAATTGTTGCAACGCACGGTGGAACTGCCCGATGCGTGTTGGGTGATTTGCTTCAGCTTCCACTCTCGCACTGGGGAGTGATCGGCGGACTTTCAAATGCGTCGTGGTCGATTTTGCAACGCAATCCCCGTCAATGGAATCTGATCGAACACAACGCCGGGTCTATCCCAGAACCTGTCTATGGCGAAGAGAGCGGCGCAACTAGCCCGTAAGCGATACGGTAAGGTTTGCCACTTCCCAAGAAATTGGGGCTGTAGCGCAGCTGGTAGCGCACCTGCATGGCATGCAGGGGGTCAGGGGTTCAAATCCCCTCAGCTCCACGTATGAATATAGATAGCACAAACGAGGCGCACGCGGCATATGACTTCGCCTACGTGCAGGAAAAATGGCTGCCCGTTTGGGATCGAGTTCAACCTTTTAAATCTGGTCGCCCCGATGATTCCCGCCCTAAGAAATATGTCTTGGACATGTTTCCTTATCCATCGGGTGATTTACATATGGGCCATGCTGAGGCCTACGCCCTTGGCGATGTAATTGCTCGTTATTGGGTTCAAAAAGGCTTCAACGTTATGCACCCAATCGCTTGGGATGCCTTTGGTTTGCCGGCAGAAAACGCCGCGATAAAGCGAAATGAAGATCCCAAGATTTGGACCTATGAAAACATTGCGGTACAGAAAGCTTCGATGCGTCGCTTTGCATGTTCATTTGATTGGGATCGCGTCTTTAATACCTGCGATCCTGAATACTATAAATGGAATCAATGGTTATTTCTTAAACTTCATGAACGTGGATTGGCATATCGCAAAGACTCTGCCGTTAACTGGTGCCCAGGCTGCCAAACAGTTTTAGCAAATGAACAAGTAGTCGCTGGCTTATGCGAGCGTTGTGATACGGCCGTTACTAAGAAGAAATTAAATCAGTGGTATTTCAAGATTACTGATTACGCCGATCGTTTATTAGATGACATGGCCGATCTTGAAGGTAAGTGGCCAGAAAAAGTCTTGATGATGCAGCGCAACTGGATCGGTCGCTCTACTGGTGCAAATGTTTCATTCATCATTGAAGATCGTTCTGAACCAGTAACGGTATACACAA
This sequence comes from Streptomyces griseus, assembly GCA_945865365.1. Taxonomy (GTDB): domain Bacteria; phylum Actinomycetota; class Actinomycetes; order Nanopelagicales; family Nanopelagicaceae; genus Planktophila. Next base: position 20,661 of record CAMBDL010000017.1, read on the forward strand.
CGCGCCCGGATACGCTTTTTGGCGCAACTTTTATGGTTGTTGCCGCCGATAGCGAATTAGCAAGTGAACTCGCGCGCGGTTCTGGAGTAGAAGAAGAGTTTGCGCAGTATTGTGAAAAGATTAAAGCCGATAGCGATATTGATCGCTTAGCAACTGATCGACCAAAGACAGGTGTCTTTTTAAATCGCTATGCACTTAACCCGGTCAACGGTGCCAAGCTTCCAATATGGGCAAGTGATTATGTTTTAGCTGACTATGGAACTGGTGCCATCATGGCCGTTCCAGCCCATGATCAACGCGACTTAGATTTTGCCCGTGCAATGAAACTGCCCGTAACGGTTGTTGTTGAAACTGGCGAAGAGGACCCAAACTCCTCTGGCATTGCCACTGTTGGCGATGGCGTATTAGTTAACTCTGGCGCTCTCAATGGCATGAACAAGGCCGATGCTATCGCTGCAATCAATACTCAACTTGAAAAAGATGGTCTTGGAAAAGCTGCACGTAATTATCGTTTACGCGACTGGTTAGTTTCGCGTCAGCGCTACTGGGGCACACCGATTCCGATTATTCACTGTCCTGCGTGTGGTGAAGTGCCAGTACCTGTAGATCAATTGCCACTGACTTTGCCAAACGCTGAAGGCTTAGATTTAAAACCTAAGGGAACATCACCACTAGGTGCTGCAACTGATTGGGTCAATGTAAAATGCCCTACGTGCAACGCCGATGCCAAGCGCGATACCGATACGATGGATACTTTTGTGGATTCATCTTGGTACTACTTGCGTTATCCATCATCGACTAATCACAGCGAACCTTTCTCAAAGAAAGATATCGATACATGGTTGCCGGTTGATCAATACGTCGGCGGCGTAACACATGCAATTTTGCACCTCTTGTACAGTCGCTTCTTTACTAAAGTTCTCAACGACATAGGCATGCTCGATTTCAAAGAGCCATTCACTCGTTTGCTCAATCAAGGTATGGTCGTTATGGATGGTTCAGCGATGTCTAAGAGTCGTGGCAACTTAGTTCGCTTATCTGATGAACTTGAACACCATGGTGTTGATGCAATCCGTTTGTCGATGGTTTTTGCTGGCCCACCTGAAGATGATGTCGATTGGTCAGATGTTTCACCATCGGGTTCAGTGAAGTTTCTTTCGCGTGCTTGGCGCTTATCTGGTGATGTCACAAGTGCACCGGGAGTTGATTTTTCGACGGGCGAGCTTTCTCTTCGCAGAGTGACCCATAAAGCATTACACGATGCCGACTTTGCCGTGGAATCATTTCGTTTTAACGTAGCCGTTGCCCGTGTGATGGAGTTAGTAAATGCCACACGTAAAGCCATTGATTCTGGAGCAGGCCCAGCCGATCCAGCAGTGCGTGAGGCCGTTGAAGCCATCGCTATCATGTTGTCTTTAGTTGCACCTTTTACTGCCGAAGAGATGTGGGAGCGTTTGGGTCACCAACCTTCAGTAGCTCTTGCTGGGTGGCCAGTTGTAGATCCAGCACTTCTAGTTGCCGATGCCGTTACTGCAGTCGTTCAAATCAACGGCAAGATCAAAGATCGCTTAGATGTTCCACCAACAATCTCGGATGCCGAACTTGAGGCTAGCGCGTTAGCGTTGCCTGCCATCGTTGAGGCCCTTGCTGGTGCCACAATCGCCAAGATTATTACGCGCGCACCAAAGATAGTAAATATCGTTATCAACAGTTAGTTCGCACTCAGTAAGAGTAGGTAGCGCCCGCACGCTTGAATCGGGTACATGAATCACTTTACGCAAGCTTTCGAGAGTATGAGCAACTGGTGGTATGAACTCCATTATTCACAGATTCAAAAGCGCGCACTTCTTATACTTGGCGTGCTTATCATCACTATTTCATCCCTCATCGTTGTTCGGGGGAATAGTCATGAGGTTATTGCACCACCCATAGTTCCTATACAAATTGCAACCCCAGAAATATTTATCGATGTAACTGGAGCAGTAAATACCCCTGGGGTTTACTCAATGCCAGCAAATTCACGTGTGATCGATGCAATTAAAGCGGCAGGAAACTCTGCGCCAGGGGCGGATTTATCAACTATCAATCTGGCGCGTGTTTTATCCGATGGTGAACAAATCTATGTCGATGCAACGATTATTAATAGTGCTGGTGTGCGTGTATCAAAGTCTTTACATAGCGCCTTTATCAACATAAATCGCGCAACTGCAGGACAACTAGATTCTCTCGATGGGATAGGACCAGTAATCGCTAAGCGAATCGTTGAATATCGAAAGGTCAATGGCCCCTTTACAAGTATTGAGGATCTCCAAAAAGTCAGCGGTATAGGTGTAGCAAAATTCGCGCAGATAAAAAGCAAACTCCGCATCTAGGCGACTATAGGGCGATTGCAGTTGGCGCTGCTATCTGGCTTGGTGCACTGCTACAGAGTGCAATAACTCCATGGCGAGTTACTCTTATTGCATCTGCTCTTGTTCTTGCATCGGTGGTAAGCCGTAAGTTTCGCTTTACAGTAATTATTACCGCCTTATTGCTTGGTTCAACTGTCATGTCATTGCGTGAAGCCTCGCTACAAAGTTCAAAACTAACGCAGTTATTTGATCAATCAGTTGAGTTAATGGCCCAAGTTGTTACCGATCCCAATCAGACCACGACTGGAAACTACAGCTTCATCGCTAGAGCTATCTATGTTCAAACTAGCCAAGGTTCATTTGGCATGCGTATTCCAATTCGAGTCATTACACCCCGCGCACGTGTTCTCAACCTGCTACCAGGACAGAGTTTTAGCGCTGATGCACGTATCATCGAAAGTAAGGAAGGTCGAGTTGCAGCCCTTGTATTAATCGATGGGGATATAAAAGTTGTCACACCAGCATCACGCTGGGCTAGGTCCTTAGCTTCGATTCGATATGGACTGCGCAACTTATCGGGTGATGGCGATGCAGGAGCGCTCATTCCTGGAATGGTTTTAGGTGATACAGCAAAGCAAAGTTTAGAGTTTAAGACGGCTATGAAGCGCTCAGGCTTGATGCATTTGGTTGCAGTTAGTGGAGCGAACTTTGCAATAGTGTCGAGCTTTGTTTTGTGGTGTATGCGATTCTTCTTTACGCGCATGAAGTTACGCCTGAGTGCCACCGCAATTGCATTAATCTGCTTCATTGCATTGGTGCGACCTTCGCCATCCGTTCTGCGCGCAGCTGCAATGGCAGCGGTTTTATTGATTGCTCAGGGCACTAATCGCGGCAGAGATTCGCTACCAGCTTTAGGTTTTGCAATTGGTGCAGTCGTAGTCGGGGATCCCTGGCAGGCGCGGGATGCGGGCTTTGCCCTCTCAGTAATGGCTACGGCGGGCTTACTGCTATTTGCACCGGTTGTTATTGAGAGATTCTCGCGCTACATGCCAGAAAAGCTGGCTCAAGGGTTAGCACCACCGATCGCTGCAATTGTTTTTTGTTCACCAGTCTTAGTCTCTCTATCTGGATATTTATCTCCGATTAGCATCCTTGCTAATTTATTGGCCGCACCTGCAGTTGGTCCTATAACAATCCTGGGCTTTATTGCAGCGTTAGCATCACCCGTTGCGCCAGTAATTACTTCGGCTTTAATGTGGCTGATTAGATTTCCAGCAGGCTTTATAGCTGCAGTTGCCACGTGGTCTGCACAATTTCCAGTATTAACTCTGCGTACGGGAATTATTGGTTTTCTCATGGTTGCCGTCTTCACGTTATCGATGTGGCTCTTTAAAAAATACCGTAGAGGAATTTCAATCACAGTGTTGGCTTTAATCCTTAGTCTTACTTGGATGCAGCGCTGGCCAGCGGGGGATTGGAGTGTTGCGAACTGCGATGTTGGTCAAGGCGATTCAATGGTTCTTAACTTAGGCAACCACCGCGCAATAGTTATAGATGTTGGTCCTGATCCTGTTGCTGAAGATCGCTGTCTGAAGGCGCTAGGAGTTAATGAGATCTCCCTTTTGATTCTTTCTCACTTTCATGCCGATCACGTTGGGGGATTAAGTGGGGCTATAAACAAGCGTGTCGTCTCACAGCTATGGATTAGCACCAATGCCCAACCTGTTATGGAGAGTTCGCATGTGTTCGACATGATGAAAAACGTAGAGATTGTTTTACCTCAACGTGGTTTTAGCGCACAAGTGGGGGAATTCACTATTAAAGTTTTATGGCCAGCCAGTGGTACACATGTATTTGCATCGATGCCTGGTGATGGCTCGGCAGTCAATAATTCAAGTATCGCCACATTAATTTCATCTACCAATTTCACGCTCTTTGCCGGGGGTGATCTTGAACCACCTGTCCAACATGAGCTCATTGCCGATCTAGCCAGGGTTGATATATATAAGGTCTGCCATCACGGATCTAGGTACCAAGATCTAGATTTAATGGCGGCGCTGCACCCACACGTGGCGGTTATTAGCGTGGGAGCAACAAATATGTATGGCCACCCAGCGGTACAGACTATTGATGCGCTGGCTAGACTTGGGGCACGCATTGTTCGAACCGATATCAGTGGCTCCATCAGTATTATTGCCAGGAATCATCGGCTAAGTATTAGAACAAGTAAGGGCCGATTTAATCTTTTTCGATGGGGGTAGCGATATGAACGCCTTCTACCTCATCCTTGGTTCAGAAGGTGCGCTCTCTGATCGCGCAGTTACAAAGTTAACTGCCCAACTAAAAGAGAGTAACTGCGAAATAACAAATCTATTTGCCGGTGAAACTATTGTCGGCGATATCGCCGATGCACTAGCACCGTCGCTATTTTCTGAAAAACGCGCCCTCATTCTGCGGGACTTACAAGACTTGCCTGAAGATAACCGCGAAGAAATTATTCGTTACTTAGCTGCACCAGATGAGAGCATGACCGTAATTTTTGTTCATAAAGGTGGCGTTAAAGGCAAAGCCTTACTAGATGCGATCAAGAAAGTTAAACCAGAAATTATTAGCTGTGAGCCTTTGAAGAAAGAGACTGAAAAAGAAGATTTTGTTAAGTCTTTGTTTTTAGATACAGGTCGTAAAGCAACACCTGGTGCAATCAGTGCACTGGTAGGCGCGCTCGGCAGCGATATGCGCGAACTGCAGAGTGCGATTTCACAGATTTGTGCCGATGCACCTGCTGGTGTGATCGATGAAGTGATGGTTGATAAGTTTCACCAAGGTCGAATTGAAACAACTGGTTTTGATGTGGCCGACGCTGTCATTGAAGGCAATGTCTCTGGTGCATTGATCGCACTTCGCAGCGCACTTGAAACAGGGACGGATCCAGTGATGATTACTAGCGCCATTGCATCTGCGCTACGTTCATTGGCCAAAGTGTCAGGTGCTAATCGAGGCACTAAATCCTTTGAATTAGCAGGCCAATTAGGTATGGCGCCATGGCAGATAGATAAGGCCAGACGTCAGTTACACCGTTGGTCGCCAGGGGCAATCGCCGATGCAGTGGGCGTCATTGCCACCGCCGATGCCCAGGTTAAGGGAGCGGCAAGTGACCCGATCTACGCCCTGGAAAAGGCATTGACCCGTATCGTTTCTTCACAGCGCGCGCTCTAAGGGAATCCCCCCTTAGAAAAAAACCTAGCACTGAGCGATTTATGTGATTTTCGTCGACCTATTGCGCCATGGGATTTAAGTATCTTAAAATCTAGATATGAAGGGTATGCAGAAAGTCTTTGTGGCACTCTTGGTCTTTTCGCTGTCTACCACACCACAATTAGCATCAGCGGCAGTAAAAGCCGGTGCTGTCTGCACAAAGTTAAATGCAACCACAACAGTTAACGGTTATAAGTACAAATGCATAAAAAGCGGTAAAAAACTTGTATGGAGCAAAGGCGTCAAGGTTGTAGTAGCTAAGCCAACACCAACACCTACTCCTACTCCAACACCAACACC
>CAMBDL010000018.1 GCA_945865365.1 Streptomyces griseus
CCAGCACCCGCGCCGCCGCGGCCATCGGATGTGCGATAGGTGCCGGCGCTATGCCAGGCCATGCGGATAAAGAATGGACCGTAGTGACCGTAATCTGCAGGCCACCACTCTTGCGATGTTCTCATGAGCGTTTCAATATCTTTCTTAACGCTCTTTATATTTAGCTTTGCAAACTCTTTTGCGTAATCAAAATCTTTATCCATCGGATCTGAGGCAGGGGAGTGCTGGCGAAGTACCGAGAGGTTTAAGTGGTTAGGCCACCAATCAGAGATGTAGGTGCCCTCTGTATTGAGCTTGCTACCTGTATATGGGCACTGTGCTACTTCGGTCATCATTCCTCCAGATAAAAGAGATTTATATAGGGGCAAGGCTAACTGGTTCCTGGCCAGAACAAACTCCAGAATTTAGGGATGGGCCCAAATACCAGTGTCGGCCATTACATTATCGAGGTGCGAGCAATCCGCGGTGGCGCTAATCTGACGCCTAAATAGCACGTATCAATTGAACCCAATAGCGCAGAGGGATGGCAGAGAATAAATGTCCGAGTTTCTGAGACGACGCACTCTTTTACAGGGGCTAATAGCTTCAACAATTGCCTTACTTTTTCCAGCCTTAGCTCAGGCTGCGGGCCCGCTTATTAAGCCGGTCAAGATAGGGCAGAAGATTATTTTTCAGGGCTATACCTACAGCGTCGTTAAATCAAAGGGAAAGTTAATCTGGCGCAAAGGGGCCAAGTACATTCCTGCCAAGCCAACTCCGACGCCCACACCAAGTGCAACAGCTACCCCAACTCCGACGCCCACTCCAAGTGAAACTGCCACACCAACTCCGACGCCCACTCCAAGTGAAACTGCCACACCAACGCCCACTCCAACACCAACACCAACACCAGCTCCTACGCCAACTGCAACACCAACTGCAACAGCTACGCCCACACCAACGCCTTCACCGACATCTAAAGGTGTCGTGATAGCTCAGTCTTCACAGATTCTCGAGGGAAAGACAAAAATAGTTGATGCAAAAGATAATGATGGACGAAATCAAAAATTTGCGATCAGTCGTTTTAGCGGCAAAGTCTCAGTTTTTAGCACTATATGTACGCATGCAGGATGTGTCCTAGCAGTTAGTGGTGTAAATCTAGGTTGTGACTGTCATGGATCAGAGTTCAGTGGCGTTGATGGAGCTGTGACGCAGGGGCCAGCTAGAACGGCGTTAACTGTTTATCGCAGCCTTGAAGAAAATGGCTCCATTATTTTGCTCAAATAATCTTTGGCAAAGTCAGAGTTGAGAGCATTAAGGAAAATCTAGACGTACACACCCCGTAATTAAGCAAGAAAAAACCCCGCCATGTTCGTATACTCGCCGAATGTATGAAATCGCTTTGAGTGTTAGTGCTTGTCTGCGCTCGAAGACTCGCGCCGATATCGCCTGGATGATTTCATCCAATCCAAGCTCAGCGGCAACCGATGCCTTGCTGGTGACACCAGGGGGCGGTCGAATCGGGGTTTTATTAGGTAAGACATTTGATGGCCAGCTCGCCGAAGTTGCAACGAGGCAGCTACCAACGGGACGAATTCTTGAGCTATCGGTGAGTGAGTTTGAATCGGTGACATCGGGCCTGCCTGCCCAATCTAAGCCCCGATTTATTATCGTGCCAGCACATCAGATTTCGGCTGAATTGTGGCCAGCGCTTTTGGATCGTGAGCGCATTGCTTTAGTAGCACACCTTGATGGTGGAGAAGTAATTGAGACGAGCCTATTTACTGCAGCAACAATTGCGCTAGCAGATAGCAAAGTTGTTGACCTATTTAATAAGGGAGTCTCGGTCGTTGTTGAAGAGGGCGATCAAGTTATTTCAATTTATGCCCCGATTACAAAGTTAGTCATCGCAGGAAGCGGTGCGATCGCTGAAGCACTTGCAGCCGGTGCTATCAACCTTGGTTGGCAGGTGCAGATTGAATCACGGCCTGAGATGGTCTCTGGTTTTATGGCCGCACTCTCTCCACTGGATTGCGCAGTCATCATGGGCCATGATGTTGAAAGTTCATCTCGTTGTTTGGCATCGGCGCTAGAGAGTGATGTTGGATATATAGGTGCGTTAGGTTCGAAGAAGATGCAGGAAAATCGTGAAGATTGGCTGGCTTACCGCGACATCACCGATATCTCGCGCATACATGGTCCAGCAGGCTTTGATATCGGCGCTCAAACCCCGGCTGAAATTGCGATCTCAATTCTTGCTCAAGCAATCAGTGTCCTTAAAGGTAGTTAGTTTTCGATGACTCTCGTTGAAGGATCGTGGGATGGCGCATTTGCAATTGCGCGCGATAGTTTTACATCCCTTCCAACGCAATCCATTGCATTAAGTGATGCATATGGGCGCGTATTGGGCGCAGATATGTTTGCCCTTTGTAATTTGCCAGCCTTTGAAACTTCATCTATGGATGGTTGGGTTGTTAATGGCGATGGACCTTGGAAGATAATTGGTGAAGTAAAAACTGGCCAGATCAGTGGCCTCTCACTTGGGCCATCGCAGTGTTTAGCCATTGCAACTGGCGGGGTAATTCCAGTGGGGGGACAGGCCGTTGTGCCCTGGGAAGTTGCAACAGAGCGCGATGGATTTATACATGGCACAAGTGAGGTTGGGACAAACATCCGCCCAGCCGGGGCTGAGAGTAAAAAAGGTGAGCTATTAATTACTGCTGGTGTGCAGTTGAATGCGCCGAAAATCGGTTTGCTAGCCGCCGCAGGCCATGACGATGTCGTTGTTATACGCCGACCCCGCATTGCAATCTTCTTTCTAGGCGATGAACTTATGCATAGCGGGGTGCCAGTCGATGGTTTAGTGCGAGATGCTCTCGGCCCACAGTTGCCAGCCATGCTCAGCGCCTTTGGAGCCGACGTTATAGTGAGTGGTTTTGTCACTGATGATTTAGATCTGCTTGTGAGCAAGGTTTCGGCAGCGATTAATTCGCAAAATAATGCAATAGATATGGTGATTACAACGGGAGGTACTGCCGATGGGCCACGCGATTTTATTAAATCTGCCATAGCCGCATTTGGTGGCGAGTATTTAATTGATCGCGTGAAAGTGCGCCCCGGGTATCACATATTATTAGCAAAGATTGCTTCCCAAGAAGGAAAAAACCTTGCATTCCTAGCTCTGCCAGGCAATCCACAATCGGCGATTGCCGCACTCATATCATTTGGCCGCCCCATCATCGATGCGATGCGTGGTCTAACTCCTGCAGTTTTAGCAACGGTTCAAATGAGCCAAGAGATGAAGGTGCAAGAGGGCTTTGCGCGATTAGTACCGAGTGTGATTGAGAATAATATGTGCAGACCAACAGATTATTTAAGTTCTCACATGTTGCGCGGTGTTGGCGCAGCCGATGGTTTTGCACTGCTCAGTGAGGCAGGCCCAACACGATGGCTGTCGATTCCACAGTAAAAGCCTTATAGAAGTGGGCCAATACCGCTTTCGCTGGCAAGTGAGTTCTTATGTATGGGATCACTGCCTTGAGATAACGGTTGACGTGAACCACCTGTTAAATCAGAGATGATCTCGGCGGCAATTGAAATTGCAGTCTCCTCGGGAGTGCGCGGACCGATATCTAAACCAATCGGGGATCTCAGACGGGCGAGTTCGCTCTCACTCATTCCAATTTCGCGAAGTCGCGCTAATCGATCTGCGTGAGTGCGACGGCTGCCCATCGCACCGATATAGCCGGCCTTACTGCGAAGGGCTATCTCTAAAACTGGAACATCAAACTTGGGATCATGAGTGAGTACGCAGATAACTGTGCGCTCATCTACATCGACTGTGGCTAAATATCTATGTGGCCAATCAACTATAACTTCATCGGCCTCTGGAAATCTCTTCTTCGTTGTAAAGAGCGCACGGGCATCACAGACCGTGACGTGAAAGCCGAGAAATTTTCCAACGCGAGCAACGGCGCCAGCAAAGTCAATAGCACCAAAGACAATCATGCGCGGGGCTGGGGCAAATGACTCAATAAAGATCGAGACATCATCGCCTAAGCGCTCACCGGCAGGACCGAGTTTGAGGGTGTGGGTATGTCCAGCGCTTAGATATCCACGTCCATCTTCACTCACTGAATAATCTAATCCAGCTGAATTAAGAGAGCCCCACACCTGATCGGCATCAAAGATAATGCGCGCACCAATAGGTGCAGGGCCATCGATGATCGTTGCAACTGCGATAGGGCGTTGCTCTTTAATTGCTAGGACTACTGTTCCAAACTCTGGAAAACTCTGCTTATCGATAAGTTGAATAAATATCTCAATCGTTCCGCCACAGGTTAGACCGACAGAGAAGGCATTGTCATCGCTGACACCGTAGGTCACGCTCTTTGCTTGACCAGTTTTTAAAACCTCCAACGCCTCTTCATGAATGGCGCCTTCAACGCAGCCACCTGAAACGCTGCCAATCACCTCAGCAGTTGAAGACACGGCCATCGCAGCACCAACTGGACGAGGCGCCGATGACCAGGTTCGAACCACGGTGGCAAGTGCAAAGGGCGTGCCGTTCTCATACCAGGGTGTGATCTCATCGATAATCTCGCGCATGTGCGGGAGTCTAGCAAGGCAGAATTTTTAGTTCAGGTGAGATGATGCGCCAATGATCGCTGGAGTTATCTTGGCTGCAGGAGCTGGCAGGCGCATGGGTGGGCCAAAGGCAGTTATTGAAATAGAGGGAGTGCGCTTAGTCGATCGCGCAGTTGAAAACTTTAAGAGCGCTGGAATCGATACCGTCTTTGTTGTCTTAGGCGCATGGATCGGTGAGGTCAAAGGCGCAGAGATTATTGTTAATGCAGATTGGGAGAGCGGTATGGCCAGCTCCCTCCAATCAGCTCTCAGACATGTAACCGAGATCGCCGAGATAGATAGCGTGCTCATCTCACTCGTTGACCTGCCTGGCCTAACTGCCCAAGCTATCGCCGAGATTGCCAAGACGGCGAGGGATGTAGTTGTTGCTACATATAAAGAGGTACCTGGACATCCTGCCAAATTTGCACGGGCTCACTGGGCCGGCATCATCGAGTCCGCCCATGGCAACGTCGGCGCTCGCGATTATTTGGCTGGGCGAAGTGATATCCATTATTTGAGATTGGACGACTTAGCCGATGGCTCAGATTTAGATAGCCCTGAAGATTTTGAGCGCTACCTGGGCAGGTAGCACCTTAAAATTTTATTGCATGTTCATCTAGTGCAAGTCAGGGTGAAGTGTTAGTTTACATCCACCTTAAACGTCAAGGGAGAGATATCACATGGCCATTGAATCTACTGGGCACGAGCGTGGTAATCCACGCTTTTTTGCACTTATCGAAAACTCACCAAAAGAGGGAAGCAGTCCAACTATTTGGGCGTGGCCTCAGATTACTGAGTATTTAAAAATTGCAAGTCAACCAGTGCAAGGTCCATGGCCGGCACATCAAGAGCCACGTCCAGATCCAGATGCAGATTCAATGCCCGTAGCCGTACGCGATGTAACTAAGAAGAAGTAGGAGAAATAATATGTATCCCTCTCGTTTTAATTACGAATCTCCAAAAACTCTTGCAGAGGCGATTGCGCTTCTAGATAGCGGCGGCGGTGAAACTAAAGTCTTAGCCGGTGGGCAGAGTTTGATTCCAATGATGAAACTGCGATTTGCATTTCCAGGAACAGTTGTAGATATAAATAACATTCCAGGCCTTAACTATCATCGCTTTGACTCCGATGGAACTTTGCGAATTGGTGCACTCTGTCGTCACGAAGATTTAGAGTTCTCCGATGTGATTGCAAAGGGACAGCAGACAATTGCAGCGGCAGCCCCACTTGTTGCAGATCCAATTGTTCGTGCACGCGGAACTTTTGTTGGCTCACTCTGTCACGCAGATCCACAAGGTGACTGGTCGGCGGTAATGATCGCTCTGAATGGTCGCGTAGTCGTGCAGGGACCCAAGGGCAAGCGCGAAATTGCGATGAAAGACTTTGTTCTGGGGCCGTTCCAAACTGCGATGGAGTTTAATGAGATCGCAATTGAGGCTGTTATTCCAGCACCAGTGGGCCAATCTCGCGGTGGTTATCTTAAATTAGAGCGCCGCGTAGGTGATTTTGCTACTGCCTCAGTAGCCGTTGCCATTGAAATAAGTGGCGGAAAAGTTCTCCGGGCAGGAATTGCAATGGCCGGTGTGGGTGGAAAGACAATTGATGCAACAGATGCGGCATCCTCATTAGTAGGACAGGCATTGACTGAGGCAAATATCGCCAAGGTGGCAGCAGCTGTTGCTGCAGTTGCTGAACCTCGAAGTGACCACCGCGGCTCATCTGATTATAAGCGTCAGATTATCCGCACCTTTGTAACTCGCATTTTAACCAGTATCGCTAACCCAACAAAGAAAGCAGCGTGAGCTCAATGAGTAGTCTTTACGAAGAAATTAGTGCTCCACCTGCAGGCGATGTCCCAGTTCGTCGGGTAACAATCGATGTTAATGGGCAAGCGCGCACCGTCGATGTTGAGCCACGACTTCTCTTAGCTCACTTGATTCGTCAGGGTTTGAAGTTAACGGGCACACACACTGGCTGCGATACAACTAGCTGTGGCGCATGCACCGTCTTATTTGATGGCCGACCAATTAAGAGCTGCACAATGTTTGCAGTCCAAGCCGATGGTCACAAAGTCGAAACCGTTGAAAGTTTGGCTTCGGCAAGTGAGCTTCATCCGATTCAAGAGGGCTTTAAGGAAAAGCATGGCTTGCAGTGTGGCTTTTGTACTCCAGGAATGATGATGGCGGCAAAGGCACTTCTTGAAAGGAACCTGAATCCGACAGAGGATGAGATTCGTTGGGCAATCTCTGGAAATCTCTGTCGTTGCACTGGTTACCAAAATATCGTTAAGGCAATCCTTTGGGCTGCTGAAAAAATGCGCGCGGAATCTAAGTAGGGGAGAGAGAGACTCACAATGGCATTAGATGAGATAAAAATTGGCGGAATGGGTGCAAGCCGTCGGCGCGTAGAAGATAATCGTTTTATACGCGGTAAGGGTAACTATGTCGATGACATCGTCTTGCCTGACATGTTGCATATGGAGATTCTTCGTAGTCCCGTAGCTCACGCCCGCATTAAATCAATCGATGTTTCCAAGGCATGGGATACACCAGGTGTTCGACTAGTTCTCACCGGTGAGATGATGGCTGCGCGTAACTTGGCATGGATGCCAACGCTCTCCTACGACACCCAAGCAGTGCTAGCAACTGACAAGGTGCGCTTCCAAGGCCAAGAGGTCTGCGCCGTTATCGCCGATGATCCCTACATCGCAAAAGATGCCTGCTCAAAGATTGTTGTTGAGTATGAAATTCTTCCAGCGATTGTGAATCCACTGCAAGCTGCAGATCCAGCATCTGTATTGATTCGTGACGATAAGGAAAATCAACCAGGAAATAAAGTCTTTGACTGGGAGATAGGCGATAAGGCCGGTACCGATAAGGCCTTTGCCGCCGCCGATAAGATTTCAAAGATTGAACTGCACTATCCACGTACGCACCCATCACCACTTGAGTGCTGCGGATCTATTGCAGATTACGATCGCGCAACGGGCAAGTTGACCGTCTACATGACATCACAGGCACCACACATTGTGCGTGCTGCAGTTGCCCTTGTTGCCGAGCTTCCAGAGCACCAGATTCGCATCGTCTCACCTGATATCGGTGGAGGCTTTGGTAATAAAGTTCCAATCTATCCAGGATATGTAATCTCCATTTTGGCTTCGATCTTGACTGAAAAGCCAGTGAAGTGGATTGAAGATAAGACTGGAAACTTAATCTCAACAGGCTTTGGTCGCGACGTTTATCTCAAGGGAGAGCTCGCTCTTCGCAAAGATGGTCGCATCCTTGGTGTTCGCATGAACACAATCTCAGATCACGGAGCTTTCTTCTCTGATGCTCAGCCAAGTAAGTTCAAAATTGGTCTGATGCACTCAGCATTTGCCTGCTATGACATTCCTGTAGCGCACATGATGTCAACGGGTTACTACACCAACAAAGCACCAGGTGGAGTTGCATACCGTTGTTCATTCCGCGTTACTGAAGCGATGTTCTTCCAAGAGCGAATGGTGCAGGCAGCTGCCGATGATCTAGGAATGGATCAAGCAGAGTTTCGCCGCATCAACTTTGTTAAAGATGATGAGTTCCCACATCGCACCGCCTTTGGTTTCCTCACCGACTCAGGACAGTATGGAAAGTGTCTAGAGATTGGTCTAGAGGCGATTGACTATAAGAACTTTGCTAAAGAAAAAGCGGAAGCGGCATCGCGCGGACGCTTGCTAGGCATAGGTATTTCGACGATGACTGAGCCACTCGGTGCTGGTAACAGCCGTGAGTACGACATTCTGGGAATCAAGATGTTTGACTCTGCAGAGCTCCGTGTTCATATGAGCGGTAAGGCCTTACTGCGTACTGGTGCTAAGTCTCAGGGACAAGGACATGAGACAACCTGGGCACAGATCGTTACACACGAGCTCGGTATCCCGGCCGAAGATATCGTTGTAGAAGAGGGCGATACAGATACCGCTCCATTTGGAATGGGAACCTACGCCTCTCGAAGCACTCCAGTTGCTGGAGCTGCAGTTGCAATGGTTGCGCGAAAGATTCGTGCTAAAGCCAGAAAGATCGCAGCGCACTTACTTGAAGTATCTGAAGAGGATATTGAGTGGGAGTTAGGTCGCTTCTATGTACGTAGCAATCAAGATCGTGGCGTCACGATTCAAGAGTGCGCAATGGCGGCCTATAGCAATATGCCAGATGGAATGGAGCCAGGCTTAGAGAACAACGCCTACTACGATCCACCAAATCTAACCTGGCCCTTTGCTTGCTACATCGCCAAAGTTGAAATCGATCCTGAGACCGGTGTCTGGGATGTTCTACAGTTTGTTGCAGTCGATGACTGCGGTGTACGTATCAATCCAATGATTGTCGAAGGACAGATCATGGGTGGACTCACCGAGGCATATGCAATGGCGAACATGCAGTACATCACCTATGACGAAGAGGGTAACTGCATCGGTGCTAACTACATGGACTTCCTACTTCCAACTGCCTGGGAGACTCCAGGCTTTGAGTTATACGAAGTTGTCACACCATGTCCTCACCATCCAATTGGTGCCAAGGGCGTCGGTGAGTGCGCAACTGTGGGTGGACCTGCGGCATTTGTTAACGCCGTTATGGATGCACTCAAGGACAAGGGCGTTCGCAACATCGATATGCCACTGATGCCTAACCGAGTCTATGAGGCCCTTACAACTGGCAAAGATATCTATGGAATGCCACCAGTGAGAGTTGGCAACTAACACATGAGCAACGGGGCCGTTGAAGGAATTGGCGTACTAGAGCGCGCAGTTGAGCTAACTAAAGCTGGGATCAGCTTTGTTATGGCAACTGTTGTGTGGCGCCAAGGTCCATCATCTGGCCAACGTGGTTCACGGGCGATTGTTACTGCAGATGGCGCAATTTATGGATGGATTGGCGGAGCATGTGCCGAGCCAGTCTTAATCCGTGAAGCTAAAGCGGTTTTACGTGATGGCGAAGCAAAGTTAATTTGGCTAGGACAAGATTCTGATTTCCTCGGACTGCATATTCCTGAGGGAGTTGTAACGATTCCTATCTCGTGCCAAAGCGATGGCGCACTGCAGATTTTCATTGAGCCAGTAAAGGTTTCTCCGCAACTTTTAATCGTCGGTCGCTCACCAATGGCGCTGACACTGTCAAATCTTGCCCAGGATTTAGATTGGAGCGTTGAGATTGTAGATGGCGATGATCTAACGGCCTCTATGGTTAGGCCATCATCAGTCGTTGTTATCGCAACACAAGGCCATGGAGACGAAGATGCACTTGAGATTGCATTGGAGAATAACCCTCGCTTTGTCGGTCTCGTTGCATCGAGTAAGCGCGGAGCCGTTGTCCTTGAATATCTAGTTGATCGCGGGCTTTCACCAGCTAAATTAAAGAAGATTAAAGTCCCTGTCGGTTTAGATTTAGGGAGCACCACTCACCGAGAGATGGCAGTTTCCATTCTGGCCGAGCTCGTGCAACTGCGAGCTAGCGGCGAGTTCTCAAAGCCAGTTGACTCAAAGATTGCGCTCACGATGATTGAAGATGTTATCGACCTGGTCTGTGGCATGAGCGTTGCACCAACTAAGTCAAATAACCCATTTGTTTTTGAAGATACAACGTATTACTTCTGCGCCAGCGGGTGCCGTAGTTCTTTTGAAAAAGATCCACACTCATTTCTTAACAAAGTTGCACGGTAGGAGATTAAAAATGTATAACAACAAGGAGGCAGAATGCTAATATCACAAGCAATCGATGTCGATCAGCCGATCGATGCCGTGTGGAAGTTCTTCGATGATGTGCCTCAAATTGCGGCATGCATTCCAGGTGCTGACCTCACTGAAAAAGTTGCAACCGACCACTACAAAGGTGGGGTAATTATCTCAGCCGGCCCTGTGAAGTTAGAGTTTGATGGCGCTGCCAAGGTTCGAAGCCGTGATAATGCTAAGAAGATTCTGACTCTTGATGCATCAGGTGCCGATCGCAAAGGTCGCGGAGAGGCAGTAGCGGTCTTAATCGCAACGCTGACAGCTTCGCCACAAGGAACGCGCGTAAATGTCTCACTTGATCTACAGCTCTCTGGAACTGCGGCGCAGTTTGGTCGTGGCCTAGTAAGTGACATAACCGCGGTTTTAGTTAATCAAACCGCCACAACCATGAAGAATCGCATGAAGGCGATCTCACTGGGCCAAGATCCCAACTCAGTTGGTGGTCCACAATCTGCCAGCGCAGTTGCAATCGGTTTAACTGTTGTATCGCGCGGAGCAAAGCGCATTTTCAGCCGTTTCTTCTTGCCATATCAGGCAACGGCACGTCGGTAACTAGAGAAACATAGAAAAGGGGAGAGATTATGAGCTTATGGGCAATAGGTAATTTAATTCTATTAATTGTCATCGTTCCAGTTCTCGTTACGCTATTGAATCTAGTTCTAGCGCCGCTTGAGCGAATCCGTGGTGCAGCAGCTGATGCACTCGACGGGGGAGTTGCCTTAATCGGTGAACTCAACACAACGCCAGCGCTGCTGACAAAGACTGATTATGTGATTAAAGAAGTTGCAAATGGCGCAGTTCGCTACGCCGGTCCTGTCTCTAAGTTGCTCGGGTAAGGGAAAAATGCCAACAGTAGCCGTAGTAACGCTAATTCTCGCAACACTTATCATCGCAGCGGCAGCCCTGGGTCTGACTCGCGTGATTATTCACTTGAGCGCGGTCGCTAAGACTCTCGATGCCTTAGATGGCGGAGTCCAAGTCATCGTTGCAAAGACCGCCACGGTCAAGCCAGTGGTTGCATCAGTGAATGCAAGCTTGAAGCCCGTCCGCGACTTCGCAGAATCTATTTAGGGAGGCAGAGGAAATGGATTTCACCTCACATAGCGGTTGGCTATTGGGTTACATCATCGCACTCGTCGTAGTGCTAGTTGTTGTAGCCCTTGTAGTTCCGATCTTGCTCCTAGCGCACAAAATTGGCGGACAGGCTGCGCGAATCAACGCTGGCCTAGAAGGTGCAGTTGTCAATACTGCCGCCCTGAAAGATCTTAAAACAACGATCGCATATGCCACCGCGATCGTTGCTGGTCTAAATCGTGGCAGAAAAAAGTTGGGGGGCTGATCATGAGCGATCAAGTACACACACTGTGGTTCATTGCCAATATTCTTGGCGCAGTTGTAGTAGTTGCAGTTGCTGCACTACTTACGATTTTAGTTATTCTCGTTAACGTTATTAATAAGCGTGTTGCCTTAATTAAGGCAACACTTACTGCAGCACAGGCCAATACTTCACATACTAAGCTCATCGATGAGACTGCCGTTGGTGTAGATGCAGTATTGGCAGAGGGACTTGAGCATCACCTGTTCTTAGGTCGAGTACTAGAGAAGGTGCGCTCATGACATCACTTCAGTTATTTAGCGTTATCGATATCGCTGCACTCATCGCAGGCCTTGCTATCTACCTCTTTATCGTTGGTAAGCAGCTAGCCCAGGTAGCAGGAAACCTCGAAGAGGCAGCTGATTTGGTCTGGAAGATTAAGGCCGATGCCGACCTCATCGAACCAGGCTTAGAGCGCATCAATGTTACGGGTGGAGTCGTTGCCGGAGCGTTGCCTTTGTTGTATGGAATGGCTGAGGCAATCGTTGTTGGCGCAACATATAAAGCAGATCCACATGCAGTGCCCCAACCTAACTTTCCAGCTATGGGTACTCGCCGTTCAAGAATGCTCGATGGCGTTGGATTTATAGGTAAGTAGTTTTAACTAGACGAGTTTGGATCGCGTTTGGTAGTTAATGGGTCGGTGAAAGCATTGGAATACTCACCGATCCATTCATCTTTCCAAGCCTGATCATATTTTTCAGTATTACAACTTGGTTGATAGATGGCCATTAATTCACGGCTTATCTGCTCGCGATGAGTGGGTAGACCGCCTGGGATTTCATACCAACAGATGTGCAGATTATATTTAGTTCCAGCACGTGCAACCCATGAAGGTGTACGTGGATGTTTCAGTGGAAATCCCTCTTGCGTTAAATCATCACTGTGGCCCACATAAATAACTGAAAACTCTTGTGGTTTGGCATCAGGTTCGTTGCGCGACATAATCGCATAGACAGCTGGAATTTTCATTGCAGTCCAACCAGCTAGCGCGCGGGGACCTTCAAATGGATAACCAGCCAATGAACCAAGTCGAATCATTGGTCGAAGTCGTCCCAATCATCATCTTCACTCATTGCCTCGGCACGTGTGATTGGCCAGATGGGGAGTTTGGCAGTTACTACTGCTTTAGAAAAAATCTCCATCGCCTTATCAATTGCCGAATCTAGATTCTCAGCCTCAACTAAAATCTGCGCGCCATATGATTGTGTTGCAGCACCAGTGGCGATTCCACTAAAGGGTGCAACAGCATCGGCTAACTCGACAACCTCCTCAAGGAAGATAACGCGATCACCTTCTGCGGCAATAGAGACAGAGTATTTCATTGGAGTTCCTAACGTAGGCTGACGAGTCTATGGCTGAATTCCTCTAAACTTTTTAAATTATGGCCCGAGAAAACCTCATCGATAAAGGGGTCGGCCACGATCATTCCCAACGTATTGGGTTCAAAGTTCTGCGCATCGCCCTTATGCGGATTCATCCAGAGAATTCGATAGGACAGGCGAGATAAATCATCCATCGCCTTAGCTAAAACCTCAGGGTATCCACGATCTAATCCATCAGAGCAGATAATCACAATTGCCCCACGACCGATTCGTGTGCGACCCCAGTCATTGACATAGGTTTTTAAACTATCCCCTATTCGAGTTCCACCATCCCAGTCCAGAACCTCATTACCGGCTTTCTCCATCGCCTCATCAGGGCTGCGCTTACTTAAGGAGTTAGTGATGCGTGTCAGGCGCGATCCAAAACAGAAGACCTCTACCTTCGCATTTGCGCGCCTGGCCGAATAGGCAAACTGAAGTAGGTTTCTAGAGTAATCAGCCATTGATCCAGAGACATCTAAAATAAAAACTATCGGACGTAGCTTAATTTTTCGTTGTGTAAAGAACAAGGTATTTGGATCCCCAAAAGTACGCATAGTCTCTCGCACCATTTTGCGCATATGTAGTTTGCTGCCACGAAGTTTTGGTCTAATACGTCGGGTTCGGCGCACCGGTGGTGATACCCGCAAAGTTGAAATTAACTTCCTTAAAGTGTTTAGTTCGGTTGGAGTGCACTGAGCAAAGGCTTTGTTCTTCCATGTATCAGAGGCTGATGCCATATGGCCCATCTTCGTCTCCTCTTCACCATTGCCGGGGGTGCCAGGTTCAACCGAGGGGATTTCAATAGTGGCGGCAGTATTTGATGATGATTTAATTTTAACTTTACGTTGATCTGGCTCATCATCTGCAATATCTAAGAAGAACTCGCGAAACTTCGCGTTATAGGTTGGAATCTGATCTTTGCGCCGAACAAGTGTTGTGCGCCCGCTCCAGTAGATATCCATGACATCGGTTGGATTTAATTCAGCAGTTCCCTTACAAAAGGTAATGACATCATCGGTGCCGACTCCGAGTCCGGCATCGCGCAAAAATGCACCAAACTCGACGAATAACTCATCGAAGGCGCTCTTAGACACCAGCGACTATGTCTTTCAAGTTTGCTTTTGCGTAATCCATGTCATCACGGCTCTTAATTACGGCACCTAATGTGTGCGCAGCGCCCTCTTCATCTAAATCATCAGCGCCAATGGCGTTAAGGGATTGAACCCAATCGATAGTTTCAGCTACACCTGGCACCTTCTCAAGCTCCATATCGCGCAGGCGATTAACCGCGGCCACAACTTTTTGCGCCAGATGCTCTCCAATCTGGGGAATACGGGAGCGAACGATTTCAATCTCTCTCTCAGGGTTTGGAAAACCAATCCAGCTATAAAGGCAGCGTCGTTTGAGGGCGTCGTGGAGTTCGCGCGTGCGATTTGAAGTCAGAATAATAATCGGGCGAGTAGCAGCACTCACGGTACCAATCTCAGGGATAGTTATTTGAAAGTCTGAGAGGAGTTCTAGCAAAAAGGCTTCAAACTCATCATCGGCACGGTCGATTTCATCGATGAGGAGAACACATTGATCTCCGGCACGGATTGCTTGCAACAGTGGTCGCTCAATTAAAAACTGGGGACCGAAGAGGGTTTCAACAGAGGCTTGAGTATCATCTGCTTGGTTCATGGCACGGATTTGCAACATTTGCCGTGCGTAGTCCCATTCATAGAGTGCGTGATTTGTATCTATACCTTCATAGCATTGCAACCTAATCAATTGGCGGCCATAGAGGGCGGCTAAAGTTTTAGCTAACTCAGTCTTTCCGACTCCAACTTCGCCTTCGAGCAAAATCGGTTTACCAAGTTTCATTGAAATAAAAATAGATGTTGCAAGTCCACGATCGGCGATATAACCCAGAGATTTAAGATCGGTAATTAAAGAGTCCACTGAAAGAGATTGCGGGTTGATTGAATTACTCATCACATTAAATAACTGGCTATTGCTCTAAATTATTTAGGTTGGATTGAGCCAAGAATGAGATCGCGAATAGAGCCACCAGAGGTATTGAGCTTTCCCTCGCGAGCAAGTTTTTCACGCCATGCAGTCCCTAAATCCTGGCCAGGCTCGGCAAAGCCATCGAAGGTTACTTCCTTCATGTTCTTGCATGATTTGTTTGGATTGCAATCTTCATCAAGTTCAAGATCTGGAGCCAAACTTGGTTGGCCTTGCCAGACAGTACGAAGTACCTCTAAGGCTTGCTCGCTATCTGTAGTCATGTGAGAAATCATAACAACTAATACCAACATTGCCAGTTCAATAGGCAGTCCATCAAGGGCGAAAGCCTTGATGTGAGGTATCTAAGGGCCTTGGCCGTCATAGTAGAATCAGCCAAATGTTGAGCCGAAGCAGATCCCTATGAGCGCCTTAATCGATACATATGGCCGCGCCCATCGCGACTTACGTGTCTCACTCACCGATCGCTGCTCACTTCGCTGTACCTATTGCATGCCTCATGATTTTAACGCCTGGCTGCCAAGTCAGGATTTATTAACAACTGACGAGCTCATTGCAGTTATCGAAGCTGCAGTCTCACAAGGCATCGATGAGATCCGTTTAACTGGGGGAGAGCCGCTGCTGCGCCCAGATATCGTTGAGATCGTTGCACGAATTAATGCGATCTCTAACCCACCTAAACTTTCAATGACTACAAATGGCCTGGCGTTGGCAAAGCTGGCACAACCATTAGTTGATGCGGGTTTGAGCCGAATCAATATCTCTTTAGATACCCTCGATCGTGAGCGTTTTAAAAATCTCACTTTTAGAGATCGCATTCACGATGTCTTTGCCGGTATCGATGCTGCGCGCGCTGCGGGTTTAAAGCCTCTAAAAATCAACTC
>CAMBDL010000019.1 GCA_945865365.1 Streptomyces griseus
AGCAAAAAGCAGCGCAGAACGTGTAAAAAATCCCAACCGAATCTTGTTTTCTAGGGTCGCTATGTCAGACTAAAGGGGTGCTAACCCCTCAATTTAACCCTGGTGGGGCGAAATTGAGGGCTGCCCCCTTAATTAATGGTCGATCAAAATTGCTAATAAAGATATTGATGCGGCGACCTCTCTCATACCTATCGTGAAGGGTTCCAAAATAACTTGTACGAATGTATTGACCGTTAAGATTCAGAAGATTTCAAAGTAAGATTCGAGTAATAAAAAAACTGGCGCTAACTCGTAATGAGTTAGCGCCAGTTTTTCTATGTCTTACTTCTTGATTGTGTATCCTGCTGGGCATGCTGGCAATAAACCAGTCACAGTTTTTGAAGCTGTGCCCTTCATACACTTAATCGTTGTCTTCACGATTGGCGTATGAATATTGAGGGTGAGTAGATCTGTATCAGCTTCTTTATCGCCGAATCCTGGGATAATTGGCTTGATTGTGCCGTAAAGAGGCGCTGGCTTGATAGCTCCACGATCTTGGTTATATGCAGTTGGTGCATTTTCAAGATTCTTAGTATCAGTATTCTTTAGAGTAAAGGAGACTTCACCCTTGGCATTTGTCTTACGTTTGATTTCGGCACCAAAGCCATCGTTGGATTGAGGTCCAGCAACTTTGCTGCCAGAGACCCAGTTAGCCATTGATCCACTCCAAGGAGCATTTATCAAAATAGAGACTTCCTTATTTGCATAAGGAGTCTTACCATCTGTAGTAACTACATACTTTAGTGTGATGGTGCTTCCTGCAGCTTGGTATGCGTAAAACGCTTTGGTACCCGCTGAGTAGTACTGAGCGATATCGCTAGTTGAATCAACGCTGTTGGCCTTTGTATAGACAGGGCTAACAAGGCGCATTGAAGGCAGACCTGACGACTTTGGAGTTTCTACTGGTGTTGGTGTTGATGCACCTGGTAGCGATGAAGCAACGTCAAAAGTGACAAGATCGGTATCTGACTCTTTGTCACCCTTGCCTGGATAAATTGGCTTCATTGTTCCATAGAGACGTGCAGGCTTAATAGCTGCACGATCTTGGTTCAACGCTGTAGGTGTATTTTCAAGTGACTTTGTATCTGTATTAGTAATCACAAATGTCACATCACCTGAAGCATTAGTTGTTCCTTTGAGCTCTGCACCAAAGTTACCATCTGTTTGTGGGCCAACAATTGTTGATCCTGAAATCCAGTTAGCCTTTGAACCACTCCATGGCGCGTTTACTTGAAGAGCGATTTCGATATTCGCTGCAGCTGTAGTTCCATCGGTTGTTGCGTGATACTTCAACGTTAAAGTTGAACCCGCAGCAATATATGTGTAAAAAGCTTTTGTACCAGGTGAGTAGTACTGAGCAATATCGCCAGTAGAATCCACGCTATTTGCTGCAGTGTAAGCAGGGCTGATCAAACGAACTGATGGCAAACCTGCTGCAGAAGTACTAGGCACAATCGCAGTAAGACCAAATAGTGCAATTGCTATTGCTGTGCCAGCGCTAGCGATTTTTGAGATTCGAGCTTTCATTTTTTCCCTTTCGACGTAATCGGTGTAGTGCGATTTAGTCGGGTCTGACTTAGGAAAAAACCTGCGCACAGTAGCCCGAACTATCAGCTTCGTTGTGCGCACACACTTCGAATATCGTAGAGAATACGAGAGCCAATTCCCCCCGTCAAGGTGGCTCTTAGTGCTTTTTTACTTTACCTATCCCGTTAATCGAGTAAAAACGTATGTAGTCAATGCTCATCTGTGACTGCATCAGGGCAGGGTCGAGCTCTCCAGCGAACTCACCACCCATGGCCAAGTTCAGGATTAGGAAGAACTCCTGATTAAAGACCCAGCGCCCAGGCGCGATGTCCTTGGGTGTCACGGAGAAATACATAGAGTCATCTACGTAGAAATCGATCTGATTCTTTTTCCACTCGATGGCATATGTGTGAAAAGCATCGCTGAGTTGGGCTCCATTGTTATATGTAGAGCCAAACCCACGACCGCCAGAATAGTTTGGCCCATGAATGGTGCCAAAGGCAGCCTCACCCATAAATCCCCGAGCCTCCATAATGTCGATCTCTCCACACTCTGGCCAAGGATTGCCAGCGAGCAGGTCAACGCCCAACATCCAGAATGCTGGCCATGTACCAATGCCTGCGGGGTTTTTCATTCGAATTTCCATGCGCCCGTATTGAAAACTCAATTTCTTAGCTGTCTTTATCTTTGCGCTAGTGAACAGGCACTCCGGGCACATGTTCAAAATCTGTTCGGTTCCGGGCACAGTTCCAACTTGAAGTCCAGATGTATCAGAGATCCGATCAGCAGTAATTAATAACTTGCCTTTGCCATCTAGTGAGATATTTGCTGGCTTTTGCGTGTAGTACTCAAGTTCAGAGTTTCCCCAGCCATACGAGTTGCCGATGTCGTAACCCCAATTTTTTGAATTTGGGAGTGCGCCCTTCTTCCCAGCGAATTCATCTGACCACAATAACTTGAGAAGTTTTGCCGCTGGCTTAGCTGCAGCACCTGCTGGAACTAATGAGGTGGCGAGAAGAAACGATAAGGCAATGGCCGTACCAGAAAGGAAGTAGCCCTTTAGCTTCATAATCACTCCATTACGCTTTGATAACAATTTAGCCTAAAGGCTCAATCTATGTTGCGCCAATCGACCATCTGGAGTTTACTACAATACTATGAAACCGCTTTCATAGGAGCCATTTCAGGTATTTCCTGAAAAGCCGGGGTAAGAGTTTCAGAGCCAGTCCCGCCAGGATTTTTACAAAGGAGCAGAGATATGCGTACAACGTGGAAAACAAAGAGCGCCGCTGCACTAGCCGCGACCCTAGCAATTACCGCAGGAGTCTTAACCGCCCCTGCGCCTGCGGTAGAGCCTGTCACAATCACCATCTGGACCTTCGGTGATGTTATTCAACGCAATCTTGTAGCTGAATATAAGGCTCTGCACCCAGAAGTTAGTTTGTCTATTAAGAAATCAGATTTAGATCCACTCAACGGAACAAACATGGTGACTGCTTGTACGTCAAAGGTTGGTCCAGACATTGTGGCGGTCGAAGTTTCATACTCCGGATACTGGCGTTCATATCCAAAGTGCTTCCAAGATCTGCGCCAGATGAAGACATCTGATACAAATGTCGCTGCAGGTATCGCTGCAGGGTTGAGCGCAACTGATATTAAGAAGAACTATCTGGGTTGGCGCTGGGAACACGGCGTTGCATATGACGACAGTGTTATTGGAATTCCAACCGATGTCGGCGGCCTCGAAGTTGCTTATCGCATCGATTTATTTAAGAAAGCCGGACTCCCAACGGATCGCGTAGCTGTGGGCAAGTTGTGGCCAACATGGGATGCCTTTATCGCTACCGGCCAAAAGTATTTAGCAAAACTTTCACCTGCTGATAAAAAAGCCGGTAAAGGATTCATTGACAACGCAGGAACAATTTATGCAGCAATCATGAATCAAGGTACTGAAAAGTATTACAGAAATGATGGTACAGATACAGGCAAATTGATTTACGACACCAACCCACAAGTTAAGAAAGCGTGGGATACGACCATCAAAGCAACAGCAGCTGGTATTGGTACACGAATTGGCCAGTACACATCTGATTGGAATATCGGAATGAATAAGGGCACTTTCGCCACGATTTTAGCGCCAGCCTGGATGATGGATTACATCAAAGCCCAAGCCCCAGATACTTCAGGCAAGTGGGATATTGCAAATCTGCCAGTTGGTGGTGGAAACCAAGGAGGAACACAGTTAACTATTCCTTCATATGCCAAGAATAAGCAGGCCGCCTACGACTTCTTGACCTGGTATTTAGCGCCAGAGCAGGAGCTCAAAGTCTTTAAGACATACGGACTTTTCCCTGCCGCATCAGTTACTTACTCTGATCCAGCACTTCTTAACTACAAGGATCCATTCTTTAACAACGCACCAGTTGGTCAGATCTATGCCAAGGGTGTTTCACAGTTGAAGCCAATCTTTGAAGGAAAACTGCAGCGCGCTATCGATCAAGCAATTGGTGCTGGATTGGGGCGTGTAGCTGCCAAGAAGATGGATGCTAAGAAATCATGGGCTCAAGTTCTTGCCGATCTTAAAAAAGTCGTTAATAACTAAAGACTCAGATTCATGACACAACTACAGGGCCAACAAGGTGGCACTAAAGCGCCTTTGACACCCTGGAAAAAGAAGAAGAAGAAAGAGGAAGTCTTCCCTGGCGTTCGTTCATTGGACGGGCGCTGGGGTCACCTCTTTGTCGCACCATTTATGGTGATGTTTTTAATCTTTGGTTTAGCGCCAGTTGTTTACTC
This sequence comes from Streptomyces griseus, assembly GCA_945865365.1. Taxonomy (GTDB): domain Bacteria; phylum Actinomycetota; class Actinomycetes; order Nanopelagicales; family Nanopelagicaceae; genus Planktophila. The sequence continues at coordinate 4,363 of CAMBDL010000019.1, forward strand.
GGTCTATATTTCTTTCTTCCGGTGGGATCCACTTGGTGGTTCGGAATTTACTGGTCTTCGAAATTTTAGTTTGCTCCTTGTAGATACTGATCTTTGGATGGCGATTCGAAATACCTTCAGTATTTGGGCGCTCTCTACTTTTCCTCAGATGCTGATGGCAATTGGTTTAGCAGTGATTCTTCGCAATACCCGCTTAAAGGGAAAATCATTCTGGCGAACAATTCTTCTGGTACCTAACATCACCTCTGTTATTGCAATCACCATTGTATTTGGCCAACTATTTGGGCGTGATTTTGGAATCATCAACGGAATCCTAGATTTTATGGGGCTGGATCGACACATTGACTTTATTGAAGGCGTGATTCCTAGCCATATTGCAATTGCAACGATGATTACATGGCGCTGGGTGGGCTATAACACCTTAATTTTCCTGGCCTCTATGTTGGCGATTCCTGACGAGCTTTTTGAGTCGGCATCGGTTGATGGCGCAACTAAATGGCAGCAATTTAGGTATGTAACCTTGCCTCAATTGAAAAACACCATCACATTTGTGCTCATTGTTGGAACTATTGGTGGACTGCAAGTCTTTGCCGAGCCTCAACAGTTAGCCGCCGATGGTGGCTCTAGTAAGCAGTTCTTAACGCTGACCTTATTCCTTTATAACCAAGCCTTTGTTAATAATAAATATGGATACGCAGCGGCAATCGGAATCATTATTACCTTTATTGTGTTAATAATTTCAGCAATCAACTTCTTCATAACTCGTAAAATTTCAAATGATGGTTCGCGATGAAGACAAAAACTCCGCGTTGGCGCAAGACGTCACCACTAAGTTACTTCTTACTAGCCACAATCACCTTTCTCTCTATTTTCCCCTTCTATTGGATGTTCGTTGTGTCATCTAATACCAATGCTGAGATCTCTAAGAGTCCACCATCTCTGATTCCAGGTGGTCGCTTTCTCATTGTTGCTAAGAAAGTACTCAGTGCCGAAGGTGTATTTTTCAGCAACGCTTTATTGAATACCTTCATTGTGGGTGTTTCGATTGCCTTGGCACAAGTCATGTTTTCAGCCGTGGCAGGCTTTGCATTTGCCAAACTCAACTTCAGAGGCCGAAAGTCATTTATTCTCTTCATTATTGGAACAATGATGTTGCCGAGCCAACTAGGAATCATCCCGCTCTTTATGTTGATAAAGAATATGCGCCTGATTGACTCTCTGCTCGGTCTCATTGTTCCCGCGTTAGTGACCGCATTTGGTGTGTTCTGGATGCGCCAGATCATCGATGCTCAGATACCAAATGAACTTCTTGAGGCTGCCAGTATTGATGGCGCATCTGTGCCGCGAATATTTTTCAATATTGTTCTGCCGATTATTCGCCAAAGCAGCTTTGTGCTTGGCCTCTTTGCTTTCCTTGCTGCATGGAACGACTACTTGTGGCCAACGATTATTTTGCAAAGTCCACGTAATTTCACATTGCAGGTTGCTTTAACGCAACTCAAGCCAATGTATGGCTTGGACTACGCCCTTCAGATGGGTGGCGCATTCTTAGCAACGGCTCCACTTCTTATTCTCTTTATCTTCGTTGGCCGTCGCTTAGTAAGTGGCGTCATGGACGGGGCAGTAAAGGGTTAGCAGTAACACCACACCTACAACCAGAACGAGAAAGGTACAACAATGACAACAGGCAGAAAGATCACTGCGGTTGTAGGCAGTATTGCCGCAACGCTCAGTCTCTCATTTCTTGCAGTAATGCCCGCAGTTGCAGCACCACCTCAGGACGCACGTATCACTTTGATAAGTCCGTACCTTGATGCAACTAACACAAGCGAAGCTGTAATGAACCAAAAGATGGCCGATGGTTGGGTCTCCAACGGTTGGTTTGGTGAAGGTCTTGTTTACCAGCGTGCATTCGCGCCAGTGGGTTCAACAATTAACATGACCTATCACGTAACAGATAAAGATGGAAAGCCACTTGTTGGTCAAGATGTAAAGCTTCGCATCAACAAGGGTTACAGCACATCAACATCAATTCTGCAGGTTGATAATGCAGTGACTAAGGGTGTCGATAAGCCACCTCTAGATCAAGCTTTTGTTATTCACAAGACCGATGCTTACGGCAACGTAACTTTCGCAGTTAAGAATCTAGATCAACCACCACTGGGTGAGCCACAACCAGAGTCATGGACAGCAAAGCCAAATGTTAGCGAAGATGGTCTTAACGATCTTCACTCACAGATGTTGCCTGAAATCGCTGGAGAAAAGCCTGATCACTCAGCTATTACAGAGTTCCACTATTACATTCCATCGAATCCAATGGCAGTAGCAGCTACTCGTCCAACGATTCGTTTGGTATCCCCTGTTCTAACTGATACAAACTCAATTCACCGTACAGATCTAGAAAAACTCTTCAGTGAAGACAACACCTGGTATGCAAAGGGAATTACTTTCCGTCAAGCCTATGTACCTACAGGTTCGACTATCAACTTGGTATACAAGGTAACCGGTGATGATGGCGTTAGCGCTCTTGCAAACACCAAAGTTAAGTTGCACGTGAACAAGGCATACAGCAAGTCAAATGCCAAGCTCACAGATGGAACTACATCAACTGATTCAACGAAGGATAGTTCACAAGGAAATGACCAAGCACTTCTTGAGGGCACAACAGATGCCTTCGGATACGTGGTCTTCTCATTGAAGAACACCGACACTAAAGGTGAAGCAGCTGCAACAACAGTTGCTAAAGATGTAAACAATGATCCAACTAAGGGTGCACTCTTTAGCCAACTATGGCCAGAGGTTGCCGGTGGAGCTGATATCGCTGATATGACTGAGTTCCATTTCTTTGGAGCAGTTGAATCTGCAGCACCTGCAAAGAAAATCACAGTCTCTGCATCGGCTAAAAAGTCTGGTGGCAAGTATGTGCTGACCGTGGCAATTGCTAATGCATCTGGTAAGTCAGCGACTGTTTCAATCACTGGCTTAAAAGCTAAGACTGAAAAGGTAACGGTTGCTAATCAAGCCTTTGCTTACACAGTTACTGCCGGAGTAAAAACCGTGACCGTAAAAATCGATGGCAAGACGTACACATCTAAAGTTACAGTTAAATAAGTGAAAGGGATGGCGATGAGATCACGAATAATCTGGGGGCTTGTCGCCATCCTTTTTTCTTCACTAAGTTTTTCAACTCCAGCACCAGCTGCTGGAGCAGTTACAAACCCGGTCATTACTCTTGCTAGCAACGCCAAAAGCGTCAGCGTCACACCCGGAAAGTGGTCCGCGGGAGTAAAAACCACCTATGCGTGGCTTTTAGACGGTAAAGCTGTGGCTGGAGCACGGTTAAGTTTTACTCCTACCTCCAAGCAAAAGGGCAAGACCCTTCAATACAAAGAGATGTCAGGAAAGCTGATAGCACTTTCTAACACCTACACAATCGGTCAAGTATTTCTATCGGGTGGCATTTCGGTGGCTTTCACCGATCAAACTAACAGCGTTCTTACGCTGAAGGGTTTCCAGCTAGCTACTACTGTTCCAAAAACTGCCGTGGCAACGGTGCAGTGGTTTAGAGGCGCATTTGAAGTTAAAGGTGCAAACGATGCGAATTATCCGATCTCTACTGGCGATGAAGAGTCAGAGATAAGTGCAACAATCTCATATACCGCTAAAGGTTTTACTCCGGTAACTACCTCAACTAATGAAATTACAATCCCCGTAAAGCCTCGCAGTTATTCGTTGATGTGGGCAGATGAGTTCAATCAACCTGAAGGCTCGCCGGTTGATCCAAACATTTGGGTTCCACAAAATGGTGATGGCTCTGCTTATGGAAACCGTGGATGGGGAAATGCTGAGCGCCAGTGGTACACCGAAAAGAATTCAAGTATTGATGCTTCAGGTTCATTAATCATTAATGCAACTCGTGCTGGAGCTAACGCTTACAACTGCTATTACAAAGCACCATGCGAATGGATCTCCTCGAAGTTTGTTACTAAGGACAAAGTTGGTTTTAAGTACGGGCGCATAGAGGCGAGGATGAAAGGCTCAAATGGCTTAGGAGTCTGGGGAGCATTCTGGTTACTGGGTGCAGATATTGACGACCGCCTGTGGCCATGGTGTGGCGAGATAGATGTGACCGAACTTCTAGGGCGAACACCTAACACAAACTATGGAACGTTGCACGGGCCTTTATCTGCCGGCGGAGGTCGTGGTGGTACAACTGAGATTCCTGGTGGCTTTGCTAATGATTATCACACCTACACAATCGATTGGCTGCCCGATCAAATTACCTGGTATCTAGATGGAAATCGCTATGCCAGTCAGAATAAGAGCGATAAAGACTGGGTTTTTGACCATGAGTTCTATTTGATCATGAACTTAGCAATGGGCGGAAACTTCGCCGGTCCTATCGCAGGTGATGTAACAAAGGCGACATTGGCTTTTGATTACATCCGCATGTATTCCATTAATGGAATAGGCGAAGTTATCAAACACTAAGTAAGAGTGCCTACCCCATTAACAGAAAAGTATTTAATAGATTTAATCTGTAACTCTGCCTGCTCCAACATTGGGTCGACTTCGCCTGCAAACCATCCACCGATAGCTAAGTTGATAATTAAGTAGAACTCTTCATTAAAAGACCACGCCTTACCGCTTAAGCGCTCATCATTGCGTTCAATCACGTTATAGAGGGCGCCATCAAAGAGCCACTCAATACGATCTTCACTCCAATTAATGCCGTAGGTATGGAAATCTTCATGTAAGGCTTTCGAGTGCTCAATTAATTTAGTCAATCCATTTTCACCGAAGTAGCCATCGCCATGAATAGTTCCTTGCACCTGATAAGGGTGTGCACCCGTGCCCTCAAAAATATCTATTTCACCGCATTGCGGCCATGATGTTCCGCGCACAAGAGAAGAACCAAGTAACCAAAGTGCTGGCCACGTTCCCTTTCCCTGTGGCATTTTTGCTGTGATTTCCAGCAGTCCATAAGTAAAGCCAACTTTATTTGCGGTATGAATCTTTCCACTGGTAAATTCGGCGGGACCGTAATACGTTTGAATCGGACTATTAGCAGGTTGGCGCTGTGCAGAGATTGTTAAAGCTCCATCAATGGCGATCGAATCAGCGGTATAAAACTCACGCTCATTATTACCCCACCCAGGTATGCCAATGTGTGAACCATCACCTAAGTCAAAGCTCCATACTGAAGCGTCTAACGTGGCGTTTTTTTGTTCCGAGAAATCCTGCTCCCAGAGGAGCTCCTTGTTGTGGTCCACGCTCAACTCCTTTATAACGATTGAGTAAAATAGCCTCAAAATCCAGTTTTCGACTTGCTTTTCCTTATGAAACCGCTTTCACTAAGTAATGAAAGCGGGTCTTCACCCTCAATTCAAGTACATGAGGTGCTCCCAGTATAAGAGTCGCACAACTAATGTGCTGGGGGCCTCTCTGTTTGATTCACTGATAACGATCGATTGGATAAGTAAAGTAATGAGTGTGAAATTTCCAGAGGGCTTCTTATGGGGAACTGCGACTGCTAGCTATCAAATTGAAGGCGCATTTGATGTCGATGGCCGTGGCGTAAGTATCTGGGATACGTTTTCTAAGACACCAGGCAAAGTTGTGAATGGAGATACCGGCGATAACGCCTGTGATCACTACAACCGCTTTGATGAAGACATCGCAATTATGAAAGAATTAGGTGTTAAGGCATATCGTTTTTCAATTGCTTGGCCGCGATTATTCCCTCAGGGAGATTCAGTTCGCGAAGAGCGCGGTTTTGATTTCTACAACCGTTTAATCAACGCGCTAATTGCCGCCGATATCGAACCGATGGTGACTTTGTATCACTGGGACTTGCCTCAAACTTTGGAAGATCAAGGCGGATGGGCAAACCGCGAGATTGTTGAAAAATTTGCGCACTACGCCCAGGCATGTGCTGAAGCCTTTGGTGATCGAATCAATAGTTGGATCACACTTAATGAGCCGTGGTGCGTTTCCTGGTTAGGTTATTCAAATGGTGTGCACGCACCAGGTAAAAAGGATTTCTCATTGGCAATTGCCTCCGCGCACCACACTGCCCTTGCACATGCAGCAGCATCGCGCGCCATCAAAAAAGTGTGCCCAAACGTTGAAGTTGGTTTAACGCTTAATATGTCCAACACACACATTGAAAATCCAGAAGATGCAGAGGTCATGGAACTTGCTGCGTTGGGCGATTCAAACCTTAATCGTTGGTGGATCGATGCCTTTAGTACAGGTCACTACCCACAGAATTTATTAGACGCATATGGCGATCTGAAAAAAGATTTCTTCAAGCCTGGTGATGCTGAGCTTTTGAAAGTACAGACTGATTTCTTAGGCGTGAATTACTACAGCGATGGCTTTATTCGCTCGGCCCTGCCAGAGGATAAGCCGGCAATTGAGGGTGGCTTTATGCCATTTCCACAGCGTGCCAATATGGCTCCCCCACCTTCCTTAGCTAACTCACTCACTGCCATGGGGTGGGTTGTTACCCCCGAAGGTCTTGGCAACTTAGTTAAAAAAATTCATCGCGATTGGCCACATATTCCTTACATCGTGATCACCGAGAATGGTTCGTCCTATGAAGATGTAGTTGTCGATGGCGAAATCAATGACACTGAGCGCACTAGTTATTTAGTTCGCCACTTACAATCTTTGCAGAGCGCAATTGCAGAGGGTGCACCAGTTAAAGGTTATTTTGCCTGGTCCCTATTAGATAACTTCGAATGGGCCGAGGGCTACAACAAGCGCTTTGGTTTAGTGCATGTTGATTACACAACCTTTAAGCGCACACCAAAGTTAAGTGCTAAAACCTATCAGGATATTATTTTCAAAAACGGTTTTTAATAACTACTTACTCTTTACCGATGACGCCCGCTTGATTAGTTTGACATCAAGTAGTTTGTCTTCAACCTCTTGGCCGCTTAATAGTGCGATCAGACTTTTTGCTACCTCGCTGCCAAGTTCACGCATTGGTTGGTAAATCGTAGAAATCGCTGGCGTATTGCGAGATGCAATGGGTGAATCATCAAAGCCCACAACTTTTACCTGCTGCGGAATCTTTATACCGTTTTGCAACAAGATATTAATAACACCGACTGCAGCTTGATCATTCGCTGCAAAAATTCCATCGATTTTAGTTTTTTTCTTAATCAGCGCACGTGTTAAATCCTCGGCCTTAGTTTGCGAGTAGTCGCCTTGAATAATCGAACTCTCTGGCACCGGACGTCCTGCCTCTGACATCGCACGCTCAAAACCTTCAAGACGATCACGGCCCGATTGCAGCTTTAAATCGCCGGTGATCGTGACAATATTTTTACACCCCTGTGCAATCAAGTGCCGGGTCGCTAATAATCCGCCCTTGACGTTATCGACATCGACGAAGGGATATTTCTTCGATCCACCTAAGTCCCCGCCAAAGACCACGGCCATCTTGGGATCCAACAGCTTTTCAAAGCTCTTGATCGGCCGGTGCCAGCTAAAGATCGCCAAGCCATCGACCTGGCCAGCGCGCAGGGTGGAAAAGATGGAGTCCTCAGTGCCGGTTTTAGGACGAATCAGCAGCAAAGGGTGCATTCCCGCCTCGGTAATGGTCGCCGAAAAGCCCTGCACCACCATGCCCCAGAAGGGATTGAGGAAGAACTCCTCGCTCGACTCCTCCATCAACAGAGCCACCAGACCGCTGCGACCACCAGCTAAACGGCGGGCCGTGGCATTTGGCGTGAAGTTATAGGCGGCGATCGCCTTCTTGACCGCCTTTTCCCGCTCAGGTGAGACCTTGGCGCTGCCATTCATGACCCGCGAGACCGTGGCACGACTGACCCCAGCGGCTTTGGCTACCAGATCGATCGTTACATCGCCCGTGGGCTGGGCTTTCTTGGAGGAAGTCACCATAATCCCGCGAGTTTAGCCCTATGACCGGCGCCTTGACCATAGTTTTCCGACACGCCGAAACTCTCAATATCGGGTTTAGAGTCTTAGCCTCGGTACTATTGAGCCCTGTACTTCCCCCATCAGCACCACATATCTATCTATTAGATACCCAATAACCGCTAGGTTAATCATCCAATCCCCCTATCCACCCACAATTTCATAGATTTACGGCTCTACAAGAAATATCCGCCGAGAGGGCAACATTTGGCCCCCGGCGGTGTCTTAACTAATAGAGGGCAAGACGTTGCCTTCGTTTACAACTCGCGGGAGTTATTCACATGGCACTATTAAAGTCGAAAGCGGCGAAACAAGCTGCGATGACTGATGCCACCCGCCTACTTAACTCAGCCCCCGCAGCTGATGCATCACTTGAAGTATCAACAACCCCAGGCTCAACGGCTGATTGGTCAATCTCTCAACTCAGCGCGATCTACAAAGAGCACCGCACGCAGTTAGTTTCGCAAGCACGCCGCATCACCCGCGATGAGGCAGAGGCTAATGAAATAGTACAAGAAGCCTTCCTCAAGTTCATGCTCGCATCCCCAGAGCTCGATACCGCAGATCGTGCGATTGCATATCTTCGTACCTCTGTTACCAATCTTTCCCTGAACGTCATCCGCGCTCGCGGTGCACGTCCTAACTTGGTCGCTATCGATGCCGACACTACGCAAGAGCGTCTAAATGAAATCGCTTCAGAGAACCACGTTGATCTAGACATTACTATTACAGCCGCTGAAGACGCTGCGATTATTCGCGAAGCTCTAGCGCGCCTAACCTCTGATCAACGCACAGCGTTGGTCATGTGGGAAATGGAAGGCCGCACTACCGATGAGATCGCTGCCGCCCTTAAGACCAGCCCAGCAAATGTTCGCCACATCTTGGTACGCGCTCGCAAATCTATGGTCCGCGTTCTTGAAGAGTGGGTCGTTGACGATGCAACTGGCTTAACTGCACTGAACGCACTCTCAACGACGTATAAAAAAGCTGCAGAGCTTGCACAAAAATCTAGCAAGGTTGCGCTCTCACTTCTTTTGGTCATCACAGCATTCCTTGGATTTAACTCAATGACTGGCAATGAAGGCTCTGTTCTTTCAGTAACACCTTCAATCACTAGCGTTGCACCAGTGGCACCGAATACCACCGCTAGCCAATCACCAGCTGCCACCGCCGCTGCAAAAGCTGCCGCCGCCGCACTCATTAAGTCTGAGAACACAAACCTTAATATCAAGGCACCTACCATCTCATTTATTGGTTTAGATGCCGACGGAGTACCAACAGGCTTTAGCATCACCGATGCATCAAAGGTTGAAGGAGTAGCCCGCCTTACACGCGGAACATCAACATTGACTGTGGAGGGAGTGGTTATTCATAACCAGTTCATCACAGCAACAAAGGGTCCAAATATCCTGCTCGATCAACAGATCACGTTAGATGGCCGTGGAACTCGCTATAAGGCGTTTTCACTCTCTGTTGGATTCATGGGTACATGGATCGCTTTAGATGTGAAATCAACTGATTACACATTAGATCGTCTGCCAAACGGTAACTACCTTGCAACAGCGATATTCAAAATTAATGAGTTAGCAAACACCTCTGTATCAGTACCCACTGGTGCACGTGGCTATGACCTAGTCGGTGCTCCAACATCGATTACTACTCGCATACTTTTAAATGCATCAAAGACACAAATACTTGCGCAAGCGGTATTGGTGGAAGACAACTAAATAGCTTTCCTCACTTCTACCGGAAACGGAGTGAGGGATTCGGTTCATCAGTACGTACGATGAATCGAGCGGAACGAGAAATCGTTCTAAGCCGAAGTTCGGATCGTCCGAGCTTCGACTAAACGAAAGGAAACAAATGTCTACAAAGACACTACGCAAGCGCATCGCGCTTGTAGCAGTATCTGCGATGGGATTTGGTCTGTT
>CAMBDL010000020.1 GCA_945865365.1 Streptomyces griseus
CAAGAAGGCTCCGGCCAAGAAGGCTCCGGCCAAGAAGGCTCCGGCCAAGAAGTCCGCAGCCAAGAAGGCGGTGGCCAAGAAGGCTCCGGCCAAGAAGTCCGCAGCCAAGAAGGCGGTGGCCAAGAAGGCTCCGGCCAAGAAGGCAGCGCCTGTAAAAAGTAGCGTTAAAAGTATTCCTGTTAAAAAAGCTCTTGGAAAACCTTATCCATCAAAGACAACTCTTACTGTCGATGAAAAATCTCAGACGGTTTCGGTTTCAACTATTACCGCGCCTGTACTAGCTCCAGTTGTTGAAGAGCGACGCTTAGTGATGCCTCCTCCGCCACGCCCAACGAAGAGCACAAAAAAGTTTGCACCGCTCAAGCCTATTAAGGGTGCGCCAATTCCAATAGTAGTCAGTGACTCAGAACCATCATGGACTACGGCTGAACTTAAAATAATTCGTACCGAGATTTCAAAAGAGCTAGAACGACTTCGGCGTGAGCTAGCCTTAGTCGAAATTGAAATGGATTCACTCATCCAGGAGTCTGGTGAAGGCGCAGGCGACGATCAGGCCGATGCAGGCACTAAGACTTTTGAGCGTGAGCATGAAATGTCACTTGTTATTAACGCCCGTGACATGGTTTTGCAAACAGAGCGCGCATTAGAGCGAATTGATTCAAAGCGTTATGGAAATTGCGAAGAGTGTGGCAATCCAATTGGAAAAGCCCGTCTTCAAGTTTTTCCTCGCGCAACTCTCTGCATGCTCTGCAAGCAGAAGGAAGAACGGCGCTAACAGTGCGCAGGTGGCGAACACTCTTAAGTGTTGCCTGGTCTATCTGGATCCTCGATTTAGCAACTAAGGCCTGGGCAGTTAGTCAGTTATCTCATCTGGAATCAGTAAAAATATTTGGTTCATTTTTTCAGTTGACTTTGGTTCGAAATCCTGGTGCTGCCTTTTCATTTGCAACCGGAGCTACGATTCTCTTTTCACTTTTCTCCATCTGTGTACTTGCGGCGATTACTTACTTCGCGCCACGGCTGACATCTGCGGGCTGGGCCGTGGTTTTAGGCCTAGTAATGGGGGGAGTTTTGGGAAATCTCTCAGATCGAATCTTCCGTGAGCCTGGATTCTTGCGAGGGCATGTGATCGATTGGATGCAACTACCACATTGGCCTATATTCAACATCGCTGATTCTGCAATCGTAGTTGCTGCTGCAATTTCGATAGTCCTATCCGCAAGGAATATTCCTCCCATTGCGAAAAAGGATCTGCCACTATGAGTAATCGAGAGCTCCGAACTTTATCGGTTCCAGAAGGCGTTGCAGGCGAACGTATCGATAGCGCGCTCACACGTGTTTTAGGATTATCGCGAACTGCAGTTGTCAAGCTTTTAGAGGATGGTGATATTACAACTGATGGTAAGGCGATGCTCAAATCTGAACGAGTTGCTGCCGGTCAGATTATCGATGTATTGATGCCAGCTCCAATTAATACAATTCCCATTCCGCTGACTCCTATTGATGGCCTTGAAATCGTTTTTGAAGATGATGAGATTGTTGTCATTAATAAGCCTGTTGGATGTGCAGCTCATCCCAGTCCAGGATGGGCAGGCCCCACAGTTGTCGGTGCATTAAGTGCTGCTGGTTTTGTAATCTCAACAAGTGGTGCAGCCGAGCGTCAAGGAATAGTTCACAGATTAGATGTCGGAACGAGTGGGTTAATGATTGTTGCGAAAAGTGATCGCGCATTTACAGTTTTGAAAGATGCATTTCGGACTCGTACTGTAGAAAAGATATATCACGCTCTCATTCAAGGACACATGGATCCAACGACTGGAACTATCGATGCGCCTATAGATAGACATCCGAAAGAGGATCACCGCTTTGCAGTTGTGGGGACAGGTAAAGAGTCAATTACTCACTATGAAGTTATCGAATTTTATCGCGCCGTCTCTCTTGTAAAAGTGGAGTTAGAGACTGGGCGAACTCACCAGATTCGTGTTCACTTCTCAGCGCTCAACCATCCCTTAGTGGGAGACACGACATATGGCGCTGATCCAGTCCTAGCAAAGAGCCTTCAAATGCTGCGACCATGGCTTCACGCCAAGGAGCTACGTTTTACCCATCCAATCTCAGGCGAATCACTGAGCTTTATAGCCCCCTACCCAGCCGATCTCACGGCCTCACTGGCGTTGCTTTCCGACGCCGTTCTGCCTTAAGCAATAACCTTGCGCAACAATGTCAAAAGATAACTTCGTTCATCTGCACGTACATACCGAGTATTCCATGCTCGATGGTGCAGCACGTGTATCAGAGTTAATGAGCGAAGTATCCCGTCAAGGCATGCCAGCTATTGCAATGACAGATCATGGAAATGTTTTTGGTGCTTATGATTTTTATAAAGGTGCACACAAAGCTGGCGTCAAACCAATTATTGGAATTGAAGCGTATATCGCTCCTGAGTCACGATTTGATAAAAAGCGAGTTAAGTGGGCCGATGGCGGGGAAGATGATGTTTCTAGTGGTGGCGCTTATACGCACATGACTATTCTGGCTGAAAATAATGTTGGCTTAGGCAACCTCTTTAGACTTTCCTCTCTGGCTTCTCTAGAGGGTTATTACTACAAACCACGAATGGATCGTGAACTTCTTGCACAGTATGCAACAGGCTTAATTGCTACAACAGGATGCCCAGCCGGGGAAGTGCAAACTCGCCTGCGAATGGGCGCTTATAAAGAGGCTCTCAAAGCTGCTAGTGATTACCGTGATATTTTTGGTGCTAACAACTTTTACTTAGAAATCATGGATCATGGAATCGATATTGAAGCACGCGTAAAGGCTGATCTATTAAAGCTTGCTAAAGAGCTTGCATTGCCCTTACTTGCAACTAATGACCTTCACTACACGTTGCAAAGTGATGCTGGGGCACACGAAGCACTTTTATGTGTTCAATCGGGCTCGACTCTGGCTGACCCAAAGCGATTTAAATTCGATAATGACACGTTCTACGTCAAGACACCTCAAGAGATGCGCGAACTCTTTAAAGAGATTCCAGAAAGTTGTGACAACACACTTTTGATTGCCGAACGTTGCAACATCACGCTGCGAGAAGGTGAAAACCTGCTTCCACAGTTCAGCGTGCCTGTGGGTGAAAGCGAGGATTCATGGCTGCAAAAAGAGGCTGAACGCGGCCTACACGCGCGCCTTGGTCAGGGCGTTACCGCGGCTCATACCCAGCGTTTGGCCTATGAATTAGGCGTTATGCAGACGATGGGCTTTCCTGGCTACTTCTTAGTCGTTGCCGACTTAGTCGCTCACGCAAAAGAAGTTGGAATCCGAGTAGGTCCGGGCCGCGGCTCTGCAGCTGGATCACTCGTTGCTTATTCACTCGGTATTACTGGCCTAGATCCATTAGAACATGGACTCTTGTTTGAGCGGTTCTTAAATCCAGAGCGTATCTCAATGCCCGATATTGACTTGGACTTCGATGAACGCAGACGCAGTGAAATGATTCGCTATGCCACCTCTAAGTATGGTGAAGATCGAGTTGCACAGATAATTACCTACGGAACGATTAAATCTAAGCAAGCAATCAAAGATTCCACTCGAGTACTTGGCTACCCATATGTTGTAGGAGAAAAACTAACCAAAGCTTTGCCGCCATCAGTGATGGGTAAAGATATTTCTTTAAGTGGAATCTTTGACCCAAAGAATGATCGTTATGGGGAAGCAGGGGAGTTTCGCTCACTCTATGAATCCGATAATGATTCCAAGCGAGTAGTTGACACCGCACGTGGATTGGAGGGATTAAAGCGCCAATGGGGAGTTCACGCTGCGGGTGTAATTTTGTCCCGTGAACCTTTATTAGATGTCATTCCTATTCATCGTCGTGAGGCTGATGGTGCAATTATTACTCAGTTCGATATGGGCGCATGTGAAGCTATTGGGCTTCTTAAGATGGATTTCCTTGGTCTAAGAAACCTTTCTGTCCTAGATGATGCATTACTCAATATAAAGGCAAATCAAGGAATCGATGTGGTTCTTGAAGATTTAACTCTAGATGACAAAAAAACCTATGAGCTCTTATCTCGTGGAGATACGCTTGGTGTTTTTCAGCTCGATGGTGGCCCGATGCGCGCTTTGCTACGTTCCATGTCTCCTGATTCATTCCAAGATATCTCAGCGGTTATTGCGCTCTATCGTCCCGGACCAATGGGTGAAAATGCACACAATAACTATGCCGATAGAAAGAATCATCGCAAACCTGTAGAGCCAATCCACGCTGAGCTTTCGATCCCACTTGAAGAGATTTTGGGCGATACCTACGGTCTTATTGTTTATCAAGAGCAAGTAATGGCTATTGCCCAAAAAGTTGCGGGATTCACATTGGGTCGAGCAGATCTGCTCCGCAAAGCCATGGGTAAGAAAAATAAAGAGATTCTTGATAAAGAGTATGTACCCTTTGAAGCAGGCATGAAAGCTAATGGTTTTTCAACAGCGGCTATTAAACGCTTATGGGATGTTCTTATTCCCTTCTCTGACTATGCCTTTAACCGTGCGCACTCAGCTGGTTATGGAGTCGTTTCCTATTGGACGGGATATTTAAAGGCGAATTATCCAACTGAGTACATGGCTGCACTTTTAACAAGCGTGCGTGATGATAAGGATAAATCAGCGTTGTATTTAAGTGAGTGTCGACGAATGGGTATCAAGGTTTTAGAACCTGATGTTAATGAATCAGATGCAGAATACACACCGCGTGGAAGCGATATCCGTTTTGGATTAGCTGCAATAAGAAACGTCGGTGAAGGCGTTGTTGCATCGATTAAAGCGGCGCGCGAAAGTAAAGGTGGGTTTACTTCATTCGGAGATTTCTTAGCAAAAGTCGATGCCCAAGTATGCAATAAGAAGACAATTGAGTCGCTCATTAAAGCGGGTGCATTTGGTTCTATGGGTGCCACGCGTAAAGGTTTAATGGCTATTTACCTAGAGGCTATTGATTCCGTTATTGAAACTAAACGGGCTGAAGCTATTGGCCAATTTGATCTTTTCGGTGGTGAATCAATTAGTCATGTTGCAACTATAGATTTAGATATACCAAAAGGTGAGTGGGATAAGGCCATGCTGCTCAGCTATGAGCGCGAAATGTTAGGCCTCTATGTTTCTGATCATCCGCTACTAGGCATTGAGCATGTGCTACGCGCGAATACCGATATGACAATTAGCGAGTTATTAGATGATGGAGCCCAGACCGAGTCCATAGTCACCATTGGCGGATTAATCACGAGCGTCACACGAAAAGTTTCACGTCAGGGTGCATCATGGGCAGTTGTCAGCGTTGAAGATTTAGAGGGCTCTCTAGAGGTTCTCTTTTTCTCCAAAACCTACAACCAGTACTCAATCTCACTCACTGAAGATCGAATCGTTACGGTCAGGGGCCGTGTAGATCGGCGTGAAGATGTATTGCGTTTTACTGCCCTTGAAATGTCAATGCCAGATATCTCGTCGGGACCAACCGGAGCTTTTGTAATCGCCTTGCCAATGGCCCAATGCACTCCACCAATTGTTGATCGCATTAAGGAGATTCTGCGCTCCCACCCGGGTAAGCGTGAAGTGCACTTGCAGATTAAAGACAATGGCAGTGACACGTACATGAAGATTGACGCCCTGATTACCTCGTCGCCAAGTTTGAGCGCAGATCTTAAATCGATTCTGGGGCCCAACTGCTTGGTCTAGCCAATAACTGCGGGGCATGAGTGCGCTCACTACAGTTACAATTGCACAATGATTCGCACCGTTGACCTTCGCGGTCGCGCTCTGTCTAAGAGTGAATACAACAGTGTACTTCCTCGCGCCAATTTAAACGTTGCTGAGGCGATGGTACTTATAGAGCCAATTTTGCATCGAGTTAAAAACGGGAATGAAAGTGAGCTTTTGGCCTTAGCCGAAGAGTTCGATGGGGTTCGCCCAGATGCTATTCGAGTTCCACAATCTGCCTTAGATAAAGCGCTCTTAGAGCTCGACCCTAAGATACGCAGCGCTCTGGAGATCTCAATTGAAAGAGTTCGTAAAGTACATATAGATCAAATCCGTCAGGAGAAAACTACAACTGTTGTAGAGGGTGGAACTGTCACAGAAAAATGGATACCAGTCGATCGCGTTGGCTTATATGTGCCTGGCGGTCGCGCCGTTTATCCAAGTAGCGTCATGATGAATGTGATTCCTGCACAGATTGCTAAGGTGCAGTCAATTGCAGTTGCATCTCCGCCCCAAAAAGATTTTGGCGGACTTCCGCACCCTACGATTTTGGCCACATGTGCTCTCCTTGGAATCAATGAGGTATACGCAGTAGGCGGAGCACAAGCTATTGCGCTCTTTGCATATGGCATGGAAGCTCTTTGCGATAAATGCGATTTAGTTACAGGGCCAGGAAATATCTATGTTGCAGCGGCAAAAAGAGCTTTGCGTGGAGTTATTGGAATTGATTCAGAAGCCGGTCCAACTGAAATCGCAATCTTGGCCGATAGCAGCGCAGTTGCAGCTGATGTAGCAGCAGATTTGATTAGCCAAGCCGAACACGATGTTATCGCGGCCGCAATCTTGGTAACTGATAGCGTTGAACTCGCTGAGGCCGTTGCAGTGGAGTTGCACATTCGCGTTGCCGCAACAAAGCACTCAGATCGAATTCGCCAAGCACTCAGTGGAGTGCAGTCGGCAATTGTTCTGGTTGATTCAATTCGGCAGGGGTTAGATGTTGTTAATGCTTACGCTGCAGAGCACCTAGAAATTCAGACCGCTCAATCACGCGAAGACTCGTCAAAGGTTCGTAACGCTGGTGCGGTTTTTATCGGGCGTTTTTCACCTGTTTCATTAGGCGACTACTCCGCGGGCTCCAACCATGTTCTACCAACGGGAGGGTGTGCCTGTCACTCCAGTGGATTATCCGTTCAGAGTTTCCTACGCGGCTTACATTTCATTGAATACAACAAACGCGCCTTTACTGATTTAGTGCCAACGGTAGTAACTCTTGCGAACTCAGAAGACTTACCTGCCCATGGGGAAGCCATGCTTGCGCGAATGGTGGATACCCCATGAGTTGGCCAACGTGGTTACCCCTGCGCAAAGATTTGCAACCACTGACTCCATACGGTGCACCACAAATTCCTGCTGATGCCACACTCAACACTAATGAGAATCCATATCCGCCATCACTGGAATTACAAAATGCTATAGGCCAAGCAGTTGGAAAAGTAGCTACCACTCTGAATCGCTATCCTGATCGTGACGCCGATGTTTTACGCGCCAAATTAGCTACCTACATTAATGAAGCATCCTCAACGCAGGTCCACGTAGAAAATATTTGGGCGGCAAATGGGAGTAATGAGATCATTCAATCGATATTTTTAGCATTCGGTGATGGTACGGCCCTTGGATTTACACCTTCATATTCAATGCACTCTCTTATTGCTAAAGTCGCTGGCACAAATTGGATTGATGGCGCTAGAAATTCAGATTTCACGTTCAATCTTGATTTAGCGATACAAGCTGTGCAGACACATAAACCCGTCTTAACTTTCATAACAACTCCGAATAATCCAACGGGAGACTCAATTACATTAAGTGATATCAGTGCACTCGCCGATATCGTTGCCGAGCATGGCGGATTACTAATTGTCGATGAGGCCTATGCTGAGTTCTCTCAAGAAACGTCGGCTACAACGTTGGTTACAAAGAAACCCCACGTGATCGTAATCCGCACCATGAGCAAGGCCTTCGCCTTTGCTGGTGCACGCTTAGGATATTTAGTTGCCGATGCCAATGTAGTTGATTCGATGATGCTAGTTCGCCTTCCGTATCATTTAAGTGCTTTAACCCAAGCTGCCGCTGAAGTAGCCTTAGACCACCGCCGTGAACTTCTTGCCGGAGTGCAATCCCTGATTCACGCCCGCGAAGCTTTAGCGCTTTCACTGCATGAGCTTGGATTGAAGAGCCTTCCAAGTAGTGCCAATTTCTTACTCTTCACTGGATTCAGCGCCAGTGCGCCACAACTATGGGCCAGTCTTCTAGAAAAGGGTGTTCTGATTAGAGATGTGGGATTATCGGGTTATCTTCGAGTAACAATCGGCAATGAGGCCGAGAATAAACGCTTCATTGACGCCTTAGAGCAGCTGTTATAGAAAGTGAGCACCATGAGAACCGCACGTATTGAAAGAGAAACTAAAGAGTCGCACGTATTAGTCGAGCTCAATCTCGATGGACAAGGTGTGATCGACGTGAGCACGGGTGTCCCCTTCTTTGATCACATGATGTCGCAACTTGGTAAGCACTCTGGTTTTGATCTCACTGTTAAAACCACTGGTGATATCGATGTCGACTCACATCACAGCGTTGAAGATACATCCCTTGCCTTTGGCCAAGCACTTCGTGAAGCGCTGGGGGATAAGGCCGGCATTCGCCGATTTGGCGATTCGATGGTTCCATTGGATGAAGTTTTAGTGCAGGCCGCCGTTGACTTGTCTGGTCGACCTTACTTAGTCCATCGTCAGCCAGAGATCGTCGAACTCATTGGAACATTCGACACAACACTTGGAAAACATATTTGGGAGTCAATCGTTGCTGAAGCACATATTGCACTGCACATTAGAGTTCTCGAAGGACGAAATGCGCATCACGTATTTGAGGCACAGTTCAAAGCGGTAGCACGTGCGCTGCGCGATGCAGTGTCTTTGGATGGACGAGTTGCGGGGATCCCTTCGACCAAGGGCTCTCTTTGATCGCAATACTTGACTACGGTTCAGGAAATCTGCGTTCAGCTGAACGTGCATTTGCAACCTCTGGCCATGATGTAGTTGTTACATCCGATGCACGAATTGCTTACGAGGCCGACGGTCTCGTAGTACCGGGCGTAGGGGCATTCGCTGCATGCATGACCGGCCTACATACAATTGATGGTGCTGAAATTATTCGCAAGCGCGTCTCCAGCGGACGATCAGTACTGGGTATTTGCATCGGAATGCAGATTTTGTTTTCACATGGTGAAGAGCATTCAGATGGTGCTGCGCATAACGGAGTAGGAATCTGGGATGCAACGGTTTCGAAAATCTCTGCACCGATACTTCCTCATATGGGTTGGAACACTGTGGAAACTACCCAGGGATCATCACTATTAAAGGGTATTGAAGATCAATCTTTTTACTTCGTGCACTCTTTTGCAGCTAAGGACTCCGTTGGAGTTCACCAGGCGTGGACAACGCATAACGAACGCTTCCTTTCGGTAGTTGAAGATGGATACGTGAGTGCAACGCAGTTCCATCCAGAAAAATCCGGTGTAGCAGGCTTAGCCCTCATAAAGAATTGGAGTAATTCTCTGTGAACTATTTAGAGTTATTACCGGCAGTTGATGTTAAGGATGCCCGTGCCGTTCGCTTAGTACAGGGTGAGTTATCTAAAGAAAGTATTTATGGAAGCCCGCTTGATGTTGCCTTAGAGTTTCAAGCCGCAGGCGCACAGTGGATTCACTTGGTTGATCTAGATGCAGCTTTTGGCCGTGGAGATAACGCACAATTATTGGCAGAAGTCGTTGGAAGACTAGATGTTAAGGTAGAACTATCTGGTGGAATTCGCGATGATGAATCTCTTAGGCGGGCGATAGCAACCGGATGTAGTCGAATTAATTTAGGTACTGCTGCACTTGAAGATCCACTATGGACTGCGAAGGTGATTGCCGAATATGGTGATTTAATCGCCGTTGGTTTAGATGTGCGTGGTCACACTTTGGCAGCGCGGGGGTGGACTCAAGAGGGTGGCGAACTCTTTGAAACGATTGAACGTCTCGATAAGGATGGTTGTGCACGTTACGTTGTCACCGATGTAACGAAAGATGGAACTTTGCAAGGTCCAAACATTGAACTCTTACATCAAGTGTGTGCAGCCACTAGTAAGCCTGTGATTGCAAGTGGCGGAGTCTCATCTCTTGCAGACATAGCAGCGCTTGCCGCAATTCGCTCAATAGGTATTGAAGGTGCAATTGTTGGTAAGGCTTTATATGCAGGTGCATTTACTCTGCAAGAAGCTCTAGCGATTGCATCGGCATGACGCTTTCAATCCGTATAATTCCCTGCCTTGATGTGACCGAAGGTCGAGTGGTAAAAGGAGTCAACTTCACTAACCTTGTCGATGCCGGCGATCCAGTTGAGATGGCTGCACTTTATGGAATCGAAGCTGCCGATGAACTCACATTCTTAGATATTTCGGCTAGTAGTGCAGGGCGAGAAACCACACTTGATGTTGTACGTCGAACCGCTGAACAAGTTTTCATTCCGTTAACAGTAGGCGGCGGAATTCGAAGTGTTGCTGATGTAGATCGCTTATTACGTGCAGGAGCCGATAAGGTTTCCATCAACACATCTGCAATCGCTCGTCCACAGTTAATCGCAGAAATCTCTGATCGCTTTGGCTCACAGGTTTTGGTTTTATCCGTTGATGCACGCAGAGCGCGCACAGCTTCCGGCTATGAAGTGACGACCCATGGTGGCCGAGAGGGCACAGATATTGATGCTTTAGCCTGGGTCGAAAAAGCCTGCGCATTGGGTGTCGGCGAGATTCTTCTAAACTCCATGGATGCCGATGGCACACGTGCGGGTTATGACATTTCCATGATTACCGCTGTTCGCGCAGTTGCCAATGTTCCATTAATTGCAAGCGGTGGTGCGGGAGCGTTAGAGGATTTTGCTGCAGCCCTCGATGCTGGAGCCGATGCACTATTGGCCGCGAGTGTTTTTCACTTCGGAATCCACCGAATTGGCGACGTCAAGTCCTATCTAAGAAAGCACAATTATCCCGTGCGCGCTAACACCACTGGGTAAGGCAGAATTAAGCCATGGCAACCTTAGATCCTGCAATCAAATCTCTTCTGAAGGATCCAACGGTTCTGATTCCTGCAATTGTCCAAGATGTGCAGAGTCACGAAGTATTGATGCTTGCTTACATGAACATCGAATCCTTAGCTATCACGTTGACAACTGGCAAGGCAACCTATTGGAGCAGAAGCCGAAATGAGTTGTGGGTAAAAGGTGCAACGTCTGGACACTTTCAAGAAGTGCACTCAGTAGCACTTGATTGCGATGGTGATGCCTTGCTCATTCAGGTAACGCAAATCGGCGTTGCGTGTCATACCGGAGAATCGACGTGCTTTCATACATCCCTGTCATTGGGCAAGCGATGAATCTGGAAGAGTTTCGTGCATATGCAAAGATTTCTAATGTCATTCCAGTTTCGCGCCGATTATTAGCAGATGGTGAAACACCCTTAGGCGTTTATCGAAAACTGGCTAAGGATGCTCCTAATACTTTTCTTTTAGAGTCGGCCGAACATGGTGGTGCTTGGTCACGGTATTCATTCATTGGAGTACGCAGCGAGGCAACGCTTAGCGAAGCTAATGGTCTGGCTTATTGGCAGGGCACAGCTCCTGCTGGAGCTCCAACCGGAATCGATCCACTTGTTGCTCTGCGCTTGGCAGCCCAACATTTAAAGTCACCAAAGATTTCTGGTCTTCCACCTCTTACTGGAGGACTCGTTGGTTTTATGGGCTATGACGTTGTGCGAAGATTAGAAAAACTTCCTAATCTTGGTGTGAAAGATCTGCCACTGCCTGAACTAAGTTTTATGCTGACAAGTGATTTAGCTGTATTAGATCACAGCGATGGAACTATCACATTAATTGCAAATGCAATTAATTGGGATGGAAGCGATGATCGGATAGATGAGGCCTTTGCTTCATGTAATGAGCGCTTAGATCGGATGCAGGTCGATTTAAACTCGGCCCTCTCAGGTGATGTTGCCTTGATTGATACTCATGCACATCCAGAGTTCAACTCAAACATGAGCCCCGATAGTTATAAGGCTAAAGTCTTGGCTGCAAAAGAAGAGATTCTCGCTGGTGAGGCTTTTCAGATCGTACTGTCTCAGCGATTTTCCATGGAGTGCGGTGCTGATGCCTTAGATGTGTATCGAATGTTGCGACTTAATAATCCCAGTCCATATATGTACATGTTGAGATTTAACGATGGCATCGCGGTAGTGGGATCTAGTCCTGAAGCTTTAGTAAAGATAAATGGCAAAGAAGTAATGATTCACCCCATTGCCGGAACTCGAAAGCGTTCAGCATCCCCTGAAGAAGACCATCGTCTTGGCGAAGAATTACTTGCCGATCCAAAGGAGCGAGCCGAACACCTCATGCTGGTAGATCTTGGACGAAATGATATTGGCCGAGTCTGCAAACCAGGATCTGTAGAAGTGATTGATTTTATGCACATCGAACGCTATTCACATGTGATGCATATTGTTTCAACGGTCACTGGCCAACTATCTGAAAGCGCCTCACCGATTGATGCGCTCTTTTCGGTTTTCCCTGCAGGCACGTTATCTGGTGCACCTAAACCTCGTGCGATGGAGATTATTGAGAAGTTAGAGCCGACGCGTCGGGGACTTTATGGTGGCATCGTTGGTTACATTGATTTCACAGGCAACATCGATACATGTATAGCGATTCGTACTGCGCTGATTCATAGCGGTACTGCTTATGTGCAGGCAGGTGCAGGCGTTGTGGCTGACTCTGATCCAGAATCTGAAAATCAAGAGTGTCACAACAAAGCTGCTGCCGTCCTGAGTGCCATTGATGCAGCTAATAGATTGCGTAAGAGTTAATGGACCAGCTGTTTTCGATTGCGATAAGTGTTGGCTTCGTTTTGACAGTTGTTCTCGTACTCAGTAAAGCATTTCGCTTATCTTCAAAGTATGAGCGCACACCAAAAGAGTTAAATACATGGAGCGCTCAAGATCAAGGTTTAGATCTAAGTCAGGATGGCGAAAATGAGCGTCCTTGATTCAATTATTGAGGGAGTGCGCGAAGATTTAGCAGTGCGACGTAAACCACTTGCACAAATTCAAGAGGAGATAGATAGAGCTCCCCTCGTGAGGGATCCACTATCGACCATGATGTCTCAAGAGATGTCGCTGATAGCCGAGGTGAAAAGATCCTCACCTAGCAAGGGCTCGCTGGCCCTTATCGCCGATCCAGCGGCTCTTGCTGAACAGTATGCCGAAGCAGGCGCAACGATGATCAGCGTATTAACTGAAAGGCGACGCTTTGGCGGATCACTTGAAGATCTAGATGCGGTTCGAGCACGAGTGGATATTCCAATCTTGCGAAAAGATTTCATGGTTGATGAGTATCAATTTTTCGAAGCTCGTGCACATGGAGCCGATGTAGTTCTACTCATTGTTGCCGCCCTAGGTGCTCATCAGTTGAAGGACTACTTTCAATTAGCAACTGAACTGGGGATGCGCGCACTCATTGAGGTGCACACGCACGATGAGCTAGAACGGGCTTTGGAAATCTCACCTGAAATTGTTGGAATTAACTCACGAAATTTAAAGACGTTAGATGTCGATGCCAGCGCCTTTGCAGAGTTAATTCCGCGTATTCCTCTTACCTTAGTAAGGGTCGCCGAATCTGGAATCACCCATCGAAGCGATGTTGATTTTGCTCAGAAACATGGAGCCACTGCAATTCTTGTGGGGGAGGCACTGGTTCGAGCGGGCGATCCATCTATCGCGGTGCGCGAACTTCTGGGGCTAGGTAGGCTTAGCTAATGACCACTCAACCCGATCAATTAGATGGACACTTTGGCAAGTACGGCGGCCGCTTTGTCCCTGAAGCACTGATTGGTGCACTCAATGAGCTAGAAGATGCTCATACTAGTTCGCAAAAAGATCCAGTTTTTAAAGCTGAGTTAGCGCAGCTTCATCGTACGTATACAGGTCGACCTAGCATCATCACAGAAGTTCCACGCTTTGCAGAGCATGCTGGCGGTGCACGAGTGCTCCTTAAGCGAGAAGATCTCAATCATACCGGCAGTCACAAGATCAATAATGTTTTAGGCCAAGCACTTCTGACAAAGCGAATGGGTAAGAAACGCATCATCGCTGAAACCGGTGCAGGTCAGCAT
>CAMBDL010000021.1 GCA_945865365.1 Streptomyces griseus
TTCCTGCCGCAGAGATTGCAGTGACTGTCTTTCCGGCAAGCACGCCCGTTGAAGTAACGGCAACAGGAATGTTGGAGTTTGTAGTCGATCCATTTCCTAGTGCACCATAGTAGTTATAACCCCAGCAGTAAGCGGCGCCACTTGCGATCACGCACGTGTGGTTTCCTCCCGCAGAGATTGCAGTGACTGTCTTTCCGGTTAACGCGTCTGAATCTGGTAAGTCGTATGGCATTGTTGCGCGCTCGGTACGTGTTCCGATCGCGCCCATCACTGCAACTTTTATGTCATCGGGTGCTGCTGATGCTGGTGCAGCTGGGATCGTTAACAAAGAGCTCACAACTAATGTGCTCAATACAAAGCGCAGGACAATGGTTTTTCTCATGGGGTAATCGAAGCAGAGAGAGTACAAAATATCTATAGAGTGGCAAAGGGCGCGCTATAACGTATGAATTGCTTCGTATGAAGCCGCCTTCGGGAATCGAACCCGAGGCCTTCGCTTTACGAGAGCGACGCTCTACCGACTGAGCTAAGGCGGCGGAACAAGGGTGCGACGCGTGAAGTTTGTATCTGGAATTAATCCAGACGAACAACTCCATTTGGTGTCATTAAATGCACTGCAACAATCCCTGACTCGCCATCGTTTGTTGAAGGGTCAACAAACTCAATGTCTGCGCCGCTCAATCCATCGAAAATTTCTGTCTTAAACCATGAGTCTGATAATTGATCAGGATCGGCAATCGTAATTTTCTCAATTGCAGCGGCTGCTTTTCCATCTTGTGATGGATGATCAGCGGTTAACCATTGAATAAAAAATGGAAGTTGACGAGAATCATTAATCTCATTAACGCCAATTTGCTTCCATTTAAGATCGGTGCCATCGGGACGTGTGCGGTGACCTTCGATTGCGCTGCGGCCAAACTTCTCTTCAATCTTTGAAATATTCTCAGTTGCAAAAACCCAAGTAAGCCAGCCGCCGCCTTCTTGTGCTTTCTTGCTAACAGCTTTACCCCATGGAGTCTGCTCTGTTGCAGGGTGATCAAGCGGACATACAACTTCTATGTATTGACCGTTTTGTAAAGGTAATGTGAAGTTACGTGTACCAAAGCGTGGGTGCACGCCACCATCAACAAATGTGCTGCCAAGGCGCGAACCAAGGCGTTGAACTGTGTCGGCTAATTGATCATGGGATGTTACGTATGAGACATGGTCTAAGCGCATGGGTAAATCTTGCCCTATGCACAGGGGTGCTTCTTACCATCGCAGCTCCCGTAGTTAGTGGGTGCAGACCAGTTTTTTGGCGGGAAGTTCGCCCGTAATCAGGTAGATATCAACGGCTGTATCGGTGCAGATCGAGCCGCGGCCATAACCTGTGTGGCCCTCACCATTGAGCGTAATTAAGCGTGAACCCATGATGTATCTAGCTAAGCCTTTAGCCCAGGAATATGGAGTTGCGGGGTCTTGTGTTGTACCGATTATTAATACTGGCGTCGCAGTTTTTTCAATCCGCACAGTATTTTGGTCGGTTTCGTTTGGAATATTTAAAACATCTTTTAAGGCGTTACAAACAACACCACTATAAGCAATGAAGGGACCAAAGACTGGTGCCACTGTCTCAAAATCGGTGGCATGAGTTTGAATATCACTGTTGCTGCGAGTTAGATGCCAATCTAAACAATCGATCACAATATTGGCATCGTTTTGATTATCCTTATAAGTGCCATCCGAGTTACGACCACTATATGTGTCAGCTAGTTGAAGGAAGGTTGTGCCATCGCCATCCTTGGCCTCTTCAAATGCTGTTCGAAGCATTGGCCAACCTATGTTGTTGTCATACAAAGCCGCTGCGATACCAGTAATAACTAGTGATTGGGTTACGGGTCGATTGGGTGAGTCTTGTGATGTTAATGGAGTCTGCGCAAGTGTGGCAAGAAAATCTACAAAGAACTGCGCATTAGCTGTTTTGGGTAGAGAGCATGATGTTCGTTTTAAACAATTGTTTATAAAGTTTGTTAAAGCCTTATCAAATGCTTCTGCCTGAACTACGTTTTGATCATACGCTGATAACGAAGGATTGATTGCACCATCTAGAACAAAGCGTCCAACCGTTGAAGGAAACTGTTGTGCATAGACGGTTCCAAGATATGTACCGTAAGAAAAGCCCATGTAGTTCAATTGCGAATCACCTAGTGCAATTCGTAACTGCTCCATATCTTTGGCAGCATTAACTGTTGTAAAGCTCGCTAAATTCTCTGTCTGTTCAACACAGTTGGTAGCAAAGGTATGAGCATCCTCAATTAATGCATTGAACTCTTCCTGATTATCGGGTTTGGAATCACCAGAAAATGAGGCATCCTGCTGGGCATCACTTAAGCAGTGAATGGGGCTGCTTTTACCTATGCCGCGAGGGTCAAAGCCCACAATGTCATATCTATCTAACACGTCAGGATCAATGATGTACTGAGCGTTCAGAGTAAATTCAATTCCACTGACGCCAGGACCACCAGGGTTTATCACTAATGAGCCTAGGCGATCGTGCTGGTTGGAATCTCGAAAGCGAATTATAGCCATTTCAAAAGTTCCCAGAGATTCATCTTGATAATCAACTGGCAGAACCATGGTGGCGCATTGAAAATACTTTTCGCATTTATGCCAGTCAAGAGTTGATGCATCATTGGTTGCTGCGGGGAAAGGCTTGCTAGCCGTTTCTGCACAACCAGTCAGAGTTAAAAGCAAGGATATTAGTAGGGCAAATACACCCCGTGCACTTAGCGAGCTAATACGCACATTAATGCTTCGATAGTCAGTAATGGCGCAGCATTGTGGCCCAGATTTGTACGCGCGGTCATAATGGCATTGATCTTATTAATTGTTGTGTGTGGTTTGGCCTTCTGCGCATACGATGTAATCTGTTCTTCTAACTCTTTATTAATGAGTGAATCGGTAGCACCTGATTGCACCATCATCACATCGCGATAAAAAGTTGCAATGTCCAGTAGGGCTGCATCTAAGCCATCGCGCACCATTCGAGTGCTGCGAGTCTTTTGCTCTTTCTCTAACTCTTTAATTGCTTTACTGCCACCGGTAGCCATTCCACGACCTGTTGCACCCTTGCCGTAAGCAAGAGATAGATCATCTATCTCGCTCTGATTACGCTCCTCTGCAGCTTCATTTGCTTGATCGGTTGCAAGATCAACTAACGTTTGTGCGGCGGCAAAGGCTGATGAGATTCCATTGAGTGTTAATGGCAGTTTCATAATTGTGGTGCGGGTATTGCGCACAGATTCGTTGTTAGCTAAATACCGTGCGCGGCCAATATGGCCTTGGCTTACGCGAGCGGCAAAGTCAGCCATCTGCGGGCTTATTCCATCGCGGTTTTGTAAGACCTGGGCAACTGCCGATGTTGATGGCGTTACTAACTGCAAGTGACGACAGCGACTGCGAATAGTTGGCAAAACATCGTGCAGAGTCGGTGCACAGAGCAACCACACCGTGCGATTACCGGGCTCTTCAATTGCTTTCAATAATGCGTTAGCGGCAGATTCAGTTAAACGATCGGCATCTTCCATTACCACTACACGCCAACCACCCATCGATGGGGCCCAGGCAACGCGCGCAAGTAATTCGCGTACTTCATCGATTTTGATTGATAAGCCCTCGGTGCGAATTATCTCTACATCAGGGTGTGCGCCATTTGCTGCACTTCTGCAGGCATTGCATGTGCTACAGCCATTGTCTGGGCAGACCAAAGCTTGGGCGAAAGCGACTGCTGCACTAGAACGACCACTGCCTGGAGGACCAGTAAAGACCCACGCATGTGTCATGCTCTGGCTGGTTGATTGAGCAACTGCATTCTTAATAACCTCAACAACATGCTCTTGGCCAACTAAGTTATCGAACACGCTCACTTCTTAGATGTAGCTTTCTTTTTTGGCTTGGCCTTACTTACGGCTTTCGTTGCACTGGCTGATGTTTTCTTCGCTGTAGATTGCACAGCTTTTCCAACTGCACGAATCGGACGCAGTAATAAACTGCCCTTATCTTCGCGAGCGTTGCGTTTGAGGCCAGCAATCTCACTAACACGCTTAATTATGTCGGCGTGAATATCATCAATACTTTGATTGCCCTCAATAATAATGTAGCGCTCTGGATCTAGTAAGGAAATCTGTAAAAACTCTTGACGTACGCGTTCGTGGAAAGCCAAAGGTTGCGCCTCTAAGCGATCCTTACTTTTTAAGCGTCCAAGGCCGATTTCTGCAGGTAAATCAATAACAATTGTTAGCGTTGGAAAGAGTGATTCCGTGGCCCATCGCGAAATTCGTGCGACTTCACCTGGCTCTAACACGCGTCCTGCGCCTTGATATGCAATCGATGAATCAAAGTAACGATCACTAATAACAACTTCACCCGCGGCAAGTGCGGGGCGAATAACACTGAAAACATGGTGTGCACGATCTGCGGCGTATAACAACGCCTCGGCACGCGGACTAATTTCACCTGTTGAATGTGACAACAAAATCTTTCGAACCTCTACACCTAATTCACTGCCACCGGGTTCGCGCGATAAGACAACGGTCTCGCCCTCCTGTTCTAACCACGCCTTAAGAAGTTTAGACTGCGTCGATTTACCAGTGCCTTCGCCGCCTTCAAAGACAATAAAGATTCCCTTAGTAGGTGCACCAGTTATACCGCCAAGTTCACCCTTAATTGCATTAGCAACATCTGACCATAAGGAGACTTTTGGGCGATCTTTCATCTGATGGTATGAAACTGCACCGATGAAGGTTGCAATCAAACCTGCGATTAAAATCGTTACTGATGCCCCATTATAACTGACCTGAGTATTTTGAAACTTAAATGTATGTTGGCCAACGGCAGCTGCGATTAACGGAGCGATAGCAAGTACGCCAACTAAAACTACACGGATTAAGCTCTGTACGAAGGCAAAAGTACGACCGCGAACTTCATCGGCAACTTCCATGCCCAGCATCGTGAAGCCGGTAACCCAGCTGATTCCACTGAATGCACCAAGTGCTATAACGATAAATACCGCTAAAACTAAGTTTGGAATCGCAGCTAATAGAACGAGAAAGAAGCCTGCAATAGTAAGTGATGCACCGAATAAACGACGGCGCGAAAACTGAGCGAAAACCCTAGGTCCGAAGGCGATTCCTGCGGCCAGTCCGCTAAATACTGCACCGAACAAAATACCGTAAGCAGCTTCACCACCGCCTAAGTCGCCTACAAAAGTACGCGCTAAGCCAATAACCGCACCGGCGGCAATAAACGCACCGACCATTCCAACAACTAGGCCACGAATAATCTTTGATCCACTAACCGATTTCCAACCTTCGATAAGTGATTTAGCAATTCCAGAATCAGATGATTTCTTGGCCGCAGCGCCTTTAGGAATCTCATGCAAGTTATAGATTGTGAATGCAGCAAAGGCAAAGCTGGCGGCGTTGACATACAAAGCTACGTCTACGGCGGTTGCACTAAATCCTGGAATTACTGCGAGGAAAGCGCTTGTGAAAAGAGAGAGGAAGGTAAAGAGCAAAGCGGCAATTGGTGCAGTTCCATACGCTGCAAGTAATGAGACTTGATTAGCCGACTCTAGTTTTTCACGTGGAACCAAGTTTGGTACCGATGCCTCTTTAGCCGGTGACCAAAATAAAGTTACACACTCGACCAAAATCGTTGCGGTGTACAACCAAAAATAATTATGTGCAATCGGAATCGAAATATATAAACCGGTTCGCAAAATATCGCAACTGACCATTAACTTACGTCTATCGAAGCGATCGGCGATTACTCCAGCTATAGGCCCTAAGAAAACCGCAGGTAGTAAGCGTGCAATAAAAACACCAGCGATTGCATAGTTAGCTGTTGCGTAGTCGCCACCGGAGAGTTGTTGTGCTAGGGCCGTAGTTGCTAATAAACCGAGCCAGTCGCCAAGGGATGAGAAGACCATGGAGTTCCATAGTTTTCTAAAGGGGCGAATAGCTAGAACTCCACGAGTCTCATCCTGTGCCGGAGCAGCAGGGGTCGGCAGCGTTCTTGACATGGCGTGAGTCTATCGGGGCGACCTTCGGCCCCCAAGAGTGGCTATTGAGCTGACTTGTAAGGGGAATATCGGGTGTAGCACATTTAACTAATTGTGCTACTATAACCACATGGCAACTGCAACGAAAAAAGCAAAGACCACTCCCGCTAAAAAAGAAGTTGAAGCAACTACTCATACCCAGAGTGTTGGAGTCCGCGAACTACGGCAATCAGCTTCAAAGCTTCTCGATCAAGTGAAAGATGGAGTAGTGATTGAAATTACCGAACACGGGGTACCTGTTGCTCGATTGGTGCCAATTACTAAATCACTATATGAAGAATATATTGCCGCTGGATTAATCATACCGGCAGAGAATCCTGACTGGCGTTTCACTGCTCCTACTTATAAATTGAAAGGCAAGAAGACTTCGACTGAACTTTTAATGGAGATCCGCGCAGAGGCGCGATATTGAGTTGGTACATTGATAGTTCGGCAATTCTTAAACTGCTGATCTCTGAAAACGAGTCGATTGCTTTAGCACAATTCCTAGATGCACCAACAAAGACTTCTGCAATTTCTAGAGTTGAAGTTATTCGCTCATTGAATCGTATAGCCCCCGAAAAGATTATTGAAGGTCAAGCGTTACTATCTAAATTTGAAATGACACCGGCTAGTGCCCCCATACTCATTCTTGCTGAGAACTTTCCCATGGCAATAACTCTTAAATCTCTTGATGCAATTCATGTTGCAACTGTAGTTTTCTTAAATAAGACTGTTAAAGGTCTGGTCACTTATGACAAGCAGATGATTGAAAACGCCAAGAAACTAGGGCTTACAGTTGTTTCTCCAGGAATGAAGTAAAGGGTTACTCAACTTTCTTTTTAGCTTTGCCTGTTGCGGTCTTCTTTGCCGTTTTCTTGGCAGTTCCCTTTTTGACAACATTCTTGGTCAACGTCGGCGCTGTGTCACTCTTCTTTGGCTTAGCTGCCGCCTTCTTGCGCGCCCTCTTTGGTGAAGGTCCGTTCTCGGCCTCCCATGCACGACGGCCTGCAAGTAACTCTAACCCGCGCTCTAACGTCATTCCCTCTGCAGTATCACCACGGCGAAGCGTTGCATTTGTTTCGCCATCGGTGACATACATGCCGAAACGGCCATCTTTAATAATCAATGGTTTTTCAGTTGTTGGATCAACCCCGAGCTCTTTAATAGGTGGCTTAGCAACACCACGGCGGCGCTCTTTAGGTTTTGAATAAATCTCAAGGGCTTCATCTAATGTCAATGTAAATAACTGCTCTTCAGATGTCAGTGTGCGACTATCAAGCCCAGCTTTTAAGTATGGACCGTAGCGACCATTTTGAATTGTTATGTCATCACCGAGAGTGTTAGTACCTAGCGTGCGTGGCAATGATAAAAGTCGCAGTGCATCCTCATAAGTAACGGTATCTAAAGTCATTGTGGAAAGAAGCGATGCCGTCTTTGCTTTAGGTGCATCGGCCTTTTTACGCTTTTTCTTTCCTGATGCTGTCAGCTCTGGTTCAACTACTGGCAGAACTTCAGTGATGTACGGACCAAAGCGTCCGCTCTTTGCAATGATTGGTAAGTTGGTTGCCGGATCAATTCCAAGTTCGCGCTCACCTGAGGGTGCTTCAAGTAGTTCAATCGCCTTTGCAAGCGTTAGCTCATCTGGTGCTAATGACTCTGGAATATTTGCAAGCTTGCGCTCTTCATCGGGCAGATTTTGTTGTAAGTAAGCACCGTAGCGACCAACTCGAATTTCAATTGTCTCCGATAAGTTCATTGTGTTAGTCGCACGTGCATCGATAACACCAAGATCGGCCGATAGTTCATTTAACCCTGGTTGTCCATCGACGCCATAGAAGAAATCACGCAGCCAATCAACGCGACCGGCTTCACCGGCGGCGATTTTGTCGAGGTCTTCTTCCATACTGGCCGTGAATTCGTAATCAACCAGCTTTGTAAAGTGGGTTTCAAGCAGGCCGGTCACTGAAAAAGCAAGGAAAGTTGGCACTAGAGCACGGCCGCGCTTGTATACATAGCCGCGATCTTGAATCGTTTGAATGATCGATGCAAATGTTGAAGGTCGGCCAATGCCTAACTCTTCTAGCTTCTTAACCAATGTTGGCTCGGTATAACGAGCAGGTGGCTTAGTTTCGTGGCCTTCACATGTGTATTCGTTAACTTTAACTGATTGACCCAGTGTCATTGCCGGCAAGCGCTTGTCTTCGCTCTCTTCATCTTTGCTATCTTCAGTGACAATCTCATCGTATGCGGCAAGAAAGCCTTGAAAAGTAATAACCGAACCATTGGCGCGGAAAATAGTGGCCTTGCCATCATTTGTTTGTGCATCAAAATCAACGCGCATCTGCATCTTCTTGGCATCGGCCATTTGAGATGCCACGGTGCGCTTCCAGATTAAGTCATACAAGGCAAACTCATCACGTGAAAGCTCTGGAGCAAGTTCGCCTGGAGTTTTAAAGGTTTCACCAGCTGGGCGAATTGCTTCGTGCGCCTCTTGTGCATTCTTAGTTTTACCAAGATATGTACGTGGTGCATCGGCAACATGGTCAGCGCCGTACAAGGATTTTGCCGCTTTGCGCGCAGCATCAACTGCCTGTGCCGATAAATTGACGCTATCGGTACGCATGTATGTGATGTAGCCGTTCTCATACAGACGTTGTGCAATGCGCATGGTGATCTGTGCACCCCACCCAAGTCGGCTACCTGCATCTTGCTGCATCGTCGACGTTGTAAATGGAGGTTTCGGACGTTCAGTACGTGGACTTTCCTCCATCGACTTAACGGTTAATGCAGATGATTTAAGTGATTCAACTAAACCACGTGCACCGGCTTCATCAAGAAGAAGAATATTGGCCAGCGATTTTTCTTTGACTGCACCATCGGCGCCAAAGTCTGATGTTGCTGCAACGCGCTTGCCCTCAACCTCAAGCAGGCGTGCGTTAAAGCCCAGGGCGGTAACTGCTGCAAGATCCCACCAGGCCGATGAAATAAAGGCCATGCGTTCGCGCTCTTTTTCA
Organism: Streptomyces griseus; assembly: GCA_945865365.1. Lineage (GTDB taxonomy): Bacteria > Actinomycetota > Actinomycetes > Nanopelagicales > Nanopelagicaceae > Planktophila. The sequence continues at coordinate 9,097 of CAMBDL010000021.1, forward strand.
ACGATCAAACGTGTAGCAACTGATTGCACACGGCCGGCCGAGATACGTGGCATAACTTTCTTCCACAACACAGGGGATAAGCGATAACCAAATAAACGATCTAATACGCGACGAGTTTCTTGCGCATCGATTAAGTGATAATCCAAATCGCGCGTATTTTCTACGGCCGCTTGAATCGCCTCTTTAGTAATCTCATTGAAGACCATGCGCTTAATAGGTACTTTGGGTTGCAAAACCTCTACTAGGTGCCAGGCGATTGCTTCGCCTTCACGATCTTCATCTGTTGCCAGAATTAGCTCTTCAGCGTTCTTCATTAAGGCTTGTAATTCAGCTACTTTTGCGCGCTTATCAGGATTAATGACATACAAAGGCGCAAAGTCATTTTCAATGTCTACACCCTCTTTAGCCCATGCAATCTTTTTAAACTCTTTTGGAATATCAGCTGCGCGCTGCGGAAGATCGCGAATATGGCCGACGCTAGCCTCAACAACGTAACCGTCGCCGAGGTAGCCGCCAATTTTTCTGGCCTTAGCTGGTGATTCAACAATCACCAGCTTAATCAGCTCAGTTTTCGCTTTAGCCATGTAGGGGAAGTAGTGCGAACTAAATTAGTTCAGAATCGCAGTTGCTTGACGGCGGTTGCGAATCAACGAGGCGATGATGACAAGGGTTGCACCTATGCCGATCAACGTACTGGTTGTTGTACTTCCGCCGAGGGCAAGAGAGACGATTGCTGGAGTAATGAGTAGACCAACTAAGTTCATTACCTTGATTAATGGGTTAATCGCTGGGCCAGCTGTGTCTTTGAATGGATCTCCGACAGTGTCACCAATGATTGTTGCAGCGTGCGCATCAGAGTTTTTTCCACCATGGTGTCCATCTTCAACCATCTTCTTTGCGTTATCCCAGGCACCGCCTGAGTTCGAGAGAAATACAGCCATCAAAGTTCCTGTACCGATTGCGCCGGCAAGGTATGCACCAAGTGCTCCAACGCCTAGACCAAAGCCAACTGCGATAGGTGCCATAACTGCAAGCAAACCAGGTGTTGCAAGTTCACGGAGCGAATCGCGAGTACAGATATCTACAACGCGACCATAGTCAGGCTTTTCAGTACCCTTCATAATTCCTGGATGCTCAATGAACTGCTTGCGTACTTCAACAACAACTGCGCCAGCTGCTCGAGATACTGCATTAACTGCAAGACCTGAGAACAAGAACACAACCGCTGCGCCGATAATTAAACCGACCAAGTTGCGTGGGTTAGCAACATCTAGAACACCTTGGTATTGAAGTGCAAGATCTGCTGCACTTTGTCCAGCATCTAGAACTGCCTGCTTAATTGCATCCGTGAAAGCACCAAACAAAGCAGTAGCTGCAAGAACTGCGGTTGCAATTGCAATTCCCTTAGTGATCGCCTTAGTTGTATTACCAACGGCATCTAGTGATGTAAGAATCTTTGAACCTTCGCCCTCAACATCGCCAGACATTTCAGCGATACCTTGTGCGTTATCTGAAATCGGACCAAATGTATCCATAGCAACGATTACACCAACAGTAGTTAGTAAACCAGTTCCAGCTAATGCAATTGCTAGAAGTGAAAGAACAATACTTCCGCCACCAAGTAAGAATGCGCCGAAGACTGCAGATGCGATCAAGATTGCTGAGTAAACAGCCGACTCAAAACCTACTGAAATACCAGCCAAAATTACGGTTGCAGCACCTGTTTCAGATGAAGCGGCAACGTCATTTACTGGACGCTTGCCAGTCTCTGTGAAGTAACCAGTAAGAACCTGGATTGCTGCTGCAAGGGCGATTCCGATTAGTACTGCACCAATTGCAAGCACGCGAGGATTTGTATTACCTGCTGCAGCAACTGCTTCTGGTGAAAGACCAGTAAGGAGTTTGAAATCTGATGGCAAGTAAGTAAATGTTGCGAGCGCAGTTAAGCCAGCGCTAATGATTGCTGACATAAAGAATGAACGGTTAATCGCAGTCATCGCCGACTTATCTGTGCTGCGAAGCTTTGTTAGAAAGATTCCAATAACTGCAGTGACGGTTCCAATTGCTGGAACGATTAATGGATAGATAAGTCCGGCATCACCGAATGCGGCTTTACCAAGAATAAGCGCGGCAACAAGAGTAACGGCATATGACTCAAATAAGTCTGCGGCCATACCGGCGCAGTCACCAACGTTATCTCCTACGTTGTCGGCGATTGTTGCCGCGTTACGAGGGTCATCTTCTGGAATATTTTTTTCAACTTTGCCCACAAGGTCAGCTCCAACATCGGCCGCCTTTGTAAAGATTCCGCCGCCGACGCGCATAAACATCGCGAGCATCGCTGCGCCAAAACCAAAGCCTTCAAGAACAGATGGTGCATTTTCGCGGTAGATAATTACAACAAGTGATGCACCGATAAGTCCAAGGCCTACAGTTGTCATACCTACAACGCCACCAGTACGAAACGCGATCTGAACGGCTTTCTGAGCGTCCTTACTGCGCGCCGCATCGGCAACGCGAACATTTGCGCGCACTGCAAGCCACATGCCGTTGTAACCAACCAGAGCAGAAAACGCTGCGCCGACAAGGAAGAAGATTGAGCGACCGATACGAATGTCAGCATCGCCAGGAAGTGCGAACAAAAGCACGAAGACGATTGCTACAAAGAATGAGAGGGTACGGAACTGGCGAGATAAAAACGCCGTGGCTCCTTCTTGGATCGCCTCTGCGATTTCGCGCATCTTGGCAGTTCCATCGCTGGCCGCCAAAACCTGAGCGCGTAGTGCATAGGCAACACCCAGGGCGCCAAGCGAAATCGCTAGGACAAGGTACACATATGTCAGATTGGATCCAGTTACTTGCACGAGTGATACCGCGCTTGAAGCTCGCATAGGTTCTCCTCCATTGGAGAGTCAGGGGTCGTACTGACCCGATGAACTCGTGAAGTGTAGATGCCA
>CAMBDL010000022.1 GCA_945865365.1 Streptomyces griseus
GATCGCAAGTGGCGCCGCTTACTGCTGGGGTTATAACTACTATGGTGCACTAGGAAATGGATCGACTACAAACTCCAACATTCCTGTTGCCGTTACTTCAACGGGCGTGCTTGCCGGAAAGACAGTCACTGCAATCTCTGCGGCAGGAAACCACACGTGCGTGATCGCAAGTGGCGCCGCTTACTGCTGGGGTTACAACTACTATGGTGCACTAGGAAATGGATCGACTACAAACTCCAACATTCCTGTTGCCGTTACTTCAACTGGCGTGCTTGCCGGAAAGACAGTCACTGCAATCGCTGCAGGGTCTAACCACACCTGTGCCATCGCAAGTGGCTCAGCCTACTGTTGGGGTTATAACGCAAATGGCGAATTAGGAAATGCTTCTAATACAAACTCAAATGTTCCTGTTGCTTTAACTGGCCCTCTTAGCGGTAAGACGGTTACTGCAATCTCTGCAGGGCCCAACCAAGCGTGCGTGATCGCAAGTGGCTCAGCCTACTGCTGGGGATATAACGGTTCTGGTCAACTTGGAGATGGCTCTACAACAAGTTCCAATGTTCCGGTTACTGTTACCGCTACAGGGGCCCTTTCCAGCAAAACAGTTACTGCAATCTCTGCGGGAGGAAACCACACGTGCGTGATCGCAAGTGGCGCAGCCTACTGCTGGGGTTATAACGACAGTGGGCAGCTAGGAAATAGCTCTAGTTCTTACTCAACTGCCTCTCCAGTTGCAGTAACAACAACAGGTGTACTCGCGGGGAGAACCGTCACTGCAATCTCTGCGGGATATCAGCACACCTGTGCCATCGCAAGTGGCGCAGCCTACTGCTGGGGTTATAACGGAATGGGCGGTTTAGGAAGTGGTCAGATAGGAAATGGTGAATTCGGTAATACTTCCTTTATAAAAAACTTAAATTATCCGGTTGCTACTGTTAATACATTATTGCGTGATGGCACAACCTATGAAATCTCTGCGGGGGCAAACCACACATGTGCCATCGCAAGTGGCGCAGCCTACTGCTGGGGTAATAACGAACTAGGCCAGCTAGGAAATGGTTCTAGTGCAAACTCGAATCTTCCTATTGCCATAGCCACAACAGGCATACTCGTCGGAAAGACAGTTACTTCGATTTCTACAGGATCTCAGCACACCTGCGCCATTGCAACCGGTGCTGCTTACTGTTGGGGTTATAACTACTATGGTGCACTAGGAAATGGTTCCGAACAAACTTTCGCAACTCCAGTTGCAGTAACAACAACAGGTGTACTCGCGGGGAAAACCGTCACTGCAATCTCTGCGGGAGGAAAACACACGTGCGTGATCGCAAGTGGAGCGGCCTACTGCTGGGGTTATAACGGGGAAGGGCAGCTAGGAAACGGATCGACTACAAACTCCAACATTCCCGTTGCTGTTACTTCAACGGGCGTGCTTGCCGGAAAGACAGTCACTGCAATCTCTGCGGGAGGAAGCCACACGTGCGTGATCGCAAGTGGAGCGGCCTACTGCTGGGGTGCCAATTACAGTGGCCAGTTAGGCATTGATGTGGCAAAAGATTTCTTTGGTGATTACGTTCAATCGGTCTTTACATCTCCTATGGCTGTTGATACTAAAGGGGAATTAAAGAGTAAAACTCTCAGTTCATTTACACTCCTACAAAGTTCGGGAGAGACGACAAGTGTGATTGCAGATAAGAAAATATATTCATGGGGAAATGGAGTTAGGCTACCAACAGCTAATTCTGCGTTGAGTTCTGGAGGACTCAAAGATAGAGAGATTTCAATGGCTAGCGGTTATACATATGGGTCTGGCGGCAATGGGTGTGCTCTTGCAGAGGCTTCGGCGTACTGCTTTGGATCTGCAATTCCATCTGGGTCAAATACTCCAACTGCGCTAGGAACCACCACAGCTATTGGCGAAAAACCAATTTCCTATATTGCGAGCAATGGCACAAATTCATGTGCGATAGCAGTTGGTTCCTTATATTGCTGGGGGGATAACTCAAATGGTCAACTTGGTATTCACTCGGTAACCAATAGTTCGGTTCCAGTGGCTGTTGACACATCTGAAACCCTTAAAGATAGAGAGATAATCTCTGTTGCTTTCGGACAAAGCGTGATTTATGTTTTGCACCGTGCAATGAGCGCTGAAGCCAGAGCTGCGGCTGAACAAGTTGCAGCGGATGAAATAGCTAAAGCAAAGGCAGCTGCAGAAAAGGCTGCCGCTGATTTAGTGGCTGCAGAGAAAGCAAAGAGTGAAGCCGAAGCAAAGGCCACCGCAGACCTGGCTTCTGCAGCGAAAGCTAAGGCGGATGCAGAAGCAAAGGCAGCGGCAGATCTTGAAGCTGCAGCGAAAGCTAAAGCGGCTGCAGCAGCTAAGGCTCAAGCCGAAATTGATGCAGCGATAAAAGCTAAAGCGGATGCAGAAGCAAAAGCAAAAGCGGATGCCGAAGCAAAACTCAAAGCTAAGGCGGATACTGAAGCCAGAGCTAAGGCGGATACTGAAGCGGCTCTTGCAGATGCAAACGAGAGTTTAAAGCTTTCAAATACAACCGTTGCCAACCTAAAAGAGATTAACGCTGGTCTAAATGCGAAGATTTCAACGTTGCTTGCAGCTAACAAGGATCAGCAAGGGCAGATAGAAGCGGCGGCCAAAACTGCAGCAGATGCTAAGGCACAAGCAAAAGCCGATGCTGAAAACGCAGCAAAAGCTACTGCTGAAGTAAAGGCCCAAGCAAAAGCCGATGCTGAAATCGCAGCAAAAGCCAGTGCCGAGGCTGCAAGCGCTCTCGCAAACGCCAATGCAGGGATTGCCTACTTAAAAGAAACTAACACCAACCTGTACGGCAAGATTGAAGCACTAATCGCAGCAAACAAAGATCAGCAAGCGCAGATCGATGCATTGAATGCGAAGATAAGCGATTTGTTGAAGCCGAAAACAACAACAATCACATGCGTGAAAGGTACGCTCACCAAAAAGGTAACAGCCGTTACGCCAGTGTGCCCAGCGGGGTATAAGAAGAAGTAGTTATACCTACTGCTGCAACACCATTGTGCTTTGTGGAGCAACGCTTACTTCGCTCATCGTTGCAGAGCTAATAACGCTAGTTCCAGCCTTGTCACCTGAAACTACGATTGACCACTTTCCGGCCTTTGGTAGCTTCACTTTTTGAGCAGTTGCGTTGGGATTATGGATGACAACAAAGCTTGCAACCTTATCTCCGACAGCTTTACCGGCGATTGAGTAAGCAACAACATCATTTGGCGCGGTCAAGAACTTAAGGTTCTTAACAACTTGTGTCTCTGTTGTCATTCTGAATGCTGGATGCGCTTTACGCAGTGCGATCAAACCTTGGAAATACTTAAACGTCGTAATGTTCGCCGCTTTGGTATTCCACTTGATTGAGTTCACGGCATCGGAGGATTTATAACTATTCTCATCGCCGTTCTTTGAGCGCAAGAACTCTTGGCCCGCTTGAATAAATGGGAGACCCTGTGCCAATAATGCGATTGATGAAGCAAAACGCGCCATCTGGGCAACTTGTGCTGGGCTAGCACTAGGAACGCTGCCAGTGATCTTGTCAGCTAGCGTTAAATTATCGTGAGATTCAACGTAGTTAACCGATTGCCCTGGGGCGATAGTTGTCCAGTTCTGTGAGAACTGAGTGGAGTAATAAATATTTCCAGCGATTCCAACCTTCACACTGTTATTAGGTGCGGCCTTACCAGTTGCAAAGCCGGTGTCTTCTTTGTTAAAGACCGAGCCTTTAATTCCATCACGCAGTTGATCGTTAAACATTGATACACCTGGTAGTAGATCGATATTCATCTGACCTGCTTTATCTTTATCTGGCAATGTTCCCATGTTCCAGCCCTCAGCGATAACGATGATGCTCTTATCGATTTTCTTGAGTGCTGCAGAGATCGCTGTAACAGTATTGATATCCATCAAGCCCATTAAGTCGAAGCGGAAACCATCGAGGTTGTATTGAGTTGCCCAATACTTAACGGAGTCAACAATAAATTTGCTCACCATTGGACGCTCTGATGCAACATCATTACCGCAGCCACTGCCACTAGTTAAGTTTCCGTTGGGATCAGTTCTAAAGAAATAGCCCGGAACAATCTGGTTCTGGCTAAATGATGCAGCGTTATAAACATGGTTATAAACAACATCCATATTTACGCGCAGACCCTGATTATGTAGCGCCTGAATCGCTGATTTAAATTCAACGATGCGTGTTGTTGGGTTGGCAGGATTTGAACTATATGAGCCTTCTGGAACGTTGTAGTTCTGTGGGTCATAACCCCAGTTAAAGCTTGGATTGTTCTCATCAACTGATGCGTAATCAAAGACTGGCAACAGCTCTACGTGAGTTACGCCTAACTCTTTAATTGAGGCAACTGCAGTGGATGTTCCATCAACGCTGGTCTTTGACTCAGTAAAGGCTAGGTATTTACCGGCATTAGCGGCCTTAACACCACTAGATGCATCGATAGAAAGGTCGCGAACATGTAGTTCGTAAATAACAGCATCACTTGGATTGCCGCTAAATGCTGGCTTCTTAGTCGACCAACCACTTGGGTTTGTCTTTGAAAGATCTACAACAACTCCGCGCAGACCGTTAACAGTTGTTGCGCGCACGTATGGATCAACGGCTTCACGCATTACGCCATCAACTTTCACGCGGTAGGTATAAATCAAACCATTCTTATCACCATTAATTGTTGCAACCCATGTGCCGTTGGCGCTGGCCTTCATTGGAACTACACCTGCACTTGTTGCTGCACCATCAGCGCTTGCATAAGTTGCGATTGAAACTTCACTAGCAGTTGGTGCCCACACACGGAAAGCAGTTTTAGCTTTGCTATATGTATTTCCTAAATCATCGCCCTTGTATGTGAACTTCTTTGTGAAATCTAATGAGTCATACAACTTTGTTTGTGCAATCGCAGGGTTAGCCTTAATCGGCTCGGTTGGAAGTGAGTAGTGAATTTCAGCGTCTCCTTGTCGTAACCAAACTTCAGCTTTTCCATCTGCATCAAACTTACTGATAAAGCGATCATCGCCGATATCTTTTGAGGCCCAATCATTCAGGCGAACGATAACGCCAATATCTTCAAAGCCACTCATATCTGGAACTTCAAGCGTTAACACTTTTCCAAAATCATCAGAGCCGTTGAACTGCACACCTTTTGTATCAAGGGGCTTGTCGTTGGTATTAACTAACGAGTTCTTCCATAACCATAGGTTCCACCCTGTGTAGTCACCGGCAGGGCGCTGATAGTGAATCACCAACTTCACTACGTCAGGGGCAGCGGCCGAGCTGATGGATGGCAGGGCAACGGCAGATAGCGCCAGGGCCATAAGGGTTGCAAGGATCAAAGGCAGTGATTTATGTGAAGTTCTCATGGCCGTAATTTAGTCGCAGGTTGCTTTAAAGTAGTAAGCCAACAGGCTCTGAAAGCCTGAGTTAGACCCACATTTACCTGATTGTTATGAACTAAGCAGATTGCATATCCTAATTACAGGTCTGCGTAAGGCCCGTTTGCAAGAGCAAACACCAACATAAATTTATGGCTTTAATGAATACCCACTCGGGCAGACAGGAGACACGCCAGTAACGTTTCGTGTAAGCCGACCCTTTACACAGATGATCGTAACTCTTATTGGATTTTTCTGTAATTTACTCACTTCACTTTGCAGCGCAGCTATTGTTTTTAACTGTGATGCGATAACGGCGTCGGCAGATATGGTTTTACCAGCCAGAAAAGATTTTTGTGCAACCCCAAAGAGCTCTGGTTGTAAATCTATAGATATTCGTTGGAGTTCGGCCTCATAGGTGCTAGATCCGCTCGTTGTAAAAGTATTGTCAGGAAAAATATGTGTCATTACATATGAATAGTTACCCGAACTGTCAATAAATGCTATTCGTAATATTCCGCCCGTACCAAAATCGCGCGGGATATACATTGTGTGCCGATCTACCGTTCCAGAAGTGAGTCGAGCGATATAAGCGGTAGCAGGAGTTTTACTTGGAGAAAACTCAATATAGGTGCAGGAAAGCCTTGGGGAGCCCTGTATACCAAGGCCAAAATCTATTACATTGGCATCGGTTTTATTAGGGCCAAGAATTATTGAATGTCCGAATAGAGGTGCTGCGCTATCGAGTTGTTTACCTGTTGGATTACACCAGCCGGTCAGGTTTTCAATTGGAAATCTAACTGTTAACTCTTTAGTTGATGAGACTAAAGCATCACTATCGAGGGCTTCAACCTTTACAACCACCGAGTTTTCGCCAGAGACTTTAGCTACTTTGAGTTCGCCACTGGTGCCCGCAAAAACTTGAGGGGTAGCTCCATTAACTGAAACTCGAACTTTGGTGGGAGAGTTCGCAACTGTCCAGCCAATGGTTACGGATTTTTCAGTCAGTTGGCTTGAAGTTAGGGTGCTTATTGATGGAGCGGTCTTTAGCTTTAGTAATTTCTGAACGAATTTATCAAAGTTAACACGCTTAAGATCTTTAACAACCATATCGTCGATGGATGTTGCTGATGATCGAGCAGCTAGAACTAGCTCATCAACGGATGCATTAGGTGAGGCACTTCGGCCGACGGCCATCATCGCGGCCACTACAGGAGTTGATGCCGAAGTTCCACTAAATGAGTCAAACCACGCATCTTTTTTAGTTTTATCAGGAGTTGTGTAGGCAGTCTCAAACTCGGTTGGTGCAAGCAAGGTCGTGCGGTCTGAGATATTTGAATAGGAAATCACAGTATCTTCTGGTGTAACTGCGCCAACACTTACAACCAACGGATCGCAGGCTGGGTGAGAGATTCCAGCAATTTGGCCACCATTTCCTGTTGCCGCTACGGGGATAACACCTAATGCACGCATTTTTATAAATCGCTCATGCCAGTCAGGGACTACACAATAATCAGTTTGCCGTGGTGATGGGCCATCACCACCAAAAGACATACTTACTGCAGCGATATTGTATTTTTTAGCATTAGCAATTACCCAATCAAGAGCTTGCAGAGCGTCACCATTTTTAATCATGATGATTCGTACACCTGGTGCGAATTCAAGAACTGAGCTTGATACACCGACTCCGTGCCACACTGCATTTCCCGCTAAATCGACTACTGCCTCGGCAGTACCCGCGCCTTCAGAAATAGGCCGAGTGTCTTTACATTTCCAAATAAAATCACTCTCATTTGGTTTTTGCGTGCACACTTCAGCGATTATTCGACCATCAAATTGCACATGATCGGCTTGAATTCCACCATCCATGAGAACAACTGAAACACCTTGGCCGATGTAGCCGTTTTCAATTGTCCAGTTCGCTCCAACTTGTGCGCGGGCTGCAGTTAACCGTGAATGTGACGGTGGAAGCGGAAGCTCGGGCATCACTTTTGCAAGAGCGGCTGCAATCGGATCCACATCGGCAAAAGTTGATTGTGGGGAAATTAACGAGATTAGAACCGCAGAAATAATTATGTAAATGAGTTTGCACATCACGAACCTTCTTGTGGTTGAGTAGGTTCAGTATCTCGCTTGCCAGTAAAGAGGCTAGGAATATAACTACTGTGGCTTGGGCCGGGATCGAACCGGCGACCTAACGATTTTCAGTCGTTCGCTCGTACCAACTGAGCTACCAAGCCAAACAAGGTTCCAATGTCGGCGGTTCAAACCTACGACACCAAAACCTTTGCGACCCGGACGGGACTTGAACCCGCGACCTCCGCCGTGACAGGGCGGCGCGCTAACCAACTGCGCTACCGGGCCTTGAAAATATCGATTACATATCTGTCACATAAGTGGCTCTTATGTCACCTTCAAAGCCTTTACTTCTTCGAACTTGTCGAGCGTGCCCCCAACGGGATTCGAACCCGTGTTACCGCCGTGAAAGGGCGATGTCCTAGGCCCCTAGACGATGGGGACGTTTGAGGCTTGGCAATCGTACCTGCCTTTGAGCGTGCAACCAAACCGGTCACATCTGAGCACAAAAAAGCCATGAACTCCCTTAGTGGGGCCTCATGGCTTTTTTGCTACGAGAAATGGTTATGTATTAATTAAGCACCCAGCGAACCGAGATCGATACGGTTACATCTTGCTCTCCTAAATCAACTTCAACTGCCATATCACTGGCCATCCCAACCTTGGAGGTCATTGCATACGGTGTTGAATAAACCGGAGATGAAAGCTCATCAAGGGATATAACTCTTCCAAGAGAAGTTCCTAGGAGTTTTGCATATGAAGAGGCTTTCGACTTTGCATTTGCAACCGCTGCTGCGCGAGCTTCTTCTGCTGCTGCAGCTGAATCAAGCGTTACGGGAATTACTCCGCCGAGTTGAACTGCATCTCCACCAGCATCTACAACTGCGCCAATCACAGTTCCAGCAGTTGATGGCTTGCGTACCAAAACATCAAAAGTTTGTGATGCGCGGTAGCCGGTAATCTTGGTGCCAGTCTCTTGAGTCCATGTGTACTCAGGGTAAACAGAGATTGATGCTGAGCGGATATCTTTTACTGCGATTCCATTATCTTTTAGCGCGGTGCGAACAGCGCTCGATGCTTTAGAGGCATCAGTTAATGCTGCAGAGTTTGTTTTGCCTACAATAGAAACTGTGGCATTGAATCGAACAGCATCAGGCACGACGGAGACAGTTCCCACGCCAGTCAGGGTGATGTATCGATTTTCAACGGTGCCGGCGGCCTCTGCTGGCAGAGAGAGTGCAACGACTCCCACTAGAAATGCGGCAGAGGTGATAGATGCGATTGAACGGAGTGATATTTTTTTCATACCTTAAGTATCGCTTATGGGCTGGGCTTTACGGTAATTATTGCTGAGAAAAGTGAGAGAATTGCAGCGTGAGCCAGTTCATTTCCCATTGCACCGCCGAGGCGATTTCATTGGCTGCCGAAAAACTAACAGCTGGTGCATTGGTCGCCTTCCCTACCGAAACCGTTTATGGCCTTGGCGCAGATGCATGTAACCAAGAAGCTGTGGTACGTATTTATGCGGTCAAAGATCGCCCAGCCAATCACCCTTTAATTGTGCATATTTCATCGATTCATGGAATGGGTAATTGGTCTGATGAGATTCCTGCTTTTGCCATTGCCTTAGCACGTGATTATTGGCCAGGGCCGATGACCCTTGTTCTTAAGCGAAGCCAACGCGCAGCAGATTTTATTACTGGTGGTCAAGACAGCGTTGCAGTGCGTGTACCTGACCATAAAGTCGCGTTGGCACTGCTAGAGGCTTTCGAAAAAACAGGTGGCTTCGGAGTTGCTGCACCCAGCGCTAATCGCTTCGGACATGTTTCGCCAACAACTGCCCAAGCCGTGCAAGAAGAGTTAGGACAATTCTTATTAGTTGGTGATCAGATCATCGATGGTGGTGCATGCGCCGTTGGTGTTGAATCTACAATCATTGATTGCACGGGGGAGGCACCTGCCATCCTTCGCCCTGGTGCGGTAACAATAGAAATGATTGAGCGTTCTACAGGATTAAGAGTTGTAGATAATAAGGAACACATCATTCGTGTCAGCGGTTCGCTTGAAAATCACTACGCACCAGTTGCACATGTCTTTCTCGATATCACCCCTGTCGCTGGCCAAGGTTTCATTGCGCTCGCAGATATTCCAACTCCAGCAGGTGTTACTCGCTTAGCTGACCCACATAATGCCGAAGAGTTTGCACATCTTCTTTA
>CAMBDL010000023.1 GCA_945865365.1 Streptomyces griseus
GAAGGTATCCCAGAGGACTGGTTAGTTGCAGCTCAAAATTCACCTGTCTATAAGTTGGCAAAGGTATACAAGATTGCATTGCCTCTTCACCCTGAATATCGCACAATGCCAATGGTTTGGTATATACCTCCACTTTCTCCAATTGTGGATGTGCTGACTGAAACTGGGCACGATGGTGAAGATGCCGGCAATCTATTTGGTGCAATCAATGCACTGCGTATTCCACTTGCCTACCTAGCCGAACTATTTACCGCAGGGGACACCGAGTTAGTTGAATCCACACTTCGTAAGCTTTCAGCTATGCGTTCTTATATGCGCGACATCAACTTAGGGCGCGAACCGCGACCTGAGATTCCTGAGGCCGTTGGAATGGATCAAGAGTCTATTTACGAGATGTATCGATTACTTGCGATTGCAAAGTATGAAGATCGTTACGTAATCCCCGCAGCCCATGCTGAGCAAGCTAAAGATCTCGAGAACCTAGGAGCGGCTTCTGGTTGCTCTCTCGATGGCGTTGACCTTGGACCAAACTCCGGGCCTTTCGGTCAGGCATCGGGAAATCCAGTTCCCGTTACTATCGAGAACTTTCATATTATGAAAGATAGGCAGACAAAGTGAGCAAGGAGGTCTCACGTGCAATTGCATCACAGTGCCTTGTCTATCCTGAACAGGCCTTTCTAGATCGCTACGATGAATTAGTAGAGCTGGCAAGTAATGTAGAGCCAAAACTGCGCAATCCATTGCTTACCTTTTTAAAAAGCGCATCCGATATGCCTCTTAATAAACTACAAGAGCATTACGTTGAAATCTTTGACATGCGCAGAAAGTGTTCACTATTTCTGACTTCATGGACTCATGGAGATACACGAAACCGCGGAATGGCTTTGGTCTACTTCATTGAAATCTATAAGCGTTGCGGTCTCTTGCTTAGCCCGGAAGAGTTGCCAGATCATTTAGCAGTCGTTCTGGAGTTTGCTGCATTGGAAAATCCACAAGAGGGAGATTTACTCCTTGGCGAGCACCAAGCACCGATTCTTCTGATTAGAGATGCTTTGCATAAAAGCGAATCCATATATGCCGGTGTATTAGATGCTGTTGTCGAGTCATTACCGGAAATGACTCCAGAGATTGAGGCGCGAGCTAAAGCTTTAGCAATCACTGGACCGCCAAAAGAGTTTGTTGGTTTAAGTGGCGCAGTTGCCGTGGCATTAGAGCCGTTTTCACCCCATAAAGATTTCTCATTAAAGGGAGTATCACAATGAGTTCTACAAATATTCTTCTATGGTCGGTACTGCCGTACATCGCCATCTCATCCTTTGTGATCGGCTTAGTCTGGCGTTTCAAATACGACAAGTTCAACTGGACAACGCGTTCATCGCAAATCTACGAGGGCAAGTTATTGAGTATTGCAGGACCACTCTTTCACTTAGGTCTCTTCGCAGTAATCGGTGGTCATGTCGTTGGTCTACTTGTTCCACAGAGCCTCACCGACTCCATTGGGTTAAGCCATGAGGCTTATCACTTAGGCGCAGTAACAATGGGCGGTGCAGCTGGCATAGCTACCCTTGTTGGAATCACGCTTTTGATTTATCGCCGCAGAACAACTGCGATGGTCTTTGCACAAACAACTAAGAACGATAAGACAATGTATGTCTTTCTTGTTGCAACACTTTTGGCAGGAAGTGCAGCGACGCTATCTAGTGCCGGAGTTATTGGCGAAGAACATAATTACCGTGAAACCGTTGGCCCATGGGTTCGCTCCATTCTCACGCTAAGTCCAAATGGAGAGCTCATGATGGCTAGTCCCATTGCATTTAGAGTCCATGCAGTAATTGGAATGTCTCTCTTCGTAATCTGGCCCTTTACGCGCTTAGTGCACTCATTAAGCGCACCGATTGGATATTTGTTCCGTCCATCAATTGTCTATCGCACCCGTGATGGTCGCGGTGTTGCAGGTAACCGTAAAGCCCGTCCAGGGTGGGAGCGCATTAAGTATTAATAGGGTTTTGAATTTTTCATTGCTTGTACCAATCAAATCGGTGATAATGCAGCTATGAATAGTAAAGAGATCGTTGAAGAGGTTTCCGCTAGAGACATCCGACTTATTCGATTCCTTTACTGCGATCCAGCTGGGGTAATTCGTGGCAAGACGGTGCATGCATCACAAATCGCCTCAAAGATAGATGAAGGTGTTGGACTTACTCGGGCTCAAAATGCCGTTAATCTCTTTGAAGATCTAATTCAAGTCGATGGAATGGAACCGGTAGGTGAAGTTAGAATTATTCCTGACCATAAGACTTTTACAGAATTACCGTGGCTTAACCGCACGGCAAGCATGTTCAGTGATCTGCGCGAACAAGATGGTAGCGAGTGGGGCGGATGTACTCGCACCGTTCTTAAACATGCGATTGCGAAAGCTCACGCCGCAGGAATTAAAGTTTTTGCAGCTTTTGAATCAGAGTTCTACTTGGCCGAAGATACTGACAATGGGCCTCAACCCTGGGCTAATGGTCCGGTCTACTCTAGTTCGGGAATGGATCGCGCTAGTGCTGTCATGGACGACATGGTCGATAATTTGACAGAGCAGGGTTTTATTGTTGAGCAGGCAATTAATGAGTACGGTCCCGGTCAACAGGAAATCGTTCTGCGCTATACGGATGCCTTAGGTGCAGCTGATCAACACTTAAAGTTCCGTGACACCATCCGTGGGACCGCTGAAGTGCAACACGGATTACACGCCTCATTTGCACCTAAACCTTTTGTTGATGGCATTGGTTCAGGGGCTCATTTGCATTTTTCACTGTGGTCACTGGATGGTAAAACAAATTTGCTACACAACCCATTGGCCCAAACCGAGATTTCTGAGGTAGGCAAGAATTTTGTAGCAGGTTTACTTGAACACATGCCAGCAGTTCTTGCTCTTACTTGCCCATCTTTTGTTTCCTATCAACGCTTAAAGCCGCACTCATGGGCAGGTTCAACAATTTCTTGGGGATATGACAACCGCGAATGTGCGGTTCGAGTTGCCAGTCCATTTACGGGCCGCGAAGCCGAATCGATTAATCTTGAATTAAAAACAAGTGACGGAACGAGCAATCCCTACTTAGCTTTAGCTGCCGTTATCTTGGCAGGACTCGATGGCATTGAAAAAAAGATGACACCACCAAAGCCAGCACATCGTGATCCTGCACTATTAACTCCAGAACAACAACGCGAGTGCAACATCCGCCCCTTACCAAGTAATCAACTGGAGGCGTTGGATGCTCTTGAAAAAGATGAATTGATTACCGATGGTCTTGGTGAACTTATGGCTAGATGCATATTGGCTACTCGGCGCGCAGAGCATGCCAGAGCTTTGAAGGAAGGCGACGACTGGGCGAGGTTAAATACTTTTTCTACTTTCTAGTAGGTATTTTCCGCCATGTGCAATTTAATTTCTCTACTTTGCCCTATCAAAATCCTGTCTTTCTCTGGGTGGCACTGGAATACTGTCTCTTGTCAATTATGTAACTACCTATATCTGTACTGAAGGGCTGGAAATTTATGACTGATTCAGGAGCAAAAGGACTAATTAAAAACCTAAATATTTGGGAAGCAATTGGAATTTCAGTTGCGCTTATGGCCCCCTCCATGGCAGCAAATATTAATCCGCAGGGAACGGCAACCACTGTTGGTCGCGCAGTTCCAGTCGCATTTGCATTAGCAACCATCGGCGTTCTACTTGTTGCTTATGGCTTTGTACGTCTTACTCAAAACTTCCACCACGCAGGCAGTGTGTATGGTTTTGTTGGAGCAACTACTGGCCCTCGTTCTGGCGTGGTCGCCGGCTGGGGATTAATTGGCACATACATTTTTTATGGTTGTGTGACCTCAATGGCTGCAGGAATATTCGGCGCCAAGTTCTTGGATGAAATCGGACTCTGGAACAATCAACCAGATACGGCAGGTTTCCTCGTTGGCGCAATTGCATTAGCGCTTGCATACTTCCTCGCCATCGTACCTGCTCGAAACGGAACTCGCCTACTTCTTACAGTTGAAGCAGTAACCGTAGTACTCATTCTTATTACTGCATTCATCGTTCTTTCAAAACTCATTGGAGGCACTGCCCCTGGTGGGCTCGGTGTTGACTGGTCAGTTTTCTCAATTCCTAAAGGCACTGGCGGATCAACTGTATTTCTTGGTGTGGTCTTTGGGTTCCTCTCCTTTGCTGGCTTTGAAGCTGCAGCAACACTCGGAGAAGAAGCAAAGAATCCACGTAAAGATATTCCGCGCGCCATGCTTGGCACTGCCATTTTCGGCGGAGTTTACTTTGTATTCGTAACAGCCGTTGAAGTAATGGGCTTTGGAACTAATGATGCCGGCGTTAAGGCATTTATTAGTTCAGGTTCATTGATGGGTGACCTTGGAACCACATATGTTGGTGCCTGGATCGGCACAATCATCACACTTGGCGCTGCAGTAAGTGCATTTGGCTGCGCATTGGCCTGTGTTGTAGGCGCGTCACGTATGTTGTTTGCAATCGGCCGCGACAGTGGCAGCGTTGCATTGTCATCGATATCTTCAAAGAACGGAACTCCAACTGCCGCTACTCGCGTTATCGTGGGTGCAGTTGCTCTCATAGTTATCTTGTGGGCACTTATTGGTGGAGCAAAGCCATTTGATATCTTCCTTGGCAGCGGAGTAATTGGAACACTTATCTTGGTCGCCGTTTATGTTCTTGCAACAATCGGTGCAGTTAAGTTCCTATTCTTCTCAGGCGTTAAGCGCGCGGCATCATGGGAAATTATCATTCCGATCGCTGGTTTGATCGTCTTGATCTACACCTTGTATCGCAACGTGATTCCATTCCCAGCAAGTGGCCCAGCTCGCATGTATCCAATCGTTAGCGCACTCTGGCTAGTGGTTGGATTAGTAGCGGTTTGGGCACGCCCAGCGTTTACTAAAAAGCTTGGCGAAAAACTCCTAGCGGACGAAAACCTTTCAGCCGCTCGTTAATAAAACTACTATCTATAACTACTGCGGGGGATGAAATAACATATGTTAAATAATGCGAAGGTTGTTGATCTAACGATTCCACTAGGCACAGATATCATCATGTGGCCCGGGGCACCGTCACCAGAAATGGAAACGATGGTTACTGTGGCACATGATGGTTTCTTTGCTCGTAAAGTTTCGTTTTACGAACATACCGGTACGCATTTTGATGCACCATGTCATTTCATTGAGGGCAAAGCTACTGTCGATAAAATTCCGGCAAGTACACTGGTCCGCCCCGCAGTTGTTATCGATATCTCTGCAGAAGTTGGCGACAATGCCGATGCGGTTTTAACGCTAGAGCAAGTCAAAGCTTTTGAAGCAAAAAATGGAATAATCCCTAAGAATGCGGCGATTTTACTTCGCACGGGTTGGGAAGATTTCAATACAGACTCAGTTAAATATGCTGGCCCTGTGGGAGATCTACGTTTTCCTGGCTTTGGCGCTGAGGCAGCCAAATATTTAGTAAATGAACGTGAAGCCGTGGGATTAGGAATCGACACGTTAGGCATTGACCCAGGAAATACTGTTGATTTTCCGGTTCACTCGCAAATCTCACACCCAAAGGGTTTATGGCATCTGGAGAATCTACAAAACCTCAAAGCTTTGCCTCCAATCGGTTCTTGGATTGTCGTAGGCGTTCTTCCACTTGTCGGAGGTTCTGGTTCTCCAGCACGTGTAATTGCTCTCGTTCCATAAGATGAATCAGCCCTGGGCATTTATAGCAACATGTGATCTTGTAGGTCATGTACGTGGACGTGGTGGTCCATTTCCTAAAGTTATTGAATCGGGCGAAGGTGTTGGTTGGGTGCCCGCAGATCTGGCAATCAGTGCATTTGGCGCAATTGCACCAGAGAATGCATTTGGCGCGCTCGGTGATTTACGACTTGTACCTGATGCACAGGCAACAGCGATATTTCCCGCCACTCACCCCGACGGTGCATCTACCCGTTTCTATTTGGCCCACCAACGCAATATTGATGGAAGCCCATGGGCTTCATGTCCGCGTACTTTTCTAGATAACGCAATCGAGATATTAGATAGAGATTTCGATATTCAAGTGATGGTTTCATTTGAACATGAGTTTGCGCTATCGCGTGCAGATGGCAGCGCGATCGGTGGCTTACCATTTGGCTTTGATGCATATCGAAATGTCGATCAGTTTAGCCAGGATCTACTAGCCACATTGAATGACAATGGCTTTGATCCCGAAACATTTTTGCCTGAATATGGCAGTGGACAATTTGAAGTAACTTTGGGACCAGCCCCAGCAAAAATTGCTGCAGATCGCGCCATTATCCTGCGCGAAATCGTTAGAGATACTGCAAAGCGCTTCGATTTAGTTGCAACATTTGCCCCGCTTCTTGGCCCGAATTTAGTCGGAAATGGCGTTCACGTACACATCTCTCTGTGGCGAAACGGCTCTCCAATTACCTACGCACAATCTCGTCCGGGAAATCTCTCTGTTGAAGCCGAGGCCGCTTGTGCTGGAATCCTTGAACATGCCCGTGCAATTGTGGCATTAACTGCACCTAGCCAAATTTCATTTCTTCGTCTGCAGCCCCATCGCTGGAGCGCTGGTGGAATCTGCGTCGCTAAACAAAATCGCGAAGCGTTGCTTCGTATCTGTCCACAAGTGACGATTAAATCTAGCGATGTCACAAAGGCATTTAACTTCGAGTATCGCGCTGCCGATGCCACTGCAAATCCTTGGATTGTCTTGGGCACTTTGATTTACGCGATGCATGAAGGCTTGAGTAGCAAACTTTCAATCCCTCACGTTATCGATGAAGAGCTAGAGCAGGCAGCAAATGTCGTAGCGATGCCTTCATCGCTAGAGGAGGCGCTTGCCGCACTTGATAGTGATGAAACCGTCAAGAGCTGGTTTGATCCAGTATTACTTCAAACATTCATTAGTATTAGAGCTAGTGAAGAACAAGAGTTACACTCATTAACACCCGAAGAAAGGTGTGCTCGTTATGCAAGCGTCTACTGAGGCCCTTAGAGAACATATCGAAGAACTCAAACTCATTGACCATCATGTTCATGGGGTGGTGCGCGATAATCCTTCGGTAGAACATTTTTCTAATATGATCACTGAATCTGATCGCACACCGAAAAGCCTCAGTGAAGCCCTTGATACTCAGGTGGGTTTTGCTGTTCGACGTTGGTGTGCGCCGCTACTTGGTTTAGAAAAACATGTAAGCGCCCATGATTACTTCGCACGGCGCATTGAACTAGGCGCCGAAAAAGTAAACCATACACTTCTAAAAGCTGCCAAGATTGATCACTACTTATTGGAAACTGGCTTTAAAGGTGATGAGATTCATGGAATCGAGGGAATGCAGAAACTGACTGGCGCAAAGTTTGATGAGATTTTGCGATTAGAAACTTTGGCTCAGGCCCATGCCGAGAAAAGTGGCACCACCGCGCAGAACTTCCCTTCAACATTTGCCACATATTTATCTGAAAGAGCCAAAACCGCAGTTGGCTTAAAGACTATTGCTGCATATCGCATTGGATTAGATTTTGATCCCAAGCGCCCTGAAGGTCTGGAGCTTCAAAAAGCTCTAGATAGATGGTTTGCAGATATTGATTTAGGAAATGACTCACGCATCAGTGATCCCGTTCTAATCCGGCACATCATCTGGGCTGGAATTGATCTTGGTCTACCAATCCAATTTCATATTGGGTACGGGGATCCAGATTTAAATCTACACAAATGCGACCCACTACTGATGACAGAGTTAATCCGCATTACTGAGAAGCTCAACGTTCCAATTCTTCTTCTTCACAACTACCCTTATCAACGCAATGCTGGTTATTTGGCGCAGATGTTTCGAAATGTTTACTTGGATGTTGGCTTAGCCATCAACTATTCAGGCGCACGATCACCTGCAATCATTGCTGAATCATTGGAGCTTGCCCCCTTTAGCAAGATCCTGTTTTCTTCCGATGCTTGGGGCCTGCCGGAACTCACATATTTAGGAACACGTTTATTTAGAAATGGTCTCTTTGAAGTTCTGAGCGATTGGGTTGATAAAGGAGAATGGTCGCTTGACGATGCAAAGCATGTCTGTGACTCGATAGCCTTTAAAAATGCTCGTACAGCCTATTCTCTTAAATAGGCTGCAGTAAAGGTTGCCTTGTGAGAGCTCTTTAATAAAAAAACCCGCGAACCGATATGGTCCGCGGGTTTTTTAGTAAAGAGACTAAATACGCTCTCCAGTAACTGAGCTAAACAAGTGCACTGCATTTGGATTTGCAGTAACTGCGACTGTCTCGCCCGGCTTTGGAGGATTCTTTGGATCCCAACGCACGATGATCTGTGCGCCTTCATCGCCTGCATTAGCAAACTTAAC
>CAMBDL010000024.1 GCA_945865365.1 Streptomyces griseus
GTTAAAAGGCTCAGTCGATGCTTACCTGCTGCCGATTATCGGAGTTATCGTCTTTGCTAGTTTGATTCCGGTCTTTATTGAACTCTTCCGTGAGTGGCAGACTCGCAAGCATCACAAATAAATCTAGAGACCTAAATCCTTGAGTTGGAAGGCGGCGCGATATTCATAACCCGCCTCTTTAATCTTTGGTGCAGCACCCCGTTCAACAATTACGGCAACCCCTACAACAATCGCACCGGCTTCAAGCAGAGCTTCAACGGCCATTAAAACCGATCCTCCGGTAGTTGATGTATCTTCAACGGCTAATACTCTTTTGCCTTTTACATCCGGGCCTTCGATACGGCGCTGTAGGCCATGGGCTTTCTCGGCTTTGCGCACAACAAATGAATCAATCTTTCTCCCGCGCTGAGCTGCTACATGCATCATCGCAGTTGCAACTGGATCTGCACCAAGAGTTAATCCGCCAACGGCCTCGTACTCTAAATCTTTAGTTAAATCCAACATGACTTCGCCAACTAATGGTGCCGCTTCATGATCTAGTGTCACGCGTCGCAGATCCACGTAGTAATCAGCCTCTTTACCCGATGACAAGATGACTCTGCCGTGAACAACTGCCTTGCTGACTATCTGATCTTTGAGTAATTCCCGTGAACTCATGCGGGCGAGCCTACTATCTACTCTGTTCAGGCATCTCAAGCGATAGCCTTTGCCACACTATGGCAGCGAAAAAGAGGGTTATAAAAAAGAAGGCCACGGGTAGAAAGCCGGTCAAGAAGGTCGCTGCCACAAAGCGCGCCTTGCATAAGACGATTGCAAGTCTTCGCAAAGAGGCTGCAGCTCTCGAAGAGTTTGTTGCATCCTTAGATCTTGTAGCCGAGGTCCCAATTACCCGTAAAAAAACAGTAAAGAAGCGGGCAGTAAAAAAGCTAGTAAAAAAGAAAACTGCAAAGAAGGCCGTGAAAAAGCGGCGTTAAATTTGTGGGTTATATGTGGGTTCTATGTGGTTCATCTTAATCCCCCCTTTTGTTTACTTTTAACACTTACTCTCTACTTATGAATATCAAGCGCCTTGAAACCTCCCGTCTGTTTCATCGCTTTGCGTTTGGGCCGCGCCCCGGCGAATATGCCCAGGCTATTAAGGATGGTGTTGGTCCAACACGTACAAAATTTTTAACTGTGCCGGCAGTTGATTTCGGTGCATCTACCATAAAAGATCCAGAGATTACAGATCTTGGAAAGCGTCCTGCACCAAATACTCCAGAGGTTGTGCCCTTCGCAATTGCAATGCGCTATCAAAGCGAGCAGATAGTTTTATGGTGGCTCGATCGCATGGCATTAAGTGATCATGGTTTGAGCGAGCGCATGACATGGTTTTGGCATGGACATTGGGCGACTTCGCTTCAAAAACTAAATTATCCACTACCGATGTTTAACCAAAATAAAACTCTGCGTGCTAACTCTCTTGGCAGTTTTAATACTATGACAAAGGCGATTCTCAACGATGGTGCACTGCAGTTTTGGTTAGATGGCCAAGACAGCACGGTAAAGGCTCCCAATGAAAACCTGGGCCGTGAATTAATGGAGCTCTTTGTGCTCGGTGTAAATCGCTATAGCGAAGATGACGTTAAGGCGATCGCTCGGGTTCTAACTGGCTACCAGGTTGATCGCAGCTCTGGAGCTGTAACGATTAACCAAAAACGCAGGGATACCAACCCTGTATCTTTATTGGGACAAACGGCGATTTTCACAGGAGACTCTCTAAGCGATTTTCTAGTAGCTCGCGATGACTGTGCCACTTTTATCGCCGAGCGGCTTTGGTACCGCTTTATCTCTAGCAATGAGGTAATGCCTGCAAGTTTTTCCGCTAAGGCCGGCTTTAGCAATCGCACGATAGCTAGCGCAGTTGTTGCCATGGCTAATGATCCAGTGATGAGTAATGAGAAGTATGCGATGGTTAAATCCCCTGTTGAGTGGTTTATCGCTGCCTGCCGTGCACTTGAATTAGTACCTTCGCAGTTGAAAACCTCTGGGCAGTTAATTAACTACTTAGATAAGTTAGGACAAGTTCCATTTTCACCACCGAATGTAGGTGGATGGCCAGCGGGTGAGGCCTGGCTCTCATCGGCAACAGCCCAGTATCGGATTACCTTTGCCGCCTGGTTAATTAAGCAGAGCAATCTAAACGCTCTTACAAGTATTCCTGTTGAGTCTCGAGTATTAAATAGTGCCGATTGGTTGGGTCTCCCCGAATGGAGTGCTCGTACTCAATCTGCCCTTCGAAGTTCCCTCGGTGATCCCGAACAGTTTGCATTACTTGCCTTGTGTAGTCCTGAATACATCGTGAGCGCTTAGGAGATAACCATGGATACATTAAGTCGGAGACGTTTTCTAAAACTCACATCGGGTGCTGTGGCAGTGGGTGCAACGGCAAATCTGTTATCACTCGATCAAATTGCAGAGGCTGCGATTAACCGTCCGCTTGCCGCCGGTACACCGATTCTCGTAGTCGTAACTTTGTATGGTGGTAACGATGGATTAAATACTGTGATTCCATTTAAAGATCCATTATATTTTTCATCGCGCCCAGATATTTCGTACAAAGCCGAAACAATGTTGCCACTGGACGCCGAGCTAGCCTTAAACCCTTCTATGACGGGCTTAAAAGGGCTGTGGGATCAAAAGAAGTTGGCGATTGTTCGCGGTGTTGGTTATCCAAAGCCTGATCGTTCGCATTTTTCTTCTATGGCTAAGTGGCAAACGGCATCACCAGATAAACACATCAGTAGTGGTTGGCTGGGTCGTTGGTTAGATTCACAGCCAGAGGATGCGATGTTGGCAATCTCATTAGGTTCTGTCTTGCCACCTATGCTTGCAGGTACCAAGTTATCGGGCTCTGCTCTGCCGATCGGTGGATTAACAATTCCAAAGGGAACACTTGCCGCGGGCTGTACACGGCTTTCAAAAGTAGCACGCGCGGATTCACCCTTAATGGCTGCAGCTGCTACTTCGATGCGCAACTTATTTAATCTTTCAACATCGGTACAACCGATTTTAAAGATGCCAGCACCTGTTGCTCCAGATCTGCCAACAGCTAATGGTGGTAACGCAGGGGGCGATACCAACTTATCCCAACAGTTAGATGTTGTTGCAAAGCTCATCGCCGCAGGCTCTCCAACAAAAGTCTGGTCGGTCTCATTAGGTGGTTTTGATACCCATGCCAACGAGGCAAATGCGCAGGCCGAACTCTTAGGTGTTGTTTCAGCATCTCTGACAAAGTTTATGAGCCAGTTGAAATCAACAACGCGTCTAAACGATGTAACTGTGATGGTCTATAGCGAGTTTGGCCGACGCGTAAAGGGCAACGCGTCGCAAGGAACCGACCACGGCACATCGGGGCCAATGTTTTTAATCGGAGAAAAAGTTAAGGGTGGTTTCTTCGGTGACCAGCCATCGCTTTCAAAGCTCATCGATGGAGATCTTGCGGTAACAACTGACTTTAGAGATGTTTATGCCACTGTTTTAGAGTCGATTTTAAAGTCTCCGGCCGAACAAACACTTGGAAAATGGAGTGGGCGTACTAACTTTATAACTCCCGCTTAGTCAACCTCTTTGTAAATAATAACTTCACTGCGCGCCCGACGTACTAAACCTTTAGGTGGGTTGGCCTCTACCAATGCATCAACCTCAATACGTAACTGAGCAACCTCTAGCGCCATATTGGCCATTGCAGATTCAAGATCAATAATTCGTTTAATGCCTGCGTGGTTGATTCCCTCGCCAACTAATCTTTGAACTGCGCGCAGTAGTGCAATATCGCGCAATGAATAACGGCGATTGCGCCCCTCGGTGCGATTCGGTGAGACTAAACCTAGGCGATCATATTGACGCAGTGTTTGTGGATGTAGGCCCGATATCTCCGCTGCAACTGAGATGACATAGACGGCGGCATCATCGGCTGGTTGATCACTCTTTACATCATCGCTCATGCTTTGGCCTTTGTTACTAAATCTGCCCGCACATCTTCATGCGCAGTCTCCTCTGCAAATACCCTCAACGCATCTAGCGCTTTGCCATCAACGCGCTGTGGTACTTGAACATCAACAG
This sequence comes from Streptomyces griseus, assembly GCA_945865365.1. Taxonomy (GTDB): domain Bacteria; phylum Actinomycetota; class Actinomycetes; order Nanopelagicales; family Nanopelagicaceae; genus Planktophila. Next base: position 4,105 of record CAMBDL010000024.1, read on the forward strand.
TGACAAGTAAATCACCTGTCGTTGCTCCCTTGGTGATTCCGCGTCCCTTAACTCGTAGTGTGCGACCATTAGATGTTCCAGGTGCGATACGCACCGTGACATCATCTCCGCTCATAGTCGGAACTTTTATATCCGCGCCGAGTGCCGCTTCGGCAAATGTCACGGGTAAAGTAAGTGTTAGGTTCTCACCCTTGCGCCCAAAGATTGCATGGGGCTTAACGTGCAACATGATAAATAAGTCACCTGGGCCAGCCTCACCGGCTGCTCCTTTGCCTTTAACGCGAATCTTTGCGCCATCGTTTACACCTGCCGGTACCCGCGCCGTAATGTTTTGTGCAGCTCCGCGATCGGTTGCAAGACGTAGATCTAAATGTGTACCAACAATTGATTCTCGAAATGTAATAGTGGCCTCGGTCTGTAAATCCTGACCTTTACGTGGCCCGCGCCGACCGCCACCAAATAAATTAGCAAAGATATCTTGTGGGTTGCCACCACCAAAAATGTCATTGAAATCGCCACCTTGTTGGCCGCCACCCATGGTTGCGCGAAAGCCACCACGTTCATAGAGTGAACGTGCTTCATCGTATTCGGCGCGTTTTTTAGCATCAGATAAAATCTCATAGGCCTCTGAGATGCCTTTGAACTTCTCTTCCTTTGCCGCATCACCCTTATTTTTATCGGGATGTAGTTCGCGCGCTAATGTTCGGTACTTCTTCTTAATCTCATCGGCGCCAGCTTTTTTATCTACACCCAGAACCTTATAGAAATCCTTCTCATATAAGTCTTTGGCGGCCATGTGAAATTACTCTGCCGCTGGATCGGTGACAGATACGCGGGCTGGGCGCAAAATACGCTCTTTGTATTTATATCCCGGCTGCAAGATCTTTGTAGCTGTTGGCACTGCGACATCGACCGATGTCTCATGCATCAACGCCTCATGAATCTGTGGATCAAAGGCTTCGCCTTCGGTCCCGTATTTTTCAAGACCAATTCGTGAAGTGATTGAGTTCAACTGATCGGCAACGGCTTTAAAGCCACCCGTTACCTCACCGTGCTGTTCGGCCAGATCAACGGCATCAAGCAGCGCCAAAAGCTCGGTTAAAACCGCGCCAATAGCCATCTCATGGGCCACTAAACGATCACGCTCTATGCGTTTTCGATAGTTGGCATATTCGGCCTGAAGCCGCTGTAAATCATTGGTGAGAGTGAGTACCGGATCAATTACCTGATCCGGTACTACCTCTTCAGCCACTAACTCTTCAACAGAAGTTTCTTCGCTCACTCAACAACCTCAGCATCTTCGACACCATCTTCACTTGGTGAAGCTTCGCCTTCAGCTGCAGCGGCAGCGCCTGCATAGAGTGCGGCACCGAGTGCTTGGCTAACAGTTGCAACCTTTTCAGTTGCACTCTTAATCATCTCGAAGTTAGAGCCACCAAGTGCAGTCTGCAGTTCGGTAAGTGCTGCTTCAGTCTCAGTTTTCTTTTCGAGTGCATCGCCCTCGCTAAGTTTTTCCTCATTATCTTTTATGAACTTCTGTGTTGAGTAAAGAAGTGAGTCACCAGCATTACGGATTTCAGCCTCTTCTTTGCGCTGGCGATCTTCTTCAGCATGTGATTCGGCATCCTCCATCATGCGTGCGATGTCATCCTTTGAAAGCGCTGATCCACCAGTGATGGTCATGCTCTGCTCTTTACCAGTTCCAAGATCTTTTGCCGATACATGAACGATTCCGTTGGCATCGATATCGAATGTGACTTCGATCTGAGGAATTCCACGTGGTGCAGGTGGAAGGCCAGTAAGTTCGAACATGCCTAGCTTCTTGTTATAAGCCGCCATTTCACGTTCGCCCTGATAGGCCTGAATCTGTACCGCTGGCTGATTATCATCGGCAGTTGTAAATACTTCACTGCGCTTTGTAGGAATCGTTGTGTTGCGCTCGATTAAACGAGTCATTACACCGCCCTTAGTTTCAATACCAAGAGATAACGGCGTTACATCAAGGAGCAATACATCCTTGACTTCACCCTTTAAAACACCGGCTTGCAGGGATGCACCAAGGGCAACAACCTCATCAGGGTTTACGCCCTTATTTGGCTCTTTGCCACCGGTTAACTCTTTAACGAGATCAACGACTGCTGGCATACGAGTTGATCCACCAACTAGTACAACGCTTTGAATCTTGCTGATCGGAATCCCGGCATCCTTTAATACTGCTTGGAAAGGCTTCTTACAACGATCAAGTAGCGATCCAGTTAACTGTTGGAACTGTGCGCGCGTGATTGTCTCATCCATAAACAGTGGATTCTTTTCAGCATCTACTGTGATGTATGGCAGGTTGATTGATGCAGATTGTGAGGATGAGAGTTCAATCTTCGCTTTTTCTGCAGCTTCACGGATACGTTGCATCGCCATCTTGTCTTTAGTTAAATCGATTCCATTTTGAGAACCAAAGTTCTGAACTAAGAAATCAACGAGTGCTTGATCCCAGTCATCTCCACCTAAGTGGTTATCGCCATTAGTTGCCTTAACTTCAACAACTCCGTCACCGATTTCAAGAAGTGATACGTCGAAAGTTCCGCCACCCAAGTCAAAGACGAGAATCGTCTGCTCTTGATCGGCCTTATCTAATCCATATGCGAGCGCAGCAGCTGTTGGCTCGTTGATGATGCGCAGAACATTTAGACCTGCAATCTCTCCGGCCTCTTTCGTTGCTTGGCGCTGGGCGTCATTAAAATATGCAGGCACAGTAATAACTGCATCCGTTACCGTCTCACCTAAGTAAGCCTCTGCATCGCGCTTTAACTTCTGCAATACACGGGCTGAGATCTCTTGTGATGTGTACTTCTTGCCATCGATATCGATCGACCAGTCTGTGCCCATGTGGCGCTTAACTGAACGGATCGTGCGATCGACGTTGGTGACCGATTGGCGCTTAGCCACCTCACCGACGAGGACCTCTCCGTTTTTTGCGAAGGCCACAATCGAGGGTGTTGTGCGGGCGCCTTCAGCATTGGCGATAACGGTCGCTTCGCCACCCTCTAGGACCGATACGCAACTATTTGTTGTTCCAAGGTCGATTCCAACTGCTCTAGCCATTTTTTACGCTCCTTTTATCTCACTCGAGCCTGGGGTAGGGTCGAGGCCTGCTTCAAACCTGAGCCCATCCTACCCGAAAGGTTGAGTCGATACGACTCAGGTCTGTTGATTATGTAAACCTAG
>CAMBDL010000025.1 GCA_945865365.1 Streptomyces griseus
ATTGCCGCGATTGTTACCCGTATTGCATGGCCAACCTGAAGTACCATCGCATCAGTTGTTACCTGCGCGGTAACATTTGGATTTCCATCACGATCTCCGCCGATCCAACTACCGAAGGAGAGAGGACGCGCCGTTACAGGCAGGTCAACTCCAATGCGTTTAATCTCTTTCGAAAACTCATCGAGAACCTCAGGAACCGTCGCTCGAAATAGATCATCGAGGTAGTAAAGAGCATTCATCGCCTCATCAAGTGGCTCTGGTCGATCCAGGCGAAGCTCATCGGTCTGCCACAACAAGTCAATCGTCTCAGCTAAGCGCTCGTTTTGTGATGGATTACGTGGGTTATCAAGAAGCTCTGCAACTTGGCCCATTTTATTTAAGACAGATCTACGAGCTGCCTCAGTTGGGTGTGCAGTAAATACTGGACGGACCGACATCTCAGTAATCCATTTTGCAATATCTTCTCGAGTTAACTCATGTCCAGGAGTTTGAGACAGTAATGCTGTTTCGATTTTATCGACTGCACGTGCGATCCATGAGCCACCTTCGACGCGCGAATCCGCGATAACTCGAGATCTATGCACTTGTTCAGCAACATTTGTTAAATAAAAGTATGCGCTAAAAGCGCGCGCTAACTGCACTGAATCTTCGAGAGAGAGTGCGGCTAAAAGTTCAACACCATCGCCCTCGCGCACAGCTTTGCGGACTTGTTCAACTAGGGCTAAAAGCTCAGGGCCCTCTTGGCGTAGAAGGGTCTGCCCAAGTAAATCACCCAGTCGACGAACATCGGCGCGCAGATCGGCATCATCTGCTGCCACTGCGCTGGGCTGTGTTCTCACTAACCAATCCTCTCAGGTAATAGCCAAGGCTCACAATAAATTACACTCATTCATGCAAGCCCCCTCCCTTTGGGAGATGGGGCCTATAGACGTTTGGGGGCATGCGATGCGCGGATTAATTAACGCCTTGCCTACTCCAGATGTGTCTCACATAGTGGCCCCATCTGCACTGTATCCATTCCTACTTGCTGCACGTGCCAATGATGCGCCTTTACTTGTTATTACAAGTTCAAGCCGTAGTGCAGAAGATCTCGTTAATGAACTTCGTGAACTACATAGCAATGTAATGGAGTTTCCAGCGTGGGAAACTCTTCCGCACGAGCGGTTGAGTCCTCGTAGCGATACGGTGGCACGGCGAATTGCAACACTTTATTCGCTCTTAGAAAAACAGAGCACTAACCCAATAGTCGTTACACCGGTGCGTGGTGCAATCCATCGAATTATTGGAGATCTTGGCACGCTGCTTTTAATGAAGTTAGAGATTGGTCAAGAGCAATCTCTGGATCTACTGGTCCGTCACTTAGCAAACCTTGCTTACTCACGGACAGATTTAGTAGAGCGCCGTGGTGAGTTTGCAGTCCGAGGTGGAATCATCGATGTATTTCTGCCACTGAGCGCACACCCCATACGTATTGATTTCTTTGGTGATGAAATTGAGGATATTAGTTACTTTGAAGTCGCCGATCAACGAACATTTCAATCTCTCAGTGGCAGCATTGAAATCTATCCTTGCCGAGAGTTTCTGATTACCCCGACAGTTCGGGCCCATGCTCAAGAGCTTAAAGATAGCCTGCCGGGCGCCAGTGAATTTTTAGAAAAAATTAGTGAAGGAATTTCATTCGAAGGTATGGAGTCTTTAATACCGCTTTTAGTTGAAGAGACCGAAACACTCATAGCGCGTATGCCAAGTAACACCCAGATCATATTTATAGATTACGAACGGATTAGATCAAGGGCCGGTGATTTACTGGCAACCAATGAAGAGTTCCTTAATGCATCCTGGTCAAATGCGGCGCACGGCGCCGTTGCACCGATACACGACGGCTCTGGTACATACATGTCCTGGGATATCTTCGACTTAGAAGTCACTCGCTGTGGATTGAGTAGGTTAAATCTCTCTCCATTTGGCAGTGACTTGGCCGAGGATACGGAGTTTTTGGATTACCGAGCAATCGATCCGATGCGCGGTGATATTGAGCGAACTATCGAAGCTTTGCGAAACGCTGTAGAAGCACACTTTACGGTCGTGTTCGCAACCCATGGACATGGAATGTTAGAGCGCTATGCCGGTATTTTCCGTAATGCAGATCTACCGATTTATATTGTCGAAAAGCTCAATGCAACACCGACAAAGGGCAGTGTGCATTTAACAACATCGGTAATTGCGCATGGTTTCGAAAGTACGAGTGAACAGATCTTTTTCATGACCGAACGCGACTTAACTGGAAGTAAGGGAAGCGTTAAGGATGGCGAGCGTCTACCATCAAAGCGAAAGGCGGCCATTGATCCATTAGAGCTGCGCGCAGGTGATTTTGTTGTACACGAGCAACATGGCATAGGGCGCTATATCGAACTAGTTCAACGCACTGTCGCCGAAGTAACACGTGAATATTTAGTTATTGAGTATGCATCGGCAAAGCGCGGCCAACCAGGAGATCGAATCTTTGTTCCCACCGATGCCCTAGAACAGGTGAGTAAATACGTTGGTGGAGAGGCACCGACGGTGCACCGAATCGGTAGTGGTGAATGGCAGAAAGCTAAGGGACGTGCACGAAAAGCTGTGCGCCAAATCGCTGGAGAGCTTATCCGCTTATATGCTGCACGAACTAGTTCACCAGGTTTTGCTTTTTCACCAGATACTCCTTGGCAACGGGAATTAGAAGATTCTTTTTCTTATATCGAAACACCAGATCAACTTTCGACAATCAATGATGTCAAGGCAGATATGGAGCGGCCTTACCCGATGGATCGAATTATCTGCGGCGATGTTGGTTATGGTAAAACTGAGATTGCAATTCGCGCCGCCTTTAAAGCCGTCCAAGATGGAAAGCAGGTCGCTGTCCTTGTTCCAACGACGCTTCTCGTGCAACAACATATAAAGACCTTTATCGAGCGCTATGCGGGATTCCCATTAAAAGTCGAGGGACTTTCGCGCTTTAACACTGCCAAAGAGAGCAAAGAGGTTCTTGAGGGATTACTCAAGGGCACAGTCGATGTTGTTATTGGCACTCATAGAATCCTTTCAAATGACGTTGTCTTTAAGGATTTAGGTTTAGTCGTTGTCGATGAAGAACAGCGCTTTGGTGTTGAGCAAAAAGAGGCGCTGAAAAAAATGCGCACTACAGTAGATGTTTTGGCGATGTCGGCTACACCTATCCCTCGTACGTTAGAGATGGCCGTGACTGGAATCCGCGAAATGTCAACGATTACTACCCCACCTGAAGAGCGTCATCCAATTTTGACCTATGTGGGGCCGGCTGAAGAGGGTCAGATTATCGCGGCGATCCACCGCGAACTTCTGCGTGATGGACAGATCTTTTATCTGCACAACCGTGTTGAAACAATTGATCAAGCGGCATCACGTCTTCAAGAGCTAGTGCCTGAAGCACGCATACGCGTTGCTCATGGGCAGATGAGTGAGGGTGCTCTTGAAGATGTAATCCTTGGTTTCTGGAACCGCGATTTTGATGTTTTGGTGAGTACGACAATTGTCGAAAGTGGCTTAGATATTCAAAATGCAAATACTTTAATCGTTGAGCGCGCAGATAGATTCGGTCTCTCACAGCTTCACCAGTTGCGTGGTCGAGTAGGACGTGGTCGAGAGCGTGCCTATGCATATTTTCTCTATCCCGCAGATCAACCATTATCTGAGCTAGCACATGAGCGGCTAACAACTATCGCAGCCAATACTGATTTGGGTTCAGGAATGCGAGTAGCGTTGAAGGATCTTGAGATTCGAGGAGCTGGAAATCTTTTGGGTGGAGAGCAGTCAGGACATATTGCCGATGTGGGCTTTGACTTATATATGCGCATGGTGGGTGAGGCGGTCAATGATTACAAGGCGGGAATAATTGAAACTGAGGAAAAAGTCAGTGATTGTAAAGTGGAGCTTCCTATTAATGCCCACTTATCGACAGAGTATGTCCCTGGTGAGCGATTACGTCTTGATCTATACCGTCGCTTGGCCGATGTTAAAAACAACGAAGATGTCGAATCAATCCGTGGCGAACTATTAGATCGCTTTGGTGAGCTTCCAGTTGAAGCGGTAGCCCTCTTAGGTGTTGCATCTCTACGTGCGCGCGCCAAGGCGGCGAAATTGACCGAGGTTGTCATCCAAGGAAAGTTCCTGCGGTTGGCCCCCTTAATTTTGCCTGAGTCCAAGCAGTTACGCCTGTCACGTTTGTATCCAGGTTCACTCTACAAATCAGCGGCCAGCACAGTATTAGTGGCGCTAAAGAGTCAAAACCCATGGAATCCGTCCGAGAGCGCACCAGTAATAGTGGATACTTCTCTTCTGACCTGGGTCATTGAGGCCGTCAACGAATTAAGCCAACCATCGAAAGCGAGTTCATAGTGAAGAAGATTCTGGCCGTAGTGAGCGTAGCAACTGCACTATTACTCTCTGGGTGTTCTCAAGTTGGCGCTGCTGCAACTCTTGGCGGTACAAAGATTACGCAGGCAACTGTGCAGTCGAGCATCGATTCGATTATCGCCGCTCGCGTGGGTGTCGACACATCCCAGATGCAGTTGGAAACTGGCGAGTCGCTCAACCGCGGACAACTCCGCTTTCATTTATTAACTGCGCTTTTAGTTGCAACAGGTAAAGAGTTAAAGATCTCAGTATCAAAGGCTGAAATAGATACACGCCGTGCAAGCATCCTCGAACAAGTGGGTGGAGCAGAAGGTCTTCCTAATGCTCTCGTCGGCGCCGGTATTGCAGCCGGTGACTTGGATTCTTATCTCGAAGCGATTATCGTCTCAGATAAAATTGGTCAGGCAATAATCGCTAGTGGTATACCTCAAGAGCAAGTCGGTGCAGAAGTTCAAAAGCTTATTTCCGCTAAGGCCAAAGAGCTTGGCGTAACTGTTAATCCACGTTACGGTAAGTGGGATCCAACAGT
>CAMBDL010000026.1 GCA_945865365.1 Streptomyces griseus
TTGCCATCGAAAAAGACACCAGCACCCTGTGCAATACGTGGAATACCATCGGCATATCCCATTGCAACAACTCCAAGATAGGTCTGCTCTGATGTAACGGCCGTTGCACCATATCCAACCTTTGATCCTGCAGGAACTCTCTTTACAAGGTGCAACTTTGCCCGTAGTTGCATGGCAGGTTTCAAAGCTAAACTCTTACTATCACCAAGAGTTTTTATATCAGGTGATAATCCATACATCGCAATTCCAGTACGCACTAAATTAAATGTGGCATCAGGATTTTTAAGAGTTGCTGCAGAGTTAGAGAGATGCTTTATCGGTGGATTGATCCCGACGGCGGCAAGATCTGCAATCATTGTATTAAAGCGATTGAGTTGATCGGCATTCTGCCTCTCGCCAGGTTCATCGGCGCGGGCAAAGTGGGAGAAAAGGCCTACGACATCTACCTGTGAAAAATCTTGAGTTAAAAACTCCTGCCACTCATCTAAAAATCCGCCTCGTGTCATTCCGGTATCAACTTCAATATGTATACGTACACGTGACTTGAGTGCAGCGACTTCCTTAAAGGCGGCGATAGATGAGACTGCAATATCAATATCATGATTATGTGCAGCTCTAAAATCTGAACCTGGTGGTACAAGCCAGGCAAGAATTGGAATACGAACTCCATGCGTGCGCAGTGCAATCGCCTCTTCTAGTAAGGCAACGCCTAACCAGTCAGCACCGCTTTTTTCCACTGCTAAACCAACCTCGATTAATCCATGACCATAGGCATCGGCTTTTACTACAGCCAATAGATCCACGCCGCTGACTGTTTTTAGGTATGAAATATTTGCAGCGATCGCCGCAAGATCAATTCTGGCTTCGGCACGGTGTTCCATTATCACCGCTCCACTATGACCATCGCCGATGCGATTCCAGCATCGTGGGAGAGAGATAAGTGAACATCTGCGCCATCTACTAAATCAGCGATTTCACCGCGAAAGATAAATACTGGCTTTCCGCTCTCCAAATTAACAACTTCAGCCTCATGCCAGCTAAGACCCTTGCCTGCACTCAAAGCTTTAGCCAGCGCTTCTTTTGCCGCAAAGCGTGCTGCCAATGATGCAACTGGCTTTGTGCGCTCTGAGGGGGTGAAGAGTTTTTCAAGTAAACCAGGTGTTCGCTCAAGTGAGGATGTGAAGCGCTCGATATCGACGACATCAATGCCGATTCCATCAATCATGGCGTTGAGTCTAGTGCAGTTGGCTCTTAGAGGGAACGTAGCGATCAACTGCGATGACCGCGACCAATAAAGCGCTGCCGATAAAGAGGCCGCCTAGCAAATCGGTAAACCAATGTGTGTGACGAATCAGGGAGACGATACAAACAGTTAATGAAATTGTTACAACCCCTGCACTAGCAAGGCGGCCCTGATATCTATCAACCTTTGCATATCTATAAATCAAGTAGGCCAAAATTCCCCATGAAAGAACTGCATTCGATGCATGGCCACTTGGATATGACATTCCACCGGCATGTATTAAATCGATACCATCACGGGGCTTTGTGCGACCTAAGAAGAGTTTAAAAATCCCCACAACTAAGTTGAGCGCAAGTAGCGAAAGAACTGCCAAATTTAGTGGCCTCCATGTTTTAAATTTATAGGCGATGTAGGCAGCGGCAAGGAGTAAAACTGTTGCAGTCAACCAGCGCAGACCTAGGTCATCAAGGCGTCTTAAAAGAAAACCAGAAAACCCATCAAAGCGCGGGCGGTGGGTGCGATTAACATCATTATCGAAGTTAACGAGTGGGCCATTACTCAAAACCTGCTGAGTAACGATAAGAAAACCAAGGAATAAGAGTGATGACCAGCGAAGGGCGCGAAACATTTGAGAAGAGCGCATTTATTCGACCGTAACTGATTTAGCCAAATTTCTTGGCTGATCTACATCATTTCCCCGTGCTACCGCCATCTCATAGGCAAAGACTTGCAGTGGAACCGTTGCAAGAACTGGCTGAAAGAGTGCAGGTGCTACCGGGATTCGAATGATGTGTTCGGCGCCTTCAACATGGGCGCCTTCTTGGGCAATTACGATAACACGGGCCCCGCGAGCCTTTACCTCTTGAATGTTGCTCTGCATCTTTTCATCGAGGGCGTATTCGTGACCGGTAGGAAAAATTGCAATGACGGGTGTTCCTTTATCAATCAAAGCGATGGGGCCATGCTTTAACTCACCACCTGCGAAGCCTTCGGCGTGAATATATGCAAGCTCTTTTAACTTCAAGGCGCCTTCAAGTGCAACGGGATATCCAATATTTCTACCGAGAAATAGGACAATATTGTTGTCGGCAAAACTACGAGTTAATTCGCGTAATGGTTCAACGGTTTCAAGAATCTGTTCAATCTTGCCTGGAAGTGCCAGAAGTTCGGAGTAGAGCTCTACAACTTCTTCATCTTTAAGTGATCCATTTACTTGAGCTAAATGCAGACCAATTAAGTAAACGGCAATCATCTGAGTCAGCAGTGCCTTAGTTGATGCCACGGCGATTTCTGGGCCGGCATGGGTATAGAGAACGGCATCTGATTCACGTGGAATCGTTGAAGAGTTTGTATTACAGATCGCTAATACGCGAGCACCTGCCGCTTTTGCATGACGAAGCGCCATCAACGTATCCATCGTTTCACCTGATTGGGATATCGCAATCACTAAGGTGTCTGAGCCAATAATTGGGTCTCTGTATCGAAACTCACTTGCAATCTCAACCTCTACGGGAATCTTCGCCCACTTTTCAATTGCATACTTTGCGACCATTCCTGCGTGATAAGCGGTTCCGCATGCGATAACAGTTATCTTTTTTAACGATCGAATCTCATCGGCACTCATTCGTAACTCATCTAAAATAATCTGCTTGTTATCACTTAAGCGGCCAATCAAGGTATCTGCTACGGCCTTAGGCTGCTCAAAGATCTCTTTAAGCATAAAGTGTGTAAAGCCACCTTTTTGTGCAGCCGTTGCATCCCATGAGATTTCATACTCTTTGGGTTTTACTAAGACGCCATTTAGATCAGTGATTACTACCGTTGTCGGCGTAATAGTTACTACTTCATCCTGACCAAGCTCTACAGCGCGCTTGGTGTAGTCGATAAAGGCGGCGACATCAGAGGCCATAAAATTTTCGCCAACGCCAAGACCCACAACGAGTGGAGAGTTACGGCGAACGCCAACAACTATATCCGGGGCATCGGCGTGAATTGCAACTAGGGTGAATGAACCACGAAGTGCCTTTACCGCCTCACGCATCGCCGCCGCTAAATCTCCATGGTGCTCCTTGCGAAGATCGCTCAGTAAATGTGCAACTGATTCAGTATCTGTCTCAGATGAAAACTTGTGCCCTCGAGTTTCAAGCTCATTACGCAGCTCTGAGTAGTTCTCAATTATTCCATTATGGATAACTGCGAGCTTGCCCTCGTTATCTACATGTGGATGTGCATTATCATCGGTTGGCCCACCATGAGTTGCCCATCGGGTATGTCCGATTCCAGAGTGAACTGTGGGAAGTGATGAATCTAAAGAGTTTTCAAGGTTTGTAAGCTTGCCAGCTTTTTTCTTTATAAATAACTTCTCGGGAGTGCCTAGAGCAATACCTGCTGAGTCATAACCACGGTATTCAAGTCTGCGTAGACCTTCAATCAGGGGCGTAGCTGCAGATTGTGGTCCGCTGTAACCCACAATTCCACACATAGATCCTTACCCCAGTTCGCTTTTTACAATATCTGCAAGTTGTCGAGCAATTTCTTCGGCAAGGCTATCACTGGCTGCCTCAACCATCACTCTCACGAGCGCCTCTGTACCAGATGCTCGAAGTAATACTCGCCCACTATCTCCAAGTCGATCTTCAGCCGCCTTTACTGCCGATGAGATTGCAACTGATCCTTGTAGCTTTTCTTTTTTAACATCTTTAACATTTATTAAAACTTGTGGGAAGCGCACCATAGCTGCAGCGAGCTCTTGAAGGGTTTTGCCAGTACGAACAACTTCTTGCATGATTTGCAATGCAGTTAAAACTCCATCGCCCGTGTTGGCCAGATCGCGCATAATCACATGGCCTGACTGTTCTCCACCCAGAGAATAATCATTGGCAATCATGTTTTCAAGAACGTAGCGATCTCCAACAGGTGTTATCACAACATCAATTCCTGCATCTTTCATTGCATGCATGAAACCAAGATTGCTCATCACTGTGCCAACAACTGTGTTGGCTTTTAATTTGCCACGAGCTTTAAAGCCACGAGCTAACAAAGTCAGAATGTGATCGCCATCAATCTCATTTCCTGCGCCGTCAATT